>CANJPU010000048.1 GCA_947476285.1 Comamonadaceae bacterium | reverse complement strand
ACTTTGGGAACGTCGGCTGCAATTTGCGAGAAACCGGTCCATTTTTTCCCGCCTTCTTGCCCCATAGCTGGGCTATGGGGCTGCGAATGCGGAAAAAACTGTCCTCGGTTTTCGCAAATTTCGCTTCGACGCCCAAAGTCCGACAGGCTGCTAGCGGCGCAGTACAGCACAATATACCCTGTTTTCGTGACGCTCCTGAGGCAGGAAAGACCCTGCGCTGCATGACGGGCGGGCACAAGCTGATATCAAAAAGATACTAATCGGCCGCAATGCAAGTTTTCAGAGGATTCAAGCACCACGGAATCGCACAAGCCTGCGCGTTGACGATCGGCAATTTCGACGGTGTGCACCGCGGCCATCAGGCGATGCTGGCGCTGTTGAACAACGAAGCCCAGCATCGGCGCGTGCCCAGTTGTGTGCTGACCTTCGAGCCGCATCCGCGCGATTATTTCGCCGCGCTCACTGGCAAACCAAACAGCGCGCCAGCACGGGTGGCCACCTTGCGCGACAAGCTCACCGAGCTGTCCCGCTGCGGCGTGGACCAATGCGTGGTGCTGCCTTTCGATGCCAAGCTGTCGACACAGCCGGCTGAGGATTTCATCCGCAAGGTGCTTGTGCAGGGACTCGCAAGCCGCTACGTGCTGGTGGGCGACGACTTCCGCTTTGGCGCCAAGCGCGTGGGCGACTACGCGATGCTCGATGCTGCCGGTAGCGAAATGGGCTTTGACGTTGCGCGAATGAACAGCTACGAAGTGCACGGCAACCGGGTCTCCAGCTCGGCAGTGCGCACTGCACTGGCCCAGGGCGACATGAGCGGCGTGACCGGCCTGCTGGGCCGGCCCTACAGCATCAGCGGCCATGTGGTGCACGGCCGCAAGCTGGGGCGTCAGCTCGGCTTCAAGACCCTCAACCTGCGCTTTTCCCACTGGAGCCCCGCCGCCAGCGGCATCTTTGCGGTGCGTGTGCATGGCCTGCACGATGAACCCCTGATCGGCGTGGCCAATCTGGGCATACGCCCTTCTTTGGATGCCCAGGATGTCAATGGCGGCCGGGTTCTTTTGGAAACCTATTGCCTGGAGTGGCCCCAGAAACTGGGACCGGAAGGGGCCTACGGTAAAATCATCTGCGTGGACCTGCTGCACAAACTGCACGACGAACTCAAGTACGACAGCCTCGATGCCCTCAAAGCCGGCATTGCCAAGGACTGTGACGATGCGCGCGCGTTCTTCGCTTCGACCCGCAGACAAACCACCCGCGACCGAATTTAACCCGCACGCACCGTGCTGCGCGCCCTTGGACAGGCTCAGGGCGAGCGGCGTTCACATCGCTCCGATCACCTTCCCGTTCGGGCTGAGCCTGTCGAAGCCCCTTCGAGCAGACCATGACAGACAAGACCGATTACCGCGCCACGCTGAACCTGCCTGACACACCCTTTCCCATGCGCGGCGATCTGCCCAAGCGCGAACCCCAGTGGGTCAAGGAATGGGAAGAGCAAGGCCTCTACAAGAAATTGCGCGCCGCGCGCTGCGGCCACGAGAAATTCGTCCTGCATGACGGCCCGCCCTATGCCAATGGCCAGATCCACATGGGCCACGCGCTCAACAAGATCCTGAAAGACATGATCGTCAAGGCGCGCCAACTCAAGGGCATGGACGCGGCCTACATCCCCGGCTGGGACTGCCACGGCCTGCCCATCGAGAACGCGATCGAGAAAAAACACGGGCGCAAGCTGCAACGCGACGAGATGCAGGCCAAGAGCCGCGCCTTCGCCACCGAGCAAATCGGCATCCAGATGGCCGACTTCAAGCGCCTGGGCGTGCTGGGCGACTGGGACCACCCCTACCGCACCATGGACTTCGTCAATGAGGCAGCAGAAATCCGCGCCTTCAAGCGCGTGGTCGAGCGTGGCTTCGTCTACCGTGGCCTCAAGCCCGTTTACTGGTGCTTTGACTGCGGCTCCTCGCTGGCTGAGTTCGAGATCGAGTACGCCGACAAGAAATCGCAAACGCTGGATGTGGCCCTCCAGGCCCACGAGCCGGACAAGGTGCTGGCGGCCTTCGGTCTGCCCGCAGCCACCCAATCCATCTTCGTCGTCATCTGGACCACCACCGCCTGGACCATCCCGGCCAACCAGGCGCTCAATCTCAACCCAGAGCTCGAATACGCACTGGTGCAGACCGAGCGCGGGCTGTTGGTGCTGGCCGCCTCGTTGGTTGAAAAATGCATGGCCCGCTATCAGCTCACCGGCCAAGTGCTGGCCACCGTCAAAGGCGAGAAGCTGGGCGGCCTGAATTTCCAGCATCCGCTGTACGACGTTGATGCCGGCTATCGGCGGCTGTCGCCGGTCTACCTGGCCGACTACGCCACCGCTGAGGACGGCACCGGGATCGTTCACTCGTCGCCCGCCTACGGCGTGGAAGACTTCAACTCCTGCGTCGCGCACGGCATGGCCTACGACGACATTCTCAACCCGGTGCAGGGCAATGGCTCGTATGCGGCCGACTTCCCCCTGTTCGGCGGCCTGAACATCTGGAAAGCAGTGCCTCAGATTCTGGACGCCCTGCGCGATGCGGGGCGCCTGTTCGCCACCGAGAGCCTCAGCCACAGCTACCCGCATTGCTGGCGCCACAAGACGCCTGTCATCTACCGCGCTGCCGCGCAGTGGTTCGTCCGCATGGATGAAGGCGAAGGCGTGTTCACAAAGGACAAAGCGCCCAAGACCTTGCGCCAGATGGCGCTGGAGGCAATCGAGGACACCAGCTTCTACCCGGAGAACGGCAAGGCGCGTCTGCGCGACATGATCGCCGGGCGGCCCGACTGGTGCATCAGCCGCCAACGCAGTTGGGGCGTGCCCCTGCCTTTCTTCCTGCACAAGGATTCGGGCGAACTGCACCCGCGCACCATGGAAATCCTCGACCTGGCCGCCGACATGGTCGAGCAAGGCGGTGTCGAAGCCTGGAGCAAGGCCACGCCCGAGTCCATCATCGGAGCGCAAGATGCGCCGCTCTACACCAAGAGCACCGACATCCTTGAAGTGTGGTTCGATTCCGGCACCACCCACACCACTGTGCTGCAGTGCTCGCATGCAGGTGCGGGCCATGAAGACGGGCCGCAGGCCGACCTTTACCTTGAAGGCCATGACCAGCACCGCGGCTGGTTCCACTCCTCGCTGCTGACAGCTTGCGCCATGTACGGCCGCGCGCCCTACCGCGGCCTGCTGACCCACGGATTCACTGTGGACAGCCAGGGCCGCAAGATGAGCAAGTCAATGGGCAACGGAGTGGACCCGCAAGAGACCAGCAAGAAACTCGGCGCGGAAATCATCCGCCTGTGGGTGGCGGCATCTGATTACTCAGGCGACATCGCCGGGGATGACAAGATCCTCGCGCGGGTGGTCGATGCCTACCGCCGCATCCGCAATACGCTGCGCTTCCTGCTGGCCAACGTGAGCGATTTCGATCCGGCTAAGGACGCAGTCGCGCTGCAGGACATGCTGGAGATCGACCGCTACGCGCTGTCGCGCGCGGCGCAGTTCCAGGCCGAGGTACTGGCTCACTATGAGGTCTATGAATTTCACCCGGTGGTGGCCAAGCTGCAGATCTACTGCTCTGAAGACCTCGGCGCCTTCTACCTCGACATTCTGAAAGACCGCCTCTACACCAGCGCGCCCAAATCCCTGGCGCGGCGCAGCGCGCAGACCGCGCTGTGGAACATCACGCACGCCATGCTGCGCTGGATGGCGCCTTTCCTTAGCTTCACAGCCGAAGAAGCCTGGAAGCTGTTCGGCGACTCCGAATCCATTTTCTTCGAAACCTATGCCGAAATCGGCGGCCCAGACGCTGAGCTCATCGCCAAGTGGACGCGCATCCGCGCGGCTCGCGAGATGGTCAACAAAGAGATCGAGTCCCTGCGCGAAGCGGGCAAGGTGGGCTCGTCATTGCAGGCGAATGTGGAGCTCACCGTGCCCATGGCCAGCCACGGAGAGTTGTGGTCGGCACTGGCCAGCCTGGGCGATGACCTCAAGTTCGTTTTCATTACCTCGGTGATGGAGGTGATGGCTGGCGATGCGATGGCAGTAAAGGTCGCGCCGTCCGAGGCAATCAAATGCGATCGTTGCTGGCACTGGCGCGACGAAGTGGGCCAAGACGATGCGCACCCGACCCTCTGCGGCCGATGCATCAGCAACCTCTTCGGCGCGGGCGAAGACAGGAAGTTCGCCTGATGGCCCGGGCCGAGAAGTCCGGCTGGCTGCCCTGGCTGGGTCTGTCGCTGATCATCCTGATTGCCGACCAGTTCACCAAGGTCTTGATCCTGGGCTACTACCAGTTCGGCGACTCTACCTATGTCGCAGGCATGTTCAACATCGTGCGGGCCCACAACACCGGCGCTGCGTTTTCCTTTCTGGCGGGCGCTTCGGGCTGGCAACGATGGTTCTTCACAGCCGTCGGCGTGGGCGCAGCCATCTTCATCATCTGGATGCTGCGCTCGCACGCAGGGCAACGCCTGTTCTGCTTTGCGCTGGCCTGCATTCTGGGCGGCGCGGTGGGCAATGTGGTGGACCGCCTTTTGCACGGCTATGTGGTCGACTTCATCCAACTCCATTGGCGCGGCTGGTATTTTCCGGCCTTCAATGTGGCGGACAGCACCATCACCATCGGTGCAGCCTGTCTGATTCTGGACGAGCTGTTACGAGTGCGACGCGCACGCCCTGGCGCGTAGGCCATTCGCATGGACCGCGCGCTCACGCAAGGCGTATAGTCAATGCGTCAAGCATGAAGCATCTGTTGAATCTTCTGGCAGCCATCGCGCTGCTGGTGTGGGGCACCCATCTCGTTCGCACCGGCATCCTTCGGGTGTTCGGCGCCAACTTGCGCAATCTGCTCTCGCACAGTCTGGCCAATCGCTGGGCCGCGGCCCTGTCGGGCCTGGGCGTCACCGCGCTGGTGCAGTCGAGCACGGCCACCGCACTCATCGTTTCCTCCTTCGTTGGGCAGGGAATGGTCACTCTGCCCCTGGCTCTGGCGGTGATGCTGGGCGCCGATGTGGGCAGCAGCCTGATGGCGGTGGTGTTCTCATTTGATCTGTCATGGCTCTCGCCCCTGTTCATCTTCGTAGGTGTGGTTCTTTTCCTGTCGCGACAAAGCAGCGTGGTCGGGCGCATCGGCCGCATCCTGATCGGCCTGGGCTTGATGCTGCTGGCCTTGCGGCTGGTGGCCACTTCCACCGAAATCATGACCCATTCGCCCGCCGTCAAGGCTTTGCTGGGTTCCATCACAAGCGATTTGCTGCTGGAGATCACTGTGGGCGCATTCCTCTCGCTCATCGCCTACTCCAGCCTGGCCATGGTCTTGCTGACCGCGACCATGGCCGCCTCGGGCATCATTCCGCTGGAGCCGGCGCTGGGCCTGGTGCTGGGCGCCAACCTGGGCAGCGGCTTGCTGGCCTTGCTGACCACAGCCCGCTCCGCGGTGGAGGTGCGGCAGGTGCCCCTGGGCAATTTTGTATTCAAGGCCCTGGGGGTGCTGATTGCAGCGCCGCTGGTCGGCCTATGGCTTCGCCTGGTGGGGCCGTACATGCCCGACCCAGCCACTGCGGTGGTGCTGTTTCACCTGAGTCTGAATCTCATGATCGCCATTGTCTTCATCGGGTTCACACAGTTGATCGGCAAATGGGTCGCGCATTGGCTGCCCAAGCCGGCCAAGACACTGGTGGCGGGCCGGCCGCACCACCTCGACCCCTCGGCCCTTGCCACGCCCTCGCTGGCCATCTCGTGCGCTGCGCGCGAGGCACTGCACCAAGCCGATGTGGTGGAGACCATGATGGTGGGCATGCTCACCGTGATCAAGACCAACGACCTCCAACTCGCTCAAGATCTGCGCAAACTCGACGACAGCGTCGATGAACTCTACTCAGCCATCAAGTACTACCTGACCAAAATCTCGCGCGAGGCGCTGGGCGAAGAAGAAAGCCGACGCTGGACCGACATCATCAGCTTCACGATCAACATGGAGCAGATCGGCGACATCATCGAGCGAGTGCTCATCGACATAGAGGACAAGAAAATCAAGAAGGGACGCAGCTTCTCCGACGCCGGCATGACCGAGATCTGCGAGCTGCATGCCCGCCTGATCGACAACTTGCGCCTGGGCATGAGCGTGTTCTTGAACGGCACGGTGCGCGACGCACAAAAACTGCTGGAAGAAAAAGCGCACTTTCGCGACCTGGAGCGCGCCTATGCAGCCACCCATCTCACGCGCCTGTCGGACAACACCATGCAAAGCATAGAGACCAGTTCGCTGCACATTGATCTGATCAGCGACCTCAAGCGCATCAATTCACACATCTGCTCGATCGCCTACCCCATACTCGAATCAGCCGGCGCGCTCGCACCCAATCGCTTGCGGCAGGCGAAACTAGGTGATGGAGCTGCAGGTTAAGGCGCTGAAAATCCGCGCGGCCTCCAGAGTGAATTCGTCGCGCAGCATGCGCTCGATCAGCTCATCGGCCTGCATCAGCCTGAATTGCGCGACCTCGCCATCCTGGTTAACAGGCACGACGCCCTCAGGGACGACGCAGCGGAACCATTCGATGTGCTCCACCACATAGCCCGCTTGCACATCGGCGGTGGGCCTGCGAATGCTGATGCGCCCGCCATGCTGCAGCTGCGCCAGTTGCGCAAGGCGCAGGCCTGCCTCCTCCCAGGTCTCACGCGCCAGCGCCTGCTGCAGGCTGTCATCTGCGGGGATCATCCCGCCCATGAGCGTGTCCCACAGCCCGGGGTCATTGGGTTTGTCCAGCGCGCGCTGTTGCACCCAATGCGCACCCCCGGGTGACAGGCCGGCCAGGTGCACCGCAAAAGTGGTGATGCCCAAGGGCCTGACCACCGCGCGCTCCACCGTGCCCAGTCTGCGACCGGATTCGTCGGTCACAGGCAATTGCTCGTCGCGCCAGTTCGGGGCCAAATCGGCATCACGCATTGCCAGGGCCAACTCGCGCAAACTTTCCGTGGGCTCGCCCATGATGCACCAGCCGCTCTCACCGCCGCGTGTCTGCGCCTGAACCAATCCACTGCGCAAGGCCATGCGCGACAGGTAGTCTGGCTCCACCGAACCAATGCGCGCCTGGCCCGCCCAAAGCGCCACCCGCGCTCGGGCAGGTGGCTGGGCGGCGCGCGCATCAAGCGCATCGCGCCATGCGGCCAGATGCTGTCGGTTCACAGGGTCAAGATGGTGCTGCCAGTGGTCTTGCGCGCCTCCAGATCGCGGTGCGCCTGCTGCACCTGCTCAAGTGGATAGCGCTGATCGATGCGGATGCGCACTTTGCCGCTCAGCACTGCTTCGAACAACTCGTCAGCCATGGCCTGCGTCGATTCGCGGGTGGCGATGTGAGTGAACAATGTCTGGCGCGTGAGATAGATAGACCCTTTGTTGCCCAGCACATTGGGCGCGATCGGCGCCGGTGCACCCGATGCCGTGCCAAAGCAGGCCATCAAGCCGAATGGCTGCAGGCAATCAAGGGATTTCTCCCATGTGTCCTTGCCCACCGAGTCGTACACCACCTTCACGCCGCGTCCCTGGGTGATTTCCTTGACGCGGGCGAGAAAATCTTCCTTGGCATAGTTGATGACGTGCGCCGCGCCGTGCTCCTTGGCGAGCGCGCATTTCGCATCGGTGCCGGCCGTACCAATCAGTTGCAGGCCCAGCGCGCGCGCCCACTGGCAGGCGATCAGCCCAACGCCACCGGCTGCGGCATGAAAAAGCACAAAGTCCCCAGGGTGAAGCCCGCCTTGCGGCTGCGCTTTCTTCAGCAGGTATTGCGCCGTGAGGCCCTTGAGCATCATGGCTGCGCCCGTGTCGAAGTCGATTGCATCGGGCAGTTTGCACACGCATTTGGCGGGCATCACCCGAACTTCGCAATAGGCGCCCGGGGGCTGGCTGGCATAAGCGGCCCGGTCTCCGGCACGCAGGTGGGTCACGCCCTGCCCCACTGCTTCGACCACACCTGCAGCCTCCATGCCCAACTGCAAAGGCATGGAGAACGGGTAGGTGCCACTGCGTTGGTACACGTCGATGAAGTTCAGTCCCACCGCGCGGTGGCGTATGCGAATCTCGCCAGGGCCGGGCTCGCCGACACTCACGTCAACGATTTTGAGTTGCTCGGGACCGCCATGCTGGGTGATCTGCACTGCTTTGCTCATGAATTGCTCCTCTTTGCGTAGTCAGGCCGGCATGGTGCCATGAATCTTCAACCCCTGCCTGGCAACCTGCTTGCCCAAAGAGATACATTCGCAGCTTCGCGCCCATGAACAACCGACTGAATTTTTCCACCGCCGCCTTGCTCACCGTGCCGCCCTTGCTGTGGGCAGGCAATGCCGTGGTGGGCCGCCTAGTCAACCAGATGGTGCCGCCTGTCACTTTGAACCTGCTGCGCTGGGCACTGGCCTTCGCCCTTTTGCTACCGCTGGCGGGCTGGGTACTTCGGCCAGCCAGCGGCATGTGGCGCCATTGGCGGCGCTTTGCAGTGCTGGGGCTTCTGGGCGTGGGCGTCTACAACGCCTTGCAGTACCTCGCCCTCAAGACGTCCACCCCGCTCAACGTCACCCTGGTGGCCGCTAGCTCGCCGGTCTGGATGCTGGGTGTAGGTGCATTGTTCTTTGGTCAGCGAATTTCAAGCAGGCAGTTGGCTGGCGCGGCGCTGTCGATCGTCGGTGTGTTGGTGGTGCTGTGCCGGGGCGACCTGGAGATGCTGACCCAGGTGCGGCTGGTGCCCGGGGATTTCTACATACTGCTGGCAACGGCCGCCTGGGCTTGCTATAGCTGGCTCTTGATGCGGCCGGGTGATCCGCCCCACATCCGCAACGATTGGGCGGCCTTCTTGATGGCCCAGATCGTGATGGGCCTGGGTTGGTCTGCCTTGTTTGCCG
Organism: Comamonadaceae bacterium; assembly: GCA_947476285.1. GTDB lineage: Bacteria > Pseudomonadota > Gammaproteobacteria > Burkholderiales > Burkholderiaceae_C > Ramlibacter. The sequence continues at coordinate 34,248 of CANJPU010000048.1, read as the reverse complement.
CTGGCGAATGGACGCAGGCTGAGGTTCACATCGCATGGAGCTGGCCTCTTGCAGCCGCGCTGGCGTATGTGGCCGTTGGGCCTGCAATTTTGGCCTACCGCTGCTGGGGCTTGGGTGTCAGTCGGGTTGGGCCCACGGTAGCTGGCTTCTTCTCCAACCTCACGCCGCTGTTTGCGGCGCTGATGTCAGCGGCGTTCCTGGGCGAGTTGCCGCATCTCTACCACGCGCTGGCCTTCGCGCTGATTGTGGGCGGCATTCTCGTGTCGTCCGCGCGTCGCTGACGCAAGGTGCTCAATAGGTGCCGGGGTATGCGCCACCGTCGGTCAGAATATTCTGCCCTGTGATGTAGGAGGCTTGCTCGCTGCAAAGGAAGGCACAGGCCGCGCCGAACTCTTCGGGCTTGCCAAAGCGCCGCGCCGGGATGGCCGCAGTGCGTGCCTGCGTGACGGCCTGCACCGGCTGCCCGCTTCTTTGCGCGCCGGCCGCAATGGTGGCCTTGAGTCGGTCGGTGTCGTAGGAGCCCGGCAAAAGATTGTTGATGGTGACATTGGCCGAAGCCAGCTTGGCAGTGCGGGCCACGCCGGCCACGAAACCCGTCAAGCCGCTGCGTGCACCGTTGGACAAACCCAATATGTCGATGGGCGCCTTCACCGCGCTGGAGGTGATGTTGACCACACGACCGAAGCCGCGTGCGGCCATGCCGTCCACCGTGGCCTTCATCAGCTCGATGGGGGTGAGCATATTGGCATCCACTGCCTTGATCCATACCTCACGGTCCCAATTGCGAAAATCACCTGGGGGCGGCCCACCGGCATTGGTGACAACAATGTCGAACTCACTGCGCATCGCAAAAACCTTCTCGCGCCCTTGCACAGTGGTGATGTCGGCTGCCACACACTGCACGCTCGCCTGCGCAGGGCGTGCCGGATCGGCCCGCAGCTTTTCAACCGCCGCTAGAAGCGCCTGCTCCCCGCGTGCGACCAGAAGCACATGGACGCCTTCGCGCACCAGAGCCTGCGCACAGCCAAATCCCAAACCCTTGCTGGCGCCGCACACCAGCGCCCATCTTCCTGCAATACCAAAGTCCATGGTCTGACCTCAACGTCTTGATTCGAAAAGTGCAATCGCCGCCAGCGATGCCCGCAATATACACATCATCGGTGATTTTGCCTGTCCACTAAGGCAATGCTGATCAGAGAGGATGTCAGGGAAGGCGAAACGGCCTTCAACACGAAGAGATCACCGGTGTGGAGTGGTCGATAGCAGACATCGCCGCTCCAGAACTGAAACTCGTCATACCTGCCTCCTTGCTCTCTGGACCATCGCAGGGAAGCGTCCAAGCTCATGTTAGCGCAAGGGCGGACTCTCGATTCCCACAGGGAATCGAGACAGACAAAATTAGCACTGGACACCCCATCACAGCTCGAAGATCATCGATTCGCCAAGAGCCTGTCGCGCATAGATGACCGGCTCTTGGCGCAGTGTCTCACGCTATGCAGCACGTAAAACCGATGTGTCCTTTGAGAGCTGCATAGCGCTGAAAACGCTGCAGCAGCGTCTACCAAGCGCCCGGCGAGCGGAAACTCGAATGACCATTTCTGGGGGAGCAAATCGTGCGCCAACTATCGGAAGAATTTCATGTGGTCGATGTGGATACCCACATCATCGAGCCGCCCGATCTATGGACCTCCCGTGTGTCAAACAAGTGGGGCAAGCTCGTTCCGCATGTGCGGCCCGATCCAAAGTCGGGAATCGAACGTTGGTATATCGGCGATGAAAAACTACCAAGCGTGGCTTCCGTGGCTCATGCTGGCTGGACAGAATTCCCGCCTGGGTTTCCGCCGACCCTGGAGCAGGCCGATCCTGCCACCTGGAAGGCAGCGCATCGACTAGAGCGGATGGACCAATACGGCATCCATGCGCAGGTTCTTTATCCCAACCTGCTCGGCTTCCAATGCGAGACCTTCTTGCGTATGAACGATCCAGAACTCGGACTGGCTTGTGTACGAGCGTACAACGATTTTCTGGCTGAGTGGTGCAGCATTGCGACAGATCGCCTCATTCCGGTCATGTGGCTTCCGTTCTGGAACCTGGAGGCTTCGATCGCCGAGGTAGAGCGGGCTGCACGCATCGGTCATAAGGGGGTCATTTTTGGGAACGATTTTTCGGCCGTCAATCTGCCATCTATTGGCGACCCGCACTGGGATCCACTACTTTCTGTCATTCAAGACCGCGAACTGTCGATCAATTTTCACATTGGATTCGCAAACCGGACCACCGAGCAACTGAAGATCTACCAACGCAAGGTGGCCAACGAGAAGGCCACCTTCGTGCGGGAAAGCACCCTGATGTTCATGGGCAATGTACAGGCCATCGCCGAAGTGGTGTTGTCGGGGGTGTGTGAACGTTTTCCCAGACTGAACTTCGTGTCAGTGGAGAGCGGCGCTAGCTGGCTGCCGTTTTTGATGGAGGCGCTCGATTGGCAATGGAAGAACTCGGGCGCGGCCCATGTGTTCCCATCGCGGGGCTTGCCCAGCGAATACTTCCGCAGACAAGTCTTTGGCTCCTTCTGGTTTGAGCGCGACCTGTTGAAACAGGCCATCGAGTTGTATCCCAATAACATCATGTTCGAAACAGATTTCCCGCATCCAACCAGTTTGTCGCCAGGGCCCGCATCCTATGCGGAAAATCCGCGCAAAGTCATTCAGGACAACCTGAGCGGCCTGTCCGAGGACACGCTCGCAAAGGTATTGCACGACAACGCAGCGCGCCTCTACCACTTGACGACGCCCGCGCGGCGCCCCGTTGCCCAAGCAGCCTGAGCTATCCGCATAGCGTCGAGCGTGGCGCTAGCTGCCCAAAAAAGTACACCGGAGACAACATCATGCGTGAACAAGACAAATCAGCGAAGTCGAAGGCGATCATCGACCGAATCGCCAATGAGCGCGGCTTTGTGCGCGAGTGGCCTAGGCTGCTCGGTGAGCGCGATCCTGATTGCATGGAACACATTCACAATTTGACAATGCACGTTCTGCATGATCGAAAAAGCCTTCCATCGAAAACGAAGGAAATTATTCTCATCTGCCTGAACGCGTTCGACTACTACGAATTTGGATTTCGGGTACATGTACGTAGCGCACTGAAATGCGGGGCGACCGAGGAAGAATTGCTCGAAGCGCTGGAGGTAGTGGGCATTCAAAAGCTGCACTGCCTCACCTCGATGCTTCCCGTCCTGGACGAGGAGATACGCCGATTCAAAGAGAACGCCGCCTCGACGGCGTAAGGCTAAACATGCGAGTTATCGATTTCCTCGATCATGGTCTCGCGCGTGAACCGACGCGCGATTGCCTGCGTGACAAGCATGGCAGGTTCACGCACCGGGAAGTGACGCTTGCCTCCCACCGCATTGCACATGCATTGCGCGCGGCCGGTTTGGCAAAAGGCTCGCCCGTTGCTTTTTTTGTCCCCAACTGCGCGCTAGCGGTGATCGCCATGATCGCTGTCTTTCGCGCCGGCATGATCTGGCTGCCGGTACATCCACGCAATGCCACGGACGAGAACGCCGAATTCATGGCGGCCAACGACTGTGAGTTCCTTTTCTATCACAGCCGCACTGCGCCAGACGCCGAGAAAATGACTGCCGGCGTACCGTCGCTCAAGGGACGTCTCTGCCTGGACGTGGAGACTGCCGACGGTCCCGCATTGCTCGATTGGTCGTCCGGTTATCCCGATCACTACGAGGACGCCTCTGTCGAGCCAAACGACATCGCGTGGATCAAGGGTACGGGAGGAACGACGGGGCGCTCCAAAAGCGTGATGATTTCCAATAGAAGCGCCACCACGCTATTTACCACCTTTCATTGGTGCATGCCGATTCCCTCCGGGCATGTTCACCTGGCAGCCGCCCCGATATCGCATGGGGCTGGAACATTCTCACTGTGCAGCCTTTGCAATGGGGGAACCATCGTACTGATCGATAAGGCTGAGCCCGGCGCCGTGCTCGATGCGATCGAGGCGCACAGGGTCACCACAGTGTTCCTGCCGCCAACGGTTGTTTACGGCATTCTGGATCGACCGGATGTGCGGACCAGGGATTACTCATCGCTCAGACACCTGATCTACACGTCGGCTCCGATCTCGGCCGATCGTCTGCATGAGGCGCTGGGTGTCTTCGGGCCAGTGCTAACGCAAATTTTTGGCCAGACCGAGGCACCAGCGATGCTGACCTACATCTCGCCGGAAGAACACCTGCTGGAAGATGGCCCGATTCTGCGCCGGCGGCTAACCAGCTGCGGACGCAAGACGCCCTTCGTCAAACTGGAAATCATGGACGACGATGGCAAGCTCCTGGGCCCCAACGAAGTCGGTGAAATCGTTGTGCGCAGCGAATTGGTGATGAAGGGGTATAGAGACAACCCCGAGGAAAACGAAAGAGTGAGCCGATTCGGCTGGCACCACACAGGCGACGTTGGCACCCGCGACGAAGATGGCTATTTTTATATTGTCGATCGCAAGAAGGACATGATCATCAGCGGGGGATTCAATATATTTCCCAGTGAGATAGAGCAAGTACTGTGGAGCCATCCGTGGGTTCTTGATTGTGCCGTCGTCGGGACACCCGACGCCAAGTGGGGCGAGGCTGTCACAGCCGTCATTGAACTCAAAAGTGGGGCACAGGCCGATACGTCCGTGCTGCAGGCCTTCTGCAGGGAGCGTTTGGGCAGCATGAAGACGCCAAAGCGCATCGAAATCTGGCCCGAACTACCCCGCAGTTCCGTAGGGAAGGTTCTCAAGAAAGATATTCGAGAGCATTTCTGGAGCGGCCAGGCGCGCCGAGTCTGACCCACTTTACCCAGGAGAGTCTGAATGAACAAATCCACGCTGGTCGAGACCAGGTTTGAAAAGTATCCCGAAGCCGTCGTTCTTCGAATGAACCGGCCGAACAAGCGAAATGCGCTGCGGGAAGTCGAGATGGAACATATGGCTGATCGCCTGGCGGCGTTGCACCACGACGCCGGCACCAAGGTCATCATCATTACCGGCACTGCTGATGCCTTTACCTCCGGCCAGGACGTCAATGACATCAACGCGATGGATGGACCACCACTTGCTGCATTGTTCGAGCGCGATATCGATGTCTTGTCGCGCATCATCACCATGCCAAAAATCGTCATCGCAGCAGTCAACGGCGTGTCGGCTGGGTTTGGAAATCACTTGGCTGTCTGCAGTGACATATGCGTGGTCAAGGCATCAGCAAAGTTTTATTTCACTGGCGCGGCAAAGGCGGTGCCCTCGCCCATGCTCGGCACGCTCCTGCTGCCTATGGCAATCGGCCTCAAGCGGGCGAAAGGCATCTATTTGCGCGGCGCGGTGTACACCCCCGAACAGGCCCTGAGCGACGGCTACTGCAATGCTGTGGTGGCTGACGCGGAATGGGACGCCGAGCTTGAGAAGCTGGCCGCGGAATTCTCATCGCGCGATGCCCAGGTCATGACCTTCAACAAGTATGTGTTGAATCAGGGCGCCATTGCGATGATTGGCGCCTTGAAGTTGTCCGGCTTTGCGGCAGCCCATTTGCTCGCGGGCGCAACCGCGATTCCCACCGGCCGAGTGCACAAGGAAAAATAGTCGCCACTGCTACCCAGTTCTGGCAACACATTCTTGAACAGTGACACAGGAGACAATATGAAAAGACGGAATTTTCGGATTACGGCACCTCTCATGTTCCCTGGCCACACGGGCATTCGGTCCGTTGGCCGTCGCCTGGTGATGTCCACGGCCTGGGCCACATTGGCATGCATCGCACTTGGGTCGGTGTTGTCGTCGCCGGCCCAGGCGCAGTCCACCGAGGACACGGTGGTGTTCGCGGCTTTTGGGGGCTCGATCCAGCAAATCATGCAGACCCATGTACTGCCCGGGTTCACCAAGCAGACTGGGATCAAGGTTGTGTATCTGGCTGGCTCGGCAGACAAGACCTTTGCCCAGGTACAAGCATCGGCAAGCCGGCCCGACATTGACGTGCTATGGAGCAACCCGACAACGCATTTACGTGCAAAGCAACTGAAGTTGCTTGAGAAAATTGATCCGGCTCAGGTTCCAAATGCAGCGTCCGTCTTTCCAAAGTTCAGAGATCCAGAGGACATTGGGATCGGAATGGGTGTCAACGTATTTGGGCTCACCTACAACCGCAAGATCATTGCTGAAAAGAAAATTCCGGTTCCGGGTTCATGGGACGACTTATGGCACCCGAGCTACAAGGGCCACGTCGCGCTGTACAACATCGATCTCGCATTTACCTCGTTTTGGCTGCCCGCGCTCGCCAAGTCCATGGGCACAAGCACGGACAAGATGGACTCAGTGTTCTCCAGGCTGGCGACACTCAAGCCCAATCTTGTCGCAATTCCCACCAACACCGCCGAGATGTCCACCTTGTTCCAACAAGGCGCCGTCTGGCTGGCTGTCAACACCAATGCGCGGACCTATCAAATGCGTGACGAAGGCATGGATGTCGAGTGGGTAGCGCCCAAGGAGGGCGCTGTTGAATTCATGAATTACCTCGACCCAGTCAAGAACGCCCCTCATCCCAAGGCTGCCCAGGCGCTCATCAATTACTTGCTGAGCCCTCAGGCGCAGAAGGTCTTGGCCGAGAAGATGTATTTCGGACCGGTGATCAAAGATCTGGCGCTTGGCGACAAGCTCGCGCGAGAAACCTACTACTCACCGGGTGCGACCAAACTGCTGGTTCCGATCGACGCCGCCGATCTGGCCCAGAAGATTCCGTCGTGGACGAGAAGGTGGAATGCTGAAGTTGCCCGCTGATCGTCGGCGCGTTCAAGGCACAAGCGCATCAAGTGCCTGGAAATAGCCGCACCGATGGACAAACTGGTTCTACAAGGCATCGGTAAAACCTACGGTGATGCGCCGGTGGTGCGGGGCGTCGACATGACCGTGCATGAAGGCGAGATCGTCGCTTTGCTCGGACCCAGCGGTTGCGGGAAAACGACTCTGCTGTGGATCATCGCCGGGCTTCTTTCGCCCTCAGAGGGGCGGGTGCTGATCAATGGCGTTGACGTCACGGCCGTGCCGGCCAACAAGCGATCCGTCGGGGTCGTATTCCAGAGCTACGCCCTGTTTCCGCACATGACTGTCAGCCAGAACATTTTGTTCGGGCCGCAAAATCAGAGGCTGTCGACCGCGGAAGGGCTGGAGATTTTGCGCTCTGTGCTGGAGCTGACCCGGCTGGAACAACTGGCTCACCGCTATCCGGCGGAACTCTCTGGCGGACAGCAACAGCGCGTTGCGCTCGCCCGAGCCTTGGCAGTCAAGCCAGCCCTGATCCTGCTGGACGAGCCATTCAGCAATCTGGATGCGAAGGTGCGCGAGACGATGCGTGTCGAGCTAGGCCAGTTCCTGCGGCGTATCCGGGCCACGGCCGTCATCGTGACTCACGACCAGGAAGACGCAAGCCACATCTCAGACCGTGTCATGGTGATGCGTGCGGGCATGACGCAGCAGACGGGCCGGTTCAGCGACTTGTACCAGGCGCCCTCGAACGCCTTCGTTGCGCATTTCCTTGGGCACTCAAACTGGATCGCTGGCAAGGTGATATCGCAGGATGCTGGAACCGCCGTGTTGGATGTCGCTGGAAATTCCTGGCGGGTTTGTGCGCCTCAAACGCTTGATCCGAGCAAGACCGTGGCCGTTGTTTTCCGCAGAAACGCGATCCGAACCTTGCACCTCATAGAGCACATGCCGTCCCTGGCACTGAACGATTGCAATCATCTGCAAGGTGTCGTTGAGAAATGCGTTGACCTGGGCCCAAAGACTTTGGTGTGGATGAATTGCGAGGGCGAGTTGCTGCCTGTCGAGAGCGGCCCGGAGGTGCACTTTGAGGAGGGGTCCAGTGTGGTTGCAGCACTCGAACCGAGTCTGTGCTTTGCTTTTCCCGAGCGCCCATGACGTATTTTCTGCGCTTGGGGCTTGTGGTGCCAGCATTGGCGGTGTACCTCTTCGGATTTATCGCGCCTCTGGCGATGATGTCCTATGCCAGTTTTCTGCAGGCAGACCCTGGGCCCGCTGCCGATGTTGTTTCGCTCGCCAATTTCCGCGCCATCATTGCCGATCGCGTCTACCTTGCAGCTTTCGCCAATACGCTGATGATGTCGCTGTCGGTTGCCGCTATAGCGGCATTGTTGGCCTATCCACTGTGCATCTATCTAAGCTCGATCCAGGGGGCTAGGCGAAACCTGATTCTGATCGCCATCATCGCACCTCTACTTGTCAGCGTCGTCGTGCGCACCCTGGGCTGGCAGCTGCTGCTGGGGCCGCGCGGCGTCATTGATCAGTTGTTCGGAGTTCAACTGCTCTATACCAATCTGGCGGTGCTCATTGGGCTTGTTCATCTGTTTCTGGCGCACATGGTGCTTGCGCTGCTGTCCGTTCTTGGATCCATCAAGAAAGAAATTATTCATGCGGCGCGAACCTTGGGTTGCGGAGAGTTTCGGATCTTCCTGCGCATCATCCTTCCCCTGAGCCTGCCTGGATTGCTAGCGGGCTTTGTCATCACTTTCGGAGCCTCCGCTGGCGCCTTGATCACCCCGCTGTTCCTGGGTGGGGCACGCGTGAATATCGCGTCGATGGAAATCTATCGAACAGCCCTGGTTTTTTTCAACTGGCCGCTCGCCTCGGCATTGTCCGTGGCACTGCTTGGCATCAACTTCCTCGTGATATTCGCCATTGAATGGCTGTTGCGAAAGAGCGCGAAAGGGGTGGCTCTGTGAGATGGTTGGCCGCCCTCAGTTGGGGGGTGCTCATATTTTTTGCGCTGCCTTTGGTGGTTGTGATCGTGGCCGCGTTCACGGATGCCAACTACGTCGCCTTTCCCCCTGCGAAGTTCGGCGTGAAATGGTTTGGGCTCGCGTTTGAAAAGCCTGATTTTTCCACTGGTTTGTCCTTAAGCCTTCGCCTGGCGCTGTGTGCGTCGGTGCTGTCGACCGCACTGGCGGCGGTGACGACCGGAGCGCTTGTGCGAATGCGCCCCAGGGCATCCCGTCTGGGAGTCAGCTTTTTTTCCCTTCCCGTGATGGTGCCTGTCATGTTGATCGGATTTTCAACGCTGCAATTATTGGCGGTGCTGGGATTGGGCAGAAACTTCTGGGGTTTGCTGCTGGGGCATCTGGTCTTGACGATGCCGTTCGCGATGCGGATTTTATACAGCGCATTCAGCAGTTTCGATCGTTCCCTGGAACTGGCTGCGTACACCTTGGGAACCGGTTACATCAGAACCGCGTTGCGCGTGACACTGCCTACGATTTTCCCTGCGGTGGTCGCCAGCCTGTCCCTGACATTCCTTCTTTCATTCGACGACGTAGTGGTTGCCGTTTTTCTTTCCGCGCCAACCGTACGAACCTTGCCAGTCGTCATCTTCAATCACCTCGATCAAAGCTTGTCGCCAGATCTGCTTGCCGTGAGTGCGATCATCATCGCCGTGTCGATCGTGATGATTTTGATTGTGGAGCGCTCCGTTGGTCTGGGCAAGGTTTTTGGAATGAAGGGTTTCGAGCGTCAAGCGCCCGGCTGAACGGGAACGGTTGCCAGTCAGCCTCCTCGTTCGCGGTTTCAGTCTCGGCAGTCGGCTGAGCGGATCGCGCGCACCGCCTTGACCAGGCCTGAAAGCGCCGGCGGGACGGGGGCGGCCTTCCATATGAAAAATGCGGTTGGCTGAGGCACGCTTGCCACGATTGGAATAAAGACCGCGCCGTTGATGCCTGCGCCTTTCACAGACTCGGGGATCAGTGCCACGCCAAAGCCGGCGGCCACCATGGCGACCATCGTCAGTATCTGCCCCTCGAACTGTCGCGTGGCGGGGTGAAACCCGGCATCGGCGCACAATGCCATGACACGATCGTGATACGCCGGGGATGTGGCCCGCGAGAACGACAGGAAGGTTTCGTGTCGCATTGCTTGCAATTTGATTCTCGCTGACTTGGCGAGTTTGTGGCCTATGGGTACGCATGCCATGAAGCGCTCGCGAAATACCATCATGCTGTCGACGCCCGAAGGTGCCAGGGGCGAGTTGACAAAGCCTGCGTCCAGGCTGCCGCTTCTGACAAGTTCAACCTGACGCTGCGACATGGCCTCATGCAAAGCGAGCTCGACGCCAGGAGAATTTGCCTTGAACCAGTCCACCATCTTGGGCAGGCCGCGATAGAGCATGGCTCCGGTGAAGCCCACGGTGATGCGCCCTGACATTCCACGCGCCACGGCCTTTCCAAGTTCGACAGTGTCGTGCACATGCAAGAGCGCTTCTCGCGCCTTTTCGAGCAGCAGATCGCCGGCAGGCGTGAGTGCGACGTGCTTGCTGTCACGCTCGAATAGCCGCAGGCCGATGATTGCTTCGAGCTGCTGAATTGCCTTGCTCAAGGGCGGCTGGGTCATAAACAGGCGCTGCGCTGCGCGGCCATAGTGCAGCTCCTCGGCCAAAGTCACGAACATCCGAAGCAGCCTTAATTCGAGATCCGAACCTCTCACCTCGCCTCCTTGGCCTTCACAGCCTCCAACGCAGCCGCCGCAGCAATGGCGCACGGGACGCGCTGCTGACGATTCTCACACGCAATCATCCCAGCAGCCTGTCGGACTTTGGGCGTCGAAGCGAGATTTGCGAAAACCGAGGACAGTTTTTTCCGCATTCGCAGCCCCATAGCCCAGCTATGGGGCAAGAAGGCGGGAAAAAATGGACCGGTTTGTCGCAAATTGCAGCCGACGTTCCCAAAGTCCGACAGGCTGCTAGTATGGAGGCATGTTTGAAGTGCTGGTTTTTGTGTACGAACACTACTGGCGCGGGGATGCCTGCCCCGAGTTGCAGCAACTCGGGCGCAAACTCAGCGCCCATGGCTTCGAGGCCGAGGAAATCCATGACGCGTTGGTCTGGCTCGAAGGCCTGAACCTGGCCGCGCAGGGTACGACGCTGGAGACACCGGCGCCCACCCTGACTGCGGCTATCCAGTCCGATTCCAGTATGCGCGTGTATTCGGTGGCCGAGCAAGACCACCTTGGGGCGCAGTGCCTGGGCTTCATCTCTTTCCTGGAATCATCGGGCGTGTTGCCGGCCCCCATGCGCGAAATCGTCATCGACCGCAGCATGGCCGCGCAGGGCGACCCGGTCAGCCTGGACGACCTCAAGATCATCGTCCTGATGGTCTACTGGAGCTTTGGCCATGAGCCAGATGCACTGGTGCTAGACGAATTGTGCGAAGCTGGGTCGGGGCGAATGGCTCACTGACCTCCCCCGCTCGTCGACAGCCTGACTCTTACTGCAACAGCCGTTCCGGATTGGCGTCGAGCTTGGCGAGTGCATTGCGTGTAGCTCGCACAGTGAGTGCTTCCTCTTCGGCGGGCAGAAGCAGCCCGGCCTGCAGGTAAGCAGCCAGACGCCTGGCCTGGATCAGGTAGCTACGTCCGGCGGGTGTCGCAAACAGATGCAACTGCTTGCGGTTGCTGCGCCAGGCATACTGCACCTGGGTGGTCTTGCCGTTGTGGTCCAGCATGAACCAGTTGCCCAACTGCAACTCAGCCGCCCAACCGATCATGGCTGCATTGGGCTTGCTGCCGCCATCGGCCACCACTTCGATCATGGACGCGTCGATGCCCAGCATCATCTCGATGCTCTGCGCATCCAACGGCAGATCGGTGGAAGGATCATCGGCGACGAAGTCTTCCAGATTCGCCAGCCGCTTGGCCATGGCTTCAATCTGGCCCTGGTCGACAGCCTGAGTCTTGGAGAGAAAAGCGTCGGCCAGAGTGTCACCAATGACCTTGACATGCGATTCCTGGGCCTTGTCCTGGATGCCAACCAGGGTCATGCCCTGGCGTAGCCGCTGCAACAGGCGGGGCAGGTCCTTGATGACTTTGGCCCGATCATTGCGATTGGGCTTGGCGCTGGCTGCCCAGACCAGATCCGCCGCAGACGCCTTGAGTGCCAGCGTCTCCTCGTGCTGGGGCCCATTCTTGACAGCAGCCACCGCCAGCACTTCAGCCCAGGTCTTGAACAGGAATTCACGGATCTCGTCGCGCACCGGAATGTCGGTCAGCATGTTGCGCAACTCGATCGTGTACTGAATTGCCAGAGTTTCTTTCTGCTCAACCTGTTGCGCCACAGTGACCAGACGCTGGGTGGAGTCGTTCTCGGTCAGATATTTGGAGAGAAACTTCTTGAACTCATCGTAGACAAGCTGGAACACTCGCTGGCCGGTCTCGGGATATTGCTCGATCACCTGCACAACCCGTTTGATTTCGGTCTCCAGCGCGCTGCCGCCTATGGCCGCAGTATCGAAACCCATCACACAAGATCCCATGCGGTCGATCAGCTGGCGGGCCGGATGCTCAAGCGAGCCGAAGAACTCGGGTTCGGACAATGCCACCCGCAAGACCGGCATCTGAAGCCGCGCGAACCAGACCCGAACGGCCGCAGGTATGCGCTCCTCGGCAAGAATGCTCTGGAACATGAGGGCCACGATCTCGATGGTGGCCTTCTCGGCGGAAGTACTTGCCTTTTTCTTGAGCTCGCCGGTGCGACGGCGTAAGTCGCCCGCGACCTGCTGCACCGCCTCGTTGTCATAAACTACATTTTCCTGGACTGTACTGCCCTGGACCTCAGTGGCCCGGACCTGAGTGGATTGTTGGGCCATGGCCTCGGCCAGCGCAGGAGAAGCTGGGGCACGCGCCGCACTGTCAAACCCGCCGACCCGCTCGGAGAACATGCGCCTTAATTGCCCCAGCACCCCTGTCGCACGCGCACGCGCTCGCGCCAAGGGAGGGCTTGAGGTCAGCATGCGGGTTTCGTCGGCCACACCGGTGGGGTGTGCGCCGCCGCCGTCGCCTGCGTGACCGCTTTCGGCGGGATACCCGCCGGCAGCCGCCCCACTGCGCGCGTCCTGCGGGGGCCCTGCCTCGCCCGGCGGCGAGTTCCAGCCACCTTGACCCCGAGAAGCCGGCGGCGCATGTTGATGGTGGCCGGACGCGTTATCAGGAAAATTGCTTTCTCTGCCTGTGGCCTGTGCATCGTCGGAGCGTGCCTCGGGTTTGCGCTGCGCCGCCGCCGCACTGGCGCGCCTGACCCGCAAAGCCACCTCGATATTGGGCACTACACCCTGGCTGACCAGGAACTCATTGGTGACATGGTAGGACTGCAGCACGTGCTCCGCGATGCCGCGCACAATCACATCCTGGACCATGGCCCAGAGTTCGGGAGAAAGCCCTGCCGCGCTCCACTGCTCCACGAGCAACTGCGACAAAGTCTCAGGCCGCAAGATGTCCCCGTCGGCCGGTTCGTCCAATGACTCAAGGTGCTGCATTCGCACGCGCAGGTCGTTGAGCTCCCAGGACGATTTCTCCTGAATAGCCAAGGCCAAACGCCCAGAGAGAATCTTGCGCTCGACGACATCGTCGCCAATCAGTTCGAGGTTGAATGAATCCAGCCGGACGCGCGCTGTGGCAGTGGGAGGAACCACCGACTTGTGCCAGGCCCTTGAGGAACCCTGCGCCCAGCCCGACCCCTTGCGGTCAAAGTCCATCATGGCATCGCGCCGCTCCTGCATGCCGCGCGCGCCACCGCCGGATTGAGACAGCTCGGCCAAGCGGCTGTTGACCGCTTGCACCAGAGGTGCCAGGCAGGCCTGCGCATGCGCTACAAACTGCTCGCGCGCCTGCCGAGCGATTCGCTCGCCTGAGACCTTGGGCAGTTGCGTGTCGGTCATGCTCGCCTAGACAGTAGCACCCGCGTTGGGGTCGTTGGGGTCTTCGTCCTTTCGGGCCGTCGACTTGATGAGGTCATCCCGCTTGATGCCCAGCCACATGGCAATCGCCGCAGCGACGAACACGGACGAATAGATGCCAAAGAGAATGCCAATGGTCAGGGCCATCGCAAAATAGTGCAGGGTCGGGCCACCAAAAAGCAACATGGACAGCACCATGATCTGGGTAGAACCGTGGGTGATGATGGTGCGGCTGATGGTCGAGGTGATCGCGTTGTCGATGATCTGCACTGTGTTCATCTTGCGATAACGACGGAAGTTTTCCCGAATTCGGTCGAAGATGACGACCGATTCGTTCACCGAGTACCCCAACACCGCCAACACTGCGGCCAGCACTGCCAGAGAAAACTCCCATTGGAAGAACGCGAAGAAACCCAGGATGATAATCACGTCGTGCAGGTTCGCGACGATGGCTGCCACGGCGAATTTCCACTCGAAGCGAAAGGCCAGGTAGATCATGATTCCGGCCACGACCATGGCCAGCGCCTTGAGGCCGTCGGTTGCCAGTTCCTCGCCCACCTGTGGCCCGACGAATTCAGTGCGCCTGCGGGTGACGCTCGGATCGCCTGCCTGCAGCGCCTGGAACACCTTGTCGCTTTGTTGGGCTGAGCTCACCCCCTTCTGGGCGGGCAGACGGATCAGCACATCGCGCGAAGTGCCGAAGTTCTGAACCTGCACATCGGTAAAACCAAGCTCCGAGACAGTGCGGCGAACCTTCTCGACGTCGGCCGCCTGTGTATAGCCCACCTCCATGACCGTTCCGCCGGTGAATTCCACCGACAGGTGCAGCCCACGCGTGACAAGAAAGAAAACAGCGGCGGCAAAGGTCAGGAAGGAAATCACGTTGAAAATCAACGCGTTCTCCATGAACGGAATGTCGCGGCGGATCTTGAAAAATTCCATGTGCCGTGTTTCCTTATTCAGCTTTACTTATAGCGCCATCTGAGGGCGGACGCCAGACTGTTCCGATGGAGACGGCCTTGAGCTTTTTCTGACGGCCATACCAGAGATTGACCAGCCCGCGCGAGAAAAACACAGCCGAGAACATGGACGTGAGAATGCCGATGCAATGGACCACCGCGAAGCCACGCACCGGGCCGGAGCCGAATGCCAGCAAGGCCAGGCCCGCGATCAAGGTGGTGATGTTGGAGTCGAAAATGGTGCCCCAGGCGCGGTCATAGCCTGCGTTGATGGCCGCCTGGGGTGAGGCGCCGCCTCGCAACTCCTCGCGCACCCGCTCATTGATCAGCACGTTTGAGTCGATGGCCATGCCCAGCGCCAGCGCCATGGCCGCCATGCCGGGCAAGGTGAGAGTGGCTTGCAGCATTGAAAGTACCGCCACCAGAAGCAGCAGGTTCACCGCCAGCGCTAGCCCTGAAAACAAGCCGAACAGCATGTAATACACCGCCATGAAGGCGCAAATCACAGCAAAGCCCCAGGCCACGCTGTGAAAGCCCTTGCTGATGTTCTCAGCACCCAGGGTTGGGCCGATGGTGAACTCTTCGATGATTTCCATGGGTGCGGCCAGCGAGCCAGCGCGCAGAAGCAAGGCCGTGTCGTTGGCCTCCACAGTGGACATGCGCCCGGAGATCTGCACCCGCCCACCGCCGATTTCGCTGCGAATCACCGGGGCAGTGACTACCTCGCCCTTGCCCTTCTCGAACAACAGGATGGCCATCCGCTTGCCGACGCTTTCGCGGGTGATGTCCCGGAAGATGCGCGCGCCCTTGGCGTCGAGCGTCAGGTGCACCGCAGCTTCCTGTGTCTGGTTGTCAAAGCCGGGCTGGGCATCGGTGAGGTTTTCGCCGGTCAGGATGACTTGCTTTCGCACGATCACCGCCTGCCCGCTGCGTTCCTGGTAACGCTCGGAACCGAAGGGCACCGGTCCATTTCCAAGCTCGGACGAGCGCGCCTCGGCACTTTCGTCAACCATGCGCACTTCCAGGGTTGCGGTGCGCCCCAGAATGTCCTTGGCCTTGGCCGTATCCTGTACACCGGGCAATTGCACGACGATGCGGTCCAGACCCTGCTGCTGGATCACAGGTTCAGCCACGCCAAGCTCGTTGATCCGGTTATGCAAGGTCACCATGTTCTGCTTGAGCGCCTGCTCCTGCACTCTGCGCGCAGCGTCCAGCCTGATGGTCGCTGTTAACTTGAATTCGGCGCCCTCGGGGCCATCGGTGGTCTGCAGGTCCGGAAATTGATCGACGATGACGGCCTTTGCCGCTGCCAGCGTCTGCGTGTCGCGAAAGCGGACCTCGATGGCTTGGCCCGCGCGATTGATGCCGGCGTGGCGCACGTTCTTTTCGCGAAGCATGCCGCGCAAGTCGCCCGACAGCGACTCGGCTTTCTTGGTGAGCGCCGCCTGCATGTCCACCTGCAGCATGAAGTGAACCCCTCCGCGCAAGTCCAGGCCCAGGTACATGGGCGCAGCATGCAGGGCAGACAGCCAGCGTGGTGAGCTCGACAAGAGGTTGAGCGCCACGACATAGGAGGGGTCAGAAGGGTCGGGCACCAGCGCTTTCTGGATTGCGTCCTTGGCCTTGAGTTGAAGGTCACCGCTAGCCAACCGCACCTTGATGGAGTTGTTGTCCAGGGTGATGGCCTCGGGCTTGATGCCCGTCGCTGCCAGGGCCTGCTCGACCCGTGCTTGCGTGGCACCATCGACCTTGACGATGGCTTTGCCGGCAGAGATCTGCACGGCAGGCGCTTCGCCGAAGAAATTGGGCAGGGTGTAAGTAGCCCCCACCAGCAACGCGAGCAGAATGATCGCGTACTTCCAGACCGGGTATCGGTTCATCAGTTGGCGTTTCTAGGTTAATGCCCTGAAGGCCGCGCGGCGCGCGAAGCGCCATCGTTCGCGGTGTTATTTGATGCTGCCCTTGGGCAGCACCTGCACGACCGCACTGCGCTGGAGCTGAACTTCGACTCCGTTTGCAATTTCCAGGCCTAGATAGCCATCGCCGAGCTTGGTAACTTTGCCGATCACACCACCAGAAGTGGCGACTTCGTCACCCTTGGCCAGCGCGTCGATCATGGCGCGGTGCTCCTTTTGCCGCTTCATCTGCGGCCGAATCATCACGAAATACAAAACCACGAACATCAATACCAGCGGCAGCATGCTCATCAGCGATGACTGCATGTCGCCGCCAGCGGCGGTCTGGGCATAGGCAGAAGAAATAAACACGGTAACTCCAAAGATTGGTCTTGAACACATGCGCCCACGGTGCAGCCTGCACGACTGTGCCGCATGGCGAAAGCCTTTGATTGTATTGCGCGACGCCCCAGACTTGATCTACTCAATAAGGCCTAGTGGCGTGAAGGGGGATTACGCACTCAGGCCGCCTGTGTCTGACTCGCGCGACCACTCCATTGCGCCATCAATTCGCGCCAGTGCAACCGAGCGGCGGCAAGGTGACGAGCTTTCACATGGCCAAAGCCCTTGATCTGCTCGGGAATGCGGGCAATCTCCAGTGCAAGCGCATGGCTGGCCGAATCGATACCGGGCAGCATACTTTCGATGCAAGCACGGTACTCATCAATGAGTGCGCGCTCCTCGCGACGCTCTGCGGTTCTGCCAAAAATGTCGAACTTCGTTCCTCGCAGTGCTCGCAACCCTGACAAAACGCGCATGCCCAGGCCCATGGCAGGGCCAAACTTACTCTTTTGCAGCTCGCCCTTTTCGTTGCGCGCGGCGAACAGGGGAGGCGCGAGGTGATAGTGCACGCGGAAGTCGCCTTCGAACAATTGGGCGATCTTCTCGGAGAATCCGGCCTGGGTGTGCAGGCGTGCAACCTCGTATTCGTCCTTGTAGGCCATGAGCTTGAACAGCCCGCGCGCTACCGCTTCGCTCAAACCGGTCTTGCCCAGCGGGAGTTCCGCAAGCCGAACTTTTTCCACAAATGCCTTGTATTTGTCCGCATAGGCATGGCTCTGATAACCAACGAGAAACAGCGCCCGCTTGGCGACCAAAAGCTCCAGCGTCTGACGTGGCTTGAATTCAATCACCTGCGCCGGTGCCTGCCACTGCTCAATAGCCGCCGGATCATGTGCGGCACGCCGGCCCCACTCGAAAGCGGTCTTGTTGTTCTCCACTGCCACGCCATTGAGCTCGATTGCCCGCAGCAAGGCCTCGTGCCCCAGGGGGATCCAGCCTCGTTGCCAAGCGTAGCCCAGCAGCATGGGGTTGGTGTAGATGGTGTCACCCATGAGCCTGGACGATGCGGCATCGGCATCGAAGGCGCCCACGCTGTCCACCCCGACGGCGCCGGAAATTTCGGCCACGCAGGCCTGTGTTGGGTTGGACCAGTTGGCGTCTTGCACGAATGCCGCAGTGGGTACGCCATGCGAATTCAAGGCCACGCGACTTCGACCTTGCCGCATGCGAGAGAGGGTGTCAGCGCCAGCCGTGACGATGGGATCACAGCCCAAGACAAGGTCGGCCGCGGCCGTGCTCACACGCGTGGTGCGAATGTCATCCGCGCTTGCACCGATCAACACGTGACTCCAGGTAGCGCCGCCTTTTTGTGCCAGCCCCGCGCAGTCCTGAGTGACCACGCCCCGGCCTTCAATGTGGCCGGCCATTCCAAGCAACTGCCCGATGGTGATGACCCCCGTGCCCCCCACGCCGGCCACAACAATGCCGTAAGCGCCGGTCAATTGCGGCAAGCTCGGCAGCGGCAGTTCACCCAATTCAAACGGTGAAGGCGAAGACGCGCGCGTCTTCTTTTTCAGTTGGCCACCCTCTACGGTGACGAAACTCGGGCAGAACCCCTTTAGGCAACTCATGTCCTTGTTGCAGGTGCTGTGATTGATGGCTCTCTTGCGCCCGAACTCGGTCTCCAGCGGCTCGACGGAGAGGCAATTGCTCTGGGCGCTGCAATCGCCGCAGCCTTCGCACACCAGTTCATTGATCACCACACGCACGGCCGGGTCGGCCAAGGTGCCGCGCTTACGGCGGCGGCGCTTTTCCGTGGCGCAAGTCTGGTCATAGATGATGACTGTGGTGCCCTTCACCTCGCGCATCTCCCGCTGGACACGATCGAGCTCGTCGCGGTGCAGCACCTGCACACCAGCGGGCAAGATTTGACCCCGATATTTCTCAGGCTCGTCGGTGACGATGACTTCACGCACCACACCCTCGGCCATCAGGCTGTGCGCGATCTGAATGACCGAATGCCCCTCTGGCCGCTCTCCCACCGGCTGGCCACCTGTCATGGCCACCGCGTCGTTGTAGAGAATCTTGTAAGTGATGTTGACACCGGCTGCGATGGACTGACGAATCGCCAGCGAGCCGCTGTGGAAATAGGTGCCGTCTCCCAGGTTCGCGAACACATGCTTTTCAGTGGTGAACGGCTGCTGGCCAACCCAGGGCACGCCTTCACCGCCCATTTGCGTGAAACCGACCGTGGATCGGTCCATCCAGGTGGCCATGAAATGGCAGCCGATGCCCGCCATGGCGCGCGAGCCTTCGGGCACCATGGTGGAGGTGTTATGAGGACAGCCCGAACAAAACCAGGGTGTGCGCTCTGCGGTGAGATGCAGAACCTGCATGGACTTCTCTTTGGCATCGAGCATGGCCAGTTGCGCATCGATCCGCGCAGTGGTGTCGGCATCCAGGCCCAGCTTGCGAAGCCGGCTGGCGATGGCTCGGGCGATCAGCGCGGGGGACAGGTCTGCATTGGCACGCAGCAACGCGTTGGAGCGGGGATTGGGCTGCGACCATTCGCCACCCGACAGCTCGCCCTCGCCTTCGCTGAATTTGCCAACGACGTTGGGGCGCACATCCGCGCGCCAGTTGTAGAGCTCCTCCTTGAGCTGATACTCGATCACCTGGCGCTTTTCTTCTACCACCATGATTTCGCGCAGCCCTTGGGCGAACTCGCGCGTGCCCTGCGCTTCCAACGGCCACACCACGCCGACCTTGTGCAGGCGTATGCCCAGTCGGCGGCAGCTACTGTCGTCAAGCCCCAGGTCCAGCAAGGCCTGCCGGGTGTCGTTGAATGCCTTGCCGCTGGCGATCAGGCCGAAGCGGTCAGCGGGCCCTTCGATGCAGTTGTAGTTGAGCCGGTTGGCGCGCACATAGGCCAGGGCCGCATACCACTTGTAATCGAACAGGCGCGCCTCCTGATCAAGCGCGCGGTCGGGCCAGCGGATGTGCACGCCACCCGGTGGCATCTGGAAATCAGTGGGGATGCGGATGTCCACGCGCTGCGGATCGATGATTGCCGTGGCGCTGGACTCGACGATCTCCTGGATGGTCTTCATGCCGGCCCACACACCGGCATAGCGGCTCATCGCGAACGCGTGAATTCCCAGGTCCAGGATTTCCTGGACGCTCGCTGGAAAGAAGACCGGCAGCCCGCAGGCCTTGAAGATGTGGTCGCTCTGGTGCGCCGCAGTGGAACTCTTGGCCACATGGTCGTCTCCCGCCACCGCGATGACGCCGCCCCATGGCGTGGTACCCGCGAGGTTGGCATGCTTGAACACATCGCCTGATCGGTCCACACCCGGACCTTTGCCATACCAGATGCCAAACACGCCGTCGAACCGGTGCGTCGCCGCTGGCGTGAAGCCCAGTTGCTGGGTGCCCCAAATGGCTGTGGCCGCCAGCTCTTCGTTGACACCCGGCTGGAACACGATGTTTTGCGCCTTGAGGTACTTCTGCGCCTTCCACAAGGCCTGGTCGTAGCCGCCAAGTGGCGAGCCCCGGTAGCCGCTGATGAAACCGGCAGTGTTCTTGCCATGAAGCGCGTCGCGCGTGCGCTGCAGCATCGGCAACTTGACCAGCGCCTGCACGCCGCTCATGAAGGCTCGGCCCTGATCGAGCGAGTACTTGTCGTCCAGCGTCACCGACTCCAGGGCTTTGCGGATGTGTTCAGGCAAGGGGGCGTTCATTCACGTCTCGTCTGTCGTGTGGGGACTGCGAAGTGTATGCCCGGTCATTGGATAAGTGCCCTAATTATTCCGCCGTGCGCTGGCGCGGCCACAGCACCCACATGCGCAGCGGCTGCTTCAGGCGACCGGCCAGTTCGCCCGCTTGCGTCCCCCAACCGGTGAAGTAGTCAGCCCTGACCGCGCCAACGATGGCACTGCCGGTGTCTTGTGCCAACACCAGCCGCTGCAGCCGCAGCATGCCACTGGACTCCAGCCATACCGGCGTTCCGTAGGGAATGCTTTCCTTGTCCACCGCGATCGAGCGTCCTGGCGTGAGCGCAACGCCTTGCGCACCGCGCGGACCAAAGGCCGCATCAAACTCGGAAAGCGTCTCTTCACGGAAGAAAACTGTACGCGGATTGCTCCACAGCATTTCCTGCACGCGGCCCGGGTTTTGCGCGGCCCAGGCCTTGATCCCAGGCCATGAGGCATCAGTCAAGGCGCCTTGTTGCAGCAACCAGGCGCCGACGCTGCGATAGGGTTGATCATTGGTTGCCGCGAAGGCCAGCCGCACCAACCGCTGGCTGCCGTCGGGCTCCGTGATACGCACGCGGCCTGAGCCCTGGATCTGCAACATCAGTGCGTCCAGCGGATCGGCCAGATAAGCGATCTCATGGCCGCGCAAGGCGATCATGGCTTGCGGCAAGGTGTCCATTTCCTGTCGCGTGTACCAGGGCCTGCGGCCCGCCAGTGCCGTCGGCGGCCGAAACAACGCAACCGCATGTGTGGCTGTGGGCATGCGGCTGGCTTCCAGCGCCGGTTCATAGTAGCCCGTGAGCAAGCCTGGTCCGAGTGCCCCCAACGGCTCGACTCTATAAGGTTGCAGCCTTTGCATCATCCATGCGCGCTGCACATCGGACGATGCGATGGACAGGCGCCGCACTTCGGGACACAGCGTGGCCATGGGCAAGCCCGGCCGCTCGCAGCTCTTGAGCCATGCATTCCAGGCCTCATGCAATGCGTCATCAGCGAAGCCAGGAAGCTCGCTCCACTGTACCGGCTGCCATCGACTCTTGCCCTGCACAATAGCGGGCGGCATCGAAGGCGCCGCCGCTTGTGGGGCCGCCTGGAGCGGCACCTCGGGCTGGGTCGCAAGCGAAGTCGGCGCATCGAGGCTTGGCATAGGCGTAGAGGCACAGCCCGCCAAGCTTCCTACAATGACCAATGTCCAAAGGAAACGGCTCATGCTCCTGATTTTGCTTGAAGCGCTGGGCGCCCTGCTGCTGCTGCTGCTGATCGTCTGGTGGACGATGTTTTCAGGGCGTCGCAAGGGTGAGCCAGTGCGGGACAAAAAAGACGAGTGATCAAACGCTGCCGCGCAACATGTTGGCTAGCTCGACCGCCGATTTGACGTCCATCTTCTCGAACACCCGCGCCCGGTGCACCTCCACTGTGCGCACGCTGATGTCGAGCTGATCGGCGATCAATTTGTTGGGCAGTCCCTCGACCACCAGCCGCATCACGTCGCGTTCGCGGTCGGTCAGCTCGGTCCGTCGCGCCTGCAGCATCCGTTGCGCGCGCTGCCCCTCTATCACTTGCACGGAGCTGCGGATCGCCTGCTCGATCCGGTCAACCAGCAGGTTGTCTGAAAATGGTTTCTCGCAAAAATCGAAGGCGCCGCGCTTGACCAAGTCCACCGCCGTAGGCACGTCCGCGTGTCCGGTGAGGAAGATGACGGGCAGCAAGTCCCGCAGGCCCCGCGCCACCAGCTTGTCGAACAGCGCCAGTCCGCTCATGCCTGGCATGCGCACGTCCAGCAGCAGGCAGCCGGGCTGCTCAGTCGGCAGGCCGGTCTCAAGCATGGCTTCAAAGGCTTCACCGCTGGCGTAGCTCTCACTGCGCAGGTGGCGCGAGCGCAGCAGCCAGGCCAGCGCCTCACGCACGCTGGCGTCGTCGTCGACGATGAACACAGTGGCAGGTTGGGTAGGCTGCATAGAGTGACACACTACACCAGTCATGGTGGATTAACGGGAAGTGTGAATCTGAAAATGGTACCTTGCGGCTGGTTGGGCTCGAACCCGAGGTATCCCCCGTGCTGCTCGACCACTGTGCGGCAAAGCGAGAGTCCAAGTCCCATGCCTTCGGCCTTGGTGGTGAAAAAGGGTGTGAACAATTTGGCCTGGACCTCTGGTGCGATGCCCTGCCCGACGTCGGCCACTGAAAACTGCAGCCATTCCTTGCCCTGCGCGTTCTGGTGGCCACCAACGCTACGCACCTCGATCACCAACGTCGGATGCGCCACCCCGGCCTGATCCATCGCCTGCATGGCGTTGCGGGCCAGGTTGAGTAGCACCTGCTCAACCATGGTGCGGTCGCACAACACGGCAGGCAAGCCCTGTTTGCAGCGCGTCTCCACCCGCACACCGAATTTGCGAGCCTGCAAACTGACCAGCGGCATGATGGCTTCGAGCAAAGCCTCAGGCCGAACTGGTTCGCGCTCCTTGTCGCGCCGGCGAACAAAATCATGAACACTCTTGATGACTTTGCCTGCGCGCTCGGCCTGCTCCGCGATGCGGCGCATGGCCAGTTCGATGTCGCGCATTGCGGGGTTGTCCGACTCCTGCGACTGCAACAGATTCATTGAGCCTGTGGCATAGCTGGAAATGGCAGCGAGCGGCTGATTCAACTCATGACTCAAGAGCGAGGCCATTTCACCCACAGTGGCCAGGCGCGCGGTGGCCTGCAGTCTTTCCTGGCTGGCCCGCGACATCTCCTCCACCCGGCGTTGCTCGCTGATGTCCAGGAAGGCGCTCATCCAGCCAGTCTGCACACCATCGTGGTTGATCAGCGGCGCCTCAATGATCAAAACCGGAAAACGCGAGCCGTCCTTGCGCATGAAGACCGACTCGTATCCTTCGCGCGGCGGTGCGTGCTGGCCGGCCAGGCGAATCTCGTGCCGCTGGAGGTATTCGTCGGCCAACTCAGGCGGCCAATAAGGCGCCGGTGTATCTTGCCCCAGTAACTCCTCGGCCGAAAAACCCACCATCTCGCAAAATGCGGGGTTCACATAGGTGATGCGCGCGCGCAGATCGCGCGCGCGCAGACCCGTCACCAGAGAGTCTTCCATCGCCTTGCGAAAAGCCAACGCATCGGCCAGGTCTTCCTCGGCGCGCAAGCGCCTGCGCGCATCCCGCCCCAGCAGCACCAGCACCATCACCAGGGCAATGGACATCGCGGTGACCAGCGCCGTCAACACATTTGGGAATACGTCGGGCGCCGCACGCCAACTGTCCATCCTGAGCACCATGGTGTTGCCCGGCAGGTCCAGCAATTGCTGCGATGTGAAGACTCGACTGGCGCGTCTGGCGATGCCATACATTGCCAGGCGCGTGCCGTCGGCCTCGGTGAACGAGACCTCCTGACTGCGCGATATCAAGGGTCCAACCACTGTGGTCAGAATCTCGCCGAGCGCATAGGTGGCCACCACATAACCGGCAATCCTTCCCGCGCTCACTTGCGGCAGACACAAGTCCATCACCTCCACCCCCATCCCATCGACCCCGGGCAGGAAATAGCTGCTGGAGTAAGCCGGCCCGCTCACGCGCCGCGCGCTGGCGCAGGCCAGTGCCACTTCAGTCTGGGTGTTCTCTCGTCCCAGGCGGGAGAAAGCCGCCGCATGGTACGGGCTGTCCGCGGCGATGACCGTGCCCAGTTCGGCAGTACGCCATTCAAGCCGCACCCATTCCCGTCGCTCGCGCAGCAGCACCAGCCCCTTGTCGCGCCAGGACTCGGCGCGTGGATTGCCGGTGTGCAATGCCTGCAGAACCTGGACGTTGCGGTTGAGCGCCGATCGAATGTCTGACAGTGCATCCGCCGTATCCCGATCCAGCTTGCTCTGCACCTGACTGGCCTCGTAACGCCCGGCCAACCACACCAAAGTGACCAGCAGTGCGGCAACCAATGCAATCAGCAGCACCCAGAGCGACCAGCGCAGCCGCGCCGGAAAGCGCCGCGTCCGGGTCACCGGAACGGGCATGGGGGACACGCCAGCACTCATGCAAGCGCCTTCACAAGACCCTGTGGTCCAGCGCGGGAAGCTGGCTTCGCAACTGCGCCAGCCGCTCGCCATCGAGCTGTGCGAACACGACCCCCGCGCCCTCGCCCTGCTGTGCCAGCACAACACCCCACGGGTCAATGATCATGCTGTGCCCCCAGGTCCGCCTGCGGTTCTCATGCACCCCGCCTTGAGCGGGCGCGATGACATAGGCCAGGTTCTCGATGGCGCGTGCACGCAGCAAAAGCTCCCAGTGGGCCTGGCCTGTGACATAAGTGAAAGCGCTGGGCACCAGCAGCACGTCCGCGTGCAAGGCACGGTACAACTCGGGAAAGCGCAGGTCATAGCACACGCTCATGCCCACGCGCCAGGCGCGGCCTGGCTCCTGCGGCACATCGAACCACACCGGCTCGGCTCCCGACTCGATCACACGCGACTCGTCGTAGCGCTCGCGGCCATTATCGAACTTGAACAAATGAATCTTGTCGTAGCGGGCCACTTGCGTGCCCTGCGGGGAAAACGCGATGCTGGTGTTGCGCACGTGGCCCTCGTCGCTCCCAACCAGGGGCAAGGTGCCACCCACGATCCATAGCCCCAACTCACGCGCGGTACGGGCCAGGAAATCCTGGATCATGCCTTCGCCCGGACGCTCGCGCACGGCGAGTTTGTCGCTGTCCTTGTGTCCCATGAGGCAGAAATACTCGGGCAGGACAGCCAAGTGCGCACCGCCTCGTGCAGCCTCGGTCAGCAGCTCATGCGCACTGTCGAGGTTGGCCTGCACCGACACGCCCGAAACCATCTGAATTGCGGCGACTTTCATTTGGTATCCATACGCTCAGTTGCTGCCTTGGGCGGGCTGTGCTTCTTGCGCCGGCAGTCTGCGCTCGACCCGCGTGATGCGCGGGTCGGCCCAGGTTCCATCGACATGAAATTCCTGTGTGGCGGCTCGCATCAGCGGCTGGCGCAGGAACACCTGCGCAAGAAATGTACCCAGCCCGATGGCCGGATTGATCACAGTGGCAAACAGCGAGGCCGTGCCCGCGTTGATCTCTGGCACGACCACCACGTTCAGATCCTGGGTTTCGCGCGCGATGTCGGCTTTGCCGTCCATCAACACGGCTGCATTCACGCCCTTCATCTGCAAGTTATTGGTCGAAGCCATGCCATCACGGATCACAATGTCTCCACGCATGAAATCGAAGGCAAAGCCCTCGCTGAACACATCCCGAAAATCAAGCGCCAGGCGGCGCGGCAGCGACTGCAGGCTGAGCACCCCCAGCAGCTTGGCCAAGCCCGGGTCGGCCTTGAGAAATTGCCCGGACTCCATGTTGACATGGAAGGCGCCGTCCATCGTCGGGTAGTTCAGGGTCAGCGGCGAGCCCCGCCATGCCACCTGGCCGTCCATGCTGCCTTTGCCGCGCCGTACCACGTCCTTCATGCCAAAGCGCGCGAGCAGTTCGCCAGAGTCGGCGATATCGAGTCGAAATTTCATTGCGGTGCGCAGGCCCGCCCCCGCAGGGCGCGAGCCGGCTGCAGCATCCGCCTGTGAACCGATCGCAGCCCAGTTTCCGGTGGCACTGAACACCGCCTCGGGCAGGGTGAGGCTGAGCTTGTTTAGTCGCCACTCGCGGGCCGTGCCTTCGCGCGCTGACGGACCCACGCCACGGTTGACGGCTTCAATCTCCAACCGACCGAGCTTCCTGCCTTTGAGTTCGAAATCGTCCACCACGATGTCCAGCGCGGGCAGGACTTCGGGCTGCTCGGTAAACAAGGTCTCGACTTGCGTGGCCGCTGAGGCCGCGATAGCCAGCCGCGCCAGCCGCGCATGCAGCCAGCCAGACCCGCTGCCCACCGGCTGGCGGTATTCTGCATAGCCGTTGAGTTCATCGGCATCGAGATTGGCCCGCCACAATCGCCCATCACGCGAACCGCCGACCACCACGTTGTGCAGACTGCGCCCTTCCAGCGTCAGCGTGCGGGCGCGCACCGCCATCACGTTGGGCAGGTAGGCCTGCGCCGCCGATACGTCAGCCGCGCTGTTGGAAGCTGGCGTGCCCGCATGCGCCCCAGCAGCCTGGCTAAGCACACGCGCCCATGCATCGAGGTCCAAGCTGGCCAGATTGACGTTGGCCATCACGCCTTGCTCGGGCGCGGGCGCCGACTCACCCGCTACCAAACCCACCGCGATGCTGCCGCGAATCACGCGTGGCTGCGGCGCCGACAGGTCGCGCACATAGGTCACCGAGGCCAGCCGACCCAGCTCCAACGTGAGCTGGTCCTGCAGGCGGCGCGGCGCGCCGGGTGCCGGGGTGAGCGATTCGCGCACCAGCGAACTGTCGAAGCGCAGCGGCAAAACCGACTCTGCCGCCTTGGCAAGCGGCGGCGGCAGGTTCAGCGCGAGGCCCTGCAAATTGCTGGTCACCACGATTTCAGGCACCCCTTGACGCAGTGCCAGAGCAAGACTGTAGGACGCGCCGCCAGTGGCGTCCCGTGCCAGGCGCGAGACAAAGCCCAGCTCTTGCGCCTGGCGCAGGCCTTCGGCCGTGGCGTTGCCCTGGGCGCGAATGGTCACGCTCGCGTCGGTAGCGCCCGGCGCGACGACTCGGCTGGAGCCTTCAATGCGCACATCTCCACCCAGCGCCCGTGCTTGTGCGCCGGACAACACAAAGCCGCGTTCAGTGAAGTTGACAACACCTCGCGCACGCGACAAGGCCGGGCTCTCCGGCATGAGTTGAATATCGTTGCCCGCGAGCGTGACACTGCCCAATACCCGCGTGCGCTCCAAGGCTTGAATGGGTAGATCCAACTTCAGCCGAACATCTGCATTGCCGGTCGCACTGGTACGCGCCAGCGCATGGCTCATCATGGCCGACAGGGGCGCACCGTTGACCAAGGACACTGACTGCGCGAGCGGCCCGCGGATGTCGCCCGACACCGCCACGGTGGCGGCGCCCAGATCTGCAATTTGGGCATCGGCCCTTACTTGCAGATCCGGCGCACCAGCAAAGCGGGCAGCGGTACGTCGCAGTTGCATGCCGTTGCGTTCGAACAGCAGCTCGCCTGTGAGCTGTGTCAGGGCCGGCCATGTACCTGACGGGCGCGCCGGAACGAACGAATATCCCACGTCCTTGAGCTCGGCGCTGATACGAAACTCTCCCTGGCGCGGCTCCTTGAATGGAAACTCTCGCAAGTTTCCCTTGACGCGAAACTTGGCACCACTGGCTGTGCCTTGCGTAACCGAGTCGCGCACGTAGTCGCGCACCGGCTTGCTCAAGCCCAGGGGCAAATAGCGGTACACCCGTGCTGCGGTGGCGCGGCTGACGCTGGCCTGTAGATCGAGCACGCCGGGGAAGCGGCCGCGTGCGCCATCGCCGCTGTGCCAACTGATCTGACCCTCACCCTGGGCATCGGCATTGCTGAACTTGATGCTGCCGACATTGACCGACAGCGCCTCGCCCTTGTATTGCCAAAGCACATCGGCGGACAGTTCGTCCAATGGAATCTCGGGCTCTTCGAAGACGCCGGGTAAATTGACGGTGCCGCCCTTGAGCTGGAACTTTCCCTTGCCGCCGGCCTGCGTGAGCTCGAAATCCACGTTCAACCCCTTCACGCCTGGCGTGGCGGTATAAGCGCCTGGCGCACTGGCACTTGGCGCGGGCCGGGCAGCAAGCTCCAGCCCCACCACGCGACCACGCGCCTCGTATTGCTGCACAGCCGATAAAGACCCCTGCCACTTGGCCTGCACCGACTCCACCAGACCTTTGGGTGAATAAGCCGCCAGCGCCACATGCGTCGCGGTGCCCAGGGGCAGGCGCGTGGCGATCTGGCTGACCGCCTGCAGGTCCAGGCGATCGGCCCGTATTTCGCCCTGGGCAGGCCGCTTGCCTTCTGCCTCCAGCCATGTCACGAACAGATTGCCGCCGGGCCAGTGCTGACCCTCCCGCGTCTGAAATTGCAGCCCCCGGGTCTCGAACTCAAAGCCACCGGCCAGCCGTTTGCCCCCGATGCGGCCCGACACCGAGTTGAGCCCCAGCGGTTCCAGGCGCGGCCCGAGCGTGGCCATCACATCCGTCAGCATCACATCGGCGACCCCGCCCATGAATTGGCCGCGCTCCACATCGCCCCAGATCCGCAATGCGCCACGACCCTCACTGACCTCGACGCCCAGTTGCACGTAACGGCGCAACTGAGACACATCGACTTTGGCGAAATCGCCGTGAAGCTGGCCTTGCCATTCCTGCCACTGGCCGTTGCGGGTGCTCAGCAGGGGCTGGCGGAAAAGCCCGCGCAGGCTGAATCGCTCACCCCACTGCGGCGGTGGTGTCGCATCCAGACGCATGGCATGGCGTCGTCCACTGTTGCGTATGACGAAATCCACCTCCTGCAAGGCCAAGGTCGGCGCACCGCGCAGCTCGTCGGTCCAGCGCACCACCCCCTTTTGCATCACGAACTCGGTCTGGCTGAAGAACCAGTCGGCGGCCCGGCCATCGTTGTCGCCACCACGCGAGAGGTCCAGCCCCGCGATGAAAATCTTGCCGTCGGCCGAACGCCGGATTTCAAGCTCCGGCCGGTCGATATAGAGCTGCTCGAATCCCAGGTTCCATAGGGATCGCGGGGACAAGGCCGCCACCACCCGGGGCAGCCGCAAGGCCGCCCGGCCCTGAGCGTCCAGCAGCACCACATCCACCAGCTCGAAAGAAGGCACCAGTCCCTCGGTGCGCGCGGTGATGCCGCCAATGCGAACCGGTACCCCCAGCACTCGGCTGGCTTCAATTTCTATGTCGGGGCGCAGCTCGCCAATTCGGGGCACAATCCAGCCGTGGAGGGCACCCCAGGCCAGGGCCAGCACCAGCCAAGCGGCCAGGAGCAGCCACAACGACCATTTCGCGAGGGTTGAAATAGCCCTCAATGGACCCGATGGAGACGGTGGCAAGTCTGTCATGAATACTTCGATGTGCCAGGAATTATGACCCCCCAGGGTGCACTCGGTTCAGCCCCGGCAAACCAGACCGTGTTGCAAGCGGTCCAACCCTTGTCGGCGCACTCCCGCTTCGTGCAGCGGCTGCGCCGGCGATATGCCGGGGAACTGCATCTTCTGCCGGCCGGGACACCCACATCGGCCAGCATGGCCAACACCTACGACAGCCTGCGCGAACGCGGTCACGATGCAGGATCTGCGTTGCGCATCCTGCGCCAACTGGTCCTGGAGCGGCTGGTCTGCCTTGACTGCGACTCGCAGGCGCCGCTGTCGCTGGTGACCGCCACCATGACCGAACTGGCCGAACTGGCACTGGACATCGCCTGTGTGCATGCCAGGAGTGAACTGGACCGGCAATACGGCGCACCCTTGGCCTCGGATGGGCGCCGCGCCGAGCTCTGGGTAGTGGGCATGGGCAAGCTCGGAGCGCGCGAGCTCAACGTCTCCAGCGACATCGACCTGATCTACATTTATGAAGAAGACGGCGAGACCCAGGGTACTGAAAATGGCCGCGGGCGCATTACCAACCATGAATACTTCGACAAGACCGTCAAGCTGCTCTACGGATTGATCGGCGAGCCCACCGAACATGGCTTCGTGTTTCGGCTCGATCTGGCCTTGCGGCCCAATGGCAATTCCGGCCCACCGGCTGTTTCGCTGGGGGCGCTGGAGGATTATTTCCAGGTACAAGGGCGCGAATGGGAGCGCTTTGCCTGGCTCAAGAGCCGGGTGGTGGCCCCGCGCAGCAGCATTGATAGCCGCTGCGCCCAGGCCTTGAGGGGCGCGGTGCTGCCTTTTGTATTTCGCAAGTACCTGGACTACAGCGTGTTCGATTCCCTGCGAGTGCTGCACCATCAGATTCGCGAGCATGCGGCCAAGCGCAGCGCGGGCAGACCCGAGCGCGCCAACGATGTCAAGCTCTCGCGCGGCGGCATTCGTGAGATCGAGTTCACTGTGCAGCTTCTGCAGGTGGTTCGCGGTGGCCAGTTCCCCGAGCTGCGCACCCGCCCAACCCTGCAGGCCTTGCAGCGTATCAGCGCGGCCGGCCTCATGCCGCAGGCCACTGCAGATGCACTGGCCCGCGCCTACATCTTCCTGCGGCAGGTGGAGCATCGCATCCAGTACCTGGACGATCAGCAGACCCATGTGCTGACCACCAACGACGAGGACCTCGCCTGGATTGCCAAGTCAATGGGCTTTGCGAACAGTTGCCCCTTTCTTCATCAACTCGATGTCCACCGCGAACTGGTATCGCAGGAATTCGACACCTTGCTGGGCGGCGCCGGTCAGAACGAATGCAAGGGCTGCACAGGACCGAAGAGCGGCAATGGCACCCAAGGCAGCCTTGATCTGGATGCCCTGCTGGAGAAACTGCCGCCTGCGTTGCGTGAACGGGTTTCAATGTGGCGCCAGCATCCGCGCGTTCTGGCTTTGCGTGACGATGCACGGGCGCGCTTGTCGCGGCTGCTGGCCCGCACCGCGCAGTGGCTCGAACAGGGCCTGGTCAGCGAGCTCGCCGCCATCCGCTTGGCAGACTGGATCGAACCCTTGCTGCGCCGCGAGAGCTATCTGGCTCTTTTGTTGGAACGCCCTGGTGTACACGAGCGCTTGCTCCGGTTGCTGGGCGCGGCCCGGTGGCCCGCGCGGTACCTGCTGCAGCACCCCGGTGTGATCGATGAACTGGCCAGCGATCAACTGGTGTCCGAACGATTTTGCGCACCCGATTTTGAAGCCGAACTTGAGCAACGGCGCCGTTCTCTGCAAATCACCGGCGAGGACGACGATGAAGCCTTGCTGAACTTGCTGCGCCGGGCTCATCACGCCGAAGTCTTCCGCACGCTGGCCCGCGATGTCGAAGGCCTGCTCACTGTGGAGCAGGTGGCCGACGACCTGAGCGCGCTGGCCGATTCTGTGCTGCGCGTGACCGCGCGCTGGTGCTGGCAGCGACTCAAACAAAAGCACCGCGACGAGCCGCGATTCGCCATCATCGGCTACGGCAAGCTGGGCGGCAAGGAGCTGGGCTACGGCAGCGACCTGGACATCGTCTTTGTCTACGAAGATGAGGACGAGCGCGCACCCGAAGCCTATGCGGCTTTCGTACGCAAGCTGATCAACTGGCTGGGAACCAAGACCGCAGAGGGCGATCTGTTCGAGATCGACACAGCGCTGCGGCCCAATGGAAGTTCGGGCCTTTTGATCACCACTTTCGATGCCTACGCCAACTACCAACAGCAACGCGGCAGCAACACCGCGTGGACTTGGGAGCACCAGGCAATGACGCGGGCGCGTTTCGTGTTGGGCGTGGAAGCACTTCGGCCGCGCTTTGATGCGGTGCGCCAAGCCGTGATCACTGCCCAACGCGACGCTGCTGCGTTGCGTGGCGAGATCATGAGCATGCGCGAGAAGGTTCGTGCCGCGCACCCGGTCAAGCAAGACTGCTTCGATGTCAAGCACAGCCCCGGTGGCATGGTTGACGCCGAGTTCGCTGTGCAATTCCTGGTGTTGTCGCAATCGCAACGCCACCCAGAACTTTTGCCCAACGTGGGCAACATCGCCTTGCTGCAGCGGGCGCAGGCAGCCGGTCTGCTGCCGCCGGCGGTGGGCGAGGATGCGGCGCGCGCTTACCGCGAGTTGCGCCGTGTACAGCACAAGGCCCGGCTCAACGAAGAGCCAACTCAGGTTGACTTGGCCGTCTTGCGCAAGGAGCGCGACGCGGTGCTGGCGCTGTGGCACGCGGTCTTCTGAACCTCTGCGCTGACCGTTTTCAAGTTTGCCGAATGCGGCGCACCAGCTCAGTGGTGGAGTAACCGGGCACGAAAGCAATGGCCTGCGCGCGCCCACCGTAGCTTTCCACCAGAGCGGTTTCTGCCAGGCGGGCCATGTCGTAGTCGCCGCCCTTGCAGTACAGATCGGGCTTGATCTGACCGATCAACTGCAAAGGTGTGTCTTCATCAAACCAGGTGACCATGCTCACGCATTCAAGCGCAGCCAGCAAGACCGCGCGGTCTTGCTCATTGTTAAGAGGCCGGTCTGCTCCCTTGCCCAGGCGCCGTGCCGATGCGTCGGTATTGAGCCCCACCACCAGGCTGGCGCCCAAGGCTCGCGCCTGGGCCAAATAGAGCACATGGCCGCGATGCATCACGTCGAAGACGCCGTTGGTAAAGACCAGCGGGCGAGGCAGCTGGGACGCAGCCACAACGGCCTGCTCGCGGGAGACGATCTTGCCCAGGAATGCGGGCATGCGAGTCGCGGGGCCTTGCGCGTGCGCGCTCACGCCGGCTTGGCCTGGGCAACCACAGGGGCCGCAAGCATCACCGATGCGGTGACTTCCTTGCGGAAGCGGTTGAGGTCCTGGACGCTCTTGAAGCTGCGGTTCATGAGCAGGCTCATGTTGTGCAGGATGCGGTCGATGACCTTGCCCTCCCATGCCGCGTCGAACTTGATCTGCTTGTCCAGCCAGTGTTCCAGCCATTGCGGATTGGGTAACCGGGACTGAACGGTGTCGCGCGGAAACAGGCTCTTGTTGACATGCAGGTTGGTCGGATGCAGCGCCTGCGCGGTGCGCCGTGCACTGGCCATGAGCACGCCCACCTTGCTGAAAGCGGCCCTGGCTTCGTCGCCGAACCGGGTGATCGCACGCTTCATGTAGCGCAGGTAAGCGCCGCCGTGGCGTGCCTCATCTTGAGACAAGATTTGATAGATGTGCTTGATGACCGGCTCGGCGTGCCACTGGCTGGCGCAGCGGTACCAGTGGTTCAGGCGAATCTCGCCGCAAAAATGCAGCATGAGCGTCTCCAGCGCGGGCGCGGGCTCGAACTCGAAGCGAACCTCGTGCAGTTCTTTTTCGGTCGGCGCCAGATCGGGGCGAAAGCGCCGAAGGTATTCCATCAGAACCAGGGAATGTTTCTGCTCTTCGAAGAACCAGATCGACATGAAAGCGGAAAAATCGCTGTCGTCACGATTGTCGCGCAAGAACATCTCGGTGGCCGGCAGCGCCGCCCACTCGGTGATCGCATTCATCTTGATGGTTTGCGCCTGCTCGTCAGTGAGCTTGGAAGCGTCGAAGGATGCCCAGGGGATGTCTTTGTCCATGTCCCAGCGGACGGATTCGAGTTGCTTGAACAGTTGGGGATAGAGCATCATGGCCTTCGGTGCTTTGCCGTATTTTAGGCTGTGATTGGCTCATCGCTGTGCGGAACTTCTGGACCCAGCCGCTGGGCGTCTGGTCATGCATTAACAAAAATTTACCTTCGCCTGCCACGCAACCGGGGAACCCAGGTGACGCAGTCATGATCCATACAGACATGCGCAGGGGGCGCAAACGATTTCAATTACCACCGCGAAGCCTTCCAGGTCAGATGGATCTGGTTGAAATCCTGGAGTGACCTTGCCCCTGTTTACCGCACTCCATAGGCTGCCCATTATGCGGACTTCCTGTCTTGCTGCTGGGCCGCGATCCAGCGTTGCTCGAACGTCATCGGGCTGACGTAGCCCAGCGTCGAGTGCAATCTTGTATGGTTGTAGAAATT
>CANJPU010000047.1 GCA_947476285.1 Comamonadaceae bacterium | reverse complement strand
GCGCGCCGTGCTGCACAGTTGCTTCGGGCTACGCCCTTCACAACTCTGCAGCACGGCGCAATCCAGATCGATAAAAAGCGGACAATCTACTTGCTACCAAACCGGACAGTTCTATTTACTGCTGACATGCGTTTTTCGAGCGTTTTTCGAGCGTTTTTCGAGCAGCTTGCGATCGGTTTGAACGTGGGCATTAGCCAGCAGATTGTGTGCCGGCACCGCTGCGTGGGATGATACTTGGCTAACCATTCCCAGAACCATTGAGCCATGAGATACCTCAACGCCACGGAATTTGCCCACGTCATTCCCGATGACGACTATTGCGATCTGGTGCAAACCGCCTACCGACATTTCGGCACTGAGCGCCAAGTGAGTTCGCACCCACCCATTGCCGTGATTCACACTGGGCAAGTCGCCAGCAGCATCATGTCGATGAAAGGCGCGGCACTGGCATCGCAAGGCGTGTATGGCGTTTTCTTCGGCGTACGCGATGCGCACTACTACTTTGCAGTCTGCGACAGCACAACCGGAAACATGTTGGGCATGGTGGAGCAGTCTGCATCGATCTGCAAGCGCACCGGCGCCTCCAGCGTTGTGGCTGCGAGTTTGCTGGCCCGCCCCGATGCAAAGGTGGCGGCGGTGGTCGGCTCAGGAAAGATCGCCACAGAAGTCGTGCGCCAGTTGCCGCGCCGCTTCGCGCTCGATTCGATTCATGTGGCCTCGCGCACCTTGCAAAGCGCGCGCGGTCTGGTCGATCGACTTCAGCCTGAGATCGCCTGCACCCTCCAGGCACACGGCACTGTGGGCGAGGCAGTGGCAGAGGCCGACATCGTGGTCACCATCACCACTGCCAGCGCGCCCTTCATTCGCGAAGGCATGCTAAAGCCCGGCAGCTTCCTGTGCTCGTTGGGCGGTGTGCATGAAGTTGAGTTCGGCGTTCTGAAGGAAATAGACCGTCTTGTGGTGGATGACATCGGCTATGCGCTTTGGCGCGGCGATTTTGCAAGCTGGATCGCCAGAGGCGACATCAGCCAGACCGAACTGCAAAAACGAATCAATGCGGACATCGGCCAGGTGGCGCTGGGGCAGGCGCCTGGCAGACGGGCCGGTGAGCGCAGCATGGCCGTGATTCAAGGCCTGGCGCTTTGCGATCTGGTGATCGCCAAGGAAGCTTTGGAGCGCGCACAGCGAGCGGGCATCGGCACGCAGATTTCGTCGGCGATGCAGATGCGCAAACCTTGAGGCTTTGGCGATCGATCGGAAAACTTCAAACCGGCCGTACAGTCTTCATCATCCGGCCGGGCAAAGCATGCCCAACAATATCCTGCGCCAGCCAGGCGCACCGCAGCAGGGCATCCAGATTCAGGCCGGTTGCAATCCCCATTTCCTCGCACATGAAGGCCAAGTCTTCGGTGCAGATGTTGCCACTGGCGCCGACGTGGCCCGCAAACGGACAGCCGCCGAGCCCTCCGATTGATGCATCGAATCTCGCCACGCCCATCTGCAATGCAGCCAAGGCGTTGGCCAGACCCATCCCGCGTGTGTCATGCAGGTGCAGCGCAAATTCGATGTCGGGCCACTCATGCCGTACCGCTTCGAGCAAGGCGCGAACCTGCGCCGGGTTCGCGGCACCCACCGTGTCGCACAGATACACAACGGGTGGCCAGGCAGCTTCCTCACGACACACCGACAACAGCTCGCGCAAGCAGGCCGTGCACTGCGCGATTGAAACCGGCCCCTCGATGTTGCATCCGAAGGCGGTGAAAACATGCGCGGCTTGCAGCCTCAGGCCATGCTCGCGGTATTGGCCCAGCATGGCGCGCTGGCGCTCGATCAGGTCATGCGAACTGCATCCGTTGTTGCGCAGTGAAAATGCGTTGGAGACGGTGGCCACCACATTCGGTGTCAGATCCAGACCAGACGCCAGGGCGCGCTCGAACCCGCGCAGGTTGAGCCATATGCCGGTGAATTTGACGCCGGGCTTTCTGATCAGGCCCTTGGCAACTTCCTGCGCATCGGCCATCTGAGGCACGCGGCGTGCGTCCACGAAGGAGGCGCAGTTGATGTGATGCAAACCCGTTTCAGCCAGCGCGTGGATCAACTCCAGCTTGCGCGACACGGCGATCGGGCCCTCCATCTGAAAACCCTCGCGCGGGCCTTCCTCCTGAAGGAAGACACGCTTGGGAAAGTCGAGGCCTGCCATTCGATGGTCAGCGGCCTGTCCAGCTCGGCGCCCGCTTCTCCACGAACGCAGTGAGACCCTCCTGGGCATCGGCCGTCAAGCGCAGGGTGGCGATTTCGGTTTCCATGTGCGCGATGGATTGAGCAAAGGTCATATCCTCGATGGCGCGCAGGGCGTACTTGCCTCGGCGAATGGCCGTGGGTGACTTGTCGACGATGCGCGCCAGCAGCCACGCCATCTTGGTATCCAGATCTTCGGCCTTGACGACGTAGTTCACCAAGCCCATTTCCAGCGCTTCATGTGCAGTGATGGGCTCGCCAGTGATGCACAGCTCGGCGAATTTTCGCCGCTGCACCATGTTTTGCATCACGGCCGCTACCTGCAGTGGAAACAGGCCGATCTTGACTTCGGGCAGGCCAAAGCGGCAATGATCCGCAGCCACTGCCAGATCGCACATCGTCAACAAACCCATGCCGCCGGCCATGCAGGCGCCGTTG
Organism: Comamonadaceae bacterium; assembly: GCA_947476285.1. Classification (GTDB taxonomy): domain Bacteria; phylum Pseudomonadota; class Gammaproteobacteria; order Burkholderiales; family Burkholderiaceae_C; genus Ramlibacter. The sequence goes on along the minus strand of CANJPU010000047.1, from coordinate 40,998 downwards.
ACCCGCGCCACCAGTGGCAGCGTGTAAGCCATCACCTGGCGCAGCAGATTGGCATAGGCAGTGGTCGGTTGCGAATAATCAAAGTCAAAAATTCCCGAACCCGGCTTCAGATCGGCGCCCGCACAGAAGGCCTTGTTGCCTGCCCCTGTCAGCACCACAGCACGCACCTGGGGATCGGCCGCCGCTTGTGCGAGTGCTTGGCCAATGCCGGTGATCACGCCATCATGGAGTGCGTTGCGGGCTTCGGGCCGATTGATGGTGATGGTGCAGACATGCCCCTGCACTGCGGCGAGGACAATGTTGGATTCTTGGTTCAAAACAAATTCCCTTTCATGGATGCGGCCGACAGCCATCAACGATGACCGCCACGTGCTCAGGCAGCGATTGCATCGGATTTCGCCGCAACTGGCAAGCAGTTCATCAAGGCCGACCGAACGCAGACGGCCACCAGATCGCCATGCTGGTTGAATCCGTGGTGCTCTAGCTCCACGATACCCGCATCCGGAATCGAATTGCTGCGGCGCATTGCGTTCACCTTGGTGGTCGCGCGAATGGTATCGCCGTGGAAAACCGGATGGGGAAATTTCACCAGACTCATGCCCAGGTTGGCGATGGTCGTTCCGTAGGTTGTGTCCTGCACCGCCAGGCCCATGATGAGGCCAAGCGTGAAGATGCTGTGCACCAGCGGCTTGCCCCACCGGGTGGTTTTGCAGAACTCGAAGTCCATGTGCAGCGGCTGCGTGCTCATGGTCATGGCGCTGAAAAGAATGTTGTCCATCTCGGTGATCGATCGGCGAACGGTGTGTTCAAAAGTCTGGCCAACGTGAAACTGCTCGTAATACAAACCTGGCATGGATGCCTCCAAAAAGTGATGCACGTCTAAAGTGCGGGAATGGTTTCCTTCAATCGCTGCACGAGCTCGGGCAACTCGACGACGGGGTCGAGCCCGGCTGCACGCAGCTCTGCCTGCGCGTTCTTCAGATTGAGCAACCCCTCCGCTGCGCCGCTGGCCACCACGCCGATGACCAGAGGCTTGGGCGGTGGCCCCTTGCGCAGCACTGCGAGCAATCCATCAACCAGATAACGCAGGGGCGTCACCGACAAAGTGAAGTAGGCGACGATGGCTCGCACATGGGGCTGCCTTGCGTGTTCGAACACCAGCTCGGCCAGTTGCTGCCAGCGCTGGGCATCGCTGCCACCAACGGTGTCGACGAAATTCGCCGGGTGGTAACCGGCGTCGGCAAGAGAATCGAACACCATCATCCCGTTGCCGGCGCCGCCGCTCAGCACGGCGATATCGCCATCGAGAGGAACAAACGTGAGGCCTTGACGTTCTGCCAGGACTTCCAGCGGATGCCGGCCCGCCATGCGCAGCGACCAGGAGATAGATTCGCATCGGTCCGCGTGCCGAAAAATTGCGTCTCCGTCCAGCGTCGCCTTGGCATCCACAGCCACCAACGCGCCTGATTTCGTGACAGCCAGTGGGTTGATCTCCAGCAGCTCGGCGTCTTGGGCGATGAAGATGTCGTGCAAGACAGCGGCGAAGCGGCACAAGGCACCCAAGGTCTTGCCTTGCACACCGGCAGCGCGAAAGAACTCAACGAGCTGATCGGGTCGCACAGGGCGGCCGCCGCTCACCTCATGCGTCCGGAGTGCGCCCGCGCTCTCCACCTCCACGCCCCCTTGCGTTGAAAACAGAATCACGGTGCGCTGCGCGACATCGTCAATGCGAATCGCCAGATAGAACTCTTGCTCGATCTGAACCTGCTCTTCCACGAGCACGTAAGCCGGGCAGCCCATCGCACCCATCGCTGCGCGCAGCTCGCCAAGCTGCTTGGCAACATTGCCGGGCACGCACATGCGCACCAGACCGGCTTTGCCCCTGCCGCCAGTGAACAACTGCGACTTGAGCACGCTCGGGCGCTCGTTGGCCCAAGCTGGTATGGCCTCATGCGGCCCAAGCACCGCACCGTCCGGCACAGCCAGCCCGTGTCGGCGCAGCATTGTCTTGGCGTCGGCTTCGATCAGGTTCATGCCGACTCCCTGGTGCCTGTGGCCGTAGAGGATTTGCTGATACTGGAAAGCGTCTTGCACAGGCGCGCCAGCTGCGGCAAATCATTGGCAAGGTGAACACCGACTGCGGCCAAGGCCTCGCGCTTGGCATGGGCTGTGTCGCGGTCGCTCAGCACCAGTGCGCCCGCATGCCCCAGGCGTTTCTCGCGCGGCGCGGATCGACCCACAATCATCGCCACCACCGGTTTGCTGATGCGGCTCATGCGGATCGCCAGGTCGTATTCTTTCGTGCCACCCACCTCACCGCAGTACGCGATGACTTTCGTCTGCTCATCTGCCTCGAACAGCTCCGCGTATTCGCCCGGGTTGCGTCCGCAGACATAGTCGCCGCCGATGTGCACGCAGGCCGATTGGCCAAGCCCCTCCAGCGCCACATGCCGCAGGGTGTTGGCTGTGAGCGAGCCGCTGCGCGAAATGATGCCCACTGCGCCGGGGCGAAGAAAGTTCGGCGCCAGCGCGCCCAGCATGCCTTGCCCCGGCACCGCCATCCCCAGGGTATTGGGGCCGATCAGCCAGGCGCCTTGCTCGCGCGCGCGATTGACCGCCACCAACGCATCGTGCAGGGGAACGTGCTCAGCGGCGCACACCACGAGCTTCATCCCTGCATCCAGGCTTTCCAGCACGGCAGCCAAGGCATGCTGCGCTGTGACGAACAGCAGTGCCGCGTTGGCACCAGTGGCTTGCTCTGCCTGGGCCATGGTGTCAAACAAGGGGATGGCCTGATGAAACTCGCCCTGCATCCCCAGGCCCACGCCGGCCACCACATTTGTGCCCGCGGCGACCATGTTGGCCAACTGCCCGGCCGCGTATCTGTTGGCTATGCCATGTACCGCGACTTTGGTCGCGGAGTTGAGCAATATGGACATGAACGCAGATCAGCTCGGCTGGATACCGATCTGGCGCACCAGGTCTCCGTAGCGCTTGATTTCGCTGACCACGTAGTCGGCAAACACCTTGGTCTCCCGGACGTTCAGCGTGATCGCATTCCTGGTCAGCGATTCGGCAATGTCAGGGCGCTTGAGGATGGTCACCACCTCCTTGTTGATCCGCTCCACAATCGCGGCAGGCGTTCCTGGTGGCGCCCACAGACCCATCCAGGTGTCGGACTCGCAGCCCTGGATGCCCAACTCCTTGAGCGTCGGCAACTCGGGCAACTGAGGGGACCGGTTTTCGCTCGCCATGGCCAGCGCGCGGATGGTCTTGGCCCGCACATGCACCACCGCAACCGGCATGGAGGTGATGGCGATGTCGATGCGGTCGGCCAGCAGCTCGTTGTTCAATTGCGCGGCCGACACGAAGGGAACATGCTGAAGGTCCACGCCCGTGCGGCGCTTGAATGCCTCGATGCCCAAGTGCCCGCCCGAGCCAATGCCACTGGAGCCGTAGTTCATCTTTCCGGGATTGGCCTTTGCATATCGAATGAAATCCGCGATGCTGTTGACGGGCAGGTTGTTTCGGATCACCACAATGTGTTGCAGGTCTCCGATGCCGCTGACAGGGGTAAAGTCCTTGACTGGGTCGTAGCCCAGGTCTTTCATCAGGAACACATTGGCAGCATGTGTCGCACTGGTGGCCAGCAGTAGCGTGTGTCCGTCTGGCTCGGACTTGGAGACCCGGCGCGATCCGATCGCCCCTTGTCCTCCGGCGATGTTTTCCACGATCACGCTCTGCCCCAGTGCGGGCGTCAACTCCTTGGCCAACAGGCGAATGGTGAAGTCGCTCGGCCCGCCCGCTGCATAGGGAAGTACCAGCTTCACCGGCTTGGTGGGAAACGACTGCGCCAATGCGGGTGCGCCGACACATGCGCCGACACATGCGCCGACTGAGGCTGCGATCGCCTGGCGGCGGTTGATTTTCAACATCTGCGTCTCCTTCGTGGGGTGGTGGCAGATGCTATGGCCTCATTCCCTCTGTTGTCAAATAATCATGTTTGTTGTACACATACAATGATCTGCAAATCGCCAGAGCTGATGGACGCCAATGACAGACACCCCACGCAAGAGCACGGCCCTGGTATTTCCCGACTCCAATGTGAGGGACGTTCCCGCCATCACGCGCGGGTTCGCCATTCTTCGCTATCTGTCGCAATGCGATGAGCCCATGGGCGTTCAGGCCTGTGCCAGGGCGGTCGGCTTGATCCCCAGCACTTGCCTGCACATCCTGCGCGCGCTGGTGGCGCAGGATGCGGTGGCTTTCGATGCGTCCACCAAGCGATACAGCCTGGGGCTTGGCCTGCTGGCCATTGGCAGCACCGTGCTGCGCAGGAAGAACCATTTGCGCATCATTCAGGACGAGCTGGACGCGATAGCCAATTCGCACGGTCTCACCGCCTTGCTCGCTCGCATCGTCGACAGCGACCACTCCCTGGTGGTTGCCATCAGCCACGGCTCGCAGGCCATGCGCTTCAACGTCGGTATCGGCAGCCGCTACCCGACACTCATCGGCGCATCGGGGCGGTGTTTTGCCGCTTTTTGCGACGTCTCGCAAGCGGAGCTGTCAGCTCGATTCAAGCAGCTCAATTGGTCCCGCCGGCCTTCCATAGCCCAATGGCGCAAGGATGTGGCACTCACTCGCATGAAGGGATTTGCCTGCGATGTCGGCAACTACATCGAGGGCGCCACCGTCATTGCCGCGCCAGTGCTCGACCACATGGGCCGACTCACAAGCACAGTTGCCGCAGTCGGCTTGAGCGAGCGGGTGCGCGCGCGCACCGATGAAATCGGCGCTTTGCTCAGACGCAGCGCGGAGCACGCCCGGTCATTGAGTTAGGGCCATTCTCATTGAGTCCGTTTGGGTTGAGCCTGAACGGATGCGCTTGGCAGGCGTGCGCCTACTCAACCATGGAAGATGGCAAGAGCGCCACAAAGCGCCACACGCCCTGGCAGACGTCCTTTCGCCGGTTTATCCATGATTTCTCTGAGGGATTTGATCTGGATCAATTTCCGAACTGATACTGGTGGGAGTATAATGCCCAGCATATGAACTCCACCAGAATCCCCACGATGGCCTCTCCACAGCGCGCCGCGTTGCCCGCCTTGCTGTGGGCGGCCCTCGCGCTGATGGCAACGCTCGCGCAAGCGGCGCCCGCCATCGAGGTGCCGGTGGTCAAGGCCAGCCCGCAGGCAGTCTCGGCAGGTATTGAATACGACGGCGTGGTCCAACCGGTCAAGCAAAGCTCGGTGGCTTCGCAGGCGAGCGGGCGCATTGCCCAACTGGTGGTCAAGGCGGGCGATGCGGTGCGCGCGGGCCAGTTGCTGGCCACCATTGACGATCGCGAGAGCCAAGCTGGCTTGCAGCGCAGTCAGGCTCAGACCGCACAGGCTGAGGCCGAGATGCGAAATGCCCAGGCCCAATGGCAACGCACGCGCGATCTGCAGGCGCAGGGCTTTGTCAGCCGCGCTGCGCTGGACACAGCCGAAACCGCGTTCAAAGCCGCACAGGCCGGGCGCGACCAGGCCGCTGCGGGGCAACGCCAGTCGATGATCACGCAGGGCTTTACCCGCGTGACCGCTCCTTATGCCGGCTGGGTATTGGAGACCCTGGCCCAAACCGGTGATCTCGCCGTGCCCGGCAAACCCATCCTGACCCTCTATGCGCCGCTTCCCTTGCGGGCCGTCGTGCAGGTGCCTGCGTCCCGCGCGGCCGCCGCACGCAGTGCAAGCCTGGTGGAAGTACAGATTCCCGACGGCAGTGGCGGCGGACGGTGGATCCCCATCACCGCGCGCACCATGCTGCCGGCGGCCGACCCGGTGGCGCAAACCATTGAGTGGCGGCTGGAGTTGCCCGCCGACACCGCCCGCACGCTGGCGCCAGGGCAACAAATTCGTGTGCGCTTTGCTGGCAGATCGGCGCAGCGCGTGCTGATTCCCGGTGCAGCAGTGCTGCGCCGCGGCGAGCTCAATGCCGTGTACGTGGCCACCGCCGATGGCGCCGGCTTCGCGCTCAAAGTGGTTCGGCTCGGCGCCGACCACGGGGCTGCGGGCGTCGAAATCCTGGCCGGACTCAATGCCGCTGACCGGGTGGCGCTGGACCCTGTAAAGGCCAGCCTCGCCGGCGCACGGCCGGCTACGGCGCGCTGAGGTGGCCATGCAAGAGCAAAACCGCCCCACCGCAACGCAGCCCGCCACCCGCCTGGGCGTCTCTGGGCGGATCGCCGCCGCGTTCCAAACCAATGCGATCACCCCGCTGCTGGCCTTGGTGGCGCTGCTGCTGGGCCTGTTCGCGGTGCTCGTCACGCCGCGTGAGGAAGAGCCGCAGATCAACGTGACCATGGCCAATGTGCTGATCGCCTTCCCCGGGGCCAACAGCACCGATGTGCAGAACATGGTGGCCCGGCCGGCCGAGCAAGTGCTCTCGCAAATCGCAGGCATCGAGCACACCTACTCTGTGGCGCGGCCTGGCCTGGCTGTGCTGACGGTGCAGTTCAAGGTGGGCGTGCCGCGCACCGAGGCGCTGGTGCGTCTGTATGACGTGCTCAATGCAAATCAGGATTGGCTGCCGCGCGATCTGGGCGCCCTCGCGCCCATCGTCAAGGCCAAGGGTATTGACGATGTGCCGGTGCTGGCAGTGACTCTGTCGAGTGCGGACGCACTGCCCGCCAGCGAGTTGCAGCGGGTGGCCAGCACCATCGAGGCTGAACTCAAGAGCGTGCCCGGCACGCGCGAAGTACAAACCATAGGCGGGCCAGGCCGGGCCATTCACATCTGGCTGGACCCAGCGCGCATGCGCGATCGCAATGTCGATGTGCTGGGCCTGAAGGCCACGCTGGCCGGCGCCAACCTGGGCATGCCCTCTGGGTCTGTGCTCGATGCAGCGCAGGGCGATGCGCGCATGCTCAGCGTGGAAACTGGTGAATTCCTGCGTTCCGAGGATGACATTGGCTCGCTGGTGGTAGGCGTGATCCAAGGCAAGCCGCTTTACCTGCGCGAGGTGGCGCGAATCGAAGCCGGTGCGCAGTTGCCAAAGCGCTATGTCTGGATGACGCCCGGCGCGGCTTCGAGAGGCGATGCCGCCCGCATCGGACAAGTCTTGCCCGCAGTGACCCTGACCGTCACCAAAAAGCCCGGCGAGAACGCAGTGGACGTGGCGCGCGCAGTGCGCGAGCGGGTGGATGCGCTGCGCAACACGGTGATTCCGGCCAACATAGAGACCACCATTACGCGAGACTACGGCGAGACCGCCGCCGAGAAAGCCAACAAGCTGATCCAGAAGCTGGGCTTTGCCACGGCGTCGGTCATTGCTCTGGTGGGCCTGGCCCTGGGACGGCGTGAAGCCGTCATCGTGGGCGCCGCGGTGATCCTCACGCTTACGGCAACGCTGTTCGCTTCATGGGCCTGGGGCTTCACGCTCAATCGCGTGTCCTTGTTCGCGCTGATCTTCTCCATCGGCATTTTGGTGGACGATGCCATCGTGGTGGTGGAGAACATTCACCGCCATCAGCAGCTTTATCCTGGGCGGTCACTGCGCGAGATCATTCCCGTCGCAGTGGACGAAGTGGGCGGCCCCACCATACTGGCCACGCTCACCGTGATCGCTGCCTTGTTGCCCATGGCCTTTGTCTCGGGCCTGATGGGGCCGTACATGAGCCCGATCCCGATCAACTCCAGCCTGGGCATGGCCTTGTCACTGGCCATCGCTTTCACCGTGACGCCGTGGCTGGCACTCAAACTGATGAAGCCGCATGGACACGCAAACGCCGCAGGCGCCGCGCACACGGGTGGCTGGGGAGCAAAGGTGCAAAGCCTGTTCGTGCGGGTGCTGACACCGCTGCTGGCCAGTGCGCGCAAACGCTGGCTGCTGCTGGCGGCCATCATCGTCGCGCTGCTGCTGTCCATGGGCTTGGCCATGATGCAGTGGGTGGTGCTCAAGATGCTGCCCTTTGACAACAAGAGCGAGTTCCAGGTGGTGGTGGAAATGCCTGCTGGCACGCCGCTGGAGACCACTGCATCCGCGCTCCATGAGATGGGCGGCTTCCTCGCGCGCCAACCCGAGGTGCGTGACCTGCAAGGATACGCCGGCACTGCCAGCCCCATCACCTTCAATGGCCTGGTGCGCCAGTACTACTTGCGCGCCGACGCCGAACAGGGCGACCTGCAGGTGAACCTGGTGGACAAGAAGCACCGCTCTGAAAAAAGCCATGCCATTGCGCAGCGCTTGCGCCCCGCGCTCGAAGAGATAGGCGCGCGTCACCATGCCCGCATCAAGATTGTTGAAGTGCCGCCGGGGCCGCCTGTGATGAGTCCGCTGGTGGCAGAGGTGTACGGGCCAGATGAGAGTGGGCGCCAGCAACTCGCGCAACGCATTGCGAACGCGTTCCGCGCCACTGCGGATATCGTGGGCGTGGACACCAGCTTGAAGGAAGACGCTGCGCAAGTTCACCTGAGCGTGCGGCGCCAGCGCGCCGAGTCGCTGGGCATACCGGTAGCGAGCGTGGCCCAGACCGTCCATGGGGCACTGTCGGGTGTGGACGCGGCCTACCTGCATGACAAGCAGAGCAAATACCCGGTGCCGGTGCGGCTGCAGCTTGCGCTGCAATCGCAGGTCGGCCTGGACGCCCTGCTGGCCTTGCCGATGCGATCGGCGTCGGGGGCAATGGTGCCGCTGTCCGAGTTGGTTCAAATCGACCGCGGCGTGATCGACAAGCCGCTCTTTACCAAGGACTTGCAGCATGTGAGCTATGTGTTCTGCGACATGGCCGGCAAGCTCGATTCCCCCTTGTACGGACTGGCCGCCATCCGCAGCAAGCTGCCCGCTGCAGCCTTGCCCGGCAGCGGGGAGCTTGGCGAATACTGGATACGCCAACCGGCCGACCCCTACCGCAGCTACGCCATCAAGTGGGACGGCGAATCGCAGATTACTTACGAGACCTTCCGCGACATGGGCGCCGCCTATGGCGTGGGACTCATCCTGATCTACCTCTTGGTGGTGGCGCAGTTTCGCAGCTACCTCACGCCGCTGGTCATCATGGCGCCGATTCCGCTGACGCTGATTGGCGTGATGCCCGGCCATGCGCTGCTGGGCGCGCAATTTACCGCCACCAGCATGATCGGCATGATCGCGCTGGCCGGCATCATCGTGCGCAATTCAATTTTGCTGGTGGACTTCATCGAGCTGCAGGTGGCGCAGGGTCTGAGCTTGCGCGACGCAGTCATCAACTCGGCCGCAGTGCGCGCCCAGCCCATCGCACTGACAGGGCTGGCCGCCATGATAGGCGCCTTCTTCATTCTGGATGACCCGATCTTCAACGGCCTGGCCGTCTCGCTGATCTTTGGCATCCTGGTGTCCACCCTGCTCACGCTGGTGGTCATTCCGGTTCTTTATTACGCGCTGTATCGCCGCCGACTCGAGCCGCAGGCGGCAACTGGCAGCACCGCCCCCGCACATTGATTTTCTTAAGCAACCAGGAGTTATCTCATGACCGTTGAACGTTACGTCCGCCTCTTTGCAGGTCTGTTCATTCTTATCTCGCTCGCACTGGGCATTCCGGGCAGTCCGCTGTTCGTCAGCCAATGGGCGCTGGCCTTCACTGTGTTTGTGGGTGCCAATCTGCTGCAGTCGAGTTTCACCAACATCTGCCCGCTGGCAACCATTCTTGAAAAGCTGGGCGTGCCGGTGAGCGGCAACACCTGCGGGAGTTGAGCATGGCCGACGAACTGGTTCGCGTCGATCTGACGCAACTGGAAGACTACCGCTTCGCCGTGCGCTTTGGCGGCACGGTACCCGAGCTGGTGGCGGACGAGCCCGCGCCCATGGGCAAAGGCGCGGGCCCTTCGCCAGTGCAACTGCTGGCGGCCTCCGTGGGCAACTGCCTGTCGGATTCACTGCTGTTCGCGCTACGCAAGTTCAAGCAAAAGCCCGAGCCCATTGGCTGCAAGGTCGAGGCTCAGGTGGGTCGCAGCCCCGAAGGGCGCTTGCGGGTGCTCACCATCAAAGCCTCGCTCACACTGGGCGTGCCTGCTGCATCACTAGAGCACCTGGACCGCGTGCTGGGGCAATTTGAAGCGTTCTGCACAGTCACGCAAAGCGTGGGGCAAGGCATCGCGATCAGCGTCGAGGTACATGACAGCACCGGAGAAAGGCTCAAATAATGGCAACCCTCACAGACGAAGGCGCGCGCGCCGAGATTCTCAAACGCCTCAAGCGCGCCGAAGGGCAGTTGCGCGGCATCCAGCGCATGGTGGAAGAAGGCACGCCATGCCAAGGCGTGGCGCAGCAACTGTCTGCCGTGCGCAAGGCGCTGGACTCCACCTATGTGCGCATGACCATGTGTTTGCTCGAACAAGAGCTCTCAGTGCGCACGCAAAGCAAGAGCGCCAGCGCCAGCGATCTGGCCCCGTTGCTGGCCGATGTGCAAAAGCTGCTGATCCGTGGCATCTGAATTGCGGCCCCGTAAACAAGAGTGAGTCAAGCCTGTGGCCACGCTCTTTCGACAAAGCCGATTGTGGGTGCTTGACTTCACCTATGACGGCCGCTCGCGGCGGTGGTTCAAAGCCCTGCCCGAGGGCGCGGATGCCCGCGCTGTGCTCCAGGCTCAGCTTGAAGACCTCTACGGCGCGCATGGCCGCATGATCCAGGTGCGGCCAGCCACAGCCGACGAAGATGCCCAGTATGTGCGCGGCACCTTGCCGCACAACATCCTGTGCCCCACCGGTCGGCATCCGCCTTGAGCACTGACCTATGACGTTGTCGTAGGTCAAGACACTCACGTTGCGTCTGGCTTTGTGCAGCGCTCGATTAGCCGAATTTCAGGAACATGCGGCTGTAGGGTGCTTTGAGTTTCTCAAGCGCCTGGCGGACTGCGCTGGTGTCTTGACTCAGCAATCCCGAGCGAAGCGCAACTACAGAAGCTTGCACCGCCTTGTGCATGGCGTTGAAGTCCGCATCGGCCTGCCATGCGGCCGGCGCTTCGGAGTGCAGCCGGCCCGCCAGGTATTCAAGCACTCCGGCCCGCGCCATCAAGAGCATCATGCCCTGCGGAGCCGACGCGAGTTGCGCCCCTTGCTGCAGCACATGCTCCATCTCTGCGTGATAGGCATTCATGTGATCGCTGAAGATGACCACGTTGTTGCGCTGGCGCAGTTGCGCCATCAGATCGCGCGCGGCCTCCAGTGTTTCGTGCGCCTCTGACAACTGCTGCTTGGCGATCTGCTGCTGCGCCTTTGCATAGACCTGGTTCACCGCGTTGAGCGTGGCTGAAAACTCGGCGTCGCGATCATAGGGAGCAAACGGCTTGGCCGCAAAGCGGCTGATCAGCCGCTGCCAACTCTGCTGCGCGTCGGCGATGGCTTTTTCCGATTCGGCCTGCGCCTTGCTGTTGGTTCGAAACAAGGCGGCACGGTAAGGCGCATAGGCGGCCTGCATCGCGTCGGTGATCGCATCTGCAGCACAGACGCCTGGTGCTGTGAGCACGCAGGATAGGGCGACGGCGAGCTCCAACATAGGAAGGCGAATGTTCATCTGCGGTCTCCTGCAAAAATACACCAGCTATGAGTCTAATCAGGGCGGCAGGGCGCGCACCTGATCAAACGCAAGTCGCTCGCAGAAACCGGCCGGCGCTTCGCCGACTCCTCCATCATGCCCACCATCATCTCGGGCAACACCAGTGTGCCGTGCATGATGATCGGCGAGAAGTGCGCCGATATGGTGCTGGCCGACGCCGCTGGCACCTGACCGATCAACCGGCCCTGATTCCCGCCTTGATCACCACGTCGCGCCAGCGGGCTTGCTCCTTGGCGATGAAGGCGGCGTACTCCTGCGGCGAGCCGCCACCGGCGGTGGCACTTTCGGCATCGTGCTTGGCGATGACCTCGGCCGAGCGCAAGGCCTTGGCACATTCCTGCTGAAGACGCGCAATGATCTCCGGCGGCGTGCCGGCCCTGACGTGCACGCCATACCACTGCTCGGTCTCGAAGCCCGGATAGGTCTCGCTGATGCAGGGCACGTCGGGCAGTGCTGAGATGCGCTTGGCTGAACCCACTCCAAGGCAGCGCACCGCGCCGCTGCGAATATGCGGCAGCAGCGCCGGCGTGCCGGCCGAGAACAACTCGACCCGGCCGGCCAACACATCAGTGAGTGCCGGGCCGGTGCCTCGGTAGGGGATGTGGGTGATGAACATGCCCGTGCGTTGCTTGAGCGCTTCATTGGCAAGATGGCCCGCGCTGGCATTGCCGGCCGAAGCGTAGTTGAGCTTGCCCGGCCGCGCCTTCACGTATTCCACAAAAGACTTGATGTCCTTGACCGGCACATCCTTGTGCACCACGAACAGGCTGGGGATGCGGTTGAGCAAGGTGACGGGCACGAAGTCCTTGTTCACGTCGTAGCCTGAGTCGGGGTAGATCAGCGGATTGACCGCCATCAGGCCGATGTGGCTCATGACAATGGTGTGGCCATCGGCCGGAGCGTGCAGCAGCTCCAGCATGGCCGGCACGCCACCACCACCGCCTTTGTTGTCGATGACGATGGTGACGCCCATCTGCTTGGTGATTTCCGCTGCGATGCTGCGTGCCACGATGCTGGAGGTGCCGCCAGGCGCGAAGGGGACGATCCAGCGAATGGGCTTGCTGGGCCAGTTGCTCTGCGACTGCGCACTCAGGCCCGCGCTCGCCACCGCAGCCGCGCCCATTCGCTTGAGGTAGCTGCGGCGAGTCAGATCAGCATCATCTCGGTTCATGCGGGCATCCTGAACAAAGCTTAAAGATGCTTTATGCGGCAAATGCGGTGGCTGCACAACCGGGAAGTTTCCCTAGCCCGCATATCGTCAAAGATCACGCAAGGTCGAAGCGGTCCAGGTTCATCACCTTGTTCCAGGCCGCAACAAAGTCACGCACGAAAACACTCTGCGCATCTCCGCATGCATAAACTTCCGCAAGAGCGCGCAACTGCGAGTTCGATCCGAAGACCAGATCCACGATAGTACCGGTCCACTTGAGCTCACCCGTCGCTCGGTCGCGACCTTCCAGCAGGCCATCAGCCGTGGCGGACTTCTGCCACTGCGTGCCCATGTCGAGCAGATTCACGAAGAAATCATTGGTCAGCGTCTCGGGACGCGCGGAGAAGACGCCGTGGCGGGACTGATCGACGTTCGCATTCAAGGCGCGCAGGCCACCAATCAGCACCGTCATCTCGGGCGCGCTCAGCTTCATCAACTGCGCCTTGTCCACCAACATTTGCGCCGCCACATTCTCCAGCCCCTTGCGGGCATAGTTGCGAAAGCCATCGGCCATCGGTTCGAGGACGTTGAAGGAGTCCACATCGGTCTGCTCTTGCGAGGCATCGGTGCGACCGGCAGTGAAGGGCACTTTCACGTCCTGGCCGGCCTTCTTCGCCGCAGCCTCGATGGCCGCGCATCCGCCCAACACAATCAGATCAGCCAGCGAAACTTTTCTGCCGCCAGTCTGCGCACCGTCGAAGTCCTTGCGAATCGCTTCCAGAGTTTGCAAAACCTTCTGCAGCTCAGCCGGCTGGTTGACCTGCCAGTCTTTCTGCGGCGCCAGGCGGATGCGCGCACCGTTGGCACCACCACGCTTGTCGCTGCCCCGGAAAGTTGCGGCAGACGCCCAGGCCGTGGTGACAAGCTGAGAGATGGACAGGCCGGCCGAGAGGATCTTGGCCTTCAGAGCGCTAATGTCCTGCTCGTCGATTAGTTTGTGATCGACGGCGGGAACGGGGTCTTGCCAGATCAGCGATTCCTTTGGCACCAGCGGTCCGAGGTAGCGGGCGAGCGGGCCCATGTCACGGTGTGTCAGCTTGAACCAGGCACGGGCAAACGCATCGGCGAATTCCTTTGGGTTCTGGTGGAATCGGCGCGAGATCTTCTCGTAGGCCGGGTCCAGGCGCAGCGACAGGTCGGCCGTGGTCATCATCGGCGGATGTTTCTTTGAAGGATCGTGGGCGTCCACAATCATGTGCTCGGGCTTGACATTCTTTGCCACCCACTGATGGGCGCCGGCGGGACTCTTGGTGAGCTCCCACTCATAGCCCAACAGCATGTCGAAGTAGCCGTTGTCCCATCGAGTGGGATTGGGTTTCCAGGCGCCTTCGATGCCACTGGTGGTGGTATGCACGCCCTTGCCGGTACCAAAGCTGTTCTTCCAGCCCAGGCCCTGCTCTTCGATTGGGGCGCCTTCGGGCTCGGGGCCGACCAGCTTGGGGTCACCTGCGCCGTGGGCTTTGCCAAAGGTGTGGCCGCCAGCAATCAGCGCCACGGTCTCTTCGTCGTTCATGGCCATACGCGCAAAGGTTTCGCGAACATCGCGGCCCGAGGCCACAGGGTCGGGCTTGCCATTCGGGCCCTCCGGGTTCACATAGATCAAACCCATTTGCACGGCGGCCAGGGGGTTCTCCAACTGACGGTCGCCGCTGTAGCGCTTGTCACCCAGCCAGGTGGCCTCGGAGCCCCAGTAGATGTCTTCTTCAGGCTCCCAGATGTCCTCACGCCCGCCGGCGAACCCGAAGGTCTTGAATCCCATGGACTCCAGCGCGACGTTGCCAGCAAGAATCATCAAGTCGGCCCAGGAGATCTTGCGGCCGTACTTCTGCTTGATCGGCCAGAGCAGGCGGCGCGCCTTGTCCAGGTTGCCGTTGTCAGGCCAGCTATTGAGGGGCGCAAAGCGCTGGTTACCCGACCCGGCGCCACCGCGACCATCGGCGATGCGGTAGGTGCCCGCACTGTGCCATGCCATTCGGATCATCAAGCCACCGTAATGACCCCAGTCAGCGGGCCACCAGTCCTGCGAATCCGTCATCAGCGCATGGAGATCCTTGATCACGAGATTTAGGTCTAGGCTGTTGAACTCCTGTGCGTAGTTGAATGCCTCGCCCATCGGGTCGGACTTGGGGGAGTGCTGGTGCAAGACCTTCAGTTTCAGTTGATCGGGCCACCACTGCGCGTTTGCTGGTGCCCCGGCCACTGTGTGTTTGCTCGCGCTGCCCGAGAACGGGCATTTTGCTTCTGCTGACAAGATGTTCTCCTTAGATGGCCTGCAATGCTGGATTGCGATTGACGACCCGACGCAGTCTAGTGTTCGAACACCGATCGACCTACGAAGATAAATCTATGGAAGCGATAGCACAGGCACCAACCATGACCGCACGCAGCGGTCAAATTGGGATCAACGGCAGCGCTGGCAATGCCTGCGGCGCATCACCAACCGGTAACCCACTCGTCACCCGCGCGCAGCCGGCTCGGCCAGGGACGCGCAATGCGCACCACCCCCCACCCAGTTGGCGTTGATGGCGTCGATGAATTTGACTTTGCGTCCGGCGTAGGCGGATTCATGCAGCCGCCGCACCTGGTCCTGAAGCTCGGGCGGCGTGCCGTGCGGCAGATAGCTTGGCAGCAGCACCAGATCGTTCGCCACCACATGGTTGAGGTAGCTGGTGGTGGCAATCTGCATCACGGTGTCACCCTCGCGTCGCCCTTCCCTGGCAGGAAACGACTCCGCAGTCCATTGTTCTGAGTACGCGGTGTCGGCGTCGGCGCTCAGCACCACCGGTCGCTCCACGATGCGCGGCATCGGCACCCTGATCACCCGCAGCGGCCGGCCACGCTGGTCAGTGCTTGCCGCTAGGGCCTCGTAGTTGGCGAGCATACGGCCCCTGTTCAAGCGGGCCACCGGGTGTCTGCGCGCCTCGGCCTCATTCACCCAGGCAAGCAACACCGTTCGCTCGTCGGCAAAACGCACGAATTCATCTGTGTGACCACCGGTACCCCAACCCACATAGTTCCCGGCGATGGTGGTGCGGTGGAGCGAATCTTGCGCCAGGCCGTGAGGCACCCAGATCACTTTGCGCATGCCGGGCAGGGCCAGCAGATGCTTCTCGATCACCTCGCGCGGCATCCCCCGATTGCGTTCGAGCCATAGGCTGGCGTTGGCGATGATGAGGCCTTTCCCGTTGACTTCAACGCCCCCACCTTCAGCGGCCAGCGGCGTGGCAAGGCTGGGGATGCCCAGCGACATAGCCAGCCGATGGTCCACCCCACCGGCTTCCAGATCATCTGTGCTGGCACATTCCTTGACGTCAGACTGGTTTCCAGCATATCGGCGATGGCACCAGCTCGGCCAGCCGTAGCGTGTCCATTGAAAATCCACGATAAAGGGACTGTCGTCGCCGTCGGGGCCATAAACTGCGGCATCACGGACAAAGAACGGCGCCTGCTCGTCGAAAGAAAACCTGAGCTTGCTGACGTCAAGCCCTCTGCCGCGCAAGAGCGAAATCGCGCGTGCCTGTGCATCGGCATCACGCACCAGCATCCTGATGGGCACATGCGGCCACAAGGCTTGCGCCAGATCGGCGGTGAAGGCTTCATGCCCCTGGTCGTACCCCAACCACATGGCGGCAAGCGGGTCGAAGTCAGCCGTGAGCTGTGCGCCAGCCAGTTGCGGCCCATCCGCACCGGCCATGCGCGGGACCACCAACCCCCCAAGCATCGCTGCTGCAGTGAGCAGGCAGCGCCGACGCTGCAATGACGGGGGTGCAGGAGTGAACATCGGCATAGTATCCCAGTCTTTGTCCTTGGGGAGTGGCAAGTTCTTCATTGGCCGCGCATTTTTTTGAGTCTGACTCCACACATCTACTCAGCCAGCTGCGGGTGACTGGTAGTCATGCCTCTCGGCAGGAGCTTGAAAGCAAGCTGCTTACCCCAGAAGCGGCAGTTGACCAGGCGTTAAAGAGAAGGGGAGAATGCGCGCCTATGACCATCGATCTATCGCTCCAATTCCCCCTCTACGTCCAAGACGAGTTTCCGCTGGTGGCAAGCTGCGTTCAACTGCTCGACAGTGACATCCTGGACATCGGCTGCGGCAACGGCGAGACCAGCCGGCGCGCTGCGGTGGATGGCGGCGCCCGCCGTGTCGTGGGCATTGAAGTGGACGAGATCCAGCACCGCAAGAATGTCGAACGCACCTGGCCCGCCAACCTTGAGTTTCGCCTGTGCGGCGCCGAGGCGCTGGATTTTCCTGATGCCAGCTTTGACGCGGTGCTGATGTTCAAGTCGCTGCATCACGTGCCGCATGAGCTGATGGCGCAGGCATTTGAGCAGATGCACCGGGTGCTGCGCCCCGGCGGGCGGGTCTACATCTCAGAGCCAGTTTACGACGGCCCCTTCAACGATATCGGCCGTCTGTACCACGACGAGGGTGTGGTTCGGCAAAAGGCCATTGAGGCCATCGCGGCCGCCGTCGGCAAGGGATTGTTTGTGCTGGATCGGCAGGTGAATTTTCTATCGCCTATTGAGTTCAAGGACTTCGAGGCGTACCGAAAGCGGATGCTGGGTGTGACCCACACCCAGCATCGTGTCAGCGACGAGCTGATGGCGAAAATAGAGACCGCCTTTCGAGCCCACCTTGCACCGAACGGCGCCAACTTCATCCGGCCGATGCGTGTGGACCTACTGGTGCGCGCCTGAAGTTACTCGCGTAATCAAGACGGTCTACCAACCGCGGCGCCTTGGTTCTTCACGCGGATGTCCATACCCCTGTGAGCGTCCGTGATCGCGATCGGATTCAACGTAATGGCCACCGCCACGTCTGTGACCGCCGCCGTCGCCCCAGCCCCAGCCCAAGGGCCGCACAACGCAGCCGCTCAAGGCCACACCAACGATCACGACCAGGCTTGCCCTGGTGAGATTGCGAACAATGCTCATGAGAATCTCCTGAATGATCATCGGATCACTACAGGCTGTTCAACGTGTCATTGCCCCCATCGTTGACCTTCGAACCGGTGCAGGCGGCAAAGCTGCGGTAAAGCAGTTGCAGGCGATGCGCCGCGCGGCTTCAGGAACCCCGCGCACGCGCTTCGTAACGAGACGTTGCACTCGTCCAGACGCGCGCCGTTGATTCGTCCAGCACCTCATCAATGCGGTCTCGAATCATCTCGGGCGTTAGATTGGGATCGGTGAATCCCTCGTTGTAGGTGAGCGCGATTCTGCAGACCTTGCCACCAGACACAGCAAGTGTTTCACCGTTGATGGAGCAACTTTCGTGGCCAAGATAGAGGGGCCCAGGAGCGACCAAAGCCGTCGTCATCATCTTGTCGAGCTGGGCCCGCAACTCGGGGCTCAAGGCCGATGCATGCAGCATTCGAGTTGACGCTTGCGGGGCAATCGCATTGACGCGAATCCCGTGTTCAAGCGCTTCGAGCGCCAGACTGCGCGTGAAGGCAAACACGCCGCCCTTGGCGGGGCCATACTCCGTCAAGCTGGGTAAGCCGAAGATGCCGCCGCTCACTGTATTGACGATGCGGCCATACTTGCGGGCCACCATGTGGGGCCAGGCCGCCTTGCACAGCAAGAATGATCCGAGCACGTGTACGCCAAGATGCCGCTGCAACCCTTCGAGCGTCACCTCCGCGAAGGGCTTCATGTTGAGAACGCCGGCATTGTTCACCAGGGTGTCGATCTGGCCGAATTCCTTTAGCGCCGCATCGATGACGCCTTGTGCGCCCTCGGGGGTTCCGACCGAACCGTAGTTGGCGACTGCGCGACCGCCGGATTTCCTGATCTGCGCGACAACTTCATCGGCTGGTTCGTGGCTTGAGGGACCGTCGCCAACAAGCGTCGCGCCCAAATCGTTGACGACGACAGCGGCACCGCGTGCCGCGAAGGCCAGCGCATATTCGCGGCCAAGTCCGCGCCCTGCGCCAGTCACGGCCACAACCCTGTTGGCAAAACTCAATTCAGTCATGTCGAAATCCTCCTAAAGCATTCCTTGCCACGGCACGCCCACTTCAACATCATCGATATGGCGCAGGCCACCATGAACGACAGTCACCGAAATGCATCCGTCAACAATGGCACCGGCATCGGAGTCGTCGGGCTCGCCACTTTCGGCGCGCCATTTGCGATGCAGCGAGCGATCATGATCGTGCACAAGGGTGACGCACATTTGACGCTTACCCGCAGCAGCCTCTGGGTGGCTGCCGTCTTCCGACAGAACAATGGCAACCAGACTCCGGGGTGCGAATCGGGTCAGGCGCACCCCGGCGATCTCCTCCAGCGGCAAGTCAGGCACATTGATGTTCAGAGCCGAGCCCTCTTCCATGGAGTTCATCAATGCTTGCAGATTGCGCGCGCAGAATTGCGCCGCCGTGGTAAAGCCGAAGCGAGCTCGCTTCTCGGTACTCAAAGCAATGGCCGGCAAGCCGTTCGAGACGGCGGTGACAGCGGCACCCAAAGTGCCCGAATGCAATACCAGAGGCCCGAGGTTGAGACCCGAGTTCGGCCCCGTGACCACGACGTCGGGGGGCTTACCGAAAACGCCCTGGATCGCCGCCAGCACGATGAAGGCGGGCGGGCTGTCAACTGAGAACGCCTCAATGTCCGGCGCGCCCGCAAGCGACACCGGGGTCAGCGCGACAAATTGTCCTTCGGTGACTTGACCGATCGAGGCACCGCAGCCGCTGTGCCCCTCAAGCGGCGCGACAACCAGGACCTCATGCCCGGCCTGGGCGAGGCATGTCGCCAGGACAGGCAAGGCAGGCGCTTGGATGCCGTCGTCGTTGGTAATCAGAATGCGCAAGACATCACCTTCTGGTCAAGAGACAGACTGCTGCTGCATTGGAATGAACGAGGCGAGCGGGCGCACTTGTTCGGGAAAGCGCTCAAGCTTCAATGGCGCATACCACGAGCGGTCGAAGGCGGTGATCTCCTCGGACGCGAGCACGACGGCACGCTCCAGGCGCGTGAGGATGGCGGCATCGGTCACCTCGCCCAGCAAGCCGCTGATCCGGCCCATGATTTCCAGGTTCAGGTTGCGTAAATCTCCGATGGCCGCGCCAGGCTGGGCCAGCAGCGCCTTGGCCCGCGCGCTCAAGTCTGCAATGTCGCGTGCCTGCGCCGGATAGGCTGTGCCGAGCGGCTCTGTGAATCCGGCGATGAGGCCGGCATAGAAGTTCAGCTCATAGCGTGCGCGCGCGTAAAGGTGATCGACGCGCTCGCGAGCGAAGTCCAGGTAGCGAACCACCATCTTCAATTCTTGCAGCGCCAGCGGATCGTCGGCCGGAATGGCCGGCACCACCACGTCGCTCAGGGTCTTGATGATGCCGCGCAGTGCATTGGTCGTGACGTCAGCCATCAGATGAGCTCCTTCAACATCTCGCGAAGCCGAACGCTCGCCATCGCAGCCTCCGCCTTCAGCACCACCATCAGGGCATCCTGGTGATTCTTGCCCAGGCGAACCACCCGGTACGCGCTGCCCAGAGTAGAAACAAGAGCCTGATAGCAGTTCAGCACCGAATACCATTTGAGCCGAACCGGGTCGATGGTCAGACCCGACATCTGCTGGTACTTCTCGTAGAACTCTTCTTCGCCCAGCAGCCCGCAAATGTAGAAGCCCCGGCCGTCCTCCCTGGGATCGCCAAACATGGCCTGGGTGATCCAGGCCAGATCGCGGTGTCGATCCCCGAGATGGCCTCGCTCCCAATCCAGCCAGGCCGTGATCTTGCCCGACGCTTCATCGAAGAGAAAGTTGCCGCTGCGGTAATCGCCATGAATGACGCTGACTTGATCCATCACCGGGAGGTTGCGGCCTAGCCAGTTGGTGGCCACCTCCATCAATGGAAAATCTTCGGCGCGGTCTTCTTCCCAAACGCGGCGTGCACGGTTCAACTGCAGTTGAGCGGCCTCGGTGGTCCCCACCGAGGGCGGCTCCATCGTGGTGAACTTGCCCTGAGCGATCGGATAGGAATGAATCTTCGCCAGGTGTTCGACGAACTGAGGCCCGAGCACCGAGCGCCACTGCGGTCCGAAGTGAATTCCCAAGCCGCTCACAGCGCCCGAGGACGTGGTCTTGGGCTTGGTGCCACCGGCAGCGAATGCGTAGATCAGGGCGGGCTCAGGGAACCATTTCCCGTCGGCATCGACAAAG
This sequence comes from Comamonadaceae bacterium, assembly GCA_947476285.1. Taxonomy (GTDB): domain Bacteria; phylum Pseudomonadota; class Gammaproteobacteria; order Burkholderiales; family Burkholderiaceae_C; genus Ramlibacter. Next base: position 20,062 of record CANJPU010000047.1, on the reverse strand, counting down.
AACACCTCCGGCACCGGGATGACACCCCGGAAAGCGCGCAGTAATTCGGCTTCTCGCAGGCGACTCGTTGCATTGTGTGATTCGGCAGGATCCATCCGAATGACCATCTGATCATGGCGCGGCCTTCCGTCCTGCTCCCAATCGATTTCAAAGAGCACCTGAAGCTTGGATGCGCCTCCCGCGAGCCAACGCGGGTCGCTGATGCGAAACGGGGCGGTGAGCTGGGCCTCGAAAAACTTTTGTATGCACACAGCCAACTCAGACAGGCGCGGAACGTGGTAATCCTTTGTCTGCGATACCCGTCGCTCCAACTTTCGAACCAGGAGTTCATCGGTCTCCCGCTCGGTTGGATACTTCCTGCACATCTCATCAATGAACGATCGTGGCGGTGCATCCAGGATCGTGTAGTCGGGGGCGGCCATGTGTGCTCCTACTTCTGGGCAGCAGTGGTGGGGCCTCCTGAGCGGTATCTGCCCAGGGCAGACATGCGTTCGGCCAGATAGTCCAACCCGAAGCAATCGGCGCTCTCGCCGTATCCGACGCGTGTGCCGACTTCGTAACGAAACAGCGTCTGGAACACCGCCTGACACGGGTTGATGGTGTACTGCGGATGACCTGCAATGGCAGTACCCCGCATCTCGTGCACCTTGCCTCGAACATCGACCGCCTTGATTCGGTTGCTCACGCCGATCATGTCGATGCGCGTCGCGGTGATCTCGGCGCTGACCAGCCCATAGGTCTGCCCTTCATCGACCACATAGCCGAACTTGAATTTGTCGTAGAAGACCTGACCGTTGCGAATGTCCAGGTGAAAGACGGTGTGGATGCCGTAATCGGGGCCGAAGGCCGCAGCGGTCCAGCCCATGGCGCGAATGCCCTCTTCCTTGCGCGGCCCCCAACTGTGGTCGGCGCCGTCATAACTGTCGATTTCGTAACGCTTGCCGCGCAAAATCAGCTCACCTTTGACGTGGCCCAGCACGTCGTAGTGGCCATTGAGCCATTGATCTCCCAGCCCTGAGAAGGTGGCGTCGCCCAGCAGGGGGTTTTGTTTGGGGTCGTGGCAGTCAAACGGCTCTCCGACTGCCGTGAAGTCGAATTCGAGACTGCAGTTTCCGCCGTTGTGACGGTATGAGTAGTGCAACTCGTAGGGCGGCCTCACGGCCTCTACCGACAAGCCGTTTCTCAAAGTGAACTTGCGAAACGAGGGCGGGCAGGGAAGATGCATTTGCGGATCGTGAAAATCCATCTCGTATGGAAAGCGCGAGAAGCCCTTCTGGATCGTGATGTCGGAGATGACGGCGCCTACGTTGGGCCGCGCCAGAACATAGACGTTCCCGAACAACTGCTCTTGTGGAATCGAAAAGCTGATAAAGCGTGTTTCGGCCCAGTCGTAATCTTTCGGATCCCTGGCGTGGAATTCCGCATCCTCTTCCTTGACCATTGTCTTGTCTCCTTGGTAAGAACATTTTCCGGGCAGCCTGGGCCCGAACGAGCAACTCGGGACAAGAGCATACCCTTGCGCGGCATGAAGTCAACATTGTCGTTGACCAGACCGCAAAAACATCGCATCATGCGCGTCAGGATGAGCGCCCTTGCCGGGCGACGCGTACGGGTTTCAAATTTATCCGGCTGTAGGAGACTTCAAAATGGACAAGCACAGACTTGCAGGCAAAGTGGCCATCGTGACCGGCAGCGGCCGCGGCATCGGCCGAAGCGAGGCCAAAACCCTCGCGCGCGAAGGCGCCAGCGTGGTGGTGTGCGACTTCGGCAAGAACGCACAGGGCCAGAGCACCGCAGAAGTGGTAGCCCAGGAAATCCGCGATGCCGGCGGCCAGGCTTTTCCGATTAGCGAAGACCTGGCGACTTCCGTCGGTGCAAAGCGGGTCATTGACGCGGCGGTGGCGCAGTTCGGGGGCCTGGACATCATCGTCAACAATGCCGGCCTGCGCGCTGGCAACCCGATTCATAAGCTCACTGAAGAGGAGTGGGACAGGGTTCAGGGTAGCCACCTCAAGTCGTCTTTCCTCATGATCAAGTACGGTGTGCCGCTGATGCGTGCACGGGGTGGCGGCAGTATCGTCAACACCGGCTCCGAAGCCGGCCTGGGCATGCCCTTCAATGCAGCTTATGTGGCCGCCAAGGAAGGGCTGGCCGGCCTCACCCGCAGCGTGGCGCGCGAGCAAGGGCGCTTCAACATCCGTTGCAACATCATTCGGCCGCGGGCCACGGCAGGCGACACGGGCGGCGGCGACTGGTTCGCGAAGAATCTGGCAGGCATCTGGAAGCCGTTTATCCAGTCGCTCGGCCGCTACTGGATTGGTGAGCGCGGCCTGGCCGGCTGGGACCGCCCCGCCCCGCCCGATTCAATCGGCGCACTGGTGACATGGCTGTGCACCGACGCCGCGAAGAACATCAACGGACAAGACTTCTTCATCGGCGGCGATGAGGTCGCGCTGCTGTCACCACCACAATTTGTTTCCACCTTGTTCCACGAGGGCGGATGGACGGTGGATGCGCTGGACCGGCTGGCACCGGCGATGACGGGCAGCCTCACCGACCCGTTCCGTGTGCCCAATCCGTTCGACAACGACGACTGAGCGCTCAACATGATCTTGAGCGTAGCTGCCGAGGCCGTCATGCAGACGGTCACCGCCGGACTGATGGCGGGAATCATCTACGGGCTAATGGCCTCGGGCGTCGGGCTGATCTTCGGCATCATGCGAGTGGTCAATTTCGCGCAGGGCGAATTTTTGATGCTGGGGATGTACGGCGCGGTCTTCGCTGCAGCGCTTCTCGCTCCGCTCGGTTTGTTCGGGGTGACGGCAGGCGCCTATGTCGGCATTCTGCTTACAGGCCCGGTCATCTTCGTCTTGGGCGCAATGACGCATCGTCTGGTGCTGTCGCGCTCCACCGGTCTGCGTGTGATGGCAAGCGAGGGAGAAGGCCACTACACCCAGATGATCCTCACGCTGGGCATCTCGCTTATTTTGCAGAATGTTGCCCTTGCCTGGTTCGGTGCGGTTCCGCGGCAAAACCAGACGCCGATATCCGACCAAGCCTGGATGCTGCAGCCGATTCCAGGGCTGGATGCCCAGGTGTTCATCAACAAAGGGCAGGCGATATCGTGCCTGGTTGCCGCAGCGCTGGTGGTGGTGATCTACCTGGTCTTTTCGCGCACCTCGCTGGGCAAGGCACTGCGCGCTGCGGCCGACAACCCTGTGGCAGCTACCTATGTCGGCATCAAGGTTGACCGCGCGCATCGCTTTGCCTTCGCCTTCGGTGTGGCCATTACCGCCGTGGCCGGTGGTCTGGTCTCCGTCTACTACCCGTTCCAACCCTACGTCGGCGTGCAATTCTTGATCATCATGTACGCAGCGGTTGTGCTGGGTGGACTGGGGTCGATCCTCGGTGCGTTCTGGGGGGGGTTGATCATCGGTGTCGTGCAGCAGATCTCGGCGCTGTTCCTGCCGATCGAGCTGCAGAGTGCCGCGATTTTTGTCGTCTTCGTCGCAACCTTGTTCTTCAAGCCGGACGGCATATTCGGCAGCAAAGTGGATAGGGTGTAGCCATGAGGCGGATCGATCCCTTCACCCTGGGCTGCATCACGGCAGTGTGCGGGCTCTATGTCCTGCTGGCGAGCGTCTTCGCCAACATGTACTACCAGCAGGTGATGACCATCGTGGCCATCTTCTCGGTGCTTGGGCTTGCCTGGAACATCCTGGGCGGTTACGCCGGTGTGATCTCATTCGGGCATGCGGCTTTCTTTGGGCTTGGCGCATTCACTGTCACGCTTCTCCTTTCGATCTGGAACGTGACACCCTGGCTGGGCATTCCGGCGGGCATCGTGGTTGCAGCGCTGGCCGCAGTGCTGATCGGGCTGCCGACGCTTCGGTTGCGCGGCATCCATTTCGCGCTGGCCATGCTGGCCTACCCGGTGGTGATTCGCTACGTGCTCGATTGGCTGCGCTATCAAGAGGTCATGTTGCCGCGCAAGGCGCAGGACACAGCGTGGTTCATGCAATTCGACGACGTGGGCGTCTATACCTTGCTCGCAGGCGTGCTTCTGTTTCTTGCGCTGCTCATCTCGCATGTCATTGAAAGATCACGCTTCGGCCTCGCGCTGCGCGCGATCAAGCTGGACGAGCAAGCCGCCGCCGCCGCTGGCATCGATGTCTGGCGCCGCAAGATGGTCGCCACCGCGATCAGCGGCGCGATGGCCGGCGCGGCTGGCGGCCTCTATGTGGTTGTGATCCGCGTCGCCGTGCCCGCAGATGTGTTCGGCCTGCACGTCTCCGCGCAGGCCATGGTGGTCTCACTGTTTGGCGGGCTTGGCACGCTGTGGGGGCCGCTGATCGGTGCCGCAGTGCTGATTCCGCTGGGCGACGGTTTGCATGCGCTGCTCGGGCATACCATTCCCGGAATTCAAAGCATCGTCTACGGTCTCGCGCTGATCCTCGCGATCATGATCGCCCCTGAAGGGCTGTACTGGTATGTGCGCGACCGGATTGTCTCAATGCGACGTGGATCCGTTGCTTCGGCCCTGCCTGATGGAGCGCCGGCCGCGCCCGCTGCCGATAGCGCCGGCCCGCCAGCAAGCCGCGACCCCGGGCCAAGAAACGCGCAGTTCCTCGTCGTGAGCGGGCTCACCAAGTCCTTTCGCGGACTGAAGGCAGTGAACGACGTCAGCTTTGTGGTGCCGCAGGGTGTGGTGTTCGGCGTGATCGGGCAGAACGGCGCAGGCAAGACCAGCGCGTTCAATCTCTTGAACGGCTTTATCACGCCAGACGCAGGCCGGGTGACCTACGACGGCCAAGACGTGACGGGTCTGCCCCCCACAGCCATCAGCCGGCTGGGCATCGGCAGAACCTTTCAGGTGCCACGCCCCTTCCTGCGGCTTTCCGTGCTGGACAACGTTGTCGTCGGCGCGATTTCCACGCAAACCGACGACGAACACGCGATTGCTTGCGCCAAACGGGCCATTGCGACAGTCGGCCTGACACGCAGCCAGAGCGCCCTTGCCAGTGAGCTCAACGGCGTCGAGTTGCGTCTACTTGAACTCGCCCGCGCGCTTGCAGGATCGCCCCGCCTGGTGCTGCTTGACGAAATATTCGCCGGCCTTGCACATGAGGAAATCGAGCAACTCCTGCTGGTGATCAAACGCCTGCCGCAGCAAGGCGTGACCGTCATGATCATCGAACACACGATGCACGCGATGCTCAAGATCTGCGATCAACTTGTGGTGCTGGACCACGGCGTGGTCATCGCGTCCGGCGCGCCCTTGGACGTCGTCAATGATCCCAAGGTTGTGGAAGCCTATCTCGGGCGCAAATGGATGGTGAAACATGCTGCGGCTTGAAGGCATTAGCGCCGCCTACGGCAATATTCAGGCACTGAGTGACGTCAGCCTGGAGATCACCGAGGGCCAGATGGTCGCCATTGTTGGCCCCAACGGCGCGGGCAAATCAACGATGTTCAAGGTCATCTCCGGCGTCGTGCCCGCCACAAGTGGAAGAATCTTCTACGAAGGCGAGGATCTCCTTGCCCTGGACCCTGCCGACCGCGCCGCGCGCGGCATCTCGCACGTGCCGGAGGGCCGGCAGGTTTTCAAGTCGATGACCGTTGCAGAGAATCTTGAAATGGGCGCCTATTGCGTTCGTGGTCGCCTGCAAAAGCAGCAGGCCGTCGAGCGCGCCTATGAGCTCTTTCCCATACTCGCGCAGCGGCGCAAGCAACAAGCGGGCATGCTGTCGGGTGGGCAACAACAGATGCTCGCCATCGGGCGCGCGCTGGCGTCGTCGCCGCGCCTGTTGCTGCTTGACGAGCCCTCGCTCGGCCTGTCCCCGATCATGGCCGATGAAATGTTCGAGCACATCGGCAAGGCGCACAAACTCGCCGGCGTCACCGTGGTGCTCGTCGAGCAACGCGTCGCTGAATCTCTTGAATCATGCGATTGGGGCTATGTGCTGGACTCCGGCCGCATTACCCTGCAAGGCGCGCCGCAAACGCTGCTGCACGACGAGAGGATTCGCACCACCTACATGGGCGTGGCCGCCGTTGCACAGGATTCACCAGGCGGCGACTCCCACTGAAGCACAACACGAACTGATTGCATGCCAGCACTTTTCAAACCACAAAGGAGATAGCAGTGATACCTACGTTTGCGACCACCATGCGATTCGCGCTGACCTGTCTTGCCGGCCTCATGCTCACCGCCGGTCAGCTACAGGCCCAACCCAAGGAAGTCGAGATCGCGATCATCGACAACCTGACCGGCCCCTATGGCACCAACGGTGCCCGTGCCATCAAGGGTGCGGAAATGGCGGCAGAGGAAATCAACGCTGCGGGCGGCATCAAGTCCCTGGGCGGCGCGAAGATCAAGCTCATCATCGCTGACGCCGGTGCGCGACCCGACGACGCGAGCAACGCTGCCCAGCGGCTTATTGCCAGCAATCCAAACATTGTCGGTGGCGCCGGCGCCTATATCAGTTCGCAACAACTAGCCATCACCGAGATCACCGAGCGGGCCGGCATTCCGTGGCTGGTGCAGGGCAGCGCCGACCAGCTCACCACGCGTGGCTTCAAGAACGTGTTCGGCACCAACATGCCCAGCGGCCAAGCAGCCCCGGCGGTATTGCCGCTGATGGAACAACTGGCCAGACTCAGCTCAGGTGCAAACATGAAGGACGTGGCGATCCTTGCAGTCAACACCCCGGGCACGATTGCGACGGCCGATGGCGTCGAGGCGGCTCTCAAGGCCAAGGGCATCAATGTCGTGGCCAAGGAAGTCTTTGCCATCCAACTGGCAGACGGCTCTGTGATCGCGCAGCGCGTACGGCGCGCCCGCCCGAGCTTCATCTTCTTCTCAACGGCGATTGCGCCGGACACCAAGACCATCCTGACCTCTCTTGCACAGGTTGGCATCACGCCCAAGAACACGCCCTTCTTCATCTATGGCGGCGGCGCCTTCGACCCCGAAATGCTTAACCTGATGCCCAAGGAAGGCCTCGAGGGAACAGTCGTCTTCGCCACCGTCTGGCCGACCAAGAAGAGCGGCGACCTCGAAGCACGCTGGAAGCAGCGCACAGGCCTGCCGTGGATGACCTTCGATCCAGCCTTCGGCTACGGACACGTCTATCTGCTCAAGGAAGCACTTGAGCGCGCGGGTTCTACCGACCGCAAAAAGATCGCTGATGTGATGCACTCAATGAAGATCGAATCCGGCCCTACGGTAGCGGCCCTCAACGGCCAGGTATCTTTCGAAGCCAGCGGCAAGCGAATCAACCCGCCTGGCCTGCTGTTGCAGTGGCAGAACGGCGTGCCGGTCGTGGTCTATCCGTCGGACGTCGCGATCGCCGCTCCGCTGAAGGCGACGCAGTAGTCTAGGACAGGGCGGCCAATACATTTGTCCAAGTGAAGTGGATCCCGAATCGAGTCCGGGATGACAGCCTAGGGGAGCGGGCTCAGTCCGCAGTGATTTTTGCTTTCTGAATCACTGAACTCCAACGTCTTGATTCAGCGACGTAGAAGTTTGCGAACTCACTCTGATTCATCGCCAGGGGCGCCAGTCCACGATCCGACCACTGCCGCTGCATCTCCGGCGCAGTCACCACTTTGTAGAGCGCCGCATGCAATGCGGCCGCGATGTGCGCCGGCGTTCCAGGTGGTGCAAGCACACAGGTCCACGAATCGCCCGTCACCGGAACCTGCAATTGTGCAAGCGTGGGCACGTCGGACGCCATGCCGGACCTCTGCGCCGAGGTGATGCCGTAGACCACCAGTTTCGAACGAACTTGAGGCACGGAGGCCATCGGCACCAACATCAGATCGATCTGCCCGGCGAGCAGATCCTGCAGCGCCGGCCCTGCCCCCTTGTACGGTATGTGCAACAACTGTGTGTCGGTCACTTGTCGCAACAGTTCGCCAAGCACATGGATCGACGAGCCCGAGCCAGCGCTGCCGTAGGAAACCGGTTTCGTCTTGGCCAACTCCAGCAAGTCGCGCAGGGTGGGAGGCATGCCGGTTCGGCCCATCAACATGAAGCCCATCTGCGCCACGCCTGCGATGGGCACGAACTTGTCGGGGTCCCAACTGAGCTTGCGCATGTGGGGCAACATGCCTTGTGCGTCCAGCGAGCCAAAGAGCAGGGTCAAGCCGTCAGGCGCCGCGCGATACACAAATTCAGATCCGATTGCTCCGCTCGCACCCGCCTTGTTGTCCACTATGACGGTCTGGCCCAGCGCACGCCCCAGCGGCTCCGCGACGAGGCGGGCCATGATGTCGCCGCCGCCGCCAGCCGCGAACGGAACCACCAACCGGATCGGCTGCGTAGGCACCCAGGTGGGGCTTTGCGCCCGCGCACCCGCTGCAAGCAGCGAGCCCAGACCCGCGACCGTTAGGAACCCACGGCGAGATATTGCCGATGTTGTCTGCCTCATGCTTGTCTCCTCAGTAAAGATGGGACGACGGATCCTGGATACGGCAAACCCGTCTCGGATGTTTGAGAGATTTCAGCCCGCCGTCTTCGAGGCTGCGCTTTGCTCCTGCGCGAACTTGTGCGCGAACTCAACGCCTTTGCGGCCGATCTTGCCCCAGGCGGGCATGCCGTTGACGATGATGCCCAGCAAGACCGCCTCGGTCACCTCTTCTGCCGTGCAGCCCGCAAGCATTGCCGCTCGAATGTGGTTGTTCATTCCGATCGGCTCGTCGCGCTGGACGTCCAGCACCGCAATGATCAGGTGCTTGTACTTCAGGGGCAGCGCGGCTCCCTGTTCTTCCGTCTTGAGCAAGCTCGCGCGCATGGCTGAATACGCGTCGAAGGCGCCTGGCGCGTGGCGGGCAAGGTCCACCAGCGCTTCGGGCATCGCGCCCATGGTCTTGTAGTGGCCGGCGTGCTTGCCAAGGGCTTCGTGTTCGTTGGGTGTTGCGGTGTTGCTCATGGGTTCTCCTGTGAGGTTGAGGATTAATCGGCGGTGATATTTGCGCTGCGCACGACAGCTCGCCATTTGTCGATTTCGGATCGGGTGAAGGCGCTGAACTGCTCTTGGGTACTGCCAACCACAACGAAGCCAAGCTCCGCGTAGCGGCGGGACACTTCAGGTGAGTTGATGGCGCGCACGATGTCTCGGTTGAGCTTGCTCACGATGGCTGGCGGGCTGCCTGCAGGCAGGTAGATACCGTACCAGGCTTCGACGGCAAAGCCTGGTACGCCTGACTCCGCGACCGTAGGCACGTTGGGCAGCATGGGCGCGCGGCGCGTCGTGGTCACCGCGAGCGCCTTGAGTTTGCCGGCCTGCACATGGTTCAAGTACTCGATGCCACCGAACATCAGTTGCACCTGACCGGACAGGATGGCCACCAGCGTCGGGCCGCCACCCTGAAAGGGCACGTACACGATGTCTGTTCCTGCGAGCTGGTTGAACAGCACACTGGCAAGATGGACCGATGTGCCGTTGCCACCGAAACCGAAGTTCAGTGCGCGTGGCGTGGCCTTCGCAAGCGCGATCAGCTCTCGCACATTGTTCGCGGGGAGCGACGGATGCGCATACAGCACGAGTGGCGAGGAAACAAGCTGAGTCACGGGAACGAACGCCGTCTCGGTGTCGTAGGGCAACTTCTTGTACAAAGACGCATTGATAGCGTGCGCGGGAGAGACCACAAGATAGGTGTAGCCATCGGGCGCTGCCTGCGCCGCAGATGCCGCACCGATCGTGGAACCTGCGCCGCCTTTGTTCTCGATCACGACTGGCTGGCCCCACAGCTTGGAGAGCTCCTGCCCCAGCATGCGCGCATTCAGATCGACGGCCCCTCCTGGCGGGAAGCCCACGATGCTGCGCACCGGCTTGACTGGATATTCCTGCGCCCAAGCAGAAAGCGCGAAAAGGCAAAGCACGAAGGCCAGCCACTGCCGGCCGCGTATGAAACTGGGGATGTTCATGCAGGTGTCTCCATGGGTCTTGCGTGCAACCGTGATCGTGAAAGCCTACGCCTTCTTCGCGTCGTCCAGAACAATGCGGCTGACAAGACGCGGGTAAGAAGCTTTCAATCGCGGCAGGATCTCCTGCTTCAACGCTGCAACAGCGGCAGTGCGGATGTGGTGCGCAATGTCCGAGCGATCGCTGCGGCGCTTGGCCACGTAGATGCGGCGCGAGACGGTGGGTTTGAGTTCCACCAAACGCACACTGGAGGAATCGAGTCGGGAGCGCACGCACACAAGCGGCGTGACCATGGCCCAACCCAGCCCTGCGGCCACCATGTTGAGCGCAGCGTCGGGTGTATCGAAGTGATAGCGGCGCGTGGGCGCGATGCCCAGTTGGGCCATGTGCGCATTGACCCGAGGCGTCATCAGTGCGTTGTGCCCAAAGCGGATGAAATCCAACTCCGCCGCGATGCGATTGAGGTCCGTCACCGATTTCGAATACGACGCCGGCACTGCAGCCACCAGCGGCTCCGAGAGAATTGGGAACACCTCAATGCCGTCGGGCACTGGCGCGTCATCTGAAGTCACGATCACATCGGCGCGACGATCCACCAGCGCCTGCAAGCGGGTCGCTTCGGGGCCAGAGACCACCGACCATTCGTCCGCCAGATGCCGCAGTTGGCTGAGCACGACCGGGCCCGCAAGCGCGACGAAGCTGTTGATCATGCCGATGCGCAGCAGCGGGTACGGACGGCCCCCGCCAGCCCGCATGGCTTCCTCGAATTCCCGTATTTTTGCGGTGATCTGCTCGGCATAACGCAGCACGCGGGCGCCGTCCATCGTGACGGCGGGCGGACGCACCGAGCGGTCCAGCAACTCAAGGCCCAGCGCCTGCTCCAGCGCGGTGGTGGATTGCGAGATGGCCGCCTGGCTCAAACCCATTCGGTCGGCCACGGCCTTCATGGAGCCTTCGCGCGCCACAAGCACGAAGATCTCCAGCAAGCGCGGATTGATCGCCGGTTGGCTGAGTCGAAATGGCTCGGGTGGCCTCTGCGCGACAGGGGTGTCCATGCTTGTAGATTCAGTATTTCTCATGCTATGCTAAAGCAAATCTTAAGCGATTGCCAGCACGCGCTCTTACTGCATGGACGTTTCTCATGGACGCCGACCACACCTCACCAGACCCTGGCTCTTTCGAATTCATTCTCTATGAGGTGAAGGACGGCATTGCCACCATCACCCTCAATCAGCCGCAAAAGCTCAACGCCTTTCACCTTCCAATGTACCGCGAGATCTGCAGCGCGCTTGACACGGCGGGCCAAGACGATGCGGTGCGCGTGATTGTGCTCAAGGGCAGCGGCCGCGCGTTCTGCGTTGGCCGCGACTTCAAGTACAGCTCCGACTTGCAGACAGAGAAAGGTGTGTCGGCCTGGCGGCGTGGCTACAAGGCGTTCAGCCGACCCATAGTGGGCAACACGAAGATCGTGATCTCGCAAATACAGGGTTACGCCCTGGGTGGCGGCGGCACGCTTGCGCTTTTGTGCGACCTCACGTTTGCCGCAACCGGCACCAAGGTCGGCTATCCCGAAACCCGCCACGGCATCGCGAGCAAGACCATGATGTGGCCCTGGACTCTGGGCTTGAAGGTCGCTAATGAGGTGGTGGCCTCAGGTCGCCTGGTGTCGGTTGACGATTGCCTGCATCTGCGCGTGGTCAATGAAGTGCTGCCCGCCGATCAACTCGAAGCACGCGTGAACGAGGTCGCCCGCGCCATCGCCGATGCGCCTGTCGGCGTGCCCGAGCTGGTCAAGCGCATGGTGAACTGGGCGCAGCGCGAGCAGATCCGAATCACGCAACAGGACCGCCAGTACGACACCGACACAGCGCACTGGGACGTCGCGGGCGTTGAGCCCTCCGACTGGATGCTCGAGGCCATCCGCACCCGCCGCGCCGCCCTTGCGGCAAGTCTCACGAACGACGCCTGAACCCACAAACTTCCAGCCGATTCATCCCATGACCTCCTCCGCCATCCAATATGCAGTCATCGACCACGTCGCCGAGATCACGCTCAATCTCGCCGAGCGCGGCAACGCCATTGACCTTGAAACCTATAAGGCCCTGTGCGAAGCGCTCACACGTGCAGGTGCGCAAGATGATGTCCGCGCTATTTTGCTGACGGGCGCCGGCCCTGACTTCTCCGTCGGCGAAGACTTCGACTACCTGCGCACGCTGGAGCGCGAGAACCGCTTTGGCGAATGGACGCGCGGCTTCCAGGGCTGGGTACCGGTGACCTGGCACAACCCCAAGTTCGTCGTTGCTTCGGTGCGCGGGCGGGCACTGGGCATAGGCTGCGAACTCGCCCTGCTGGCCGACGTCACCTTCGCGTCAGCGGATGCGCGCTTTGGCCACCCCGAGACGCAACGCGGCATGGTCAGCCACACCATCTGGCCCTGGCTGGTCGGCCCCAAGGTGGCCAAGGAGTATCTGGCCACGGGGGCCACACTGAGCGGCACTGCTGCGGCGCAAAAGGGCCTGATCAATGCCGCACTCGATGACGACAAACTCGACGCGCATGTGCGCGCGTTCGTAGCCGACCTCGCAACCATGCCCGCGGGCACACCGGGCGCGAACAAGAAGCGCATCAACTGGGCCTTTCGCGACGTGAGCCGCGTGTTGTTTGACGACCGGCAATACGATGTCGATTTCGAATGGGCGGTGGCCGCACGCAAGGTGGACGAGGCCTTCTACGAATCTGTCAAGGAACAAGGCGTGGCACAGGCGGTGAAGTCGCGCGACGCGAAGTTCCACGGCTAGGGCCGGCGCCTTTTCATCAGCGATGCACTCGCAATTTCTGCCGCAATTGTTCAGCCCCCGCGCGATGGCGATCGTCGGAGCGTCTGAGCGCAACCCTTACGCGCGCAGCGCCCTGGCGCGCACACAAGCCTGCGGCTTTGAAGGCGCGGTGCACTTGGTCAACCCGCGTTCGACCGAAGTCTTCGGGCGCAAGGCCTACGCACGCGCCTGCGACATTCCGAGCTCCATCGACATGGCGTTTGTCTGCGTGCCTGCACCCATGGTGTTGGGCGTGCTGCAAGATTGTGCCGCCGCAGGGGCCAAGGCCGCAGTGGTGATCTCCAATGGGTTCGGTGAAAGCCATGAGGCGGGCGGTGCCACGCTGCAAAAGCAACTGCGAGACTTCCTGCAGCACACGCCAATGGCAGTATGCGGGCCGGCATGCCTGGGGCTGCTCAATCTGCACGGCCGCTTCCAGGCCTTTGGTGGGCGGCCTGGTGTGGACATTCACGCAGGCGGCATCGCCCTGGTTTCGCAAAGCGGCGCGAACGTGCACACTTTTATTGGCGCTGCGCTGGCACGCAATCTGGGCTTTGGCTACATGGTCTCCAGCGGCAACGAGGTGGGATTGGAGCTGGCCGAGTACATCGAGTACTTCCTTGAAGACGCCAACACGCGTGTCGTGTGCGCCTATGCCGAGAGCATCCGCACGCCCTCGCGTTTCATTCGCGCCGCGCAGCGCGCGCGCGAACTGCGCAAGCCCATTGTCATGATCAAGATCGGACGCAGCGAGTCATCCAACCGCGCGGCACTTGCGCACACCGGCGCAATCACCGGGCCGGACGATTTCTTCCAGGCGCTCTTTCGCCAGTATGGCGTGTTGCGAGCCGACTCCATCGAGGAGGCGCTTGACCGCGCTGCCATCTTTGCATCCTCTGAGCGTCGCTGGTGGCCCAGCGGGCCGCGTATTGGCCTGGTGTCGATCTCGGGCGGCTTCGCGGCCGCACTGTCTGACTTGTCTGCAGTCAGCGGCTTCGAGCTACCGGAATTCGGCGATGCAAGCATGGATGCACTCGGCCGCATACTGCCCCCCAACGTCAATCCGCAGAACCCCATCGACATTTCCACACAGGTGCAGCGTGACCGACCTGAGGCCTGGGCGCAGACTTTTCATGCCGTGGCGGCGGAGCCTGCGGTTGACATGGTGATCGCCGCAGAAGCCATCGCAACGCCAGTCGAGCGGGTGCGCACGCTGATCGATTTGCGCGCGAAACAGGGTAAGCCGGTGCTGCTTGCCACCACTTCACCGCACATCGACGTGTTCGACCGCGACGTGCGTGCCTTGTGCCGTGAGCAAGGCATGCCCCTGCTGGCCGGCGTGGAGGGCGTGCGGCGTGCGCTGGAAGCAAGCCTTGTGTACGCGGCTTCGCCCACTCCCGGTCCGGCCGGACCAGAGCAAGTCACTCGCATCCCACGCCCGCGCACACATGTGCTGCATGAAGTAGATGCCCGCGCACTGCTTGAACGCTTCGGTGTGCCAGCCCCTGCACAGAAGCTGGTGGGCAGTGCCAAGGAGGCAGAACAGGCGGTTCGCGATCTGGGCGGCAATGTCGCGATGAAGATTGTGTCGGCCAAGATCGCCCATCGCACCGAACGTGGCCTTGTGGCCCTGCGAGTTGCGCCGCACGATGCGGCAGCGAAGTGGCATGCGCTGATGAATGAAGCGGCGCGCCCGCCCGGCGTCACGCCCGGCGATTGCCAGGTGCTTGTGCAGCAGATGGTGCAAGGCGTGGCGGAGTTGGTGGTGGGCGCGACCTGTCGGCCGGGCTATCCGCCTCTGATCACCGTCGGCTTTGGCGGTGTGTGGGTGGAACTGCTCAAGGACATTGCCACGCGCGTCGGGCCAGTGGATGCCCAAGAAGCGCTGCACATGCTGCGCGAGTTGCGGCTCTTTCCGGTGCTCGAAGGCTATCGCGGCGCGCCGCGAGCGGACATCACCGCAGCGGCGGCCGCGATCGCGGCTTTCTCGGAATTCGCGATGGCTGCGTCAGATTGGCTCGCCGAAGCGGAGGTCAACCCGCTTATCGTGCGGGCTCAGGGCCAAGGGGCGCAGGGCGTGGACGCGCTCATCGTCGCCCGAGCCGCTGAGGACAACTCTCTCACCCCCTGACTCCCAAGGAGATTCCAAATGCGTCATTTCAATTCCGACCGACGTCGTGCGCTGAGCTGGATGACCGTGCTGGGCTTGGCCGCAAGCCCGCTGGCCCTTGCACAAGACAGCTACCCGAATCATCCGCTGCGCATGGTCGTGCCCTATCCACCAGGCGGCAGCACGGACCCGATCGCACGCATCATCTCCAGGGGCTTGTCCGACGCGCTGGGTCAACCGGTGATCGTGGACAACAAGCCCGGCGGGGGCACCATGATCGCGACGGAGTTTGTCGCGCGTGCGCCGGCCGACGGCTATACCTTGCTGCTGGCTGCGGGCTCCTTGACGGTAAACCCCGCGCTCTATCGCAAGGTCAACTACGACCCGATCAAGGACTTCACCGGCGTCTCGCTCGCCACTTCCTTCCCGCTGATCCTGCACGTGCATCCGTCTTTGCCAGTGCATTCCGTGAGGGAACTGGTGGCGCTGGCCAAGGCGCAGCCAGGCAAACTGTCGTTCGGCTCTGGCGGTGTCGGGGCGGCCAACCATCTTGCGGGCGAGATGTTCAATGCGCTGGCCGGCGTGAACATCCTGCACGTCCCTTACAAAGGCGGCGCGCAGGCATTGACCGATGCGCTGGGTGGTCAGTTTCAGGTGATGTTCGGCGGCATCGAGCAGTCCTTGCCGCACGTTCGATCGGGGCGCCTGCGCGGCATTGCCGTGACCAGCCCCCGCCCGAGCCCCCTGGTGCCAGAGTTGCCTCCCATAGGTGACACGGTGCCCGGGTACGACGTCACGTCATGGAACGGCGTCGTTGTGCCCAGCGGAACGCGGCCAGAGATCGTGACCCGCCTCAACACCGAGATCGTCAAGATCCTGCGCTCCGCGTCCACGCAAGAGAGCCTGCTCAAACTCGGCGTGACACCATTTCCCACCGCAGTGGACGAGACCAATCGATTTCTCGTGAACGAAGTCGCGCGCTGGAAGAAGGTGATTGACGCGGCGGGGATCAAGCTGGATTGAAGAGCCGCACTCAAGCAACGATCTGGAAATCCTGGTAGCTCACATCTTGCGGGTGCGTGGCCGTGCCGATGATCGCCACCTGAACCGCTGCGCCTTTGCCGCTTCCGTCGGCGTCGTAATAGATCGCGCCAGTGGACGTGTTGTAGATCAACCGGTCATCCGCGTCATGGCCTGCAACAGCCGTTGCACTTGACCAGAACTGGCCCGCAGTGATGCCACCCAACGAGGCGAATGCAGAGAAGGCCGCCTTGCTGAACTGCAGCATGTCGGTGCCATGCGCAAAGTCCGTGATCGTGTCTACAGCCTTGGTCTTGCCCGGCAGCAGGGTGAAGACAAAGAAGTCGGCGCCGGCGCCGCCAGTCAAGATGTCGCTGCCGCCGCCGCCGATCAGCGTGTCGCTGCCATCGCCACCGTCAAGCGAGTTGGCTGCGCTGTTGCCCGCGAGGACGTTGTTCAAGGCGTTGCCCGTGCCGTTCAAGGCCGAGGTGCCGGTTAGGGTCAGGTTCTCGACGAAATTGCCCAGGGCGTACGCGATGGACGACTGAACCAAATCGATGCCGCCCGCGTCCGAGACTTCGCCTGGCGCGTTCGTTTCCTGCACGCTGTCACCCGCGTTGTCGACCACATAGGTGTCATTGCCGGCACCACCGTACATCGCGTCGGCACCGGTGCCGCCGATCAGCTTGTCATCTCCACCCATGCCAATCAGGACATCGCTTGCGGCACCCCCATCAAGGGTGTTGGCCGCGTTGTTGCCGGTCAAGGTGTTGGCCAGGGTGTTGCCGGTGGCGTTGATCGCCGCCGACCCCACCAGTGTCAGATTCTCGACATAGCTGCCCAGCGTCCACGACACGCTGCTTTGAACGGTGTCGATGCCCCCGGCATCTATGCTGGACTTGACGGTGGTGGTCTCATAGACGTGGTCGCCCGCGTCGTCGACGATGTAGATGTCATTGCCCGCGCCGCCCAGCATCGAGTCCTTGCCCGCGCCGCCATCGAGTGTGTCGTCGCCCGCCAGACCACTGAGGGTGTCGTTGCCTGCCCCACCACTGATGGTGTCGGCGCCAGCGGTGCCGACCAGGTTGTCCGCCGCCGCAGTGCCCACAATGAGATTGACTGAAGGTGCTTCGTTGGCACCGGCCACGGTGATCATCACATTCTGGGTGGCGCCACCCGCAGTAGCGACCTGGAATGAGTCGGTCACCGACTGGCCCAGGTTCAGCGCCTGCACATTGGCGGCGGCATTGTTGAGGGTGTAGGTCCAGGCACCAGTGGCGGTGATGGAGAACGCGCCGTAGGTTCCACCGGCGTTGGTTTGCGCCGTGATAACTGCATCGCCCGTGTCGCGGTCGCTGACCGACACTGTCCCGCTGGCGCTGAGGGTAGCGTCTTCGGTGACCGTGCCTGAACTTGTGCCACTGAACGTGGTGGCGTCATCGGCGCCAGTCAGGTCAACCGTGAAGGTGGCCTCGGTGGATGCAGTGCCGTCACTCACGTTGACCGTGAAGATCTCGCTGGTGTTGCTCTTGAGAGCCTGGATGGCGGTGCTGTCAGGGGCAAAGCTGTAGGCGCCGGTGGTGGTATCTACACTCAGGGTGCCGTAGCTGCCGACCCGAGTTGCGCTGCCTGCTGTGACTGTACCGCCATTGATGCCATAGGTCAGGGTATTGCCCTCAGCATCCGCACCGGCCAACGTGCCCGTCGTGGCACTGAAGCTGTCGTCGGCCGCCGTATCCGTGTAGCTTGCCGACACGGGGGTGTCCAGCGTCGGCGCCGTGTTCACTGGCGCTTGCACGATGAGCATGGTGTTGGCCGTGGTCGCGCCGCCCTTGCCGTCCGCCACAGTGAAGCTCAGTTCAATCGGGCCGGAGTAGTTGGTGGTGGGACTCAGTGTCCAGGTGCCGTCATTGTTGTTGGTGCAGACGCCGCCCTGGTCGGTGGTGATGGATTCGACATACAGCGGATCGCCCTCGGGATCAAAGAAGCCTGCCAGCAGGCCGCTTTCGTTGATGAGGTAGTCGGCATTGGCCTGGGCATCGGCAAGGGTGGCGGGCGGCTCGCCCACAGGGGCCTGATTGATGTGAACGCTGAGCGTGTCCAGGTGGTCCATATAGGGCTTGAGCTTGTCCTGTTGCCCGCAATAGTCTTTCCAGACCAACATGATTCCGGACAGGCTGGTGGCGTCGCCCATGTCCTTGTTGAGGTTTTGCACCAGCGCCAAGGAGCTGCTGCCAACGCCGACAAGAATGGTGGCCAGCGTGGTGGCGTCGGCCAGGTTCAATGTTTGCCCGGCCGCTGCCGCGTCCAGCACAGCCAGCGTCAGATTCAAGCCGCTGGGGTCCGACACCGAAGCGGCCATGGCCAGCTCGGCTGCTGCCTTCATGAACGCAAGGGCGGTGGGATCGATGGGGTTCAGGTTCAGGGCGGCATAAGCGTCGTAAGTCTGCAAGCTGAGCTCTGCAGGCACACCCAAAGCGGCCTTGATGGCGATCGAAGCCTGATTGGCTGTGTAGCCCAGGTCGATCGCGTTCTTCAGCAGTGTCGTCAGAGGGTCCTGCACGCTGGAGCCCGCTGGCGCCGAGAGTTGCATCAGGTTGATCGTGATGCCGGCGGTAGCCTTGGCAATCGTGGTGCTGGCGCTGGTTGGCGCCTCTTTCGTGCCCAGCGTATCGGTGTAAGTCGCAATCACCTCCACCTGCTTGCCGGCATCCGAGCCTGACAAGCTAAAGGTCTTCGTGGTGACGCCGGCGTCTATCCAGGTGATGTTGTCTGCGCTGGTGAGCCACTGATAGGAGATCGCCGAAGGGGACGTGGGCACGCCGTCGGCGTCAATCACGATGGCTGTCAATGTGTTGCCGGTCATGGCCACACCGCTGATGGCGACGGCGCCCGGGTTGTTGACGGGCGTACCACCCGAGTTGGAGTGGGGTGCGAGCCCGCCTGGTGTCAGATCAAAGAGGCCATCGCTGAACTTCACCAACTGTATGTTGGTCAAGGTGTCCGCGCCTTCCGCTGAGGCGCCGGTCTTGCTGTCGGTGACGGTGTAGGTGTTCAAGGCGCCGTTGTAGCCAACGGTGTAGTCGGTGTGCTTGCCCGCATAGACCGCTTCGTTGGCCGTGCCCTCTCCGCCATCGAGCTTGTCGTCACCGGCATCTCCTTCCAGGACGTCGTTGCCGGTGCCGCCGTAAACCGTATCGTTGCCGCCGCCGCCAACAACGATGTCGTCGCCGCCGCCGGCGTAGGCGGTGTCGTCGCCGCCCAGCAGATTGATCAGTTCGTCCTTGACCGTGCCGCTGACCACGTCGCTGCCGTCGGTGCACGGTGTCGTGGGTGTGATGACCACGCCAGAGCCCGGTGTGGTGCCTGCACTCAGATTGGAGATGAACACGCCACTGTCGTAGATGTGGTCGCCGGTGTCGGCGATGCCGATCTTGATGTGATTGGTGCTGCCCGCGTTGATCGGCGCGACGATCTTGAGAACATGGCTCACACCGTCATACTCGGTTTCCAGAACATTGCCAGCGTTGTCTTGAAAATACCCGTTGGCCAAGTTAGAGCCGATCACGCTCAGAGGACTATTGGGGTCGTGGTTGAACAATGCATAGTTAACGCCGTTGATCATGATGACAGCGCAGTCAACAAACTGGTCCACCCACTCCGGGTACTCGTCAGATCCGAACACCAGATCGAAACTGATGGACGTGGCGCTGGGGTCGGTCACGGTGAAGTCAAACGACAGCGTCGTCGCGTCGTAGGACTGGGTCTGGAAGACCGCGTTGACCACCGCATCGATATCGGCGTCGCCGTTGTTGAAGTTGACCGGCGTGCCGTCGGGCAGGTACTGGGTATTGTCTTGGCCAAACCAACCTACCGTGTTCACCGTTCCCGGCGTTGTGCCCGAGGTGAGCAGCAGCCCCGAGCCGATGCCCAGGGTGCTGAGCGACCCATCGTACAGATTGACGGCATCGGGGCCTGAAGCGTTCAATACGATGCTGGCGGCGTTGACGGAAATACCCGAATTGGCCGCCAGAAACGGGCAATGTCCCGATCACTGTTGAACGCTGCCGGGTGACGGCTCCTCTGACGTGATACTACGCGGCTTTTCTTTCGCTGGCCTGCACGGCGGTTTGCCGAGCCTCCAAGACCGTCATCAGGAAGTTCATATCCCGATGCCCGCGCAG
>CANJPU010000046.1 GCA_947476285.1 Comamonadaceae bacterium | reverse complement strand
CCCAAGGCTGCCGCTTTGCAGCGCGCTGCCCCGACCGCATGCCCAAGTGCGACATCGCAAGCCCGCCGGATTTCGAGCGCGAGCCCGGGCACAAGGTGGCATGCTGGCTAGTGTAGTGTTTCACTCAATGCAGCACTTAATAAAAACGATGGATTTGTCGTCCTGGCTAGGCGCAAACCACAGCGATGCCCAGTGGCATCGCGCGGATTTGCAACGACGCCAGGGCGGCAAAGACGCGGTTTTATGTGCTGCATAGAGTGAAACACTACACTAGAGAGCAAGGACACATGACGCAGGCCATACTGGAAGTCGACAGACTGAGCAAGGTGTTCTCGGTGCCGCACGGCTTGGTCGCGCGTGCGGCGGTGCGGGCTGTCGATGATGTGTCGTTCTCCATCGCACCGGGCCAGACATTGGCCATCGTGGGCGAAAGCGGCTCGGGCAAGACCACGGTGTCCAAACTCATACTCGGGCTGGAGCAGCCTACCAGCGGGCAGATTCGATTCGAAGGCCACGACATCCAGAACATGGACCGCGCCGCTCACAAGCACTATCGGCGCCAGGTGCAGGCGGTGTTTCAAAATCCCTATGAATCGCTCAACCCTCGCCTGCGTGTGCGCACCATCATTGGGGAACCCGTGATGGCGCACGAAAGAGTGAGCGCAGCCGAGCTTGACAAGCGCGTCGCGCAAGCGCTGGAGGTCGTCGGCCTGCCCGCTTCGGCTGCCCAACTGTTCCCGCATGAATTCAGCGGTGGCCAGCGCCAGCGCATTGCCATCGCGCGGGCGCTGGTGCTGCGCCCCCGGCTGCTGGTGCTGGACGAACCCATCTCCGCACTCGACGTGTCGATCCGGGCGCAGATTCTCAATATGCTGGCCGATGTGCAAGAGGAGTTCGGCCTGACCTACCTTCTGATCGCACACGACCTGTCATTGGTGGAGCATTTCAGCAATCAAGTGGCTGTGATGTATCTGGGCAGCCTGGTGGAAGCTGGGCCGGTAGCACAAGTGTTCAGCGCACCGCGCCATCCCTACACCCAGGCCTTGCTGGCATCGGTGCCGCGGCCAGACCCAGATCATCGGCCACCCAAGGGCGTGATCATCGGCGAGATCAGCAGTGCGCTGGCAACACCTGCGGGCTGCCGCTTTCATCCGCGCTGCCCACACGCTTTCGCACCCTGCAAGACGACGCAACCGGCCCTGGGCAAAGCGGGCGACCATGCCTGGGCCTGTCATCTGCCGCAGGGCTAAGGGGCGCATCAGGCTGTAGGCTCAAGCCCTGATTTGAGAGTTTGCGCCAGGGAATCGAGCTTGCGGTCGAAGCGCTCGGTGGGCCCGCCTAGGCTCATGGAAAAGCGCTGGCCGTTCTGCGCCTGCGGCACCGGTGCCGCGATGGAGCTGGCCTCGGGCAGCACCTGGCCACGTGCATAGACAAAACCCTGGCTGCGCACCAGATTGACTTTATCCATGAGGGCTTCGATGGGGACTGCCTGGCGTGTCACGATGTCGCGCGCCAGCGTGCGGCGCCAGATTTTTTCGATGGCCGAGTCTTTCTCATTGCTCAGCAGCGCCCAGCCAGCGCCCGATGAGACGAGCGGCCTGCGGGTGCCTGGCTCGACGACATATCGCACAGGATGAATCGACTGAATCACCTGGATGTACTGCACATGCAGCCCATTGGCCACGCCCAGCATGACGAGCTCTCCCGTGCACTCGTTGAGCTGGCGCATCAAGTCGGTGACTCGGCCGCTGTCGAAGGTGGCGTCGGATATCCAGTCGCCCAATGCGGTCAGGCGTGGTGTCGGAAAATAAGAGCGCTTGTGCGGATCGAAGCACAAATAGCCCAATTCAGCCATGCCCTTGAGCAACTCGGCCGTGCTGGACGACGGGTAACCCAGATGTTCAACGATGTCCCGAAGCCGAAGCGCGCCACGGGTCTGGCGAAAATACTCCAGCACCTCGAACACCCTCTTTGCTGATTTGACCTGACCCTGCGCCATGAATGCTTGCCTCCTTGGGGCGTGCCAAGCAGACTACAAACTGGCGCCTGCGTCAAGGGCATTTCCGGCACTGCGGAATTAGGACCCGGTCGGGTGTCCTCCATTGCTATGGGCGCTTGCCTCATGCCATAGTTGCGCGATGTTAACGGAGCTGCCATGACAGTCGAAATTCTGGCCCGATCTGAGAACTTGCTGGGCGCGCAAGTGCGCGGAGTCGATCTGCGCAAGCCGGTCTCACCGCAGGATGTTGCCGCGATCACCCAGGCCATCAACCGGCATGCGGTGATCGTGTTTCCAGGGCAGTTCATCACCGACGAAGAGCAGCTCGTCTTCAGCCGCCAGTTCGGCAAACTGGAGCGCCGCACCTCTTATGCGCGCGACAAGGAGCGGATCGAGCACGAGGAGATCAACGACATCTCCAACATCGACTACGAGAACCGCCTCCTGACCCCCGGCGATCGCCAGCGGGCCATGAACGACGGCAATTTGCTGTGGCATACCGACGGCACCTTCAAGCACATACCGTCCATGCTCTCGATGCTGCATGCGCGCGAGATTCCGCCCGAAGCAGGCGAGACCGAATTCGCCGACATGCGTGCCGCCTACGATGCGCTGCCGCAGAAGATGAAAGACGAGCTGGAAGACCTGATCGTCGAGCACAGCGTCTACCGCTCGCGCAGTCAGGTGGGCTTCGCGAACTTCAACGACGAAGTCTTCGCCCGCCTGCCGCCGGTCCAGCAAGTGATGATTCGGCTGCATCCTGGCTCAGGCCGAAAATCACTTTGCCTCGCCTCGCACGCCGATTATGTGATTGGCTGGCCAGTGGAAAAAGGGCGCAAGCTGCTGCAAGACCTGATCGTGCAGGCGACCCAGCCGCAATTTGTCTACAGCCACCGCTGGAGCGTGGGCGACTTGGTGATCTGGGACAACCGCTGCACCATGCACCGCGCGCGGCCTTACGACGACTTGAAGCACCGCCGGGTGATGCACCGCACCACGGTGCAAGACATAGCCAACACGGTGGAATTGAGATATGGCAAGGTGCCCGGTCTCAAGAGCGCGCAGCAATAACAACCGAAGGCAAAAATAATGTACGTCGCCGAAGCAATTGCGGATGCACTAGCCACCGAAGCGGACGGGCTGATTTTCGGTCTGATGGGGGACGCCAACATGCCGGTGTGGGGTGCCCTGGTCAAGGCGGGGCGCACGCGCATCGTGTCGGCGCGGCACGACGGGGCTGCGGTATTGATGGCCGATGGCTATGCCAAAGCTTCCGGCAAACTCGCCGTGGCCACGGTGACCTGCGGACCTGGCTTGGCCAACTGCGCCAATGCGCTGATCACAGCGGCGCGGGCCCAGACGCCGATGGTGGTCTTCACCGGCGAGACCGCGCCGCATGGCAAGGGGGCGCTGCAGTACCTGGATCAGCGGCAGTTCGCACGCGCCTGCGATGCGCACTTTGCGCCACTGGTTCGTCTCGACAGTTTGGCGCAGGACATTGCCGAAGCCTTTTATGTCGCCCGCACCCGCAGGGTACCGGTCATTCTGAGCCTGCCCGCTGAGCATTGGGAAGCCGAACTGCAGTGGCCTTGGGAATACGAGCCGTCTTCGGACTTCCTTGCGCCACAGCCGCATGCGCCGCACGACGCGCTGGTCCAGCAACTTGCGTCGCGACTATCGGCGGCCAGCCGTCCGGTGATCGTCGCCGGGCGCGGCGCGGTGGACACCCATGCCCGCGCGGACATCGAACGTCTGGGCGATCAAGTCGGTGCACTGCTGGCGACTTCGCTGGTGGCCAAGGGCTTCTTCGATGGCCATGCTTACGACATCGGCATTGCGGGTTCCTTCAGCAGTGCGCTGACCGAGCGCTTGATGGCCGAGGCCGATTTTGTGCTGGGCATAGGCGCGTCGATGAATTTTTTCACGACCGAAGGCGGCATGCTGTTTCCCAGTGCACAGTTGGCGCGCATCGACACCAAACCTTTTCCATCCGACATCGGAGTTACGCCGGGCTTGTACGTGCACGGTGATGCGGCGCACACAACCCGCGAGCTGATTCGGGTGCTGGAGAACAAGAGTGTCGCCAATGAGGGCTACCGCAGTGAGGCGACCCGCGCCGCATTGACTGCGCCCGCGGTGCAGCAGCCTCGGGCGACCGATGACCTGGACCCGCGCACACTGATGCACGAGCTCTCGCGGGCCTTGCCCAGTAACGCGCAAGTCGTCATTGGCTGCGGACATTTCTGGGCCTGGCCGGTTTGTTATCTGGCACTGCCGCCCGGCGGGCGCCTTTTTCACACGGCTGCATTCGGCTGCATAGGCCTGGGTCTCGCGCAAGGCATAGGCGCAGCCTTGGCCAGCCCTGAGCGCATGACCGTGGTGGTGGAAGGCGACGGCGGCCTGCTTCAAGGCATCCAGGAGCTGCATGCCGCAGTGGACCAGAAGCTGCCGCTGGTCGTGCTGGTGATGAACGACTCGGGCTACGGCGCCGACGTGCTCAAGATGCGCTGGAAGAATCGCGATCCGCAGGGCGCAACCTGGAACTCACCCGACTTTGTCGCCGTGGCGCGAGGCTTTGGTGCCGACGGCGTGCGCATCGAGCGCGAAGAAGACCTCACCGCCGCGTTTGCACAAGCCATGAAGCACAAGGGCCCGTTCCTGATTGACGCCCGTGTGTCGCGATCGGTGGTGAGCGATGCCTACGGCAAAATCCACCTTGGCCGTCAAAGCCAAGCGCCCCTTTTGCGCCCAGTGCCCGGTTCCGATTGGGACAAGTAATTGGGACAAATAACATGAGGTTCGAGAATGAGTTGGAGGTCGCCGGGCGGCCGGCCGATGTGCTGGACATTTTGGCCGACGTGCCGCTGGTGGCCAGCTTTCTTCCAGGTGCAAGCGCGGGTTCGCCCAATGCGGATGGCAGCCATCCCGGCACACTGGTCGTGGCGTTCGGCCCCAAGCGCCTGACGTTCAAGGGCAATCTGACCAACACAGTGGATCGCGAGACCCTGTCGGGCGTGCTCTCGGGCAGCGCCAATTCCGACGTGCGTGGCGCACGCATGGCCGTGAAGATGAGCTATAGCCTCACGCAGGCTGGCGCGCCCAATGCCCCTAGCACCACACTGCGCTTTGTTTCAGAAGCGCAGTTGGGCGGCGTTCTGGCCGAGTTTGCCAATACCGGCGGCGTTGCCGTGATGAATGTGCTGCTTGCGGAATTTGCGCAGCGGCTCAGTGCGCATGTGGCGTCGCGCCAAACCGACTCTGCGGTGCCGGCCGCTCAGCCATCGGCGCAAACGCCAGTGCCGGCGCCGGCGTTGTCGGCGGTTCGACTTCTCTTTTCGATTCTTCGCGCCAAGCTGCGAGGGCTTGCCAAGAGCCTCGCATCGATGGTGGGTGCGGGTGGAACACGGCCTTGAGGACCCAATGATGCAAGAGCATGCCCAGACCAGCAGCCTGAACAAGGGCGCACCGACATACGCCGACCGCTTCAGCGCATTCGCCACATCACTGCGGCTGCGCGACATTCCAGAGCCAGTGCTCCTCAGAGCCAAGGGCTGCGTGCTGGACGTGCTGGGCATTTGCCTGGCGTCGGCGAGCCAGGCCTATGTCAACTCAGTCGCCAGTGTGTTCATCGACATGGGCGGCAAACCCGAGTCAAGCCTGATCGGATGGCCCGCAAGCCTGCCCATGGCCAACGCTGCCCTCGTACACGGCAGCATGTCCCACGGGACCGATTTTGACGACACCCACCCGGGTGGCCGCATGCACCCCAGCTCGGTCATCGTGCCCACCGCTCTGGCGGTGGCGCAGGCACAAGGCGCCAGCGGCGCGCGTGTGCTGGAAGCGGTGGTGGCAGGACTCGAATGCATGATCCGCATTGGCAAAGCGGGCGAGAGCGAAGATGGTTTTCACCATCGCGGCCTGCATCCCACCACCCTGTGCGGCGTGTTCGCTGCGGCCTTGTCTGCTGGCAGCCTGCTGGGGCTGAGCGCGCAGCAATGCAGCTGGGCGCAGGGGCTTGCGGGCAACATGGCTTCTGGCTCCACTGAATTCCTTGCCGACGGCAGCTGGGGTAAGCGAATCGGGCCGGGCTGGGCGGCGCACGGTGGCATCATCGCCGCGCAACTGGCTGCCAGGGGCTTTACCGGGCCGCCAAGCATCTACGAAGGGCAATGGGGGCTGTACCGCTCGCATCTGCGCGAGCCTTTCTACGATCTCTCGTTGCTGGACCAAGGTCTGGGCAGCGAGTGGGAACTGCTGCGGCTGTCGGCGCGACTCTTTCCGTGCTGTGCGCGAGCGCCAACGCATGTGAGTCTTGCCCTTGAGATGCTGGCGCAAGAGCACATCGATCCAGCGCAGATCGCGAGCATTGAATGCGGGGTCGACCGCATGGCAACGACCGTGGTGTGCGAGCCCTGGAGCGAAAAGATCGATCCGGCCGATGGCTATGCCGCCAAATTCAGCCTGCCCTATTGCGTGGCAGCGGCGCTGCTGCGCGGGCGCCTCACCATGGCCGAGTTCGAGGACAGCACGGTGCGCGATCCGCTGATCGGCCAGCTCATGCAGACAATGAGCTACAAGGTTCAGCCCGATTTCGATCCAGCCAAGTTTCCCGCTGCACTGCTCATCACCCTCAAGGATGGACGGATGGTGCAGCGCACACGACTTGATGCGGGAGTTGCGGGATGGCCCGAGCTGCGGGCGAAGTTTCAGGCCAATGCGCAGCCCGTGCTCGGCGCCGCTCGAACCAATCTGCTGGCAGATCAGGTGGCCAATCTTGAGACGCTTACCGATGTGTCAGCCCTGATGGCGGGCTGCGCCGTGGGGTAGCCCGCAGTGAGCAAATCACCGCGCCGTGCGCAGCATCAGGGTTCTCGGGCTTGCGTGCGCGTCATGACCGAAGTAAAAGTGAAAGCCATCAAGTTCGCTTACCTGCCGCACTTGCGCACTTCTTGAGCTAATTTCCCAGGGGTCACCACACACATGTCAGCCAGCTTGCCCACACGTCCGCTGTCCCATGCTCTGGGCGCAGAAATCATGCACGTCGACTTGACCTCGCCGGTGCCCACTGAGTTGTTCGCGCAGATACGCAGCATCTGGGTGGACAACCTGGTCGCGCTGGTGCGGGGGCAGAACGGCCTGACGCCAGATAGCCATCTGGCCTTTTCCAGGCAGTTTGGCACGCTCGACCCAAACGACAGCAGCCCAGAATATCGTCTCGACGGCTATCCCGATGTGCTCGAAATAACCAACAAGCCAAAGCCTGGCGGTCAACCGTCGCCCACGCGCGAGGCCGGGCGCAAATGGCATTCGGACCTGGAGTTCACCTTGGAGCCGACCATGGCCTCCTTGCTTTGGTGCGGGCAACTGCCCGACGTAGGCGGGGACACCATGTTTGCAAACATGTACATGGCCTACGATGAATTGTCGGCTGGTTTGAAACGCACCTTGGCCACAATGCACGTCGTGTTTCCGGTGCCGCCCGCGCTCCTGGAGCTAGGCACGCCGTACAACAAGGTGGCGCAGCCGGTGGTTCGCACCCACCCGGAAAGCGGACGCAAATCGCTTTTCATCAGCCAGCGCGCCTCGCACTTTGAAGGCTGGTCACAAGAAGAAAGCAAGCCACTGCTGCAATACTTGTGCGCTCATGCCACTCAAGCTGAGTTCGTCTACCGTCACAGGTGGGTGCCCGGTGATCTCCTGATATGGGACAACCGCTGCACCTTGCATCAGGCCTTGGGCGACTACGATCGCCAGCAGATTCGCTACATGCGGCGCACCTCGGTCAAGGGCTCGCCCTCAGGCTACGTTGCAAGCAGTTAGGGCAATGCTGATTAAGTCCGTTCTCAATTTGAAGGAGCTGCGATATGAAACTTTCCTCGTTGATGTTGTTCTCTGGTGTGATCACCGCGCTAGTGAGCGCAGTGTGCCCGGCCTGGGCGCAGTCGGACTTTCCGTCGCGGCCCATCCGCATCATTGTGGCGGCGGGCCCGTCCACCTCTGGTGATATGGTCGCACGCGCGATGGCCGATGAGATGTCCAAACAATTGCGTGTGGCGGTGACGATTGAGAACCGCGAAGGCAGTGGTGGCAACGTCGGTCAAATTGCTGCGGCCAGGGCTGCACCAGACGGCTATACGATCTTGCTGGCCACCAGCGCGCTCACCAGTTCAGCGCAAATGCTCAACCCGCCGCAATACAACCCGATCAAAGATTTTGTCCCGCTCGGGCGCATTGGCGAGGTTCCGCTTCTTGTGGTTGTGGGCAGCGAAACCCCTTTCAATCAGTGGACTGACATCGTGAAATACGCCAGGTCCAGCCCAGGCAAGATGAATTTTGCGACCATGGGTAAAGGCAGTGCCAGTCATTTGTTCACATCGATCCTGGAACAAGAGTTCTCCATGAGTGGTGTGGACGTCGGATACAAGAGCGTCAATCAGGGCATCATGGACACCTCCACCGGCAAGATCGACATGTATCTTGCCAATCTGCCTCCGGCAGCCGGCTTGCTCAGCGCCGGAAAACTGCGCGTCATCGCAGTGGGCTCTGCCAGCCGCCTGCCCAGCATGCCCAATGTGCCAACCTTCGCCGAGCTCACTGGCAAACCCAATTTCAGTGCGTCGCTGTGGTACGGATTGTTCGTGCCCACCGGAACACCAGCCGCCGTGGTGGCGCGGCTGTCTCAGGAAACGGTAAAGGCCGCGGCGACGCAACAAGTGAAGGACAGAATTGAAGGCGCAGGCGGATTCATCTCGGTCGGCTCAGGCAGGGAGCTTCAGGAGCAAATGGAGTCTGACTTCAAGCGTTTTGGCGGCATCATCAAACAACTGGGCTTGGCAAAGTAGGCTAGCCCTCTGCCGCAACAGGCCGCGCGATGCGGCCAGGAAGAGCGCCCGTGGGTTCGCCATTGAGGTACACGGGAATGCCCGAGACAATGGTGGCCGTGTATCCCCTGCCCTTTTGCACGAGGCGTCCACCACCATCGGGGTAGTCGAAAATCATCGTCGGGCGATCAAAGCCAATTGCGTCTGGCTGGATGACGTTGATGTCTGCTTTCTTGCCGGCCGCGATGATGCCCCGATCCCCCAGCCCCACAGCCGCCGCATTCTCACTGGTCAGGCGCTTGACGGCCCAGGGTAGATCAAATCCATCCTGCTGGCGCTGCTTGGCCCAATAGCACAGATGGTAGGTCGTGTAGCTGGCATCCACGGTGGTCGTGACATGCGCGCCCGCGTCGCCGAGTCCAGAGATGGTGGCTGGGCTCTTCAGCAAGGTGCTGCAGGCATCGAAATCGCCGTATGAGTAATTGGCACCCGCGTAGAAAATGAAGTTGCGCCCTTCGTCGTCAAGCAGCATGTCGTAGGCCACTTGCGCGGGGTCCCGGCCCTCGCGTTGCGCAATCGCGCTGATCGTGTTTTCGGCCGGCAGCTTGTAGTCAAAGGGCTCACCCATCCAGTACATGAGGTGGTATGGCCGGCTTCCCTGGGGGCGAGGTTCCGCGAGCAGCCTTGAGCGAAACTCGGGGTCGCGCATGATGCGCAGCCGCTCGGCAAGCGGCTTGGCGGCAATCTCCCGGTAGGTTTTTGTCTCGAAGAATGGATTCTCGGACGCCTGCAAGCCCAGCAGGTTGCCGATCTGGCGCGGCGCGACCTGTGCACGGATTGGAATGCCTTCGGCCCATGCCTGCTCCACCAGAGCGAGCATGTTCTTCCACTCCTCTGGCGCCTTGTTTTCCTGAAACAAGGATATCGTCAGAGGCCGCCCTGAGGCCTGCACCATGCGCCGGGCAATGTCGAACTCGGCCTCCCGGTGCGCCTTGATGTGAAAGTCCATCCGGTACTCAAGCACGCCCGCGCCGGCGTCCTTCAGGCCCATCGCGATGCCCACCAGCTCCTGGGCGTCGGCGCCAAAGGTTGGCATCTGGTCCCCGGTGCCGGTCTTGTGAATGGCCGCGCGCGTCGTTGAAAATCCGACGGCGCCTTCACGTATGGCTTGCGCCAGCAGTTGGCGCATCTCGGCGATATCGGCCGGTGTCGCCGCTTCGCGCCTGACTGCCCGCTCGCCCATGACGTAGATCCGAAGGGCCGCATGCGGCACCTGCGCGCAGATATCGATGTCATGGGGCCGCCGGTCAAGCGCGCGCATGTAGTCGCCAAAGCTGTCCCAGTCCCATTCAAGACCAGCCTTCATCACGTGCATGGGAATGTCCTCGACGCCTTCCATGATCTCCATGAGCAAGGCGCGATCTTTTTCTCGGACAGGCGCGAAGCCGACACCGCAGTTTCCCATCACCACAGTGGTCACTCCATGCCAACTGGAGGGGATCAGCCGCGAATGCCAGGCCACATGCCCGTCATAGTGGGTATGCACGTCGACAAAGCCGGGGGTGACGATCTGGCCTCGCGCATCGATCTCGGTCTTTGCGCTGCCCGATACAGCGCCGACATGCACGATGACGCCGCCGGAAATTGCGACGTCCGCATCGAAAGGCGGGCTGCCCGTACCATCGATGACACTGCCGCCTCGGATGACGAGATCATATTGAGTCATTTCACCCCCCTCGATTTTCAGGTTCATTCATTCGACCATCAGCGCCGAGTGAACGTAGCACAGAAACTGAAAAGGGTTAGCAGGCCCTGGCCTGATAACCCTGTGGAATGTGGTCGGAGCGATAGGATTCGAACCTACGACCCTCTGGTCCCAAACCAGATGCGCTACCAGACTGCGCTACGCTCCGAAGGCGCTATTCTAGCCGGCATATTCGGCTAGATCGGTTGCACCACCACCGCTTCCCTGGAGATTTGCATGAAGTTCCGTATTTTCCTGGCCTCGCTGCTGTCGATGGCAGTGCTTGGCAGCTTGCCTGTTGCCGCCCAGACATTTCCCAATAAACCGGTGCGCCTGGTTATACCGTTCCCGCCTGGCGGCTCCACGGACATCATCGGGCGCACCCTGGCGCAGCAGTTGACCGAGCTGTGGGGCAAGCAGGTCGTGGTGGACAACCGGCCGGGTGCGGGCGGCAGCATCGGCGCCGATGCGGTGGCGAAATCACCGGCCGATGGCTACACGCTGCTGCTGGGCCATACCGGCACGCTGGTGGTCAACCCCTTGCTGTACCCCAAGCTGCCCTACGATCCCCTCAAGAGCTTCACCCCGGTGTCGGTGGTCACGCTGCTGCCACTTGTTTTCGTGGCCAATGCATCGATCAAGCCCAACTCGATCCAGGAATTGCTCGCTTACACCAAGGCCAATCCAGGCACCCTCAACTATGGATCGGCCGGCAACGGCAGCGCCAACCACCTGGCGCTGGAATACTTCAAGCTGCTCACCAAGGCCGATCTGGTGCACGTGCCTTACAAGGGCACCGCACCCACCATCATCGATCTGATCAGCGGGCAGGTGTCGGTCACCATGGTCGGGGCCGCCACGGTCTTGCAGCACATTCAGTCGGGCAAGCTCAAAGCCCTGGCGGTTTCCAGCCCCAATCGGCTAGAGGTGCTGCCGCAAGTGCCCACCATGGCCGAGGCCGGCGTGGCAGGCTTTGACGCCTCGCCCTGGTTCGGCATCGTGGCGCCAGCAGGCACGCCTGCGGACATCGTGGCCAAACTCAACGCAGACATCGTCAAGGTGATGAGCAGTCAGGCCGCGCGACGTGCGCTGGCCGCTGAAGGCGCCTTGATTACGACCAACACCCCCGAACAATTCACATCGCTCATCAAGGCGGATTTGGCGCGCTGGGGCGGCGTAGTCAAAGCCTCCAACATGAAGGTTGAATGAGGGCTCATAGCCTCACATGGGCATAGCTCACCGGCAAAGCAATTCAACATACGCCTGATAGCTGTAGCTTCGGTTCTTCTTCTGGCCAGTCATCTCTGTCAAGATGCCCAGGCGCTCCAGCGTGTTCACGGCCGCAGTGGCGGTGGGGAAGCTGGTATCGAGTTGCTGACGAGCGCGCTCGATGGTGAAGCGCGGCATCATCGGCAGCAGTTCGAACAACCGGTAGCTTGCCGGGCCGACCTTGGGTGATTGCAGCATCCGTTTGCGGTCAGCGGCAACCAGACTGGCGACCGCGATGATGTTTTTCTGCGCATCGGTGGCCGCCGTCGTCACCCCCTCCAGAAAGAATGTCACCCAGGACTCCCAGTCACCTTTGCTACGGGTGGCCGACAGGCGCCGGTAGTACTCTGATTGGTGCTGCTTGAGGTAGCCGCTGAGGTACATCAGC
This sequence comes from Comamonadaceae bacterium, assembly GCA_947476285.1. Taxonomy (GTDB): domain Bacteria; phylum Pseudomonadota; class Gammaproteobacteria; order Burkholderiales; family Burkholderiaceae_C; genus Ramlibacter. Next base: position 32,952 of record CANJPU010000046.1, on the reverse strand, counting down.
GGCTGCGAGAGCAATCCCCAGTGCTCGAACAATGCGGAGATCAGCAAACGCCCGATACGCCCATTGCCGTCAAGAAAAGGGTGAATGGTTTCAAACTGCGCGTGGATGAGCGCCACTTTCACCGTGGGGGGCAATGAGGTCGCGCCATCGTGAATGAAGCGCTCCATGTCTGCCAGCAACCCTGGTACGCGATCCGGCGGCGGTGGCACGAACACGGCATTGCCCGGTCGCGTACCACCGATCCAGTTTTGCGACCGACGCAGTTTGCCCGGCTGCTTGCCAGCACCTCGGGCACCTTCGAGCAGCAAGCCATGGGCATGGCACAGCAGCCGCACACTGATGGGAAGTCCCTTGGGGTCACGCAATTGCTCTTGCACCCAGCGGAACGCACGCAGGTAGTTGCTGACCTCCGCCACATCGTCGACGTTGCTCACCTTGAAGCCCGCCTCTTGATCGAACAGGTCGGTCAAGGTGGCCTGTGTGCCCTCAATCTGAGAAGTGAGCAAGGCTTCCTTTCGGATGGCGCTGTAGAGCAACCAGTCCACCGACGGAACCAGGCCCGACACACCGGCCAGGCTGGCGAGCGCAAGTTCGGCCTGCCGATTGGGCTGCGCGAAGACGCCGGGCGCCAAGACCGGACGGGCTGGCGGCAAGGGACGGGGCACAAACGCACGCACCGACTCACCCCGAGTCGTCGAGATGGAGTAGGTGCCAGTGACACGGGTCATTGAAAGCGCGCTTTAATTGGAAAAATCAAATTAAACCATTCTTTAATTTGAGCCGCAACCATGAAAGAAGCCTTGCATACCCCCGCGACGCCAGCCCGCGACGTCGGCTTGGCCACTCACAGCCGCACGTATTCGTACTGCAACGGCTGGGCATTGATCCCGCGGTCCGGCGGTGCGATCCAGCCCGCCATCTTGCCCGGCTCTACCACGCGTTGCATCAAGCTCTTGACGAAGGCGGTGTCTTCCTGCGTGGGTAGCCACTGGTCTTTGCTGGCGTCGTAGTCTGCCTGGCTGATGGGTTGGCCTTCGGGCGTGGTGGGCACATGGGCCCACACACCGACCATGCGGCGAAAGCGTGTGGACGGCAGCTTGAGTTCAAAGCTCAAGCCTGCGCGCTTGATGATCATGTTCCAGCGGGTCACGCCGACTTGGCAGTCTTTCACATACTCCAGGCGGGTGATTTCGTTCATGCCGTTGCGGGTGGAAACGGTTTCGCTCTTGATGCCGCCCTTGCCGTCTGGCATCTGAATGCTCATCTCGGTGCCGGCCTCCAGATGGTCGGCGAATCTGGCTTCATCGGGCCGGCCCTTGATGCCGTTGCTGAAATAGTTGGCCGCGTTGGACGACTGCTCGCCGCCAAACAAATCCAGTGAACTGGTGAACCAGAAGTTCATGAATTTCTGTACCGTGGGCAAGTCGATCACGCCGGCCTGTCGCAGTGTGGCGGGGTTGTCGGTGTCCAGCTCTTTCATCACCTCCAGGGTGCGGCGGATCACGCGGCTGACGCCGGTCTCGCCCACGAACATGTGGTGGGCTTCTTCGGTGAGCATGAAACGGGTGGTGCGCGCCAGCGGATCAAACGCCGATTCAGCGAATGACTTGAGCTGGAACTTGCCGTCGCGGTCGGTGAAGTAGGTGAACATGAAAAACGACAACCAGTTGTCCATCGGCTCATTGAAGGTGCCCAGGATGCGAGGCTTGTCTGGGTCTCCGCTGTGACGCTGCAGCAGCTCTTCGGCTTCTTCGCGTCCGTCGCGGCCGAAATGCGCATGCAGCAGGTAGACCATGGCCCACAGGTGGCGGCCCTCTTCCACATTCACCTGAAAGAGATTGCGCAAGTCGTACAGCGATGGCGCGGTATGGCCCAAGAGGCGCTGCTGCTCCACTGAGGCGGGCTCAGTGTCGCCTTGCGTGACGATCAGGCGACGGAAAGTTGAGCGGTATTCGCCAGGCACGTCCTGCCAGACATCCTGGCCCATCATGTCACCAAAGCCGATCTTGCGGCCCTCTTGCTTGTCGGCCAGAAAGATGCCCCAGCGGTAGTCTGGCATGGGTGTGTAGCCATAGCTGGCCCAGCCTTGCGCGTCCACGCCCACAGCGGTGCGCAGGTAGACATCGCTGGCCTTGAAATCACTCGGGCCCATTTCGTCCCACCAGCGCAGAAAGGCAGGCTGCCAGTGCTCAAGTGCGCGCTGGAGCTGGCGGTTCTCGCCCAGGTTGACGTTGTTGGGGATCAAGGCTTGCAGGTCGATGTGGGTCATGGTGTCTTTCGGTGCGTGTCACGGTGACGTGTGTGGCTAGACGCGTTTCCAGTCGAACTTTGCTTTCTTCCCGGTGCCAAAGAGCTTCAAGGCACCGTCTTCACCTACCGCATTGGGCCGGATGAAAATCCAGTTTTGCCAGGCTGACAGGCGCCCGAAGATGCGTGTGTGCATGGTCTCTTTGCCGGGAAAACGCAACGATGCTTCCATGCCGGTCAAGGCATCGGGTGAGAGCGATGCGCGCTCTTCCAGCATGATGCGAATCTCGTCGTCCCAGTCGATGTCGTCGGGGGTGAGTGTCACCAGGCCCAGCGCCAAGGCTTGATCGGCGCGCAGTGTCTGGCCTGTCACGCTCTGCAGTTGGGCCAAGGTGGGCGCGTCTTCATTGAAGCGCGTCTGCAGGCGCGTCAAGCCATTGACGGCCGGATAAAGACCGAAGTTCGCATCACCCAGTTGCAGCATCGGCGCGGCGTCGGGGGCATCGGGCAGGTCCAGCATGTAGATGCGGTCGCAGGCCAGCGCGAGCTCATAAAACATTCCGGTAAAGCAAGAGCCTTGGTCCACCAGCGCAATCAGCGACCGACTGGTGACGTCCAGGCGGGCCAAGCTGCGCCGCAATGCACCCAAGGTTTCGCGCACCAGCCAGTGGCTCTTGTGCGCCTGCAGCACCGCGTCGGCTTGTGCCACCCCTTGGGCCTGGCCACGCGTCTTGATGACCCAGGTGCCGATCTCGGGCTCATTGGTGCGCAGATTGAGAATCGCATCGTCCAGCTCGCGCGCCAGGCGCAGCGGCCACCAGTTCGCGCCGGCTGCCACGAGGGCATCGGGGGTCGATTCGATGGCCGATGCGGGCGCACTCACGGTCAGTGTGGCGATGCGGCCTGCTCGGTCAATGCTGGCGTCTAGGGTGGTGTAGTGGTAACCGTCTTCGTCGATGCGCATCTGCAGCGGCGAAAGCTCAATGCCTTGGTCTGGCCCCTGGCGCGTGGACTGGCCTCGCAGCAAAGCAATCTGTGCGTCCACCAGTTGCGGAAACTGCTGCGGCTTGGCATGTGCGTCGATCAGCTTCCACTCAACAGCGCGGTCGGCGCGCACGCCCTCACTGGTGGTGGAAAAAATGTCGGCCAAATCGCGCCGCACCTTGCGCTTATCCACTACGCGAGTCAGGCCGCCGGTGCCAGGCAGCACGCCCAGCAGCGGCACCTCGGGCAGGCTCACGGTGCTGTTGCGGTCGTCGATCATCACGATGCGGTCGCAGGCCAGCGCCAGCTCATAGCCGCCACCGGCGCAGGCACCCGTGACGGCCGCCAATGACTTCAGGCCCTCGTGCAGCGAAGAATCTTCCAGGCCATTGCGCGTCTCATTGGTGAACTTGCAGAAGTTCACCTTCCAGCCGTGGCTGCTAAGACCCAGCATGTAGATGTTGGCGCCCGAGCACCAGATTTTTTCCTTGCCGCTTTCAAACACCAGCACCTTCACACCCGGATGCTCAAAGCGCACGCGGTTGATTGCATCGTGCAGCTCGATGTCCACGCCCAGGTCGTAGCTGTTGAGCTTGAGCTTGTAGCCGGGCAATATGCCGCCGTCTTCGTTGATGTCCAGCTTCAGGCGCGCGACGTCACCCTCAACCCCAAGCGTCCAGTGCTGGTAACGCGATGGATGGGTGCCAAAGCGCACCAGCTCACGCTCGCCTTGCTTGAACAGCAGTGGCTCATAGGCGGTGTTCATGCGTCACCCGGCAAGAGCGCATCGCAGCGCGGGGCGATCGGTTGATGTGCGTTCAATTATTTCTCCTGCGCCACAGCGCGTTCCAGATCTTTGAGTGATTGCTTCACCGTGCGTGCGCTGGTGTCCACCACCGCATCGGCCCGCGCATAAAGTGCCTCGCGGCTGGCCAGGATTCGGCGAATGTCGTCCATCGCCTCGCCAGTGGCGCCACGGGTGCTGTCAAAGGGCCGCATGTCGCCCTGCGCAACGACACGGCCCATGTGCTCTTCTGGGCTTGCCTTGAGCCAGACGCAATAAAAGCGGCTCTGCAGCAGATCAAAAGTTTCGCGCTCGCTCACGATGCTGCCACCGGTGGTCATGACCACGCCGTCCTGGTGTTCTTGCGCCATGCGCAAGAGCGCGCGCCGCTCGTAGCGGCGATACCCGGCCTGGCCGTGCAGCAAGAGAATTTCATTCATGCTGGTGCCGGCCTCGCGTTCAATCTCTCGGTCCAGCTCGATGAAGGGCACGCCTTTGCGCGCGGCCAACTGCGCACCCAGGGTCGACTTGCCGGCCCCGCGCAAACCAATGAGTGCGATGCGCTTCTCGCGGCCCTTTGCATCGCCCGGGCCATAGGTGGCGGCGAGCAAACCATAGGCATGGTCAAGCTGCGCGTCGTCCAGCCCGGCCAGCAGGCCATGTACGCGGACCAATGCGGGGCGGGCAGCGTCCTGCAGCAATTCCATGATGGTGATGTGGAGCGCGCGTGCGGCCGCCTCCAGTGAATTGATGGAGACATTGCCCTTGCCGCTTTCTACGTCGGCGAGAAAGCGCTCGGACAAGCCCGAGTCAGACGCCAACTGCTTGCGCGTCATGCCGCGCCGAGCACGCCATGCGCGCACCCGTGCACCCAGTTCTGACAGAGTGGGTTTGGAATCGTGGTCCGTCATGAGCTGCATGGGCTGTCGTCTTTTTGAAGATTCTTTGCGCTGGATCAATATTGCAATATACTTCCACAATTGCGCATGTCAAGCAGTTTACTTCATCTCGCATCTTCTTCAGGATGACCGCCCACATGAAACTCAAGATCCTCGTCGGCACCATGACGAGCACCGCCGAATACGTCGCACAGGCTATTCAGATGGATTGCGCCGACCAGATCGAGGAAATCGAGATCTGCATGATGGACGATCTGGACATCAATGTGTTCGACGAAGATGCGCTATATCTCATCTGCACATCCACCTATGGTTCGGGCGATGTGCCCGACAACGCCCGGGCGCTGTATGACTCCTTGGACACCCATCCCAAATATCTAGGCCATGTGCGCTACGGCGTGATCGCCCTGGGCGACCGCACCTACCTCAACACCTTTGCCTTTGGCGGCAAGATGTTCGATGAGCGTCTGCAAGGCCTTGGGGCACAGCGCGTGGGCGATGTCTGGTGCCACGATGCAAGCGAAGGCACCTTGCCCGAGCAACTGGGGTCCGAGTGGTGTCGCGAGTGGCTGGCCCAGGCCTTGTCAGCCGCCCAGGCCTGAGACGCGTATGCACCTGAGCCACACCGACCACAGCGTCAGCCCACCGCGTGTGGAGATACCGCGCGAGTACAACGCAGCCCACGACCTGCTCGCGCGCAATGCCGCACGCGCTGACAAGGTCGCCTTCATCGACGCGGCCACCGGCATTCAGATCACCTACGGCGAGCTGACCGATCAGGCCCATCGCTTTGCCAACGCCCTGCGCGCGCAAGGCTTTGCGCCTGAGTCGCGCGTGATGATCGCGATGCACGACTCACTGGAATGGCCGGTGGTGTTTCTTGGCTGTATTCTGGCCGGCGTGGTGCCGGTTGCGGCCAACACCATGCTGAACACGCGCGATTTTGAGTTCATGCTGCGCGATTCGCGGGCCCAGGCGCTGTTTGTTTCCAAGGCGCTGCTGCCCGCCTTCGATCCCCTGTTCGGCACGCTGCCATCGCTCAAGACCGTGATCGTCGGGGGTGGTGGATCACACAACTCGGTGGCGTCGTTCATCAAGTCGGGCGCTGATGCGCTGCATGTCACCAGCACCTGCGCTGATGACCCGTGCTTCTGGCTCTACTCCAGCGGCTCCACTGGCACGCCCAAGGGCACGGTGCATCTGCACAGCCACTTGATTCAAACCGCCGAGCTGTATGCCCGGCCGGTGCTGGGCATACGCGAGGACGACCTGGTGTTCTCCGCCGCCAAGCTGTTCTTCGCCTATGGCCTGGGCAACAGCCTGACTTTCCCGATGAGCGTGGGCGCCACCACGGTGCTGCTGGCCTCGCGCCCCACCCCGGCCGATGTGTATGGCGTGCTCAAAAAATACAAACCCAGCATTTTCTATGGCGTGCCCACCTTGTTCGCCGCCCTGCTGGCCAGCGCCGACAAGCCCGCGCGCAGCGAGCTCAATCTGCGTGTGTCCGCCAGCGCGGGCGAGGCCCTGCCTGCCGAAATCGGCCGACGCTGGAGCGACACCTTTGGCACCGACATTCTTGACGGCATAGGCTCCACCGAGATGCTGCACATCTTCTTGTCCAACCGGCCTGGCGAGGTGCGCTATGGCACCACCGGCAAGGCGGTGCCGGGCTATGAGCTTCGCATCCTCAACGACGAAGGACGCGAATGCGCAGACGGCGAAATCGGCGAGCTGCAGATTCGCGGGCCCAGCAGCGCCATCATGTACTGGAACAGCCGCGCCAGGACCAAGGCCACCTTTGTTGGCGAGTGGACGCGCAGTGGCGACAAATACACCCGCGACGCCGATGGCTACTACACCTACGGCGGACGCAGCGACGACATGCTCAAGGTGGGCGGCATCTATGTCTCGCCTTTTGAGGTGGAGGCCTGCCTGATGACGCATGATGCGGTGCTGGAGGCGGCGGTGATCGGCGCGGCCGACACCGACGAGTTGATCAAACCCAAGGCCTACGTGGTGCTCAAAGCCGGCCAGCAGGCCAGTGCCGAAGACCTGCAGTCCCATGTGAAGAGCCGTCTCGCCCCCTACAAATACCCGCGCTGGATCGTCTTTGCCACCGAACTACCCAAGACCGCCACGGGGAAGATTCAGCGGTTCAAATTGAGAAACTCCGCCTGATCCGCGCCCCGGCGGCCTCATCATCCGGGTAAGTCATGGGTTGGCTTGACCCTGGCATCCTGCACAATCGCTCACGACAAAAATCCCCAGGAGATTGCCAACATGACCACCCGCCGACTCGTCCTCACCCGCAGCGCCGCCATCGTGGGCGCTGCATCCACCGGCCTGCTCTTGCCCGAGATCGTGCGTGCGCAGAGCAGCAAGGTCCGTGTGGGCTTGATGCTGCCCTACACCGGCACCTTCGCGCAGCTTGGCGTGGCCATCGAGAACGGCGTGCGTATGGCCATCAACGAGAAAGGCGGCAAGCTGGGCGGCCGTGAGATCGAATGGTTCAAGGTGGATGACGAGTCCGAGCCCTCCAAGGGCGTTGAGAACGCCAGCAAGCTGGTGCAGCGCGACAAGGTGGATGTGCTGATCGGCACGGTGCACTCGGGCGTTCAGATGGGCTTGCACAAAGTGGCTCGCGACAGTGGTGTGCTCACCCTCATTCCCAACGCCGGCGTGCATGCCGCTACGCGTGCGCAGTGTGCGCCCAACGTGTTTCGCACCTCGTTCACCAACTCGCAGCCGACCCTGGCGCTGGGCAAGGTCATGGTGGACAAAGGCCACAAGAAGGCTGTGTGGATCACCTGGAAGTACGCTGCGGGCGACGAGGCCTTTGAAGGTTTCAAGGAGAGCTACACCAAGGCAGGCGGCACCATCATCAAGGAACTGGGCCTGCCCTTCCCCAACGTGGAGTTCCAGGCCCTGCTGACCGAAATCGCCGCGCTCAAGCCAGACGCGGTGGCCTGTTTCTTTGCCGGCGCTGGTGCGCCAAAATTCATCCGTGACTATGCGGCGGCTGGCCTGAAGGGAAAGATTCCCCTGTATGGCTCGGGCTTTCTCACCGAAGGTGTGCTTGAGGCCGCTGGCCCGGCGGCAGACGGCATCATCACCACCATGCACTACAGCGATTCGCTGGACACGCCACGCAACAGACAGTTCCGCCTGGCCTACGCCAAAACCTTCCGCATGCAGCCCGATGTCTACGCGGTGCAGGGCTACGACACCGGCCAGCTCCTGGTGGCTGGCGCCACTGCCGTCAAGGGTGACCTGAACAACAAGCCGGCCTTGTACAAGGCCATGGAGCGCGCGGTCATCGACAGCCCGCGCGGCAAGTGGACCATGAGCAAGTCGCACAACCCGATTCAAGACATGTACCTGCGTGTGGTGGAAAACAAAGAGAACAAAGTCGTCGGCGTGGCAATGAAGGCTCTGGCTGATTCAGGCGCTGGCTGCAAGATGGCGTGACGCCGCTGGCGCAGTGGCGGCGCCGACCCTCATGTCTCATTGCACAATCGCGCCATGGATTTCGCCACTTTCCTGATCCAGCTTCTCAACAGCGTCCAATACGGCCTGCTGCTGTTCATGCTGGCCGCCGGGCTGACGCTGATCTTCGGCATCATGGGTGTGGTCAATCTGGCGCATGGCAGCTTCTACATGCTGGGCGCTTATCTGGCCTGGTCGCTCAGCAGCTTGACTGGCAGCTTCACGCTGGCGGTCCTGGGCGGCACCGTGCTGTCGGTGCTGTTCGGTCTGCTGCTCGAACGGCTGTTGTTTCGCCACTTCTATCAGCGCGATCATCTTGACCAGGTGCTGCTGACCTTCGGGCTGATCTATATTTTTGAAGAGCTTCGCTCCATTGTGTGGGGCGACGATGTGCATGGCGTGAAGGTGCCTGATTTGCTGTCGGCCTCCATACCGCTCACCGAGAATCAGTCTTACCCGGTCTATCGCCTTTTCATGTCGGGCCTGTGCATCGCGCTGGCCGTCGGCCTGTACCTGTTGATTTCAAAAACCCGACTGGGCATGAAGATTCGTGCAGGCGCGTTCAACCGCGACATGACCGAGGCGCTGGGGGTGAACATCAAACGCATTCACGCCATTGTGTTCGCCCTGGGTGTGGCCCTGGCCACCGTGGCGGGCATGATCGCGGCGCCGGTGGCCAGTGTGTACCCCAACATGGGCTCGCAGGTGCTGATCATGTGCTTCGTGGTGGTGGTCATAGGCGGCATCGGCTCGGTGCGCGGGGCCCTGGTCTCGGCCCTGCTGGTGGGGCTGGTGGACACCTTCGGCAAGGTATTGTTGCCGCAGGTGGCGGGCATGCTGGTTTACATGCTGATGGCGGCGGTGTTGCTTTGGAAGCCCGAGGGCTTGTTTAAGCAATGATCCGCGCCAACCTGGAGACCTTGCCGCGCAGCCTCAAGGCCGTGCTGATGTTGGGCCTACTGGCACTGCTGGTGTTTCCATTCGTGGGCAGCGAGTTTTATGCGCAGATGGTCGCGCGTCTGATGATTTTGTCCATCTTTGCGATGAGCCTGGATTTGCTGCTGGGTGTCGCTGGCATGGTGTCACTGGGACATGCGGCCTACTTCGGCCTGGCCGGCTATGCGCTGGCTTTTCTCACGCCGGCGGGTGAAGCAGCCAGCCTGTGGTGGACGCTGCCGGTCGCGGTGGCGGCATCGGCGCTGGCGGCGCTGGTCATCGGCTTCTTTGTGGTGCGCACCCACGGCATTTATTTCATCATGGTCACCATGGCCTTTGCGCAGATGGTGTTCTTCTTGTTCTTCGACAACAAATTGCTGGGCGGGTCGGACGGCCTTTACGTGAATTTCAAACCTGACGCCATGGTGTTCGACCTTGAGAACAAGCGGGTGTTTTATTACTTCACGCTGGCAGCCATGCTGCTTGTCTATGGCTTCTTGCGGCGGCTGCTGTGGAGCCCCTTTGGCCGGGTGCTTGCAGGCATCCGCATCAATGAGCATCGCATGCGGGCCATGGGCTATGGCACCTTTGGCTACAAGCTGGCAGCCTTCACGCTGGCCGGCGCGCTGGCGGGGCTTGCGGGCTATCTGTGGGCCGCGCAGACTGGCTTTGTCAACCCTGAGCTGATGGGCTTTCACATGAGCGCGCACGCGATCATGATGGTGATCTTGGGTGGCATGGGTAATTTCGCGGGGGCCATTGTTGGCTCATTCGCGTTCGAATATCTGCTGCTGTGGTTCAAGGATCTTCCCACTGTGGGTGTGTTCAAGCTGGGCAAGCACTGGCAGTTGTGGATGGGCATTTTCATTGTGCTGGTGGTGGCCTTTGCGCCACGCGGCTTGCTGGGCCTGGCCGCGCGCGTCGCCCGGCGCAAGGATGGCAAGTGAGCAGCCCTGCGCTTCTGTCGGCGACAAAGCTGTGCAAACAGTTCGGCGGTCTGGCTGCTGTTAACGCGGTGTCGCTGGAGCTCTGGCCTGGCCGCATCCATGCTGTCATAGGGCCCAATGGCGCGGGCAAGTCCACACTGGCCAACCTGCTATCGGGCGACTTGCCTCCCAGCTCTGGCCAGATCATGCTGGGCGGCATTGATGTGACCGGATGGAGCGCTGAAAAAATATCTCGCGCCGGCCTGGCGCGCAGCTACCAGAAGACCAACATCTTTGCGCCATTCACCGTGTGGGAGAACGTGCGCCTGGCAGCCCAATCGCGCAATCCTCATCCCGCCAGTTGGCTCAAGCCGGCCAGCGCCATTGGGGCCAGCAACGAATGCGCCGCCCGTGTGCTGGAGCAGACCGGCCTGAGCGCGCGGCGAGACGCCATTGCCGCCCACATCAGCCACGGCGAGCAGCGGCAGTTGGAAATCGCGATGACCCTGGCCACGCGCCCGCGCGTGCTGCTGCTGGATGAGCCCCTGGCCGGCATGGGCGCGGCAGAGGCCGAGCGGATGGTGCGCCTCTTGCTCACGCTCAAGAGCGATCACGCCATCATGCTGATCGAACACGACATGGATGCCGTCTTCGCCCTGGCCGACCAACTCACCGTGATGGTCAACGGCCAAGTCATTGCCAGCGGCAAGCCCGAAGACCTGCGCGCCGACTCGATGGTGCAGGCGGCTTATCTGGGAGAGGAGCATTCAGCATGAGCGACGCCGGACCGCTCCAAGGCGCGAAGGCCCCCTCGGGGGGCAGCGCAGCGGCGCCAGCCGCAAGCGTGGGGGCCACATGAGCTCTTTGCTCATCGAAGCGGTGGGTCTGCACACCTACTACGATGCCAGCCACATCCTGCGCGGCGTGGATCTGCGCGTCGGCCAAGGCGAGACCATCGGCCTCATGGGCCGCAACGGCATGGGCAAAAGCACACTGCTCAAGACCTTGATCGGCCTGGTCAAGCCGCGCGCGGGCAGCGTGCACATCATGGGCCGCGACATGACCGCTCGGGCCACGCATGAGATCGCGCAAATGGGTGTGGCCTATGTGCCCGAGGGTCGCGGCATCTTCGGCAACCTGAGCGTGCTTGAAAACCTGCAGATGGCCGCGCGGGCCGGACCACGTGGCCAGCGCGACTGGACCCTTGATCGTGTGCTTGCGACCTTTCCGCGCCTGAAAGAACGCCTTGCCCACGGCGGGCAGCAACTCTCAGGCGGCGAGCAGCAGATGCTCACCATCGGCCGAGCGCTCATGACCAACCCCGAGGTACTCATTCTTGACGAAGCCACCGAAGGCCTCGCCCCCTTGATCGCCCGCGAGATCTGGCGCATCTGTTCGCTCATTCGCGCCAGCGGCATCTCCAGCATCATCGTTGACAAGAATTGGCGGCATGTCACGCAGATCACCGATCGCAACGTGATACTGGTCAAGGGCGAAGTGGTGTTTACGGGTAGTTCGGATGAACTGCGGGCGCAGCCGCAGTTGCTGGAGCAGTACCTGGGGGTGTGACTGAAAGTGGGAGTGCTGTCTTCGCGACACGGAAGAGGGCTGTCATCGCTCGACAGAGAAGAAGCTGTCATCGCGGACTCGATCCGCGATCCACCTCACTGCTGCCTACGCCTTTGCTGTCGAGGCGTGGATTGCGGGTCAGGCCCGCAATGACAGCCAGTTGGGAGGTCGCGCGGGACGCGATGAAGAACTGGGCGCAGACCCGCTCACTCATCCGGGCAACTCAAGCCCTCGCCCCTCACATGCTCCCCCAGAAAATCCAGAAAGCGCCGCACCGCCGGCACCATGCCCCGGCGTGAGGGGAACACCGCGTGTATCACGCCGGGACGCGGCGCCCACTCGGGCAGCACGCGTTCGAGTTTGCCTTCTTGCAAATCACGCCTGCACATGTAGTCAGGCAACAAGCACATGCCAATGCCCTGCAACACCGCACACTTGAGCGTCAGCAGGTCGTCTGCCGTGTAGGCTGGCTTGTGCTGCAGCTCGTATTGGCGCTCGTGCGGCCCGAGCAGTGTCCATACCGCGCCGGATTCAGCGGCTGTCATCGCTACAGTCGAAAGGCGCTTGAGGTCTTCCACCGCATGTGGGCGGCCCTGTCGATCGAGCTGTGAGCTGCTGGCAACCAGAATGCTCTGCGTCAGCCCCAGGTTCTTCACGATCAAGCTGCCACTGTCATCGAGCGTGGGCCGCACGCGCAGTGCCACGTCGATGCCCTCTTGCACCAGGTCCACCACACGGTTGCTCACCTGCATGTCCACCCGCACCTGCGGATAGCGCTGCAGAAACAAAGGCATCAAAGGCCCCACCGTGGACTGCGCCAGCGTCACCGGGCAAGTCAGCCTGATGGTGCCGCGCGGCTGCGTCTGCACGATGGCCACTGCCTCTTCAGCGGCCTGCGCATCTTCACGCATGGCCACGCAGTGGCGGTGATAAAGCTCGCCCGCTTCGGTCAATGAGAGCTTGCGCGTGGTGCGCTGCAAGAGCCGCACGCCAAGCCTTGCCTCTAGCTGCGCCACCCGACGCGACAGCTTGGATTTTGGTAAATCCAAAGACCGGCCGGCCGCCGCAAAGCCGCCGCGGTCCACCACCTCGGCGAAGTAAAGCATGTCGTTCAGATCTTGCATCGTCGGCACCTTTGTCTCACAAGTAGAACAATCTATCCCGAAACCGCCCAGTTATCAATTGATAAGCCTGTCTCCACAATACATCCAAGGCCAAACCCGGCCCCAAATCAACAGGAGAAAAGGTCCATGAAACTGCTTCACATCGATTCCAGCGCCCTCGGCGGCAACTCGGTTTCTCGTCAACTCACGCAATCCCTGGTCGACCAGTGGCGCGCCACGCACCCCGGCACGGTGGTCGAATATCTTGATCTGGCCGCCGATGCGCCCTCGCATTTGTCGCTGGACTCACTGGGCTTTCGCCTCGGCCCCGATGCCCAGGGCCTGAGCGAAGTGCAACGCCAGGAGAACGCCGTGTCCGAGCGCCTGGTCAGCCAGTTCCTGGCCGCCGATGTGGTGGTGGTGGGCGCGCCCATGTACAACTTCTCCATCCCCACCCAGCTCAAAGCCTGGATCGACCGCATCGCGCAAGCCGGCCGCACCTTCACCTACACCGAGAAGGGTCCGCAAGGCCTGGCCGGTGGCAAGAAGATCATCGTCGCATCCAGCCGTGGCGGTGTGTATTCAACCAACCCTGCACTGGCAGGCCTGGACCATCAGGAGAGCTACCTGCGCACCGTGTTCGGCTTCTTCGGCATCACCGATGTGGCGTTCGTGCGGGCTGAAGGTGTGGCGATGGGTGATGAGGCCAAGGCCCGGGCGCTTGGCGCGGCCGACTTGAGGATCAAGGCGCTGACGGCTGCGGCTGCCAATGAGGAGACGGCTGCGCTGGCGGCTTGATTGAGCCCGCGCCGTTCGCGGCTCCTTGAGCGAGGTTTTCCACCGTTTGTCCGTCAATTCTCGGACAGATGGTGGAATTCTCGTAAAATCAACGGCTTATGGTGTACAAGCGCGGCGATTTCATCCCGTTCTCCCCAGATGCCGATCGAATCGTGGCCAATCTGGAGGCGGCCTACGAGCAATGGCTGGACGCCCAACGGGAGCTCGATTCAATGCCCAGCTCGCTGTTTTGGCAATCCAAGGGCTCCACGGACTACCTGGCCATCAAGGTGCGCCCCGGCGGCTCTGGTACGACCATCGGAGCAAGGTCACCGCAGACCGAGGCGCGTCTGGCCGCGCACCAGCACGCCAAGCAGGCGCTGACAACGCGCGTTGCCCAGGCAGATGAGCTTATCCGCCAACGCGCCGCGCTGTGTCGCGCCCTGCGAATCCCGGCAATTCCCGACCGACAGGCTGGTATCTTGCGTCAACTCGACAAGCGCGAGGTGCTTCGCAACGACGTCATGGTCGTGGGCACCAACGCCTTCATCGCCTATTGCATCGCATGCAACGCCCGCTTTCCAGCCGGCATTGAGGAAACCGAGGACTTCGACTTGGCCTGGTGCCGAGACTCCAACGTCTCACTTGCAAGCCTGACGGAACAAAGTTCACGGCAGCACCCCACTGTGATGTCGGTGCTGCGCGAGTTCGACAGTTCATTTCAGATCAACAAGCGCAAGCCGTATCAAGCCATCAACCAGGAGGGCTATGAGGTTGAGCTGCTTGCTGCGCCCAGCTTGGCGCCGCTGCCCAAGAGCGAGGCCTTTGAGCCTATGCTTACCCTTTTCGAGCAGGAATGGCTTTTGCGCGGCCGGGCGCTGTCCATCGTGGTGCCGACGCTTCGTGGCCGCGCCTGTCCACTCTATGTACCCGACCCTAGATGGATGGCACTGCACAAACTGTGGCTGTCCAAGAAGCCCGAGCGCAACGCGAGCAAGAAGCCAAAGGACGCGCGCCAGGGCGACGTCCTACTGAGCGCATGCCGCTACTTCCTGGCGGACAGCTATCCCATGAATTTGGACTTCGTGTTCGATCTGCCGACGGAACTGCGCGACATCTTCTCGGCCTGGTCCGAGGCGAATGAGTTCGATCCGAATGACCCCATCGCAGTGGCGTCCTTCGATGCAGAGTCAGCCCCGGTCGATTCGAGGTCGAGATCGGCCCGCCAGCGCCGCTGATGCCCAAATGGCGCGAGTTTGTCTAACGCCTTACGACCGGAGCGGCCGGCCCACGGATCCAGGCACCCGTGCCGGACTCAGCCTGCCCGATTCTTGATAAAGTCGCCCCACACGCCGCAGTCACCTGGCTGCGGTACCCTATACGATCAAGAAGGCACACATGGCACGCACAGTTCAATGCATCAAACTCGGCATAGAAGCCGAAGGCCTAGACCGCCCGCCCTACCCTGGCGAGTTGGGCAAGCGGCTCTATGAGAGCGTCAGCAAGGAGGCCTGGGCGCAATGGCTCAAGCAGCAGACCATGCTGGTCAACGAGAACCGCCTGAACCTGGCTGACCAGCGCGCGCGCCAGTATCTGGCGCGGCAAATGGAAAATCACTTCTTCGGCGGGGGGGCCGATGTGGCTCAGGGTTACGTGCCGCCCACCGAGTAAGCGTGCCGGCGCGCCGGGCGGGCGTGCGCGGCTCGCTCACATCGGCGGAGTTGGGCTACGCTTCCCCGGACTCGAAGAGTGAGACTGAGTGGGAGACAGGCCAGGGGTGCTCCCTGGGCACGATCCAGTTGCAACAAAGTCGCCAAAGGCGAGTCTGCGGGACGCTGGCGTCCCCGGCCGTGGACTCGGCGACTCGGTCTTGGAGCCAGCCGCCCCGCCAACAGTGGTATCACCAACTTCGGCCACAACGGCCCGCCGTTGCCAGTCTGCTTCGAGCCGACTGAAACATGCTCTGGCGAAAGCGGTCACTCTCGCAGAGATCGGGCCGTCAGTAGCAACTTCCAAAATTCCACCGCGACCCTGTGTCAATGTGACGGGGGCGGCGGCACGCGTTTGGGTCTCCGGGCTTGTCTTTGCCTGCGCCGCCCGCGCACCATCCGGTGCTCGCGCCGGCAGTTCGGCGTCTCGACACGCGGTGTGGATGCGTTCGAAAAACTGCTCGGCACTTGTATCTCCAGACCTTTTTGGAAACGGCAACGCCTCACCCTTGGCCGGAAGTCGTGAGAGCGAGGATATTTCTACGCCTTTGATTTCGTGGCCCTCATCACGATCAATCGCCATCACCCTGTCGAATTCGGCGGTCAGTACGCCAAGACTGGGTGGCAGTGCGAGACGATAACTGTCGCGGCCTTCCGAGTCCCGTCCTGCGGCCTCGCAAGTAAATCCGTAGATGTGCACGCGCATGTACATGTCAGCGCTGCGTTCTCGGGCGCAAACCTTCACGATATCGGTGATGTGAGGGCGAGCGTCTCTTCCCGGTGGAATGGTGAGGTGCGGATAGTTGGCCGTGCGCATCTCAGCAGAGCCGTCGGCGAAATAGCGACCAGCCTGGCCGTGGCCGTAATCCTCTGTGCTGGAACGGGACAGACACAGCAAACCCGAACCGGCGGCGCGCATGGCCACGACTCGGCCTTCGGGCTCGCCCGGCCGCGCAAGGTCGAGCATCGCGCGCAGTGCGTCGGCGTTCGCGGGCGAGAGTTGCGTTAGTTCGACCTGCTCCGGGGCATTGTCTCTTGTTGGAAATGGAATGGCGCCCGCAGCGCGTGCAACGGGGGATGCGCCAGTAGGCCGTCCAGAGCTTGGTCCGGGTGACCTTGCCGGTGACTTTGGCTTGGATGGATTTGGCATGTCGAACTCCTGACGGCAAGTTCAAGGTGAATAGGCCATGTGGCCATGAAAAAATGCAGAGCGCGGCCGGACCGAACGGGCGAATGTTGAGCGCCACGGCCACGCACGTGCAGAAAAGTCACCAAGTGCATGCCTCAAGCCACTAATCGACTGAATCTCCGGCAGATGGGCCGAGTTACGAGAAGACGCACGCCTTTGCTCCAAGCGCGTTGATCCAAGCACGCGGCACCCGGTTTAGAATCCACCGCCCACGAATGACCTTCGACCAAGTGAACTGACACAAGCTCTCCATGCCCCAGACGACACTCGACAAGACCGACTGGCCCGCGCGCATGGCGAGCTACCTCTTTGGCATTGACGCCTCTAGCCCACCGCCTCAGCGGGTGACACGTGGTGAGCATGAAGTGCTGCTGCGCCCCTCCACGGCCCGGGGTCGACCCACCCCGCCGCAGTTCGCTCCTTATCCGCAACTTATGCTGGATCCACTGGCGAGCAATCGTGGCCAGATCACCGGCGTGTTCTCATTGACACCTTGGGATGCCCCGGACAAGTTGATGGTCCGCTACCGCATGCCAGTTTCGGGCGCCGAGGACGGTCAGCTGCATACAAGCCCCCCGATGTTTGATGCGTTCCTGATGATGGATCAACGGGGTCAGACGTACCATTGCACATCCGAACCCCCACAGGATCTTCGCGGCCGTGCGCTCGCAGACATCCCCTGGGAGCAGGTCGTGCCAAGCAGCTTTCGCACAGGGCCACCGACCGGTGAAGGCCGATTGAGCCCTCGCACCTTTGAGAACAGATGCACCAGTCACCCCTTGTCATTCACAACGCCGCCCACTGACCCGCACAAGCCACCCCCCGCGCCCAGCCGACAAGAATGGCAAACCCGGGTGCTGCGGGCGATCGCCACAGCGGCAGCCGCCAACGCGGCGCGGGCCCAGGCGCATCTCAGTGATGTCATCGCGGCGATTTCCAGGTCTGCAACGCGCTGCGCATCCGCCACGAGCCAACGGTCCCGCGGCTCAAGAAGCTCACCAAACCCCACTGCCTGATACCGGCGTAGCGCAATGGGCGGTTCTATGTTGTTCATTGCATGATGTGCCATGACCGAACCCGTTCAATGGCTGCCCGACGGCACCCCCCGCAGCCCACGCTTTGACGACATTTACCGATCTGCCACCAGCGGCCTGCTGCAGGCTCGCCATGTGTTTCTTGCGGGCTGTGGCCTGCCGCAAGCCTGGGCTGGCACAAGACAATGGTGCATTCTGGAAACTGGCTTTGGCCTGGGCCTGAATTTTCTGGCGGCGTGGCAAGCATGGCGCGATGATCCCGAGCGGCCGCAGATGCTGCACTTTGTCTCTGTGGAAGCCTGGCCGGTTGCCGCCGCCGATTTGCTGCGAAGCGCTGCGTCTCACCCGGAAATCGAGCCCCTGGCACAAGCACTTGCCGCGCAATGGACTGAGCACGGCACGCAAGGCGCCCCCGAGGCCGGCACGCATCGCATGAGCTTTGAGCAAGGCCGCGTGCTCTTGACGCTGCATGTGCGCGATGTGCAGCAGGCCTTTCGGCGCGAGCCCTTTACTGCTGACAGCGTGTTTCTGGATGGCTTTGACCCCGAGCGCAACCCTGTGATGTGGGATCTTCAAACGCTCAAGTCTGTGGCCCGCCATTGCCGCCGTGGCAGCCGCGTCGCCACCTGGACTGCCGCCGGTCACGTGCGGCGAGACTTGATTGCCTGCGGCTTTGCGATTGACAAGGCAGAGGGCCTGCCGCCCAAGCGGCACCGCGTTGAAGGCGTGTTCGCACCGTCATGGGAGCCCAAGACGAGAAAGCCCTTCACACCCGTGAGCCCGGCTCATTGCGTGGTGATAGGCGCGGGCTTGGCCGGCTCGGCCGTGGCAGCCAGCCTGGCGCGACGGGGCTGGCGCGTGACAGTGGTGGACGCTGCGACCGTGCCCGCAGCGGCAGCCTCGGGCCTGCCGGTGGGCATGATTGCACCGCATCACACCTTGGACGACAGCCTGCTCTCACGCTTGTGCAGAGCCGGCGTGCGTGCCAGCCTGCAGCAGGCGCGTGAGCTCTTGCATGAAGGGCAGGACTGGGCCGCCACCGGTGTGATCGAACGACGCGTTGCCATAGGCCAAGCAGATGCGGCCTGGCACTTGCATGCCCAGGCTGGCTGGATCAAACCTGCCAAGCTGGTTCAAGCCTGGCTGAAGCAGGCACAGGCGCAGTGGCTTGGCGGCGTGTTCGTGAGCGGGCTCGTGCGCGAGGCCGGGCAATGGGTACTGCTGGACAGCACGGGGCAAGAGCTGATGCGCGCCGATCTGGTGGTGGTGGCGGCCGCTTGCGGCAGTGGCTTGCTCATGCCACCAAACTCCATGCAGTTGCCTCTGCAGCCAATACGCGGCCAGGTGTCATGGGGACTTGTGCATGCCGACGATGCGAGCATGCCAAGCTACGCGCTCAAGGGCAATGGCCACTTCATCGGCAATGTGCCGCATGAAGACGGGCAGGCCTGGTACTGCGGCGCAAGCTTCGGCCGGGGCGAGACCGATCTGGAGCCGCGCGCAGCCGACCACCAAGCCAACCTGGAGCGGCTGCAGGTGCTGCAGCCAGAGCTTGCGCAGCAGCTCGCGCCGCGCTTTGCCGCAGGCCAGGTGCAGGCCTGGACAGGCGTGCGCTGCGCATCGAGAAATCGCAGGCCGATCGTTGGTGAAATGCATGCGGGCCTGTGGCTGAGCACCGCCATGGGTTCGCGCGGGCTGAGCTTTGCCTTCCTGTGTGCTGAGCTGATCGCCGCGCGCCTGCATGGCGAGCCCTTGCCGCTTGCGCTTAAGCTGGCAGACGCACTGGACTTGGCATCGGAGCAGCGGCTGCCCTAATCGGGAATCTGATCCAGCAGGCCCTGGAGCTTGTCGCCCGCAAGGGGCCTGCCCAGCACTGCCTTGACGCCAGAGAGCCGCACACGCAGATGGTCCATCAGGCTGGGCTGTGCTTTGGTCATGATGATGTGCCCAAGCGCGGGCCGCACGGCCTTGACTTGCTGGTGCAAGGTCCAGCCGTCCACATCGGGCAAGCTCATGTCCATCAGCAGCAAGGTGTATTCCTGAGCTTTTAGGCGCTCCAGCACTTGCGCGCCGGTCTCCACCTCATCGGCCTGGGTCAGGTCCGACAAGGCAAGCCGCGCACGCAGGTAGAGCCGCTCGTTTGCATCGGCGTTGGCAATCAGCACCCGCCGAGCCGGTGGCTCATCGGGCGGAACGGTGTCGGCCGCCTCGGAAAAGCCCAGGTCGAAATCAAGCGAATCGCCGGCGTCGTCTCCGCCTTGTGATTGGTCGGGGTCACTCATAGCGCGGATCACCTCGGCCCAATCGATGGGCCGCTCAAATGACCGCCAGGCGCTGGCAGGGGCTTGGGGGCCGATCCAGATGAGCCGTGGCTGCACGTCGCCTGAGGCAGGTGCGCTCAGTGCCTCTTGCCGACCCAACTCGCTTTGGCCGTCAACCACGCGCGCCGCCGGCATGCGTGGGGTGCCCTCGGTCCAGATGCGGTAGGCCAGCAAGCTTTCGCCAACTTGCGCAAACGCCGATTCAAGAGCCAGCCGATCCGCCTCGCTCAAGCCGGCAACTTTGACAAAGACTTCCTCGGGCATGTTCCGTTCAATCAGATGTGTGCATGTGCTGGAACATTATGTATCAGCGTGTAGCCACGCCAAAGCGACGCCAGGTGTGCTTATCCGCCACGGCGGAAAAAACCCGCGGTAAGCCGCGCCAGCACTAGCGCATAAGCATATTCGCATAAGCGCGGAACCAAAAAATCGTTTGTTTTCATATCAAGCGCTTTTAAAGTCCGGCCCATGCATGATTTCGCATTCGTTTTCGCCGGCTTCGTCGTTGGCTTGATTGTCGGCCTGACTGGTGTAGGCGGTGGCTCGCTGATGACGCCGCTGTTGATCTTTGGCTTTGGCGTGAAGCCGTATCTGGCCATCGGCACTGATCTGCTGTTCGCTGCTGCCACCAAGTTTGGCGGCTCGCTCGGGCTGGCACGTTCACGCGCCATCGACTGGCCGGTGGTGGCCCTGTTGTCGGCCGGCAGCATTCCCGCTGCACTCGTGACCGTTTTCGTGCTGCACCGCGTCGGCCCGGCCGACCCCACCGTGCAGGCGGTGATGACCACCACACTGGGCGCTGCTCTGCTGCTGACGGCAGCCGCCACACTCTACAAAGCGATCCGTGGCGGGCACACGCCGCGCCATTTGGCCGCAGCCGATTTGGCACTGGCCATCCGCCCGCGCCACTGGAGCCACCCGGTGCTGTTTGGCGCGGCAATTGGGGCGCTTGTGTCGCTTACTTCAGTGGGCGCGGGCGCCATCGGTGTCACGGCATTGATGCTGCTCTACCCTGCCCTGCCCCTGCCGCGCATCATCGCGGCAGACATCGCCTACGCGGTGCCGCTGACGCTGGTGGCTGGCCTGGGCCATGCGTCCATTGGCTCGGTCGACTGGTCCCTGCTGGGCACATTGCTGATCGGCTCGCTGCCAGGTATCTGGGTCGGCTCGCGCCTAGTACGCGTGGCGCCCGATCGCTTGATCCGCTCTCTCTTGTCTGTCCTGCTGGCCTATGCCGGCGCGCGCTTGATCTCTCTGTAAGGCACACACCATGTACCAGTACACCGAATTTGACCGGCAGTTTGTTCGCACCCGCGCGGCCCAATACCGCGACCAGCTCGAACGCAACCTGGCTGGCCAACTGAGTGACGACGACTTCCGCCCGCTGCGTCTGCAAAACGGCTGGTACATCCAGCGCTATGCACCCATGCTGCGCGTTGCCGTGCCCTATGGCGAGGTCTCCAGCGCCCAGTTGCGCGTGTTGGCCACCATCGCCCGCGACTATGACCAGCCCACGGCCGAGGTCTTCAATGACGCACGAGAAAAGCAAGATGCTCTAGGCGCCGTGCCGCTGCCCCAGGGCTACGGCAGCGCCGGCTCGGTGCACTCGCGCCTGCCAGTGGGTTACGGCCACTTCACAACCCGCCAGAACGTGCAGTTCAACTGGATTCCCCTGGCCAAGAGCGCCGACGTGATGGAGCTGCTGGCCAGCGTGAACATGCACGGCATTCAGACCAGCGGCAACTGCATCCGCAACATCACCAGCGACGAGCGCGCCGGCATTGCGGTGGACGAGATCGCCGATCCCCGCCCCTATTGCGAAATCATGCGCCAGTGGAGCACGCTGCACCCTGAGTTCGCTTTCCTGCCACGCAAGTTCAAGATTGCCGTCACTGGCGCCCTGGAAGACCGCGCCGCCACTTTCTGGCACGACGTCGGCCTGCATCTGGTCAAGAACGACGCAGGCGAGCTGGGCTTTCGGGTGCTGGTGGGCGGCGGCATGGGCCGCACGCCTGTGATTGCCACAGTCATCCGCGAGTTCTTGCCCTGGAACCAGATCCTCAACTACCTTGAGGCGGTGGTGCGGGTGTACAACCGCTGGGGCCGGCGCGACAACATGTACAAGGCGCGCATCAAGATTCTGGTGAAGGCCGAGGGCCAGCGCTACATCGACGAAGTGGAAACCGAGTACAAGGGCATCGTCGAGATCGACGGCGCACCCCACACCATCACTCAGGCCGAGCTCGACCGCGTGGCCGCGTCTTTCGTGCCGCCCACGCTGCAGCGCGACCGCAAGGGTGCACAAGCCAAGGTGCATGACATCTTGCTGGCAGGCGCCAAGGCCGACTCCGACTACAGCCGCTGGCTGCAGCAGAACGTGGCGGCCCACAGCAATCCCGAGTTGCGCGCCGTCACTCTGTCGTTCAAGCGTCTGGGCCAAGCTCCTGGCGACGCCACAGGCGACCAGTTGGACACCGCTGCCGAACTGGCCGATCGCTTCTCAGCCGGTGAAGCGCGCGTCACGCATGATCAGAACCTGCTGCTGCCCTGGGTGCACCAAGACGACCTGCCCGATCTGTGGCATGCCGCGCGCAAGGCTGGCTTGGCCAAGGCCAACATCCGCTTGCTCACCGACATGATCGCCTGCCCCGGCGGCGACTTCTGCGCGCTGGCCAACGCCCGCTCTTTGCCCCTGGCCGAAGCGATCACCCAGCGCTATCAAGACCTGGACGAGCTGCACGACATCGGCGAGATTGATCTGCACATCTCCGGCTGCATCAACTCCTGCGGCCACCACCACAGCGGCCACATCGGCATTCTGGGCGTCGACAAGGACGGCAAGGAGTGGTACCAGGTCACCCTGGGCGGATCGGACGGCTCCACCCTGTCGGGCGCGCCCACGCCGGGCAAAGTAGTCGGCCCGTCGTTTTCCGCAGCCGAAGTGCCTGAGGTGATAGAGGCCGTGCTGGACACCTACCGCGCGCAGCGCACAAACGTGGCCGGCAAGTCTGAAACATTCATTGCAACGCTGCGCCGCATCGGCATTGAGCCGTTCAAGGCGGCTGCCAACGCGGCGCGTTTCGCAGAAAAGCAGGTGGCATGATGAGCAACTTCACCATTCAATTGATTGCCCAGCAAGACCATCTGGCCCAAGACTCGGGCGTGCTCGTGCTGGCCAACGACGCCGATCCGCGCGAGCTCTCGCTGCACGGCATCAGCCGCATCGACCTGCATTTTCCAAAGTTCACCGATGGCCGCGCCTTCAGCCAGGCATTTCTGCTGCGCCGCCGCCTGGGCTTTGCCGGCGAGATCCGCGCCACTGGCGATGTGCAAGTGGACCAGATCGTGCAGATGCAGCGCACCGGCTTTAGCAGCGCGGTGCTCAGTGACGGCCAGGACGAAACCGTTGCCCTGCGTCAGATTGCGCGCTATGGCGCCTTCTACCAGGGCGACGCGGTCAACACCCAGCCGGCTTTTACGAGGGCTGCGTGAATGGGAGCGATTGATCTGTACGCCCGCGCATCGGCCGACTTCGACGCCAAGCTCGGTCAAACCCGGCAACTGCTTCAAGATGCGCACGCCAAGTACGCACCGCTCACCCAGGCGTCCAGCCTGGGCGCTGAAGATGTCGTCATCACGCACCTGATCAACAGCCTGGCGCTGGACATACCTATCTTTGTGCTGGAGACCGGCAAGCTGCATCCGCAGACACTGGACTTGCTGGAGCGCACCCGCGCCGCATCACGCGCACCGGTGAATGTGTTTCGCCCGGTGCAGCACGCGGTGATCGAGTTCGTCGCGTGTGAAGGCAGCGAGCCGATGTACAAGAGCATCGAGCTGCGCAAGGCCTGCTGCCACATCCGCAAGATGGAGCCACTTGAGCGTGCGCTGGCGGGCCAGCGCGCCTGGATCACTGGCCTGCGCCGCGAGCAGTCGGGCACCCGCGCGTACGTCCCACTGATCGACACCAGCGATGAGGCCAAGACCGGCCGCGTCAAATTGAACCCTTTGGCCGACTGGACCTGGGGTGATGTCTGGCACTACATCTCGCAGCACAAGCTTGACTACAACCCGCTGCACGACGAGTTCTATCCCAGCATTGGCTGCGCGCCTTGCACCCGAGCCATCAGCCTGGGTGAAGATTTTCGCGCCGGCCGCTGGTGGTGGGAAGACGAAGCCGCAAAAGAATGCGGCCTACACGTTAAGGAAACCGCATGAACGCCCGCGCCGAACCCCAACTCCTGGGTCAACTCAGCAACCGACACCTCGATTCACTCGAAGAAGAAGCCGTCTTCATCCTGCGTGAAGTCGCCGCCGCATTCGAGCGGCCCACGCTGCTTTTTTCTGGCGGCAAAGATTCGCTTGTGCTGCTCAAGTGCGCCGAAAAGGCCTTTGGCACGGGCCGCATTCCGTATCCGCTGCTGATGATTGACACCGGCCACAACTTCTCCGAAGTGACCGACTTCCGTGACCTGCGCGCCAAGGAACTGGGCGCTGAGCTCATCGTGCGAAGTGTTGAAGACTCGATGAAGCGCGGCACGGTGCGCCTGGCTCACCCGGGCGAGTCGCGCAATGTGCATCAATCAGTGACCCTGCTCGAAGCGATTGAAGAATTTCACTTCGATGCACTCATCGGCGGCGCCCGCCGCGACGAAGAAAAAGCGCGCGCCAAAGAGCGCATCTTCTCGCACCGCGACAGCTTCGGCCAATGGCAACCCAAGGCCCAACGCCCCGAGCTGTGGACCTTGTTCAACACCCGGCTGCAACCCGGCGAGCACTTTCGCGTGTTTCCCATCTCCAACTGGACCGAACTTGACGTGTGGCAATACATTGAGCGCGAGCGCATCGCCCTGCCCTCCATCTACTACGCGCATCAGCGCGAGGTGATCGAGCGCAAGGGCTTGCTGGTGCCGGTGACCGAGCTCACGCCGCCAAAGCCGGGCGAAGAAGTCGTGACACGCACGGTGCGTTTCCGTACCGTGGGCGACATCACCTGCACCTGCCCGGTGGAAAGCGCCGCTGCCAATGCCGCCCAAGTGGTGGTAGAGACACTGACCGTTGAAGTGAGCGAACGCGGGGCCACCCGCATGGACGACAAGACCTCCGATGCTTCCATGGAGAAGCGCAAGAAAGACGGGTATTTCTGATGACTGCATCCACAACCCTAGCGCCCACGACAGCGGCCGCCCACCCCATTGCGCACGACCATGTGTCGGCCTTGAAGTTCATCACCTGCGGCAGCGTTGATGATGGCAAGAGCACCCTGATCGGTCGCCTGCTGGTGGACAGCAAATCGGTGTTGCAAGACCAGCTCGCTGGCGTGCAACGTTCGGGCGAGACCGATCTGGCCCTGCTGACCGATGGCCTGTCGGCCGAGCGTGAGCAAGGTATCACCATCGACGTGGCCTACCGCTACTTCGCCACACCCAGCCGCAAGTTCATCATTGGCGACGCGCCCGGGCATGAGCAGTACACCCGCAACATGGTCACCGCCGCCTCCAGCGCCGACGCGGCTGTGGTGCTGGTCGATGCCACCAAGCTGCAGTGGCAAGACCCGCAGCTCGAATTGCTGCCGCAAACCCGCCGGCATTCGCTGCTGGTCAATTTGCTGCGCGTGCCGTCCATCGTGTTTGCGGTGAACAAGCTCGACGCAGTGCAAGACCCTGCGCTTGCTTTCAAGAACATCAGCGGCGCGCTGGCCGCCTTCACCACGGCGGCCAACATCGAGGCGCGTGCCACCGTGCCCATCTCCGCGCTCAAGGGCAGCAATGTGGTTGAAGCCGCGCCGGGCTGGTGCGGCTACCACGGCCCCTCGCTGCTGCAGTTGCTGGAGCAGCTTGATGTGACCGCCGCCGAAACCAATGAAGCCTTTGCCTTTCCGGTGCAGTGGGTGGAAAAGTTTTCTTCATCGTCAGACACCAGCCAAGGCCGACGCGTGTTCTGGGGGCGGGTGGCCACAGGCAGCATTGAGCCGGGCCAGAAAATCAAGGTGCTGCCCAGCGGGCAAACCGCCACCGTGGCCCAGGTCATGAACCATGCCCGCCAAGCCATGAACGTGCCGGCCGGCCATAGCGCAGGCATTGTGCTCGACCGCGAAGTCGATGTCTCGCGCGGCGACTGGCTGCTGGCCCCAGGTGCACCCGAGGCCAGCCGCGAAATATCAGCCACGGTGGCCTGGATGGACGACGAGCCCCTGGTCGCAGGGCGCACTTACTGGGCCTTGCAGGGGCACCGCTGGGTCAAAGCCCGGGTGCGGCGCATCGTGCACAAACTGGACATCAACACCCTGGCAGAGTCCGAGGCCGACCACCTGGAGCCCAACTCCATCGGCCATATCGACCTGGCGCTGCAAGAGCCCCTGGCCACCCTGCCCTACCTGCGCTCGCGCATTCTGGGCTCGCTGGTGCTGGTGGACACGGCCTCGCACAAGACATCGGGGGCGGTGCTGGTTCGCTAGCGCGCCCCTGACTGAACTCAACAAAGTAGGCGCTTTCGCCCCTGTGGGGCAAGGGCATTGAAGGCCGAGGCCACCGCCTTGGCTAAAATCAAGGGTTTCCCCCCAGCACGAAGTACAACATGACCCACGTCGTCACCGAATCCTGCATCCGCTGCAAATACACCGACTGTGTGGATGTGTGTCCCGTAGACTGCTTCCGCGAGGGCCCGAACATGCTGGTGATCGACCCCGACGAATGCATCGACTGCGCGGTGTGCATCCCCGAGTGCCCTGTCAACGCCATCTACCCTGAAGAAGACGTGCCGGCAAACCAGATCGCCTTCATCAAGATCAACGCCGACCTCACCCACGCCCCCGGCTGGAAGAGCATCACCAAGCGCAAGCCCGCCCCTGAGGATGCCGACGAGTGGAAAGACAAGACCGACAAGATCGGCGAGCTGATTCGATAGCTTTGAAAACTGCGTCAAGGCCCATGGAACCGCAACTGAATCAAGAAGTGATCAAGACCGCAGCCGCTCACGACGGCCCCATCGAGACAGACGCCGTCATTGTGGGCGCTGGCCCGGTGGGCCTGTTTCAGGTGTTTGAGTTGGGCCTGCTGGAGATCAAGGCCCACGTGATCGATTCGCTCGGCTACCCGGGCGGCCAGTGCGTTGAGTTGTACCCCGACAAACCCATCTACGACATCCCCGCCGTGCCCGTGTGCACCGGGCAAGAGCTGACCGACAAGCTGCTCAAGCAGATCGAGCCCTTTGGTGCCACTTTTCATTTTGGTCAGGAAGTCTCCCGCGTTGAAAAGCAGGACGACGGCCGCTTCCTGGTGGAGACATCCAAGGGCACGCGTTTTCTCACCCGCACCATCTTCATCGCTGCAGGCGTGGGCGCCTTCCAGCCTCGCACGCTCAAGGTAGAAGGCCTTGACAAGTTCGAGGGCACGCAGGTGCACTACCGCGTGAAGAGCCCGACTGATTTCGCCGGTAAAAACCTGGTCATCGTCGGCGGCGGCGATTCGGCCCTGGACTGGGCGCTCAATTTTGCCCAGCAAGGCCCGCACAAGGCCGAGAGCGTCATCCTCATTCACAGGCGCGACGGCTTCAAGGCCGCGCCCGCCTCTGTAGCCAAGATGCGTGAGCTGTGCGAGGCCTATGAGATGCAGTTCATGGTGGGCCAGGTCACCGGGCTGGAAGAGAAAGACGGCAAACTCACCGACATCAAAGTCACCGGCTCAGACGGCATCACCCGCGTGGTGCCGCTGGACATGCTGCTGGTCTTCTTTGGCCTGAGCCCCAAGCTCGGCCCCATCGCGCACTGGGGCCTGGACATCGAGCGCAAGCAACTCAAGGTGGACACAGAAAAATTCTCCACCAACGTGCCGGGCATTTTTGCGGTGGGCGACATCAACACCTACCCCGGCAAGAAGAAGCTCATCCTCTGTGGCTTTCACGAATGCGCCCTCGCCGCCTTCGGCGCCGCGCCCTTCATCTTCCCCGAGAAAAAAATCCACCTTCAGTACACCACCACCAGCCCCAAGCTGCACAAGGTGCTGGGGGTGGAGACACCCGTGTTCGACTGACGGCCAAGGCCCGCACGCATTACAATCTCACCCGTGCTCCCCAAGAGCACATCCGCTAGGGGTGTTGTCCGCTTTTCGCTAAGCGGCGACTGAGAAAGTCCCTTTGAACCTGATTGAGGTAATCCTCGCGCAGGGAAGCAAGCTTTAGCGACGGCGCCAATTCTTTCCTGCGGCGCATCACGTCACGGCAAGCCGACCTGCCATTGCGTTGAGAAAGAACGTCATGGCATACATTGCAAAATCTTCGTACCGCACTGCACATACTGCTGCACTGCTCATGCTGCTGGGCACCGCCGCGCAAGCGCAGACCCTCAGCCTGCGCCCGGTCACCATCACCGAGCGAGCCGCGCCGGCGGCCGACATCACCGGCTTTGGCGATGTGCCGCTGTCAGAGCAACCGCTCTCGGCCACAGCGGTCAACCGCAAGCAGATCGAGGCCAGCGGCGCGCGCCGTCTGGCTGATCTGACCAGCCTGGACGCATCGGTCACCGACGCGTACAACGCACCGGGCTACTGGGACTTCATCTCCATTCGCGGCTTCACCCTGGACAACCGCTTCAACTACCGCCGCGAAGGCCTACCCATCAGCGCCGAAACCACCATCCCCCTGGACAACAAAGAGCGGGTGGAGATCCTCAAAGGCACCAGCGGCATACAGGCCGGCACCAGCGCGCCTGGTGGCTTGGTGAACTACGTCGTCAAGCGCCCTACCGAGCAGAACTTGCGCGAAGCCCGCATTGAAATCAGCAGCCGCTCCAGCGTGCTCGGCGCACTGGACCTGGGCGGGCGCTTCGGCGCAGAGCAAGCATTCGGCTACCGCCTCAATGTGGCGCAAGAACGCCTGCGCCCGCTGGTGAACAATATGAACGGCGAACGCAGCCTGGCCGCCCTGGCTGCCGACTGGCGCATCACCCGCGACTCGGTGCTGGAAGCCGAAATCGAATGGAGCCACCGCCAGCAAGCCAGCCAAGTCGGCTACAGCCTGCTCGGCAATGTACTGCCCGCCGTGCCCGACCCACGTCGCAACCTGAACAACCAGCCGTGGACACAGCCATCGGTGTTTGACGCCACCACCGGCACCCTGCGCTTCAGCCAGGCGCTAGGCAACGACTGGCGCTGGTCCGCACAGCTCGGCAGCCAGCACCTCAAGAGCGACGACTACACCGCGTTTCCGTTTGGCTGTGGCGCGCAAGGCAACTACGACCGCTACTGCTCCGACGGCACATTCGACTACTACGACTTTCGCAGCCAGAACGAGCAGCGCCGGCAAGACGCCGCATCACTCAAGCTGCAGGGCAAGCTCAGCACCGGCGGCGTCACCCACGACCTGAGCGCAACGCTGATGACATCGCGCGTGCGCAACCGCTTCGGCATGCAAGCCTTCAACTGGGTAGGCACAGGCAACATCAACGGCACAGCCGTGGTGCCACCCGACGCCAGCCTCACGGTGCTGGGCACCAACCGCAACGAGCGCTCCAGAGAGCTATCGGTTCAAGACCTGATGCGCTGGAGCGAAAACTTTCGCACCTGGGCAGGCCTGCGCCTTACTCGGCTGCAGCGCGACAGCATCATGAGCGACGGCACCCTGCCCACCGGCTACAGCCAATCGCTCACCACGCCCTGGCTTGCGGCCAGCTACAAACTGGGCGTGAACACCATGGCCTATGCAAGCTGGGGCCAAGGCCTTGAATCACAGCTGGTGCCCAACAACAGCGCGCTCTACACCAATGCCGGCGTTGCCTTGCCGGCACTCAAGTCGAAGCAATGGGAGCTGGGCATCAAAGGCGCGCAAGGCCGCATGACATGGCAACTCGCATGGTTTGACATCACCCGGCCCATGACCAACATCGACTACTGCAACCGCACCTTCTCGCCCTGCACCGGCCAATACGACGGCAAGGCGACGCACCGCGGCCTGGAAGCCAACGCCCAATGGAGCCAAGGCCCCTGGCGCGTAGGCGGCGGCCTCACCCTGCTGGACGCCAAACGCCAGGGCAGCACGATCGAGCCCGCCACCAACGGCAAACACCCACCCAACGTGCCGGCGGTGGTTGCCCGCCTGCAAAGCGCCTGGAAACTCGCGGCCGTGCCCGGCCTGGAACTGCAAGGCAATCTCTCCCACGAAGGCCGCCGCGCAGTCCTGGCCGACGAATCCGCCCACATCCCCGCCTGGACCCGCCTGGACGCAGCCCTGCGCTACGAAACCACCATGGCCGGCGCTGCCACCACCTGGACACTTGGCGTGGACAACCTCACCAACAAGCGTTACTGGAAAGAATCCCCCTACCAATTCGGCCATGTGTACCTCTACCCTGGCTCAGCGCGGACACTGAGGTTGTCGCTGACGGCGGCGATGTGACAGGCCTGCCCGGGAAACCAGAAAAAATGACGCTATAATTTAAGGCTTGTTCCTCGATAGCTCAGTCGGTAGAGCGCCGGACTGTTAATCCGTAGGTCCCTGGTTCGAGCCCAGGTCGAGGAGCCAGAATTACCCCTACAGGGTATAGAAAGCCTGCTAGTTAATTGCTAGCAGGCTTTTCTGTTTATGGCGTGAAAGTGTAATTCCTGTGTAATCGCGTCAGGGAAAGCATTAAGACGCTTTGGCCTTGTACCGCTCCGATAGCTTATCCATCGCCTTTTGAATGTGCGCGCCGTTTTGGTGGCTGTAGCGTTCGACCATGCTCAGGTTCTTATGGCCGCTGATCCGCTTCACAGTGGGCAAGTCCACACCGGCCTGCACCAGGTGCGTGATGGCCGTATGGCGCAGGGTGTGGCGCACCACTTGTTTCACATCTAGCCCCGCCGCCAGCACACAGCGGCGAAACGGCTTGTCCAGATTGACCGTGCGCCCGTCCTTGGCTGCGGGTGATGGAAATAGCCATTGTTCGCCGGGCCGCAACGTGGCGACATAGACAGCAAGGTATGCACCAAGGTCGGCGGTAATAGGCTGCTCACGCTCCCCGGCCTTGGCCTTGGGGATATAGATGACAAGCTGTTGCAGTTTGATGTGCTCACGCCGAATGCTCAAAATTTCCGTCTTGCGCATCGAAGTATCCAGCCCGATCTTGATGAAGGGATGAATCTGGCGGTTCTGGTCGCCTTCGGCCATTTTCAGCAGCCGCTCGATTTGCTCGACCGTCAAATAGGTGATGCGCCCGGAGTGCTCTTTAAGGCGTTTGATGGTGGCGGGACGGTGATCCACCCAGCCCCACTCCACCGCCTTGCTGAACAGGTGCGACAACGCCGCCAGTTCGCGGTTGATCGTGGCCGGTTTGGTTTCGCCGCCGACTGACGGTTTGCCACCTGGCCCGTTGGGGCGAACAACCAATTCGCTGCCGCGCTTTTTCTTGTACCGCTCCACGTCAAAGGTTGTGATCTTGGCAAGCTGGGTATCACCGAAAAACGGTGTGAGGTGCATGTTCAGGCGGTAGCCCTTCATGGGCAGGTCTTTACCGTCTTCCTGCACCAGCTTGGCAAGGTATTGGTTGGCTGCCTCGCTGAACGTTAGCGCCAGCTTGCGGCCCTTGGGCAGGTTCAGGCGACCCGCCTTCGCGTCTTGGCGCGCCTTGTCGATAAATTCCTCGGCCTGCGTGCGTGTGGTGCCGTCGGACTCGCGCCCAATGACGCGGTGAATGCGCTGGCCGTCGACCATGACATTGACGCTGAACACGCCGTCGCTGTTGGCTTGGCGCTCAAACGTGATGCCATGCTCATTGAGCTTATCGCCAGCCGAAAGCTTGCGCATGGCTGGGCGGGTGAGTTTAGTGAAGGTTTTGGACATGATTTTTCCGATCAGTACGGAATTTCCGCGTCCATGTCGTCGAAACCGGAGCCGGGCACAGGCTTAGCCTTGGTCCACTTGGGTAAGCCGGAGCGCTCGGCCTCGCCCTGCGCTACAGCGTTGAACGTTGCCCAATGTTCGCGGAGCCGTTCAAAGACAAGGCCTTGCTCTCGGACATTCCACACCCACTCGCCAGTTGTCTGGTCATTGTGGCCTTTCCAGAGCAACCCATTTTCTCGCACAAGCTTCCAAACCATCTGTTCCTCGTGAGTCAACAAATGTGGATAGCGAAGCGCGAGTTTTGCGAATCTATCTGCCTCATCAACGTCCCAAAGGTATTCCGCTTCGCTACCAATGGTGGCATCCGTTACCACCAACGCCGACAACCCCGCCGGGTGAAGTGGCTCGGCGTCCAACGACGCCTTGATTGTCCATTCAATGTAGCTTGACGACGTGCGCCTGTGAAGCCTCGCAGCTAACTCAGTTAGGTAGCGCAATTTGGGGTCAAGCCGAACTGTGACTGTTTCAGAGCGGGACAGCTTGCCCCCCCCCTTTCCCTTGCTTTCCGGATTTTTGGTTGCCATGTGTTGTCCTTTCGTTCAAAGGTTCTATTACCTTCACAATAATTCTATCACCATAAATATTCTTTGCCACTCTATGTGTTGCTTTATTATGATCGTGCTGTCTTAGACCACATACAGGAATCTACATGACACGCCAAGAAATCAAATCCATCGAAGTAGTCACTTACCCGGATGGCCGCATGGATACATGCAATACCTCGAAGTACACCGGCCTTTCTGACAAGACTTTGGCGATGATGCGCTGCAACGGCAATGGTCCAAAGTTCATCAAACGCGGTCGCATCTTCTACTTTCAGTCCGATATTGATGCCTGGATGAACGCCAATGGACGCATGACCAGCACCGCCCAGGCCAAACACGCAGCCTCCTAACTGGCCCCCACGGACCAAAAGGGAGCACACCATGAACGACCTGATCGAACAATTCAGGCAGGCCATTGCGGCGGCGGGGCTGGAACCACCGACCGAAATCGTTGACGACGGCGTAATCCACCGTTTCAGCACCAGCGGCAAACCCACCCACAAAAATGGCTGGTACATGCTGCACACCGACGGCATCGCCGCAGGGGCGTTTGGCGACTGGCGCGAGGGCTT
>CANJPU010000045.1 GCA_947476285.1 Comamonadaceae bacterium | reverse complement strand
ACCAAGCGATAAGCAAAAGCGGGCGCTTGAACTGATCGGTCAGATCAAAATGTAGTCAGAACGTGGAACCAAAATTACCGTAGGCGTCATTGGGAAAACTCGGGTTTTTGGGGGAGGAACTTCAGGTTAGCAGTTTGTACTGGTCACATGGGGTCAAACAACATGACTGAAATCGCGGCGCAACGACTTGCACCGCTGCGCTCTCGGGTGGCAGCAACCTGGCCACCGCTCTGCTTTTGAATGCTTGACTGTATCGAGCCACTTCTGTCCTTCATCGCCGCCCCCGGGGTTTCTGGTTCTATTGGGGCGACAACTATTCTGACGCAGGGGGGGTCAGGCATGAGCCCAGACAAGCAAGTGGCCTATCTGCTGATCGCGATGCGGCCCGACCTGCTCGTTCCGCTTGAAGATTACAGGCGCGAACTCAGCGCCGCATTGGAGCGCGTCAAGGCCACGCCCCGCCAGGAGGGTGTGGCCGAGATCCGCCTGCCCTCGGAACGGGCCTTTCGCGAGCGAAGGCGGCTCACCCGCGAAGGCATCGAGATCGACGCGCGCATCTGGGATTTGCTGCAGGCGTTCGGCCGCTAGCCTGAACGCCCGGGCGCGCCGGCGCTGGGCGCCAAAGCGCGACGCCGCTTTTGCGCAGAGAGGCGTTGGTCGCCGGCTTGAAGGGCATGGCCCCAGCCCTGGAGCACATCGCACAACACGGCGTCGAGATGGGTTTGGATCCCGAAGTGCTGGATTGTCTGCGCATGGGCATCCAGGTCGCGGGCAGGATCATCCTCGGACCGATGCCCCCAACAGCGATTCGCGCAGCGCGTCGAAGCCCGAAGACGGCAGCGCCCGCACAGCCGCGCGGGTGCGTGCGAAGGCGTCGCTTGTTCTTCCTGCGCCTTCCCATAGCTGCAGGCACCATTCGTCGATGGTGTTCCAGTCGATTGCCAGTTCTTTGCCACCATCGCGCAATTCATCGCGCACGGTGTCGCCGTCTGCCGTGGTCACGGTGATGCGGCAGCTCAGTGTGCCCAGGTCCTGGCCTGCGCACACTTGCGTGGCGGCCATCATCTTTGACAGTGTGTCCGACGGAGCCCGAAGGAATGCGTCGAAGTCGAAGTGCCCGGCTTCCAGTACCGAGCCCGCGCAAAAGCGCGCGCTCATCAAACGGTCGGAGAACGACTTGTAGACTGGCCCAGCATTGAGTGTGCCGGGGTAGTTCATCTCGAAGGCGTTCATTTCGATCACTACGCCGGCGATGGCCTTGCCGGCCAGCCTCGGCGCGATCCGCTCCGACAGGCGCACCACAGGTTGGCAGATGCCGCTCACCGGGTAGCGCTTGAGCACGGTCTCGACGATGGCCGCGTTGGGCTCGAAATCCCCGCTGATCTCCTGGAACTGCGGCGTGACGCCGAGCAGCGCCGGGTAAAAGCCCGACGGCCCGTCCAGTGCGTGCTCGCCCGCAATGACGCCGCCGTCGGTGAGCTCGGCGCACAGCAACGCCTGGCTTGCACTGTTGGCGACGTGCAGCTGGTATTCGTCGCTGCCATCGCGCCAGCATTGCGTGGTGCCAAAACCAAATTGCGAGGCCAGGCCCAGCGTGTTGCCCACGCCGCGCGAATCTTGCCCGCGCAGGCGGGCCGCAGCCGCCGCCGCACCCATGCCGCTATACAGACATGTCGAGCGAAGGCCGCGCGGCGTGTTCAGTGCTGAGAAGCGCCGCGACAGGCCAGTGGCCGATGCATAGCCGACTGCCAAGGCATCAAGAAATGTTTCTCCACGCAGGCTGCGGTGTGCACCGTTGCGCTCGGCTTGCGCCAGCAGGGCCGGCAGCACCACGGTAGCGATGTGCAGATTGCCCAGAGGATGAAAATCGTCCTGCGTGCGTGCATGCATCAGCGCTGCGTTGTGGAAGGCCGCTTCGCGGGCGCTGCCGGTCTGTCCGCCGTCCAGCAGCAGGTGTCCCGTGCCGGTTGCCGGGCGCGGCAAGCGCAGCGCCGAGCGGCCCGCGATCGCCACTGACAGATTGGCCAGCAGGCACAACAGCAGCTTGCTGCGCGCCTCTTCGCCCAGCGACTTCCAGCCGGTTTGATACAACAGTTGCCCGAGCTGGCTGATCATGTGTGCTCCGTGATGGTGGGTGCGCCCACGCAGCCTAGCGACAAAGCCGGCTTAAGTGCGCTTTTCTGGATTTTTCCGGCGGCGTTTTTCGGCAGCTCTGACATCAAGTACACCCGCTTAGGCCGCTTGAAGCCCAACTGGTCGCGGCCGAATTGCGGAAGTTCGCCCTCGCAGCCCAGGTGCGTGTCGCGCAGCACCACATAGGCCACCACGGCCTGGCCCCACTCGTCGTCGGGCTCGGCGACGACGGCGGCTTCCTGCACGCCTGGGTGCTGGTAGAGCACGTCTTCCACCTCGCGCGGCGCGATGTTGTAGCCGCCGCTGATGATCATCTCGTCCTTGCGGCCCAGCAGGTACACGTAGCCATGCTCGTCGATGCGGCCCATGTCCTTGGTCAAGAGCCAGCCATCTCGAATGGCCTGGCGCGTCAGGTCCTCGCGCTTCCAGTATCCCGACATCATGTGAGGGCCGCGCAGGGCCACCTCGCCGATGCCGCCGGGCGCCACATCCTTGTGCTCGTCATCGACCACGCGCATCTCCACCGTGCTCCACGGCCGTCCTGCGGAGAGCAGCCGGTTAGGGTAGGGCTGGTCGAGCCGATGCTCTTCGGCCGGCAGGATGGACAAGGTCACTGGACATTCGCTCTGGCCGTAGATCTGCACCAGCCTGTCAGGGCCGAACGCCTCGATCGCGCGCTTGAGTGGCTCCGCAGGCATGGGGCTGGCACCGTAGATCATGTAGCGCAGTTTAGGCAGCGCCATCGCTTCCAGACCCGGCACGCGCAAGATGCGCTGCAGCATGGTCGGGATGAGCTTGATGACTTCGATCTCGTGCTCGGCCGCAAGCCGCATCACCTCGCTTGGGTCGAAGTTGCGCATGATGATGCTGCAGCCACCCTTCATGTATTGCGGAAGAACAAAGAAGCCCGCACCGTGGCTGAGCGGCTGCATCAGCAGCACTTTCTCACCGATGGCGATGGGGCCGACTTCCATCAGCAGGTTCCAGGCGACGTGCAGCATGGCGCGGTGCGACAGCATCACGCCCTTGGGTCGGCCGGTGGTGCCCGAGGTGTAGAACAGGCAGTAGATGTCTTCGCCATCCACGGCTTGCGCGGGTGCGTCGTGTGTGCCGGTGGCGATGAAGGCCTCGAAGTCCTCGCTGCCTTGTGCAGTGGCGGGCCCGCCCTCGTTAGCGCGTATGCGCAGCATCAGCCGGGGCGTGTCCTGCGTCGCAACGGGGATCTGCTCGTCGAAGGACGCACCGTAAATCAGACAGCGCGCATCGCTGTCCTGAAAAATGTATTGCGCCTCGCGCGCCGTGAGGCGCGGGTTGAGCGAGACGCGTATCAATCCCGCCTTGGCCAGTGCGAAATCCACCTCCACGCAGCGGATGGAGTTCTCCATCCAGGTTGCCACCCGGTCGCCGTGCCGCAGGCCACGTGCCATCAGGGCATTGGCCAGCCGGTTGCTGCGCTCTTCAAGGTCCTTGAAGCTGCGCGTTTCGCCGTCGCAGCGCGTGGCTATACGTTGCTCGTACAGCCGCGCCGCCTTGTGCAGTTGGTCACCTACGTTCACGTGCTGCCTTCCACCGGTGCGTAGGCAAAGCCCACGCTCCCGCCCTCGCGCTCCAGCAACTGAAAGCGCAACGCCATGCCCGGTGTCAGCTTGGTGCCCGGCGCGGCCGCGATGGGCGCGAAGGTGCGTGGCCCTTGCTCGGTCTCGATCATGCCGATGAAATAGGGCGCCTCAAATCCGTCGGCCGAATGAAACACTTCAGCCGCGTGGCCGAGTTTGGCGCGCTGGCCAATGCAGACGGCGTCGAGCTCGCGGCTGCCGCATTTGGGGCAGGCGGCCATCTGCAGCAGCACCGTCAGCCCACAGGCCTTGCAGCATGAGCCCTTGAGGCCGGGCGCGCCGGCCACTTCGCCGTCAACGTAGAAGAGGAAGGGATTGGTTTTGGTGAGCATGGTGTTTCCTTACCGTGTCTTTTCAAGGATGTGCACGGCGCTGACGGCCGGGTCTTCGCCAATCCAGCCGCCCGAGTTGTGGGCCATGGCCAGGCGCGCGTTGGGCACCTGGCGCTCGCCCGCGTCGCCGCGCAATTGCAGCGTGAGTTCGATCAGTTGCGCCACGCCGGTGGCACCCACGGGATGGCCGCGCGAGTTCAGTCCGCCGCTGGTGTTGACCGGCATCCGCCCGCCCAAGGCGCTGGCGCGCTCGGCCACAAATTTCGCCACTTCGCCGTGGCCGCACAGGCCCAGCTCACGGTAGTGCATCAGCTCGGCCGGTGACACCGCATCGTGCACCTCGGCCAGGTCCAGGTCGGATGGGCCGATGCCCGCTTGCGCATAGGCCTTGTTGGCGGCAATCGTGGGGCCCGGCACATCAGAGCCCAGCCGCCACGGCGACGAGGTGAGGGCGCTGGCACGAATGCGCACACCGCCGCGTCCCGGCTTGTTCGAGAGCACCAGGGCCGCCGCGCCGTCGGAGATGGCACTGCACATCAGCAGGCGGATCGGGTCGGCAATCATGCGCGAGGCGCGCACCTGCTCCATGCTGATGGGTTTGCGGTACTGCGCAATAGGGTTGCTCACGGCATGCGAATGGTTCTTCATGGTGATCCATTCAAAAGCCTCGGGGCCGACCTCTTCCTCGTCCATCATCTCGCGCACGCGAATGGCGTCCACCGCCGAGAACTGCATGCCGATTTTGCCCATGAGCTGTGTGTCGGCCGAGTTGGCCAGTGCCGCGAGCGTGCGATTGGTGTCGTTGACGAACATCTTCTCGGCGCCGACCACCAGCACGGTATCGTAGTTGCCGCTGGCAATTGCCATGCAGGCCATGTGCACGGCCGTGCTGCCGCTGGCGCAGGCGTTTTCCACGTTCACCACGGGAATGGTGCCCAGGCCAATGCCGCGCAGCCAGGTCTCCCCGCGAATGGACTCCTGGCCGTTGAGCAGACCGCTGTACGCATTGGCGCAGACCGCCGCGTGCATATCGCCGATTTTCAGTCCCGCATCGTCTAGCGCGCCCAGCGCGGCCGTGGCGGCGAGCGCCTTGAGAGAGGTGTCGGGAAATCTCCCGAATGGGTGGTATCCGACACCGCGGATATAGACCTCTTGACCGTTCATCGTGACTCCTGGTATTTGCGCTCCTGCGGAACGCTGTTGCGAATGTATGTGACGATTTCCTTGAGCGAGGTGCCTGGGCTGAAGACACCCTGGATGCCCATGGCGTTGAGTTCGGCGCGCGCCGGTTCGGGGACAATGCCGCCCACCACCAGCACCACGTCGTCGATCTGTTGCGCCTTGAGCGCGGCATGTACGCGCTGGGTCAGCGGCACCACCGCGCCCGACAAGATGGACAGGCCGAGCACGTCAGCGTCTTCCTCCAGCACGATGCGCGCGATTTCTTCCGGCGTTCGGCGCAGCCCGGCATAGATGACCTCCATGCCGGCGTCGCGCAGGGCCTGGGCGATCACCTTCACGCCGCGGTCGTGGCCGTCCAGGCCGACCTTGGTTAGCACCACGCGGATCGGGCGCTGGTTGGAGGGGCGGGCCGTGCCGCTGGTTTGCGTGTTGGAAGTTTCCATCAGAACCTCACCGACTCGGGGATATAGACGCCGTAGACATCGCGCCAGACATCGGCAATTTCGCCGATGGTTGCGTAGACCTTGACGCATTCAACAACTGCCGGCATGACGTTGGCGCCGCTGGCGCACACAGTGCGCAGATCGGCCAGCGTGCGGGTCACCGCCGCGTTGTCGCGCCGCTCGCGCACGGCCTTGAGCTTTGCAACTTGTCGGTCCGACGCGCCCGGGTCGAGCTTGAAGGTGGGCACGGGCTGGCCTTCTTCGGACTGGAAGCGGTTCACACCCACCACCACCTGCTCGCCGCTTTCAATCGCGCAGGCCTCGCGGTAAGCGCCTTGCGACAGCGCCCGCTGGAAGAAGCCGTCACGCACGGCCGCCAGCGAGCCGCCCATGCTGTCCACTTGGTCGATGATGGCGTCGATGCGCCGCTCGTATTGCAGCGTCAGGTGCTCCAGGTAATAGGAGCCGCCCAGCGGATCCACCGTGTCGGGCACACCACTCTCGTAGGCAATGATCTGGTTGGCGCGGATGGAGGTGCGGGCGGCCTCCGGGGTGGGAATGCCCAGTGCTTCGTCGAACGATGCGGTGCGGGTCTGCTCGCACCCGCCCAGGATTTGCGCCAGGGCCTGCAGCGTAATGCGTGCAATGTTGTTGAGCGGCTGCTGAGCCGTGAGTGGCCGGCCCGATGTGGCGGCATGCAGTCGGAAGTGCTGGGCCCGCTCGGTGGTGCCGCCAAAGCGTTCGCGCACCAGGCGCGTCCACACCTTTCGCACCGCGCGGTACTTGGCCACTTCCTCGAAGAAATCCATCTCGGTGCAGAAATGCAGCTCCAGCACATGGCCGAAGTCGTCGATCTTCATGCCGCGCTTGAGGCAGCTCTCCACATAGGTGATGGCGTTGCAGATGGTGAAGGCCGCCTCCTGCACGCAGGTGGCGCCGGCCTGCTTCATGTGCGAGCCCGATACCGAAATCGGCAGCCACTCGGGCGCAGCCGTGCGGCAATGCTCGATCATGTCGGTGGTCAGTTTGAGCGCCGCCTCAATCGGCAGAAACTGCGTGCCGCGCGCCACGTATTCCTTGATTGGATCGTTCTGCAACTGAACAATGCAGTCGCCCGTGGGCGTGCCGCGCTTTTCATACAGCGCCAGCAACCAGGCGCAGACGATTGGCCCGATGGCATTGGCGGTGGAGAAAATGTGGCCGACGGCCTTGAGCGGAATGCCCTCAAATACCCGCTCCACATCGTCCAGTGAAGTTAGCGCGACGCCAATTTGCCCGACTTCGTCGCGCGCCATGGCGTGGTCCGAGTCATAGCCGATCTGTGTTGGCAGATCCAGCGCTATCGAAATGCCGCCCGTGCTGCCCTGGGACATCAGATAGCGGTAGCGCTCATTGGCCTCCTCGGCCGAGCCAAAGCCCGCGTACATCTCGGTCTTCCACAACTGCTGGCGATAGCCGCCTGGCGTGAAGCCGCGGGTGTAGGGCGCTTGGCCGGGAAAACCGGTGTCGCGCTGGTATTCCCAGCCCTGGCGCGCCAGGTGCTCCGGGGTGTAGAGCGGTTCGATCGGTATGCCGCTGGAACTCTCGAAGGATTTCTTGCGCGAATTCCCGAGTTCTTTCTGGTTCTGCTCGAACCAGGCGTCGTAACTGTCAGCAGGTGCGCTGAGGGTACTTTGCTCTTGCGTTTGCATGCTGTCCTCCGTGCCGGGCTGGAAGGGTTACTCGGGGGAAATACCTGCCGCCTTGATCATTTTTTCCATGCGCGTGTAGTCCAAGCGGTGGATCGCGCCGAATTCGTCGGTACCGAACTGGCGCGGGATGAAGCCGGTGTCAATGATCCTGGCCTGCACATCGGGGCGACTCATGATCTTGACGATCTCGGCGCTCAGCCGCTGCACGATGGCCCTTGGCGTCTTGGCGGGCGCGAAGAAGCCTGCCCAGGTCTCATGCTCCATCGGCATGCCGGCCTCGGCCATCGTCGGGACATCTTTGGCCAGACCGTTGCGGTGGGCGCTGGTGACGGCCAGGGGGCGCAGCTTGCCCGCCTTGATCAGGGGCAAGCTGGTGCCCAGCGGATCGCAGACCAGATCGAGCCGCCCACCGGCCAGGTCGGTCAGCGATTGCGGCGACCCCTTGTAGGGCACCTTGACGATGGTGGTGCCGGCGGAGGCGTTGAAAATCTCGCCGCACAGCAGGGCTGCGCTGGTGCCAAAGCCATAGCTCAGCTTGCCGGGGTTGGCCTTGGCGGCAGCGATCAGGTCCTTGACCGAGTTGATGGCGGAACCAGCCGGCACCATCAGCGCAAAGTCAATTGTTCCCAGCATCGCCAGCGGTGCAAAGTCATTGAGCGGCTCCACCGTCGGGTTCTTGTACAAGAAGTTGTTGGCCGCCATGGTGGTGGAGGAGCCCACCACCAGCGTATAGCCGTCGGGCGCTGCCCGCGCCGCCTCATTGACGCCGATCACGCCGTTGGCGCCCACCTTGTTCTCGATGACCACCTGCTGGCCAAGCGCCTCGCTCAGGTACTGCGCCACCACGCGCGCGGCAATGTCCGTGCCGCCGCCGGGCGCCAGCGGCACGATCATGCGAATGGACTTGCTCGGCCAAGCCTGGGCTTGGGCCACGGTGGCGGCCGCCACCGTGGCGGCTACGACGGTGCAATGCATCAAGGTGCGAATGAATTTTTTCATGGTAGTTGCTCAGTAGTTGCTCGGTAGTGGCTCAACGTTTCTACAGAAGAGAGAGGTGTTTCGAACAAGGTGAGGCAGCCGCTTATTTGTTGATCTGGAAATTCGCGTCCTTGACCGTCTTGGCCCAGCGCGCGGTGTCGGCCACGATGCGCTTGCTGAACTGCTCCTGAGACTCTGCAACGGGCTCGTACGACATGTCGGCCAGCCGCGCCCGCACCTCAGGCAGCGCGGTGATGCGAGTCATCTCGTTGTGCAACTGGTCCACGATGGCCTTGGGCGTGCCGGGCGGCGCGAACATGGCGATCCAGGTCTCCACTGTGTAGTCTTTCAGGCCGGCCTCCTGCAGCGTGGGCAGATCAGGGAACACGCTGGAGCGCCGCGACGATGTCACAGCCAAGGGGCGGATCTTGCCGGCCTTGATGTGTTGCACGCCCAAGAAGGGATCGAAGATAACCTCGACTTCCTTGCCCAGCATGGCGGTGACCTGCGGCGCCGTGCCCTTGTACGGAATGGCCACGATCTGGGTGCCGCTCAGGTACTTGAACATTTCGCCGGCCAGGTGGGTGAAGGTCGAACCCGCCGCGTAGTTGAGCTTGCCCGGGTTGGCCTTGGCATAGGCGATGAGCT
Source organism: Comamonadaceae bacterium (assembly GCA_947476285.1). Lineage (GTDB taxonomy): Bacteria > Pseudomonadota > Gammaproteobacteria > Burkholderiales > Burkholderiaceae_C > Ramlibacter. The sequence goes on along the minus strand of CANJPU010000045.1, from coordinate 36,190 downwards.
CCGCCACATTCTTCACCGGCAGTTCGGGCTGCACGCCCAGCACGCAGCCCACCAGCGCCATGTTGGCCACGGGAATCAAGTCCTTGATCGGGTCGAACGGTAGCTTGGCGTACAGAGCCGGGTTCATCACGATGGGGCTGGAGGGGATAAAACCCAGGGTGTACCCATCGGGCGCGGCCTTGGCAACCTGGTCGGTGCCCAAAATGCCATCAGCGCCCTGGCGGTTGTCCACCACAAAGGCCTGACCCAGCGACTTGCCCAAGTGCTCCGACACGATGCGGGCCAGGATGTCGGTGCCCGAACCAGCCGAGAAAGGCACGATCAGTTTGACCGGGCGGTTGGGCCAGGCGCCTTGGGCACTGGCGGCCAAGGACAGCGCCGCAAGGAGGCTGGCAGCGGCGAGCCGCAACAGCAGGTGCGTCGTGCGGGTGCGCCAGAGTTTGGATGTCATAAGGTGTTCTCCATGTGTCGTGGGGGGGACGTGCGGTGGGTGACAGGGTCGCTCGCCAGCGGCGGCAAGACGGCGTCGGCCAACGCGCGGGCCGCGCCCAGCGGGTCGGCGTCGCCACGGGCCAGCTCGGCTTCCAGGTGCGCCAGCATGGCCATCGATTCAATGCGTGACTGAAGGCGGCGCTGCACCACCTCCCGAAAGTAGGCCTGCATGCGCCGAAGGTCGTGGGTGCGATTGAGCGCGTCGTATTGGCCTTGGCGCTTTAGCAGCGCCCGGTGCTCCAGCAGGCGTGCCCACACCGCCTCGACCCCAGCGCCGCTCAAAGCCGTGGTGCTCAACACCGGTGGGTGCCAGTGCAAACCGCCGCCGGGCAGTTCATTGACGCCCTCGTGCATGTGAGCTTCCCGCTCGGACAGCAGCAGCGCCTGGCGCAGTGACGCCACGGTGTCATCCGCCCCCGGCCGGTCGGCCTTGTTGACCACCAGCAGGTTGGCAATTTCCATGACACCGGCCTTTTGCGCCTGCACGTCATCCCCCAGGCCCGGCGCGTGCACCAGCAGCACGCTGTGGGCCACTTGCAGAATGCCCAGCTCCGATTGCCCGGCGCCCACGGTTTCAATCAACACGATGTCGTGTCCGGCGGCCGACGCCACCCGCACCAGGTCCGCCACGCAAGTGGCCAGCCCGCCCTGTCCACCGCGCGAGGCTACGCTGCGAAAGTAAACCCGGGGGTGCTGCTGGCCACCTGAATCGCGGATGCGGTCACCCAGCAGCGCACCGCCGGTGAGGGGGCTGGACGGGTCCACAGCCAGCACCGCCACGCGGCTGCCGCCATCGGCCAGCAACCGAGCCAGATGCGGCACCAGCGAGCTCTTGCCCGCGCCCCCCACGCCGGTGATGCCGATGACCCAAGGGTGGGGCGACTGGGCGTAGATCTTTTCAAGCAGGGCCGGGGCCTGCGTCGTCTCGTTCTCCACCCATGAAATGGCCCGCGACAAGGCCCTCGGACGGCCCATGCGCAGGTCTGCGAAGACGCGGTCGGCTTCGGTGCTCACCAGGCGGCCTCCAGCAGTGCAAGTACTTCGGCCTGCGTTGCCAGGCGCGGATTGAAATACAGACCGCGATCGGACATGGCGCCCTCGGCCAGGCGCGGCAGCAGCGCGCGGTCCAGGCCGGCCTCGCCAAGCCGCCGCGGCACACCCAGACGCAGTTGCAGGGACTCAAGCGCCGCGATGGCGGCGTCAGCGGCAGCCCCGGCCGACATGCCGCGGGTATCAGCGCCCAGTGCCTGCGCCACCAGCGCCAGGTGGTCGGCGGACACCTCGCGGTTAAAGCGCATGGCATGCGCCAGCATGATGGAGTTGGCCACCCCGTGCGGCAGCCCGCCGAGCGAACCCAGGCCGTGGCAAATGGCGTGGTCAATGCCTACGCGTGCATTGCCGATGACCATGCCGCTCAGATAGGCGCCCACCAGTGCATCGGCGCGTGCGTCTTCGTCATCTGGATTCTCCGTCACATTGAGCAGCGCCCGCTGCAGCACGCGAATGCCCTGCAGTGCCAACCCTTCCGAAATGGGGTTGCGCACTTTGGAATAGATGCCTTCCACGCAATGCGCGAGCGCGTTCATGCCGGTGCTGGCAAACAGGCTGGCCGGCACGTCCAGCGTGGCACGGCCGTCCAGCACGATCAGGCGCGGCACCAGGTGTGGGTCCCAGAACACCAGCTTGTGGCCGTGCTCGTCGCGAATGCCCAGGCCCGGCGTGACTTCGGCCGCCGAAAGGGTGGTGGGAATCGCGATGATCGGCAGCTTGGGGCGGTCCAGCACCTTTTGCACATAGCGGTCAGGCGGATAGAACACATTGGCATGATCGACCAATTGCCCGCCTTCGGCCAGGACGATGGCGGCAGCCTTGGCACTGTCGGATGCACTGCCGCCGCCGACCGCGACAAAGCCGTCCACCCCATGCTGGCGCGCCAGCGCCACGATCTCGTCCACGGTCGCCACCCCCGAGTGCTGGGGAATGCCAAGCTTTTCGCAGACGATCAGGCCGGCAAGGGCCGAGCGCGTGGCCCGGCCGGCCGCGCCGGCCGCGCTGCGGGTGCCGCTCACGAACATCAGGCGCTGCAAGCCCAGCGCGGCCACTTCTGCCGCCAGTCGCTCTAGCGCGCCCGGGCGTGACAGCAGCCTGCATTGCGAGGACTGGTATTGAAAGTCAGGGCGGATCATTGGACGTGCCTGGCGGTCATGCCGCGCAGCGCACATGGGGGCGCAGGTGTTTTTCAATCGCGCCGCGCAGCAGGCAGATGTATTCCTGCTGGCGCGCCCGCATTTCGCGGGCCCAGCCGCCGATGCCCACGGCCACCGGCAGGCCGCTGACCTGCATCGGCAGCAGCATGCTGATGAGGCCGGCGCCCGGCGTCACGCCACGCAGCACCACCGAGTAGCCGCACGCGCGGATGGCGGCCAGATCGCGCTGTAGCGCCGCCAGGCTGATGCGTGCCTCGCCCTCGACCTGCTCGCCGTTGTTGTGCCGCATGACCAAGTGGCGGATTTTGTCGTCAGGCATGGTGGACAGCAGCACCCGCCCCAGGCCCGAGGCGACCAGCGGACGCATGGTGCCCGGGCCCACATGCATGCGCATGGTGGTGGTGGCGGGCACGACGTGCAAGTACTGAGCCTGGTCGCGGGTGGGCGCGGCCAGGATGATGGTCTCGCCGGTGCGCTCGCCCAGCTCGCTCATCATCCGCATCACTGTGCCGTGCGGCGTGAGCAGCGGCTCGATCCATGCGCCCAGCACCGTGACGCGCGGCGTGGGGAAGTAGGTGCGTTGGTCGGGGCCATGGCGCAGGTATCCGCGTTCCAGCAGGTTGCCCAGCAGCATCGATGTACTGGAGACCGGATAGCCGAGTTCACGCGCGACCTCCCCCACGGAAGCCTGACGCTGGAGGCGGTCGAAGAGTTCAAGCACTTCAAGAACCCTGACAGCCGATTTCACGACACGCGCCATCCTTTGTCTCCTTGCTGTTTGTGCGGCACGCCATTGCGCTGACCATGCATGCAGTTTAGTGACGGCGGCAGAAATCGTTCACATCCGGAGAAGAAAAATTCACATATGCGATGAAAGCCCGATGTTTTGAGGGAAACCCGTATGGGGATGCATCCAGTCGCCCCACTCAGAGCTCACGTTCCGATGCTGTGCTCGCAATGCTCCCAAGGCAGAACATCGCATCCGCAGTGCGGCACTTCACTCATGGGCTTGGTGCTCAGTTCCGGTGCCTTGCGAACTTGATCTTTTGATGGACTTGCTCTTGCTCGTGCCCCCAACGCTGCGGCGTCTTGCGTGGCCGCCTCCAGGTTTGGAATCCATCGCTTGAATGGGGTCAGATCCTTGGGGTCTACGATGTACCAAACTTTTTGAGTGGAGTCCCAGCGCGCTCCCAGTGCCTTTGCAGCATCCTTCTCAGCGAAAGGCGTTATCAGATTGATTCTCATGCGGCAGATTATCCGCCTCGGCCTCTTCAAACACCGATCCCGCTATGCTTTGCTCATGCCACGCCTGATCCAAGCTCCCAATCTGGTCATGGCCACGTTGTGGGTCGATTGGCTCAGGGCTGAAGGCATTGACGCGAGTGTGCAGCGCCAGTATTTGACGAGTGCGGTTGGCGAGCTTCCGCCTGATCAATGTCTGCCAGAGGTGTGGATTCAAGACGCAAGCCAGGAAGCGAAGGCGCTTGCGCTTTTGCACGTGCTGCGAGCCGCGCCGCAGCGGCGCTGGGTTTGCTCTTGTGGCGAGCGGGTGGCGGGCGGGTTTGAGCAGTGCTGGAATTGTGGCGCGATGATGCCCTCCGACCGACCTGCAGTTGATTGATTGACCGCGTGTGCCGATCTCAAGGCCCGAAGCTGGAGCGAGCCTGTATGCCCCACTTGCCATCGATGCGGGCCAGCACATACAGCGATTCATACACACCAATGACCGAGTGGTCGCTGCGATAGCGTGTGTAGCTCACCGCGTAGTGCGCCCTGCGCGCGTCGAACTGCACCAGTTCGCGGGTGCGCCAGGCGCTGTAGAGCCAGTCGTCCTCTTCCTGCAATCGCTTGAACAAGTCCATCGGGTTGCTGCCCGGTGCGTCGTACACCTTGGCCTGGTCTCCGGTGAACCGGAAGTGGGGGAAATGCGTGCAGGTTTCCATGGTGTTCACGTCGTGCCGATTCAAGGCCTCCATGAAACGGTCCATGACCGCGCGGCACGCCATATCTACTTCAGTCTTTTGGTCAAGCATTGGGCACCTCAGAAAATGTGTCGCAGAACAGGGGCGGAGTCCGCCAAAGCCGCAGGTAAGTGGGACAAGTACAGGCTAGGGTTGTCGTCGTGGTGTGTGGGCACGTGAGAATGATAACTGTGCAGTCGAGCTCGCCCATACTCACGAGTAGAAGCACATTCCAGTTTGACATAATGGCCCTGGCATGCCAATCGTCAAGAGCCAATCACGATGGGCTGCGCCAGTTCGATCATTACAACTTATAGGCAAGCGCACCATGAGAAACCTCAACATTCAAGCATCGACCGGTGCTGGCGCATGGATGGCCGCACTGCAGCGGGTTCTCCTGTCGACCTTCCTTGCCTTCCTGGTGATTGGCGCGGTCGATCCCGCTGCCGCGCAGTCCGCCTACCCTAATCGGCCCATTCGCCTCATCAACGCCTATGCGGCAGGGTCAGCGTCCGACACCGTGGCGCGGGCCATTGCAGATGAGCTCACCAGGCAGATCGGTGTGCCAGTGGTGGTGGAGACCATCACCGGCGCCGGCGGAAACATAGGGCACACAGCGGCCGCGCGGGCCCAGCCCGATGGCTACACCTTGTTGCTGGGCACCAGCCTCATGGCGATGGCCGTGCACATGATTTCTCCGCCCACCTACGACGCCGTCAAGGATTTCATTCCGGTCGCGCGAGTCGGTGAGATTCCCCTCGTCGCGGTGGCGTCCACGTCCGCGCCATTCAAAACCTGGCGTGAAATGATGGCCTACTCCAGAGCAAACGCCGGCAAGGTCAACTACGCGACCTCGGGCAAGGGCTCGTCTTCTCATGTGTATTCGGAAATGCTCAAGCGCGAACTCAAGTTCGACGCACAAGACATCTCTTACACGGCAGTGGGCCAGGCTGTTATCGACACAGCCACCGGCAAGGTTGACTTCTTCATTGCCAACTTGCCGCCCACGCAGGGCCTGATCGATGCGGGCAAGCTGCGCGCCATCGCGGTCGGCTCGCAGCAGCGCCTTGCTGCTTTCCCCGACGTGCCAACCTTCGCCGAGATCACCGGAAGGCGTGATCTCAAGCTGGCCCTTTGGTATGGCGTGTTCGCACCGGCAGGCACACCAGCGCCCGTGGTGGCGCGCCTTGAAAAAGCCATCATGGCATCGGCCAACACCACCGGCGTTCGTGCCAGGCTCGCCATCTCAGGTGGTGCCGTGTCGGTTGGCTCGGCTGCCGATCTGGAGCGCATGGTGCGCCAGGACAACCAGAGCTTCAGCGCGCTCATCAAGAGCCTGGGTCTGGTGACGGCCAAATAAGCTGAGCAAGACCTGTGTCTATCAAGCCATTGAATTCAACGCAGGCTAGCGCAGGCACGCCCTTGACGTTGGCCGCTGCCGCCCTGACGGTAGATGCAGCCTTCAGAGAGCGCGTGCTGGCGCACCCGGCGCGCATTGCCCTGGTGCAAGATCAGCGCCGCATCTCCTACGGTGAGTTAAAGCTGCGCGTCGATCGCCTGTGCAATGCCTTGCGCCACAGCGGTGTGCAACACGGCGATCGCATCGCGGTGCTCTCGGAAAACCGCTTCGAATACGTTGAGGTTCTGCTTGCCGCAGCGCACATTGGCGCCATCGTCGCTTGCCAGAACTGGCGCCTGTCAGCCGCTGAGCTTGCGCATTGCATGGGCTTGGTTGCGCCCCGCGTGATCCTTGTATCCAAACGCCACGCAGCGCTGCTGGGCCCCTCCGACGGTGGCGGCCCTGAAGTCATTTCATTTGAAGATGACTACGAAACCTTGTTGCGCAATGCAAGCCCCGGCCCGAGCGAAAGCCCATCGCGACCTGAAGATGGGTTGCTGATTCTCTACACCAGCGGAACCACAGGCTTGCCAAAGGGCGCGGTCATCAGCCACCGCGCCATGATGGCAAGAGCCATGATCGGTACCGTCGATGGTCAGCTCTATCCCGGCTACGGCTCCATCTGCTGGTCGCCGCTGTATCACATGGGCGGCACCGATCCCACTCTGGGTTGTCTGATGCACGGCGACACGGTGTTCGTCGTCGATGGGTTCCAGCCCAGCGTACTGGTCGAGCTCATGTCGCGTGAGTTGCTTGGCAATGTCACGCTGGTGCCCGCATCGATTGGCCCGGTGATCCAAGAGCTGCACCGCACCGGGCTGCGGCCCAAAGGCATCAAGACCTGCGGCTCCATGGCCGACCTGGTGCCACCGCATCAAATCGCCGAGATCACGACGCTCTTGAACGCGCCGTTTCGCAACACCTTCGGATCCACCGAGACCGGCAACCCACCCGCCAGCAGGCAACTCATCCCCATCGGCCAGGCGCCCACGCGCTTCTCCAAGACACAGAGTTCCTATTGCCAGATCAGGCTGGTCGATGATGAAGACCGCGATGTGCCCGATGGCACGCCCGGCGAGGTTCTGATCCGCGGGCCTTCGCTTTTTTCGGGCTACTGGAATTCACCGCAAGTCAATGAGCACGAATTTCGTGGCGGCTGGTTTCACATGGGCGACGTCATGGTGCGCAACGCAGACGGCACCCTGGACTTCGTCGACCGGCGCAAGTACCTGATCAAATCAGGCGGCGAGAACATCTACCCGGCCGAGATCGAACGGCTGTTGCTGCAAAGCCCTCGCATCGTTGATGCAGCGGTGGTGCGCAAGCTCGACGCCCATTGGGGTGAGGTGCCAGCCGCCTTCGTGGTGCGCGGCGATCCGCAGTTGAACGAAGCCGATGTAATTGCGCTGCTGCGCGGAAAGCTTGCCAACTACAAGCTACCCAAGGAAGTGCACTTCATCGCCGCCGCCGACATTCCGCGCACCGACACAGGCAAACTCAAACGCCTTGAGCTTGAGGCGCGGTTGAAGCAGGGTTTGTGATCCGCGCCCGGCGGCAATTATTTTTGTCCGGTCAGGCAATACAAGTGAGGCGGCCACACCATGCTGACGATCGACGACATGCGGGCTGTTTCATTGTTCTCGACGCTTGCTGCCCCCGAACTCGAACTGCTCGCGCAGACGTCCGCCGATATCCACCTGGCGGCGGGTGGACAACCCTGCTCGCCTTTACCGGTTTTGAAGCGCCTCAATCCACCGTGGCCCCAGAGCGCTGCACAACCTGCTGATACAGCTGCAGATCGCTCTTGACCTTTGCCGCGAACGAAGCCGCCGTGCCTTGCTGTGGCTCGGCGCCCACGGCCAGAAACTGTTTCTTGATTTCGGCTGAGTCCAATGCCTTGCTCGCCGCCTTTTGCAGGCTCTCGACCACCGGCTGCGGCGTGCCGGCGATGGCAAACAAGCCTACCCACAAATCCATTGAGTAACCCGGCAGCGACTCACTGAATGTGGGCACATTGGGAATGGCCGCAGACCGCGTGGCGCCCGTGACACCCAGCGCCTTCAGTTTGCCGCTGTTCAAATGCCCGATGACGGAAGACACCGATCCGAACGCCAGTGGGATGGTGCCCGCCATGGTGTCCACAATGGCGGGCGCGATGCCCCGGTAAGGCACATGAATCAGACTGATGGCGGCATCCATCTTGAGCTTTTCGCCGGCGATGTGAGGCAAGGAGCCGTTGCCACCCGTGCCATAGGCGATCTTGCCCGGCTGTCTCTTGGCCAGCGCGATCAGCTCGGCGATGTTGTTCGCGGGGAATGCAGGGTGTGCGACCAGCACCGATGGCAGGACAGCCAGCAGTGCGATCGGCTCGAAATCTTTCACTGGGTCGTAGCCCACGCTCTTGTAGAGAAACGGGTTGATCACATGCGGCGTGATCGTGAGCAACAGGGTGTGGCCGTCGGGTTTGGATCTGGCTGCGAACTCGGTGCCAATGTTGCCGCCCGCACCTGGCTTGTTCACCACGATGAAATTGCCGGCGAGGCTTTCGCCGAGACTCACCGCCATTTGCCGGGCGACGATGTCGTTCACGCCGCCCGCCGCCTGCGGAACAATAATGCTCACCGCTTGTGCGGGATAGTCAGCCGCGCTGGCTGTCTTGTGGGCGAACAAGACCGCCGCCATTACGCCCGCAGCCAGGGCCCATGTGCGAGACAAGGGCGCGCGCCCCAGAGTGTTAAAGCAAACTGGCATATTCACGCTCCTATGGCTGCCGATGAAAATTGCACGCTCACTTGGCCCAGGCCATCGAAGCGAACGCGCACGGTGTCGCCTGCGCGTGCGGTGGTCATGCCCGTCCAGGAGCCGGTGATGACGTTCTGTCCGGCCCGCAGCCCAATGGTGTGCTGCAACTCTTGCGCCAGCCAGACCAGCGGCGCCAGAGGATCACGGCTCGGGTGAGAGCCAACGCGCGCGACAGCGGTTTCCGCGCCGATATCAAGAGCCACCGCCATCTGTGAAAAATCAAGTGTCTGCCAGTCACTGCGGCCAGTGCCCAGCACGATGGCGCCGTTGCCCATGTTGTCGGCCACTCGATCCCAGGCGGGTGCGCTGTGGAAATTGGCAAGGCGTGAGTCGGCCACTTCAATGGCGGCGCGGGCTTGACCGACCGCGCTTGCGACTTCGGCGCGGGTGTAGGGCTGCTCGCGCGCGGGAAGGTCTCTTGCGAGTTCAAAGCCGATCTCGGCCTCGATGATGAGCATGGGGTAATCAGCAGGGGCCAGCTGCGCACCGCTTTGAAACACCAGGGGCCGCCCGACCGGAGCACGCGTGGGTTCGCCAACAAGCGGCGTACCCGCCTTCCAGGCGGCGATCTCGTGCCCGAGAAGGCGCGTGACCTCGGCTTGCACCGCCAATCCCTCAGCAGCGGATTGGGGCCCAAGCCCGGCAGGTACTGAGTCCAACTTGCGCCTGTGCAGGCGGGCGTCCACCAGCAGGCGGGCGAGTTCTTCTATTCGTGTGGTTTGCATATCGAGCATTCGGGATCAGATGGCGCTGGCGGCCATCGAGACGCTCGCGAAAAGCTCTTTCAATTGCTCTGGCGGCATGGTGGGCGTGCCTCGCACGGTGGTGCGCAAGAACAGCCGCGGTTCATGCTGGGGGTAATCCATCTTACCGGTGTGCCATGCAGACCGGTTCTCCCAGATGATGGTGTCGGCCACGCGCCATTCCTGCTCCCACTGGAACTGAGGCCGCCCGCACCAGGCATACACCTCGTCCAGCAGTTCATCGCTCTGCGCACGCGGCATGCCAATGATGGAATGGGTGTGATAAGGGTTCACGTAAACTGACTTGCGCCCCGTTTCCGGATGCACGCGGATCACGGGATGGATGGCGTGCGGCACTTTGGTTGGGTCTTCCAAAATACCTTGGGTCAGGCGATTGCGACCGCCAAGGCAAAACAGCGCATACCGCCCTTCAATCTTGTTTTTCAGCGCAGCCGGCATGGTCTCGTAAGCCATGTACATGTTGGCGAAAGCCGTGTTGCCGCCGTGGCTGGGTACCTTCACCGCATGCAGCAGCGTGGCACGCGCTGGCACTTGGTCGTAGGGCAGATCGGAGTGCCAGCCCACGCCGCGCTCCGCACCGAGCTTGTCGTAATTGCCCTGGGCGTCCTGGTTGGTGTTGATCACCACCTCTGGCACTTCGGGATGCTGATAACGCTTGGCAATGTGCGGCTGCAGTTCGCCGAAGTTCTGACTGAAGTTGGAGAGCTGTCGCGCCGACATCGGTGCGCCGCGAAACACGAGCACCAGGTTCTCCAGAAAGGCTTCCTCGATCTTCGCCAGGTCTGCTGCGCTGAGGGCTTGCGCAGGATCGATGCCGCGAACCTCAGCGCCCAACGGACCGCCTAGCCTGATGACTTCCACCATGGGTGATTGCTCCTGTGCTTATTCTCGAAAGGCCGCCCGGCTGGGGTCGGCCGCGCAACTCAATGGCAGACGCATGTATAGCGTATATGCCTTGCGGGGGCAAGGGTGGGCTTGCACTGATGTCGGCTTGCACTGACTGTGTTGAAGCCGAGTCAGGCGGCAGGCAGAGCCGTTTGCGAGTTGACGCGGCCTACGCTAGCATCCGGCGATGGTGATGCCAAGCCCTTGCGCCTCAAGCGCGCGTCTGCACGCGCTCGATGGTTTGCGGGCGGTGGCCATGTTGCTGGGCATCGTGCTGCACAGCGCAGTGCCCTTCATTGCGGCACCAATTCCCTGGCCGGTGCATGACAGCAATCAGAGCCTGGGCATGTTGATGCTGGTCGGTGCCATTCATGGCTTTCGGATGCAGCTTTTCTTCTTTCTCGCAGGGTTCTTCGGTCATCTTCTTTGGCAGGCTCTGGGTACGCGGCAGTTCTTGCGGCAGCGCTTCACGCGGATTGGCGTCCCCTTCCTGGTGGGCATGCTCACCATCGTGCCCCTGATCCTGGTGATCTGGTGGTGGGCCGATTCAATCACCGGGTCGAGCTTCATGCGCCGGCAAATGAGCAACGTGTCGATCCTGCGGTATCCAACCGCGCACCTGTGGTTTCTTGAAGTGCTGCTGCTTTTGTATCTTGCGTCTACCGCGCTTGCGTGGTGCGCAAAGTATGTCGATGGAACGGTGTACCTCCACCGCATGGAGAGTGCATTCGATTGGCTGATGCGGCAAAGCCTGAAGCCATTGCTGCTGGCAGTGCCCACCGTGGCCTTGCTCTGGGGCGGGCCGATGCTGGGCGAGGTCGATCAGCCAGGCATGCGCCTGTTGCCTGCCGCGCGGGCGCTTGGGTACTACGGATTATTCTTTGCCGTGGGATGGTGGCTTCAAGGCCAACGACATTTACTCGATGTGTTGCGCCGCGGGCTCGCGCCGTACTTCGTGCTTGCACTCATATCCTTCTTGATCCTGGGTGCTTGCCTCGGTGTACGCATCAACCGCAACGACCCCAGCTTCACCGCGCTCAAACTCGTTGCGCTGGTGGCCGCATCTCTTTATGCGTGGTTCATGACTTTCGCAATGACCGGTTTGTTCCTGAGGGTCGCCGCGCAGCGCCGGGAGTGGGTGCGCTATCTGGCGGACGCATCGTACTGGTGCTACCTGTGCCACGTGCCGCTGGTGATGGTGCTGCAGATCGCGGTCTGGAGCTGGCCGGCCAACGCATGGCTCAAGTTTGGCTTGGTGTTGTCGATCACGATGGCCGTCTTGCTCGCCAGCTACCACGGCTTGGTGCGATACACCTGGGTTGGGCGACTTCTAAACGGCCAGCGCCGCATGACTCTTTCAGGGTGAACGGCGAAGGCGCTGCACGAGCTCCAGGCCAGTTGAGCAAAACTGGGCCTATCAAGAATCGGCAGGCTCATCTCTCATCTTGATCAGGCGCAAGGGCTGGTACACCAGCACTGTCTGGCCGTGCTGGTTGAGCACGGTATTGCGGGTGCGCACCAGGCCTCGCGCGCCCTCGGATGCTCGGCGCGATTCGATCACCTCGCACTTCACGTAAACCGTGTCGCCTACGCTCACGCTCTGCTTTATGTCCATGTCGGTGTGCAGGAAGGCCAGGCCGCTCTTGCTGATGGAGGGCATGGTCAATCCCTCGGCCACGATGTAGACAAGCGCGCCGGGAACAGGTTGGCCCTTCATACCGAAGCCCGAGCGGTCATGCATGTTGGCAAAGAGTCTTTCATTGAACCAGGCCAGCCCCAGGAATGTGCACAGATCTGCCTCGAAGATGGTTCGGCCTTCGGTTTCCCAGGTGGTGCCTGGTTCGAGATCTTCGAAGTAAAGCGAGAAATCCAATCGGCCCAGTTGTTTCATTTGCATGCTCCGTGATGCGTGTGTGTCACACCGGAGTGTTTGACTGAGCCGCAGCACCGCTGGCCAACAGGGCCGAGATGGCGTCTGCGCCCAGGCCGGCTTCTCGCAGAACCTCGACCGTGTGCTGCCCCAAGCGTGGCGGCAGCGTGGGTGCGGCCATGGCCTGGTCAAAGCGCAGGGGAGCGCTGGTCATCACAAGCTCGCCCATTGCTGGGTCGGTCATGCGCATAAACGCTGATTGCGCAAGCTGCGGATCATTCTGAAGGTCGGACAGCCGGTGCATCGGCGCAGCCGGAATGTCCAATGCGTCGCAGGTGGCAAGCCACTGCGCGGTGGATCGGGCGGCGATGCACTTGGCCAGCTCTGCGTAAAGCACGTCGATGTTGCGAGTGCGTGATGCGAGGTCTGTGAAGCGCGCATCGTCCATCAGATCGGGCTGGCCCACTTCCTTGAAAAACCGGCGCCAGTGCGCATCGGAGTACGGCACCACGCAGACATAGCCATCGGTGGTCTTGTAAGGCTTTCTCCAATTGGAAGTCACGCGCGAATAGCCCATCGGGCCTTGTGCCGGCGTGAAATGCCCGCCAAATAGATGCTCGACCAATGTGAAGCCCACCATCGACTCCAGCATGGGAACCTCCACGAAGCAGCCCTGACCCGTCTGGGCACGCCCCACCAAGGCCATCAGAACCGCTTGCGCAGCAAAGAGTCCGCAAGTCTTGTCGGCCACCACAGTGGGCAGATAGGCGGGCTCGCCGCCTTGTAACTCGCTGAGTGCGGCCAAGCCACACATGCCCTGGATGATGTCGTCATAGGCCGGTCGGCCCGCATAGGGGCCTTCCTGCGCAAAGCCATGAATGCCCACCACAATGAGTCGCTTGAAGCGCTCGCGCAGCATGTCGGGCGACAGGCCCAGGGCTTGCATCTTGGATGCCCGCATGTTGTAGATGAGCACGTCTGCGGTCTGTGCCAGTGCGAGCAGGGCGTCAATTGCGGCCGGCTGTTTCAGGTCGAGCACGATGGCGCGCTTGCTGCGGTTGGCGCCAATGAAAGTGGCAGCCATGCCGCGCTCCAGTGCAGGCCCCGTGGTGCGTGTGGAGTCGCCTCCAGGCGACTCGATCTTGATCACGTCAGCCCCATAGTCCCCCAGGATCTGGGTCGCGTAGGGCCCCAGCATGACGTTGGTCAGATCGAGAACGCGGATGCCTGCCAGCGGGCTGGCGGCAGAGGAGGGATGGCTCATGAAGCTTGGGTGGGGAGTTGGGTTCGATTCAAACCCGATTGATGTTAAGGCCGCGACATGCCCGGGTCAAATGACAGTGCTCGCGAGCCGAAGCTCGCGCATCAAGCCATCAGATTTTCGCGGAAGGTGCTGGCTTCGTATTCGGTGCGAAACACGCCGCGCTTTTGCAGGATCGGGATCACATGGTTGACCAGGTCTTCCACGCTATCGGGGTTGGTGGTGGGGCTGAGGTTGAAGCCATGGCAACCGGTCTCACGCCAGATGCGTTCGATCTCGCTTGCCACTTGCTCTGGCGTGCCGACAATCAGAGGAATCGCCGGCCCCAGCGCCCACTTCTTTGCCACTTCGCGCAGGGTCACGGATTCGCCTTTTTCATTGGTCATGGCGGCGGCCATCAAGCCGCGCGAACCTTGCGAATTGGCGCTGTCGGTCAGAGGCTTGTCGGGGTCGAACTTACTCAGATCAAGGCCGAACACACCGGACATGCGAGCCAGATTCGCCTCCAGTGGAATGCGCTCGATGAGTTCTTCCATTCTGTGCCGGGCCTCAAGCTCTGTGCTTCGCACAATGGGTTGCAGAGCGAATATGACCTTGGGGTCAGATGCGCCGTATTTTTGCGCTTCTGCCTTGAGTTGAACCATTGTCTTTTTCATGCCCTCGACATGGTTTTGAATCGCGAAGATCACCTCCGCATGCTTCATGGCGAACTGCATGCCACGCCCGGATGATCCCGCCTGAAACAGCACTGGGTGTCCATAGGGCGATGGCAATGTGGGTGTCACGGCCTTGCACTGGAAATACTTGCCTTTGAAATCCACCCGTTTGACCTGGTCCGGGTCTGCGAACCGCAGCGTCTTCTTGTTTCTCAGGATCGCGCTGGTGGGCACACTGTTCCAGAGCAGGTAGCAAACCTCCATGAACTCGTCGGCCATGTTGTAGCGCTCGTCATGCTCGATCTGCTGGCCCAGGCCGCAGGCCAGGTGCTCGGCCTGGCTGAAGCCCGAGACGATGTTCCAGCCCACGCGGCCCTTGCTCAGATAGTTCAGGGTCGAGATGCGCCGTGTCGCGAGGTAGGGCGATGTGCCGTTGGTGGACATGGTCACACCAAGGCCCAGGTGCTTGGTGGCTGCGGTCATCACCGCAACCAATGGCATGGGGTCATGATTGGGCCAGATCACGCCCCATTCGACCGAGGGCACCACGCTCTCTTTGTACACGCCATGTGTCGCCGGGCTGTCGGCGAAGAAAGCGCCGTCAAAGCGCCCTCGCTCCAGTGTCAGGGCCAGTTTTTGCCAGTAGCTGTAGTCCTCCAGGCCGTCGAGTTGTTGATCGATCGGATCGGCCCAGCCCATGAGCGTGTGCGTCATGCTGGTGTGCAGAAACATCTGCAGCAAATGCATCTTGGAAGACATCGTGCGGGCCCTCTGAGGTTCTGCGTGGTGTGGCGGCGGCTCTATTGCGCTTTGATGCCTGCCTCGCGGGCGGCGTCCGTCCACAGCGGCAACTGGCGCGCGACGAAATCGGTGAAGGACTCATTGCCAAGGCTGAGTGGGTCCAGACCCAGCAGCATGAATTTCTCCAGCACCTCATTTTTGGCACGTGCCTTCTGGATCTGATTGCGAAGCCATGTCACGGATTCTTGCGGCATGTTCTTGGGGCCGCAGATGCCGGCCCAGGCAATCACCTCGACCGCAGGCTTGCCGGCCTCCACCAATGAAGGAACATCAGGCAGATTGGCCGAGCGTTTTGCCGCGATCACCGTAAGCGCCTTGATCTTGTTGGCCTTGATCATGGGTACGGTTACGCCCATGTCGGTGACAGCGAACGACACACGGTTCTCGGACAAATCGGCCAGGCTCTCGCCAGACGCCTTGTAGGGTACTGGCAGTGCCTGAATGCCCAGTTGCTTGACCAGGACCGCGGCCAGCACCTGCGCGGTGGCGTTGGCATAGGCGTAGCTGAGCTTGCCCGGGCTGGCCTTGGCGGCGGCGGTCAGATCGTCCACCGACTTGTAGCCCAGCTCAGGCGCGGAGCTCAGCACATAGGTGTAGACAGCCAGCGGCTCAATGAAGGTGAAATCTTTGATGATGTCGTAGGGCAGGGTCTTGAACAGCGCGTTGGCGCTCGAATTGATCGAGGCGCTGCAGATGCCGATGGTGTAGCCATCGGAAGGGCTCTTGACCAGCGCCGAAGTGCCCACCACCGCGAGCGCGCCTGGCATGTTTCGGATGACAAAGCTGGCCGAGCTCTCCCGCGCAATCGCATCGCCCGCCACACGGGCCAGTTGGTCGGCCCCAGAGCCGGCGGCGTACTGAACAATGAAGTTGATCGGCTTGGATGGATAGGCTTGCGCATAGGATGACGCTGCCGCGCCTGTCAGCGCGCCGATGCAAAGCATCTTGCACAGCAATTGGATGCGATTGCGCAGTGCGCCTGGTTTGTGAGTTTGCATGTTGTCTCCGTCGGTTGTGCTTTGTCTGCTTTTCTAACTGTCATGCCGGTGGGCCCCGCGCCCTTGATTAGCTACGCGAACTAGCGAATCAGCGACTTTACCCAGTCTTCGCTAAGCCCGACCTCGCGGCAGTGCTTGATGTACCGATCCAGGCGCAGGTAGACGTCGTCATAACTGGTCACATCTCCCTTTTCGTCCACGTGGATGACAGGACCGTACACATGAAAGAGCGCGGTCATGTGGCCCACTGCAGGGTCAATGAACAGAGTGTGAATGTGGCCGGCCGGCTCGTAGACAAAACTTCCTGGGCGCGAGAACCAGTTGTGCTCGCGGTAGCCCCAAGAGCCTTCCATGGTCCATGCGGTGACGGACGCTGCATGCCGGTGGCGCTGGATGGTGCCCGAGCCTTCGGCCTTGAGGATGCTGATCCAGCCGCCGTTGGTCACGTCAAACAGCAGCGGGCGAACCATGCCTTTCAAGGGATGCTCGTTGCCCACGTTGGGCAGCGGATACCACTTTTCGTCCAACGTCATGACGTCGGGCAGGAACATCTCGGGCCGTGTGTAGGCGGAAGGCTGAAGATTGATCATGATGTGTTTTGCCTCTTGCGTTGCCTGTGTGCGGGGCAACTATGGCCAATATGCAAGTCCACGACTATGCGGGCAGGCAACCTGTCTGTAAATTTGGATTATTTGAATAATCATCCGGCCTTTCCGATGAATCCACCGAGCGCGTCATGGCGCGCGGCAGGCAATCGCAGCGGCTGCTGCGACATGGGTTGCGAGTCAGGCCCGCCGTGATCTACATCTCAGGCTGTGTCGGGTGGGATGCAAAGGCCGGTCAGCAGAATTGGACTTGCCCGTGAAATCCATATTCGGCTGTACCGGTACATCCATTGCTTGTATTGAACCACTCAGCAAGGGATACGATTTTTTGGGGGCAAGGCCACCCCTGGTCACCGCCTCCTGCTTCACGCTGGAAAGCACGAATCCGGAGTTGACCGTGTCTCAGGACTTCTTGAGACACTCGCTCATGAACTTCTTGCGCTCGTCGCCTTTCTTGTCCTTGGCGTCGGCGTTGCAGGTCTTCATCTTGGCTTGCTGGGCCTGCTGGGGCGTCTCTTTCTTGGCGCTCAAGCATGTCTTCATGAAGGCCTTGCGATCATCGCCCTTCTTGTCGCCGGCTTGCTTGTTGCACTCGCCCATCTTGGATTGCTGAGTGTTTTCGGCTGCCTGTGCGGTGCCCATCGCCAGACCCATTGCAACGACCAATATGCCGATAAAGCTTTTCATATCAGTATCCGTCAGAGTTGATCTTTGCATTCCAGCACAAGCAATAGAAGGGCGCAACAGCGCAATCTGAGCAATCTGAGCATGCATCCATTCGTGCGACAAAGACAGTTTCGGATGCGGCCATTTGACTTATCGTCAGCGTCTGCTTCTGTGGGATCGCCGCAGCTTGGCGAGTTTGATTTGCATCAATCTTCTGGCAACTGAGCGCGCGTGGGTCGCCATCTTGCTCGACACAGGCGTAGCATTTGTTGGCTGGCGGCTCGTCGGCGCAGCTTGTGCCGCCAGGAGTTGCGAGATGAAAACCTTCAATACCAAACCCGCAAGGCGATTGGCCAATGTGGGCGTCGATCCGCCGATGTCCACGTCGCTCACCAATGGATCGCGCGTTGGCATCATCGGGGCGGGTCCTGCTGGCTCGTTCTTCGCGTTTTTCATGCTGAAGATGGCCGAGTCGGTGGGTCTGGAGCTGAGCGTTGATCTGTACGAGCCGCGTCTGTTTGCGCATCATGGCCCGGCCGGGTGCAATCATTGCGGCGGCATCATTTCCGAATCGCTGGTGCAGTTGCTGGCCACTGAAGGCATAGACCTTCCGCCCGGTGTGGTGCAGCGAGGCATAGAGTCTTATGTGCTGCATACCGACGTTGGCGTGGTGCGCATCGACACACCTACACAGGAAAAGCGCATTGCAGCGGTGTACCGTTGCAACGGACCCAGGCAGTCCGAGGCGATGGAGATTGCGGGCTTTGATGGCTACCTGCTTGAGTTGGCCAGGGCGCGCGGTGCCAATGTGGTGCGCAAATTGGTGACCGGTTTCGATCTGCAGGCGGGCAGACCCCGCATCCGCACAGCCGATGGCACGACGCAGGTGTATGACCTGGTCGCTGTCGCCGCAGGGGTCAACAGCCAGATACTGGAGACGGTGGGCGCAGCCGCAGGCCAATCCCGACAGCCCGGCATGTTGCGCGCGTTCATCAGCGAGTTTCATCTGGGCGCGCAAGTCATCGCTGATTCGCTTGGCGATTCGATGCATGTGTTTCTGTTGGATCTGCCCAGGCTTGAATTCGCGGCTTTGATTCCCAAGGGCGAGTTCGTCACCCTGTGCCTGCTGGGTGATGACGTCGATCCGCCATTGGTCGAGGAGTTTCTGGCCACACCTGAAGTGCGAAAGTGCTTCCCTCAGGGGCTCGTGCCCACGCCGGTTTGCCACTGTCTGCCGCGCATCAACGTGCGCGCGGCGCAACGCCCGTTTGCCGATCGCATCGTCTGGATAGGCGATTGCGGGGTGAGTCGCCTGTTCAAGGATGGCATTGGTTCTGCCTATCGAACGGCCAAGTCGGCCGCGCGCACAGCGGTTTTCGTTGGAGTGTCGCAGGCCGATTTTCAGCACGGGTTCTGGCCTGAATGCAGAAAGCTCATCATCGACAACATGATCGCGCGGCTGATCTTCGCGGTGACCAAGTTGATACAGAGGCTGCGTTTTGTACGGCGTGGCGTGGTGAGAATGACCGCGCAGGAGCAGAGTCAAACCGACGGTGCGCGGGTATTGAGCAGTGTGCTGTGGGATGTATTCACCGGCAGTGCCCCGTACAAGGAAATTCTTCTTCGCACGATGCACCCTGTGTTTCCATTCCGGCTGATGTGGAATCTGGCGGCGGGCAATATCGACAGGACTGAGAAGCATCTCTTTGTGGGGAGATGGTCATGAGCACAACACACTTGGGCCAGCTCTACGCCGATGGCGAAGAGGTTGTGAGACAGGGCGAGGTGGGCGAGTGCATGTTCGCCGTGCAGAAGGGTCAGCTGGAAGTCCTCAAGAGCGCAGACGGCGTGCAAGTCAGAGTGGCCGTGCTAGCCGAAGGGGACATTTTTGGCGAAATGGCCATCTTCGACCGGGAGATGCGCTCTGCCACGGTTCGTGCGCTGGGCCCTGCGCGCGTGTTGACCATCGATCGGAAGGGCTTTTTGAGAAGGGTCCATGAAGACCCATCGCTCGCGTTCAACCTTTTGCAGACGATGTCTCGGCGGATCCGAAACCTCAATCAAAACGTGGCACACCTTAGCTCGCATCATGATGCCGTGTTGCCGACCCGGCCGCCGCGCACGGACCCAATCGAAGTGACTGAACCCAGCCAGCCCGCGCGCAAGGCTGAGTCGCTCGTGCCAAGCCCGACTCGTCCGGCTCTGCCAACTGGCACTGCCCTGGAGATGGCATTGATATCGCCGCAGCAAGAGGCGCGCACGCCTCCGTGCAATGTGGCGTGCGCAAGTGGATCGGACGTGCGCGGCTGGATTGCGCTGGCGGCCCAGCGGGTCAAGCTTGGGCTTACCGATGAGGAGGCCTGTACTCAGGCATGGAAGATCATCACCGCGGTGAACCCTTTCCCGGCCACGATCGGGCGCATCTGTCCGCACCCTTGCGAGACCGCCTGTAACCGAAGCGGCAAAGACGCCGCCGTGTCCATCAATGCGCTTGAGCGCTTCATCGGCGACTGGGGTCTGTCGCAGGGCCTGAAGCTGGAACAAGCGATCGAGCCCGACTGCAAGGAGTCGATCGGCGTGATCGGGGCGGGCCCGTCTGGTCTGGCATTTGCACACCAGATGGCCAGACGTGGTTACGAGGTGACGGTGTACGAGAAGCAGGAGCGCCCTGGTGGGATGCTCCACTTCGGCATTCCGCAGTACAGGTTGCCAGAGGAAGTGCTGCAAGCCGAGATTTCCCGAATTCTGGATTTGGGCGTGCAACTGCGCGTCAACACCGCGGTGGGGCGAGATCTGTCCATGCAGCAACTGAGCGACAAGCACGATGCGCTGTTTGTCGGAATCGGGGCGGGGGTAGGACTCAAGCTCGGTATTCCGGGCGAGGGCGGTCCTGGCATGTGGACCGGAACGGAGTTTCTCGCGGCGCTCAACCGGGGCGACTCGGTGCAAGTGGGCCGGCGGGTGATCGTGGTTGGCGGCGGCAACACTGCCATGGACGCAGCTCGAGCTGCCCGACGCCTCGGCGCACAGGTGACGGTGCTTTACCGGCGTACCCGCACTGAGATGCCGGCCATTGAATCTGAGATCGAGGATGCGCTCGCGGAAGGGGTCGACTTCATGTACCTTGCCGCGCCGCTGGAGATTGAGCGTAGGGGCGATGTGATTGAGGCAGTGTGGGTGCAGCGCATGGCCATGGGAGAGCCTGACGCCTCGGGCCGAAGAGCGCCAATTCCCATTGCCGGCGCGCGCTACGACCTTCGGGCCGACACAGTGATCGCAGCCGTCTCCCAGCAGCCAGACCCTGAGGGCCTGGAGGCTGTGTGCGCGGGCAAAGTGTGGTTCGAGGCGCAGCCTGGTGCCCGACTCGGAAAAGCGCTTTGGAGCGGGGGCGACGCCACTGGGCTTGGCTTTGCGGGCATTGCCATTGCGCAGGGCCGCAACGCTGCCGAGGCGGCCCATGCAAGCTTGCGCGGTTTGCCCTTGCCACAGGCGCAAGAGAAGGCAGCGCATGCCGATGCAGCCCCCAAGCTCGACTTCTACGCGCCAGCCGATCGGGCCGTGCCCCCCGTTCAAGCGGTGTTGGCAAGGCTGGCCGAGCCCGATCTGGAGGTACGAAGGACCATCGGCGCACAACAATTCTTTGAAGAGGCCGCGCGCTGCTTCTCCTGCGGAGCCTGTTTCGGCTGTGAGCACTGCCAGATGTTCTGCAACGCCGGGGGCTTTACCAGGCTGCAGGAGCCCGCGCCAGGCAAGTATTACTCGCTCAGCACAGTCAACTGCGAGTCGTGCGGCAAGTGCGTGGAGGTCTGCCCCAGCGGCTATGTGTCGGTGCGTGCCGCAACGCCAGTGGTCTCCAGTGCCTGAGGTGTCAGAGTGAACAACAACTTCCAGGGGATGCCGTGTTTCGATTGATTGCGCCGTGCGACGTGGCAATTGGCGACCGACTTGCTCGGCTTGTGCCGCAGCAGATTACCTACCCGGAAGTGGGTGCCTTGAAAACGCTGAGCTTTCCACAGGGCTATTGCATAGACAGAAACCGCATTCAGCTCGGCCATGGGCGCGCGTGCTACGAGCGCGCGAAGTCGGCTCTGCGCGATTGGGAGATGTTCAATGTGACCTGGGTCAGGCTGTTTCCGCGCGTGCCTTGCATCGAGCCGGGCACAGACATCGCGATATCGGCGCGCTACCTTGGAATCTGGAAAGTCAATGTCTGCCGCATCGTCTACACCGTGAGAGACGAGGGCGATGTCTGCCGCTTCGGCGTGGCATTGGGCACTTTATCCGAGCACCTGTTGACCGGCGAGGAATTGTTTTACGTGGAGTGGAACCGCACCGACGACTCTGTGTCGTACAGGGTCGATTCATTTTCCCGGGCGATCGGGTTCGCGTCCCGCCTGCTCTATCCCATCGTGCGGCGATTGCAGAGGCGCTTCGCACGCGAATCAAGGGCCGCCATGGCCCGGGCGTGCGCGGCCCCTGAGGCTAGGCGCCCACCCCGATCGGAGCCGGCGCGGTCATGACGATGCGGCTGAAGAGTTTCTCGTAGCTGGGGTCCCGCGCGCCGCCGGCCAGTGGATCGCGCGACTCCAGGAAGGCCGCGTCGAGTTGCGCCCAGTCGTCCGCGCTCAGCAATTGCTGCGCCACTGGCAGCAGTTGCGTCTCTTCGGTTCGCATGTGATCCAGGTAGAAGCGCAGGTACTCGCTGGCCGCGTGGGTGAAGGCTTCACGACGCGAGTTTCCGATCAGCTCCCAGGCCAACAGCAAGTGCTGCAACTCACGCACCCTGCCCTCGCCATTCTTGTGATCGATCTCAAGTTGCCGGATCACAGGGCCAAGCTCCGGTGCCGCTCGCTCCAGCTTGGGAAAGAGCAGGTCCGACTCCTTGGGGTGGTGCAGCCGCTCTGGAAATTCATCGATGTAGAACAGCATCGCGCGAAGCACATCGAAGAAGCGCTCGGGCTCGTCCTGCGGCCCTCTGTCGATCATCATCATGAGCGAGCGAAGCACGGCGGCTAGCGCGGAATGTTCTTCGCGGATGATTTGAAGCGCGGCGTGTGTCATGATTTCAACTCCGTTGCTTGCAGCTTGGCACGCGTGGGCGGGATGCGGGTTGACTCAGGTCAAATGGGCCAGTCACTGTGAGCCGCTGGGCAGCGGGCTGCTACGGCCACCGAAAGCCGGTTTTAGAACAGGGTTCTGGCTGCTGATATAATTTCTGGCTCAGCGGCTGTAGCTCAGTTGGATAGAGTACTTGGCTACGAACCAAGGGGTCGTGGGTTCGAATCCTGCCAGCCGCACCAGAAATGACAAGGGTTAGCGTGTATGCACACGCTAACCCTTTTGTCTTCCTGGGGCCAAAACGCACGGTTGGCACACGTTCGCAGCAAACTCCAAGACATGCCGTTGCGGTGGCTGCAATGCAGCAGGCACCGCCAACACCTCGCTCGTTCGTCCAATGCGGCCCAGCACGGCCATCCGAGCGACATCAGATTCCAGGTTGGTGATTTTGGCCGCTCAGTGGGTGCCAACAGTGCCCCACGCCAAAGCGCTCCTTCGCACGATACTCGTGAGTACGGGTTTGTACGAGGTGATAGAGCGGGGGCATGTGACTACCATCAGTTTTCAAAGAGATGCTCTTTGAGCATCAGCCACGGAAGCGCTCGGCACACTCACATCGCTGAAAACCAAAGCCTGAGCAGTCAGTCACTGGCAATGACTACCACCACATCGGAATTCCAGATGGCAGAGCAGAAAAGTACCGCATTAGCTGGAATACGCGTCATTGACTTGACGCAATTCGAGTCGGGCACATCGTGCACACTGACGCTCGCATGGATGGGCGCAGAGGTCATCAAGGTAGAGCCGCCTCTCAGAGGGGAGCAAGGCCGCCACTCAAGCAGTGAAGTTGGGGTCGACTCGCTCTACTTCATTCAGCTAAACGCCAACAAGAAGAGCGTGACTTGTGACCTCAAGACGGAGCAAGGGCGAAAACTCTTGACGCGCCTTATCGAGTGCGGCGACATCTTCATCGAGAACTTCGCACCGGGCGTGATCGAGAAGCTTGGCTTTGGCTACGAGACCGTCAGCAAGGTAAATCCGCGCATCATTTACGCCAGCATCAAGGGCTTTGCGCCGGACGGTCCGTTTGCTAACTTCCTTGCGTTCGACCCGATTGCGCAGGCTGCGGGAGGAGCGCTGTCCATCACGGGTGAACCCGATGGACGCCCTCTCAAGCCCGGTGCGAACTTTGCCGATTCGGGCGCCGGCCTGCATTGCACGATCGGGGTGCTGGCGGCATTGCAACAAAGGCATACCACCGGCAGGGGGCAACTGGTGGAGGTTTCGATGCAAGATGCCATGATCAACTTCATGCGCATCGCATATGCGGCCCAGGCCATGTCCAACAAGCCTGCGCGCAGAACTGCCAATCAAAGTATTTTCGCGGGTACTGCACCAAGCGAGGTCTATCGCTGCAAGGGCGACGGCCCGAACGATTACGTCTATGTGTATACGACACGTGCCGGCAACAAGCACTGGCATAACCTGCTGACCATGATGGGGCGTGACGATCTGGCCAACGATCCGCGGTTCTTGACGCCGCAGTTGCGAGCCCAGCATTCCGATGAGGTCGATGCGCTTCTGTCCGAGTGGACGCGTACGCTGGACAAGCACGAGGTGATGCACATGCTGGGAACAGCCGGTGTCCCTGTCAGTGCAGTGTTCGACACGATGGAGTTGTCGAATGACCCTCATTTGCGCAAGCGCGGCACCTTCGTTACCTTTCAGCATCCGCAGCGAGGCGAGCTGACCATTCCGGGCAACGTCATCAAGCTGTCTGACACCCAGGTAAAGATTGAGTCTCCACCTCTATTGGGCGCCGACAACGAAGCGATCTATGGCGGCCTTCTCGGCCTGACTAACGAAGAGCTGAGCGAACTGCGAAACGGAAAGGTCATTTGAACACCATGTCTGCGCCGCGAACAACCTGGACACCTTGCTGATATGGCGCTTATTTCGGGTAATACGCTTTTTGGGCGCTCGCTGGCGCGCCAGCAAGTGGACACGATGTTCTACATCATGGGCGGGCCCATCAACGACGCGCTGCTGGCTGCAATGGCGCAAGGCATACGCGGCATCGACGTGCGGCACGAACAAGCCGCTGCCATGATGGCGCAGGCTTATGCTCGGGTTCGGTTTCGCCCAGGTGTTTGCCTGGGGGCCTCAGGGCCCGGCACCATCAACTTGACCACGGGCCTGGCCAATGCGCTGATCGATTGTGCACCTGTGGTTGCGTTTGGCGGGGCAAGTCCCATGGCTGCGTTTCAGACCGGCGCATTTCAGGAAATAGACCAACTTTCCGTCATGCGGCCAGTGACCAAGTACTGCGACCGCGTGCTCGACACGGCTCGAATTCCAGAATACGTGGACATGGCCTTCCGTCAGGCCATGTCGGGAAAGCCAGGGCCGGTCTTCATTGACTTGCCCGGCGACCTACTGTATCGCCAGGTGGATGAAGACAAGGTTTACTGGCCGCCACTCGCCAGCGAGCGGGTGCGCTCCCGGCCGGCTGCGGCCAATGAGTTGATCGCCAAGCTCGTCGAGCGTCTCGCACAGGCGAAGCGTCCAATCATCCTGTCGGGCAGTGGCGTGCTGTGGTCGCAGGCATCGCAAGCCCTGCATGCGTTTGTGGATGCAAGCGGAATACCGTTCTACACGACGCCCCAGGGACGCGGAGTGATTCCCGAAGACCATCCCCATGCCTATGCGCAGGCTCGGTCAACGGCGTTCAAGGAGGCTGACTTTGTGCTGGTTGTGGGAACCCGATTGAATTTCGTTTTTTCACACGGAAAGCCGCCGCGGTTTTCGCCAGATGCCTGCTTTGCGCGGATTGACATTGATCCGGCTGAGGCGACGTGCAGCCAGCGTGTTGACATTCCCGTCATTGGGGATGCCAGAGCCGTGCTGGAGCAGTTGACGGCTGCCATCGCAGGGCGTCTTTCACCGCAATCATTCTCGGCATGGCGCCAGACCTTGGCTGAGATTGAAGAAAAGCGTGGGCCTGCCGCCGAACTCAAACTCAGTACTGACCAGGTGCCGATTCATCCGCTTCGGCTGTGTAAAGAGGTGCGGGATTTCATCGATCGGGACACTATCTTGTGCGTCGATGGCCAGGAAATCCTGAATTACGCTCGCCAGTCCATTCCTAGCTACCGACCCGGGCACAGGCTGAACTCCGGTCCATTCGGCACGATGGGCGTCGGTCTTCCTTTTGGCATTGGGGCGAAGGCCGGAAAACCCGATCAGAAGGTTGTCGTGTTGCATGGCGATGGCTCCTTTGGTCTCAATGGCATGGAGCTCGACACGGCAATTCGACACAAGCTTCCGGTGCTCATTGTCATCAGCTTGAACGGCGGCTGGACGGCCGACCCCGATCAGAATAAACCTGGTCGCAATCTCGGGTACACCCGCTTTGACAAGATGGCTGAAGCGCTCGGCTGTCACGGCGAGTTCGTCGAAAACCCGCAAGACATCCGGCCAGCGCTTGAACGCGCGGCCGCCGCCGTCGCCAAAGGCCAGACCGCTTTGGTCAATGTCGTCACAGATTGGCGAGCGCGGGCCGTCACGGCAAGCTTCACCAGCTTTTCAACTTGAATACGAGATTCCATGGATTCAGCCAGCACAGTATTCAAAGTCCAGATCGGGAGCGGTCAGGAAGTGCAATTTACCCAACTGCGTCCGACTTTCGCAGCGCAGGCGCATGGGTTCGATCTGAGCCAGCCCATCACGGACGCACAGAGGGACGCGATTGACCAAGCCATGGAGCGCTTCGCGGTGGTGGTTTTCTCGGATCAAAAATTGGACGACGAGCAGTTGTTTTCGTTTGGCGCCAGATTTGGCCCGATAGAGGGCGCTGGCACGACCACGTTTCAGGACAGGCGCCGACTGGCTAACGCCCAGATCAACGATATATCCAACCTGCAAGCGGACGGCACGATCATGCCCGCTGATGACCGGCATCGGATGTCAGGCCTTGGCAATCTTCTATGGCATAGCGACAGCAGCTATAAGACGGTGCCTGCGCAGTATTCCTTTTTGCACGCACGTGTCGTCCCCCCAGAAGGGGGCGAAACAGAGTTCGCCGACATGCGGGCAGCATGGGATGAATTGCCCGCGAAGCTGAAAGAGCGAGTGAAAGGCCTCATCTGCGAGCACTCCATGATTTACTCGCGTGGAAAGATTGGCTTCACTGACTTCTCGGCAGAAGAAATTAAGCGCTGCACTCCCGTGCCTCAGCGGCTGGTACGTCGCCATGAGAAGACCGGCCGACTATCGTTGTTTTTGTCGGCGCACATCGGTCGCATAGAAGGATGGCAGACGCCCGAGGCGATATTGCTGATTCAGGATTTGACCGAATTTGCCACCGGGCCGCAATTCGTTTATCAGCATAAGTGGCAGGTGAACGACCTGGTGATTTGGGACAACCGGACGACGATGCACAGAGGCCGGTCATTCGAAAGTCATACCTACCCGCGCGATTTGCGCAGAGTCACAGTGCAAGGATCGGCGTCGACGCTTCGGGATTGCGTCTGATGCCTATCGGATCACAAGAACCAAAGGGAAGTTTCATGTTTCGAAGGTCATCTTTTCATGCCATCGCACTTTCGTGGGCGCTGGCGCTGTGTTGTGTTGCCCCGTCTTCATTTGCCCAGGACGCCTATCCGTCCAAGCCGGTAAAGATCATTATTGGCTTTGGCCCGGGCAGTGGCACCGACTTGCTGGCGCGGATGTTCGCCGAAGAGCTGAGGGCGATTTTCAATCAGCAGTTTGTCGTGGAAAACAGACCGGGCGCGTCTGTCATGATTGCCGCGAGCGCAGTGAAGGCGGCGCCGGCGGATGGATACACCCTGCTGCTCACGTCGAGCACCTCTCACTCGGTCAATCCCTTCGTCTTCAAGAAGCTGCCATACGATCCAATCGCAGATTTCACGCCGATTGGCAGCATCGGCCTCTTCCCATCCATACTGGCCGTCAATGAGAAGGTGCCAGCGCGCACGGCGCAGGAATTCATCACCTGGGCGCAGGCTAACAAGGGCAAACTGTTCTATGCGTACAGTTCGCTGACTTTCCGGATTGCCTCTGAATCCATGAGCCGTCTCAAGCAGCTCGATGCCAAAGGAGTGCCGTACAAGAGCAGCCCGGAGGCGATGACCGATGTTGTCGGCGACCGGGCACAGTTTCTGGTAGTTGATCTGGCGTCCAGTCAGTCTCTTGTCAAGGCCGGTCGCCTTCGTGCGCTTGCGGTGACCAGTTCCAAGCGCACGGTGCTGGCGCCAGATCTGCCAACCATCGAAGCAACGCTGGGTCTGCGCGATTTCGACATGGCTTCGTGGGCTGGTCTTTTCGGTCCCGCAAACCTGCCCAAGGAGATTGTCGACAAGCTGAGCGGGGCGCTTTTGAAAACTCTCAACCGGCCCGACATCATCGAGAAAATGTTGGCGACAAATATCGAGCCGCTGCCTGCGAGTCCGGCTGATTTCAAAGTCTTCTTGCGACATCAACTCGCCGTCTGGAAGCAAAAGGTGCAGGACGCGGGTGTCGAGCCAGAGTGATCCTGTTGGCGCGTGAAAACGATCAAACCTTGAAGGCAGTCATGAACAAACCCAAAGCACTTTTACGGTCTGCTGGCGCCTTGTTCTTGGCGCTAGTGGCGTTTGCAGCCACAGCGCAGCAGTACCCGGCACGGCAGGTTACGCTGGTTGTTCCGTTCACGGCCGGCAGCGGGGTTGACGTCCCCGCGCGCATCGCCGCTGAATACCTGGGACGGGCCTTGGGCCAGTCATTTGTGATTGATAACAAGACCGGTGCGGCCGGCACGATTGCCAGCGCCTATGTGGCAAGCGCGACGGCCGACGGCTACACGCTGCTGGTCAATTCCTCAGCGCATGCGCTCTACCCGTCTTTGTACAAAGGATTGAAGTTCGATCCTGCGAAAGACCTGGTGCCGGTTGCCCCGATCGCTGAAGTGCCGCTGGTTCTCGTTGCTTCGCCGGAAAGCGGCTGGCGCACTGTGAAAGACATGGTCGCCTTCGCCAAAGCCAATCCAGGCAAGCTCAACTACGGATCGGCCGGCAAGGCAACCACCTCGCATGTAAGCTTCGAACGCCTGCGCGCAGCGGCACAGATCACCGGGGTGCATGTTCCATTCAAGGGCACGCCCCAAGCGATCGCCGAGGTCATGGCCGGCCGGGTCCACGTTGCCTACACCACGATCTCGGCAGCCGCTGCGGGTATCCAAGCCAACCGACTCATCCCCTTGGCCATGGGTGGGAGCAAGCGATCCCCATCTCTGCCCAACGTGCCAACCAGTGTCGAGGCTGGCTTCCCGAATTCCGATTACACGGTTTGGGTCGCAATATTGGCGCCCGCTCATACGCCGGCCGCCATCATTGAACGCCTGAGTTTCGAGACGAGCAGGGTTCTGGGCACCCCCGAGGCGCGCGAGCGCATCGCCAAAGCCGGACTCGAACCCATGTCAATGACTTTTGCGCAGTTTCAGACGGCGGTCCGTGGTGAGTTCACCAGCAATGAAGCCGTTGTCAAGGCGGCCGGGATCGAGGCTGAGTAGCTTGCGGCGTCTCCACGTACTGATTTATCCATGCACGCATATTCGCGATACGAGGCCGTAAATGAAAATTAATCGAGTTTGTCGTTTCCTTATCAGCGCGACATTCGCATTCGCTGCAGCGCACAGCGCAGCGGCGGACTGGCCGACACGGGGCGTGCGAATTGTGGTGCCTTTCGCTGCGGGTGGCACGACCGATGTCGCTGCACGCCTTTTGGCGCAAAAACTCCAAGAGGAAACCGGTCAGTCCTTTATCGTGGAAAACCGAGCCGGTGCATCTGGCATGGTGGGCACTGAAGCCGTAGCGCGTTCAGCAGCAGATGGCTATACCTTGGTCATGGGCAGCAGCTCCACGTTTGGCTCTGTCAAATTTCTATTTCCCAAGATGCCCTACGATCCGGTAGCGGATTTCGCACCGGCGTCGCTGGTCGCGACATCGCAGGCCTTTCTCGTCGTGAATCCGCGAGTCCCCGTCAACAATATCCAACAACTCGTCGAGTATCTCAAGAAGAACCCGGGAAAGCTGAACTACAGTTCCGCCGGCAATGGCACCTACCACCACATGGCCGGGGCAATGTTTGCGTCGATGAGCGGCGTGCAAATGACACACGTTCCCTACCAAGGCGGTGGGCCCGGCCTCAACGCGGTGGTGCAGGGCCAAGTTGACTTGATGGTCGCCACCTGGTCGGAGGTGGGCGGATTCATCAACTCTGACAAGCTGAAGGTCTTGGCCACGATCGGCAAAGAGCGCCTACCGTCCAAGCCCGACATGCCGTCGGTTACCGATGTGCTGCCTGGCTTTGAGGTGCCGCTTTGGGTTGGCCTGCTGGCTCCAGCAAAGACACCTGCGCCAGTCGTAGAAGAGATCAGCCGTGCCGTCAAGAAAGCGCTTTCTGCGGAGAGTATCAAGAAGCGCTTCATTGACCTGGGCTTTAATCCGGTCGGTAGTACACCGGCTGAGTACAGTGCCGCCATCCAGGCTGGTATGGCGAAGTGGCCCGAGATCGTGCGCGTGTCAGGCGCGAAGGTCGAGTAGCATGTCTTCGGATCGCGTGGACATCCGGCCGCTGACCGGCGCCCTGGGGGCTGAAATCCTTGGGCTTGACCTTTCCGCCCCACTTAGCGAGCCGGCAGCGAACGCACTGCGAAAAGCCTTGCTGGATTTCGGCGTCGTCTTCCTTCCAGACCAGAGCCTGACGGTCGATCAGCACAAGGCCGTCGCACGCTACTTCGGGGACATCTTTGTCCATCCCAATTTCAAAGGCTCAGGTGACGACCCCGAGATCGTCTTTGTGCGTCGCAATCCGGGCGACGTGGCGATCGTCGGTGAAGATTGGCACTCGGATACGGCGATGATGCAGAGCCCTCCATTGGGCGCAGTTCTCTATGGGATGGAAGTTCCACCATACGGGGGCGACACCTTGTTTGCCTGCCAGTATGCGGCCTTCAATGCCTTGTCTCCTGCAATGCAGCAGCTTCTGGGAACGCTCAAAGCGGTGAACTCCGATCGCAACGTGGCGGGGCCGCGTGCCGCGATGAATGCCAAGCGCTCGACCAAGGTCCGTGAGGACGATGGGTGGACTGAAACGTTTCATTTGCATCCCGTCGTCAGAACCCACCCCGAGACCGGGCGTAAAGCGCTATTCGTCAACAGGCCCTACACCTTGTCGTTTGAAGGCATGACCGAAGCTGAAAGCAGGCCACTGCTGGAGTTTTTGTTTCAGCACTCTGTCCGACCGGAATTTACCTGTCGCCTTCGCTGGACAGCCGGCGCCGTGGCCATCTGGGACAACCGGTGCGTCCAGCACCTTGCAGTCAATGATGCGGGACCATTTCCCAGGCTCATGCGCCGAGTTCAAATTGCGGGTGACAGGCCTTATTGACGCGGGCAGTTCGCAAGCCCGTTGCTTACCGCCGGGCCGTCATGATGCAGATGTCTTCGGACTCGCTCCTCAAGCGCCAGCCGGGTAGCTCACCCGTATCACTTCAATCTCTTGCGCACCCATCGGTGTGACCAGGCGGACCACGTCGCCTGCATGTGCCTTGAGCAGCGCCCGGGCGATCGGTGACACCCAGCTCACCTGCCCCTGAGTGGTGTCTGCTTCGTCGATACCCAGGATGGTGATTGTGCGTTCCTCGCCGGACTCTTGCGCGTAGGTCACGGTCGCGCCGAAAAATATCTGGTCGCTGCCATGGTGCGCGCGCGGGTCGGTGATTTCGGCCAGCTCCAGGCGCTGGGTCAGAAAGCGGATTCGCCTGTCGATCTCACGCAAGCGCTTTTTGCCATAGATGTAGTCGCCGTTTTCCGAGCGGTCGCCATTGCTGGCGGCCCAGTGCACGATTTCCACGACCTTGGGGCGCTCATCGTCGATCAGCTGCAGCAGCTCAGCTCGCAAACTGGCGTAGCCCTGCGGCGTGATGTAGTTGCGCGCGCCGCGCGCTACTTCGGGCAAGCCGGCTTCAGGCTCGGCGTTCGAGTCGTCTGACTCGCGGGTGAAGGCTTTGTTCAAGGGTCAACGCTCGTCGTCCGCAGCCCGACCCGAGCCGACCCGCTGCACCCGCATGACCGAGCTGGTTCGCTTCAAGGTGCGGATCACTGTGTCGAGATGGGAGCGGTCGCGCACCGCGATGATGAAGCGCAGGTCGGCGGCGTCCTGCGCTTTTTCGTCGTTCATGTCCACATGCGTGATGTCGGCCTCGGCCGTGGCCAGAGCTGCAGCCACGCGGGCCAGCACGCCCTTGCCGTTGGCCACGGTGACGAGCAGCTCGGTTTCGAACGGCCGCACCGGCTCGTCGGCCCATTCCACGCTGATGAAGCGTTCGCTGTCTTTGTGCTTGAGCCGTTTGGCCACCGCGCAGTCGTCGGCGTGTACCACCAAGCCCTCACCGCGCCCAAGGTAGCCGACGATGCCGTCGCCGGGTATTGGTCGGCAACAGCTTGCGAATTTCACCGAGGCGTTCTCGCTGCCATCGAGTATGACCTCGCCTTGGGAGATGTTCTCGTGGGCGGTGAAGCGCTCGCGTGTGATGAGCAGTGTGTCGGGCTTTTCGCCGCGCTCGATGAGCATGTTCAGCAGCCTCTTGGCGACGATGCTGGCGATTCGTTTGCCCAGACCGATGTCGGTGAGCAGTTCGGGCCGGCTGCGGCTGCCGGTAAAGCGCAGCAACTTTTCCCAGATGGCGTGGTGTTCTCCGTCATCGGCGGGCAGGCGTTCCACCCCTTCGGCGCGCAGCGCCTGGGTCAGCAGTTTTTCGCCCAGATCTTGCGACTCGACCTGCGCCAGTGACTTCAGGTGGTGCCTGATCTTGGAGCGGGCACGACCGGTGCGCACGAATCCGAGCCAGGCCGGATTGGGCGTGGACACGGCCGCGGTCTCGACTTCAACCACGTCGCCGTTCTTCAGCTCGGTACGCAGGGGAACTTGCATGCCGTTGATCTTGGCGGCCACAGTGCGGTCGCCGATATTGCTGTGTATTGCGTAGGCGAAGTCGACCGCTGTCGCGCCGCGCGGCAGCGCCATGATCTGGCTCTTGGGCGTGAAGACATACACCGCGTCGGGGAAGAGATCGATCTTCACGTGATCCCAGAACTCTGCGGCGTCGCGCGTTTCATGCTGGATGTCCAGCAGGGATTGCAGCCACTTGGTGCCCAGCCTGTCAGCGTTTTCCCCGCCCAGCTCGCTGGCCTTGTAAAGCCAGTGGGCCGCCACGCCTGATTCGGCCACCAGGTGCATGGCCTCGGTGCGCATCTGGAATTCGACGCTCACGCCCGAAGGGCCCACCAGCGTCGTGTGCAGCGACTGGTAGCCGTTGACCTTGGGGATGGCGATGTGGTCCTTAAAGCGCCCCGGCACCGGCTTGTACATCTGGTGCAGCAGGCCCAGTGCGGTGTAGCAGTCGATCACCGATGGCACGATGATGCGAAAGCCGTAGATGTCGGTGACCTGGGCGAAGCTCAGGCGCTTCTCGTCCATCTTGCGATAGATGGAGTAGAGGGTTTTTTCGCGGCCGGCGATGCGCGCGTTCATGCCTGCTTTCTCGAACCCGGCCTCCAATTCGCGCTGCACTTTCTGAATCAGATCGCGCCGTCGGTTGCGTGCCTTGGTGACCGCCTTGTTCAGAACCGCGTGGCGCCAGGGCAGCAGGTAGCGAAACGACAACTCCTGCAGTTCCCGGTAAGTCTGGTTCAGGCCCAGGCGGTGGGCGATGGGGGCATAGATGTCCAGGGTTTCGGAGGAGATGCGCGCCCATTTCTCGCGCGGCACGTCGTCCAGCGTGCGCATGTTGTGCGTTCGGTCGGCCAGCTTGACCAGGATGACTCGCACGTCGCGGGCCATTGCCAGCAGCATCTTGCGGAATGACTCGGCCTGGCTTTCTTCACGGGTGTTGAACTGCAGCTTGTCCAGCTTGGTCAGTCCGTCCACCAGTTCGGCCACCGGGGCGCCGAAGCGCTCGATCAACTGCGGTTTGGTGACGCCGCAGTCTTCGATGGCGTCGTGCAGCAGGGCCGCCATCAGGGCCTGAGCGTCGAGCTTCCATTCGGCGCACTGGGATGCTACCGCGATCGGGTGGGTGATGTAGGGCTCGCCGCTGGCGCGGATCTGGCCCAGGTGGGCTTCGTCTGCAAACCGGTAGGCTTTGCGCACCTGCTCGATTTCGGCTGGCTCCAGATAGTCCAGGCGCGCGGTGAGTGCGGCAAAGCTGGCCGCCGCAGCGTTGGCGGCGGGGCTGGGCGCGGCTGTGGTGGTGCGCTTGCCCTTGCCCGATGCGGGCTGCAATACCGCGCTCATGGCCTCACCTCACCGGGGAAGCGCCCATAGCAAAGCCGCCGCCGCTGGAGCGCGTGCGTGGGCTGGTGCTGTGGAATCTGACGCATACCGCAAATGTAGCGCGCACTCGTGCGATTGGTTCAATGTGAGCATGAAACTACTGCACGCGGGAACGCATCGTCTAAGGGCGGATAACGTCTTGCAACAAAAAAGCACCGACTGGCGGTGCTTTTTTGGGGAGGGAGAAAGCGCGCCAGATTCAGCCGGGCACCTTCTTGAGCATTTCCAGGCCGATCTTGCCCTGGGCAATTTCGCGCAAGGCGGTGACGCAGGGTTTGTTTTTGCTCTCGATTTTTGGCGCGTGGCCTTGGCTCAGCATGCGGGCGCGGTAGGTGGCTGCCAGCACGAGCTGGAAGCGGTTGGGGATTTGCTTCAGGCAGTCTTCAGTGGTGATGCGGGCCATGGATTCTCCGGGCGGTCAGATGATGTTGAGGGCTTTGAAAGTTTCGGCCCGGGCTCGGCGTTGTGCCGAGAACTTGAGTCGCTGGGCGTGGACAATCGCTTTCAGGTCAAAAAGCGCCCGCTCAAGTAACTCGTTGATTATAACGAAATCGAACTCTTTTGCCTGGGCCATCTCCTCGGCGGCGTTTTGCAGGCGCAAGTCGATGATGTCAGGTGTGTCCTCGCCGCGTCGCTCCAGGCGCGAGCGAAGCTCTTCCCAGCTTGGGGGCAGTATGAAGATCAGTACCGCATTGGTGAAGATCCGCTTGATCTGCAGCGCGCCCTGAAAGTCGATCTCCAGAATGACGTCCGCGCCGCGGGCGATGCGCTCCTCGATTGCCTTCTTGGAGGTACCGTAACGCTGTCCATGTACGAAGGCCCACTCAACGAAGGCGTCAGCCAGCACCATGGAGTCGAATTCCTGGCCTGAGACGAAGAAATACTCGCGCCCGTGCTTTTCCTGACCGCGCGGCGGACGGGTGGTGTGGGAGACCGAGGGCTGAACCTGGCCGTCCAGCTCCAGCAAGGCCTTGACCAAACTTGATTTGCCGGCCCCGCTGGGGGCGGCCACGACGAAAAGATTACCGGGGTAGTCCATTGGGGCTCAGGTCAGGAAAGAGCCGGCCTCTGGGCGGGCAGTACGGCAAGGAGGGATGGGCATATTTGTCATTCGACATTCTGAACTTGTTCGCGCATTTGCTCGATCAGCACCTTCATGTCCACCGAAACCCGGGTGAGTTCCATGGCGGCTGATTTTGAGCCCAGCGTGTTGGCCTCGCGGTGCAGCTCCTGGATGAGGAAATCAAGCCGCTTGCCGATTTCACCGCCCTTCTTGACCAAGCGCTCGATTTCGTCGATGTGCGAACTCAGGCGGGTCAGTTCTTCGGCTACGTCGATGCGAATGGCGAATGCGGTGGCTTCCGACAGCGCCCGATCTTGCGCGGCCTCTGGCAGTGTGCCGGACTCGGGCAAGGCCATGGCCTCTTTCCAGCGCTCCAGAAAGCGCGCGCGCTGCTGCTCGACCAGCCGGGGCACCATGGGCTGGGCCTGCTGGGCCAGATCGCGCAGCAGCCGCAGGTGCCCCAGCAGCATCGCCGCCAGACGCGCGCCTTCGCGTTCGCGCGCTGCCATGAGTTCATCGACCGTGCGCGCGGCCAACTGGCCAAGCGTGTCGCTCCAGTCAGCGCCGACACTGCCTTCGGTCTGGGCCATGCGCACGATGTCGGCCACGCTCAGGGCCCTGGCATCGGGCAGCCAGGTGCGCACATGATCCTGCAGGGAATTGAGCCGCTGCAGCAGGCGCGTGGGCGGGTCGCGCAAAATCTCTCCCCCGGCGCTGTCAACGTTGGCGCGAACTTCCACTTTGCCCCGTTTGAGCCGCGCGCTTATGAGTTCGCGCAGAGCCGGCTCGTGCTGACGCAACTCCTCCGAGAGGCGGAACGTGAGATCCAGGAAGCGGCTGTTGACCGACCGGATTTCAAGACCTAGCCGATTGGACGGCGTACCACGGGCGTCGCCTCCTGCAGGGGCTTGCGGGGCGTTTTGCTGGCCGCTTGCGAAGCCGGTCATGCTGTAAACTGGCATTGGATTGTTTCTATCTGTTCGGCTCATTAAGGGATTGTCAGAATAACCGGGTTGCGCAGTTGACCCCACATTCGAGAACCGGGTAAGCCCCGAATTATGTCAAAGGTCAAACCTGCTCCGCTTCCACCTGATACCGTCATAGGCGGTTATCGGGTTGTGCGCAAGCTCTCTTCGGGCGGTTTTGGTGTGGTATACCTCGCGGTGGACAACGAAGGCTGATCTTGCCCCCGAAAAACGTACTCCATAGCTGATGTGAAAATTCAGCAATTGGAGATCGAAGATGAGCAAGAGAAAAGACGGACAGGCCCGGGGCAAATACACCCTGGAATTCAAGCTGGAGGCGGTT
>CANJPU010000044.1 GCA_947476285.1 Comamonadaceae bacterium | reverse complement strand
GTGGTTGTGACGGTCTAGGCCAAAGGTATGCTGGCGCTGCGTGCTCACCCTAGGTAACCAACGTAGCGACAACACTCAAGGACTTTTGCAGCCATGGGGGTTGGATTGTGGGTAGCAAAAAACAAGAAACCCGCAAACCTAACAGGCATGCGGGCTTCAAGGCTATTGCTGGCGGAAACGGAGGGATTCGAACCCTCGATGAGGCTCTACACCCCATACTCCCTTAGCAGGGGAGCACCTTCGGCCACTCGGTCACGTTTCCTGTAGGGCGCAATTATGCCTCAAGCGCGGGGGCTGCGAAAGCTGCTGACGACAGCGCTTGGTCTGGCTTGGTTGGCAGGCATCGATCTTCGCGGGTCCCAGGCCTGGGCATGCGATGGCGTCAGGCTCGCCCTTCAGACACCCAGGGGCAAATACAGGGACGCAGGCGAATCTGAACAGGTGATGAAACCAAACCGCTTGTAGAAAAGTTTCGACTTGTCGTTCTTGGCATCGTCAAGGACGCTTGACCTTCGTCACCGATTTAAGCGCCTTGTGCAGGGCCGAATTGGGCTCGACGGCCCCGTTGATGGCGCGATTGAAAGCGGCGAAATCGCGTTTGGACAAGCGCAGGCGCGTCTCCTGCTCCAGCAATGACTGGTCTTTCTCCTTTGCGGCACTGCGCACGAACCCGGTCATGGCAGTGCCCGTCATCATCAAGCGCTTGGCTGGTCCAGATCGAATGCCCGGTGCAGCGCACGCACTGCGAGCTCCATGTATTTTTCGTCGATGACGACGGAGGTCTTGATTTCGCTGGTGGAGATCATCTGGATGTTGATGCCTTCTTCGCTGAGCGCGCGGAACATCTTGCTGGCGATGCCCACGTGGCTGCGCATGCCTATGCCCACGATGCTGACCTTGCAGATTTTCGTGTCGCCTTCCAGATGGTCGGTGCCCAGAGCGGCCATGACTTTGCTCTTGAGCAAGTCCACGGTGCGCGTGTAGTCGTTGCGATGCACGGTGAAGCTGAAGTCGGTTTTGCCGTCCTTGGAGATGTTCTGGATGATCATGTCGACTTCGATGTTGGCATCGGCGACAGCGCCCAGGATGTTGTAGGCGATGCCGGGCTTGTCGGGCACGCTCAGGATGGAAATCTTGGCTTCGTCTCGATTGAAGGCGATGCCGGATACGACGGCTTGTTCCATTTGTACGTCTTCCTCGTAAGTGATCAGTGTGCCGGATTTGGCTTCTTGCGCAATCGGGATGTCCCAGGGCGTGAAGCTGGACAGCACGCGCAGGGGCACACGGTATTTGCCGGCGAATTCGACGGAGCGGATTTGCAGCACCTTGGAGCCGAGCGAGGCCATCTCCAGCATTTCCTCGAAGCTCACGGTCTGCAGGCGGCGCGCTTCGGGCACGACGCGAGGGTCGGTGGTGTAGACGCCGTCCACATCGGTGTAGATGAGGCACTCCGCCGCCTTCATCGCTGCTGCCACGGCCACGGCTGATGTGTCGCTGCCGCCTCGGCCCAGGGTGGTGATGTGGCCCTGCTCGTCCACGCCCTGAAAGCCGGTGATGATGACGACACGGCCTGCGGCCAGATCGGAGCGCACTTTGACATCGTCGATGGATTCGATGCGCGCCTTGGTGTAGGCGCTGTTGGTGCGTATGGGTACTTGCCAGCCGGCGTAGCTGATGGCTTCAATGCCTTCGGCCTGCAGGGCGATGGCCAGCAGCGCCGACGATGCCTGCTCTCCGGTGGCGGCCAGCATGTCCAGCTCGCGTTGCAATGCATCGGTGGTCTTGGGGGGCGAGACTTCTTTGGCCAGGGCCAGCAGGCGGTTGGTTTCGCCGCTCATGGCGCTGGGCACCACAACCATCTGGTGGCCGGCGCGGTGCCACTTGGCCACGCGCTTGGCGACGTTGCGGATGCGCTCGGTCGAGCCCATGGACGTGCCGCCGTATTTGTGAACGATCAATGCCATCGGAGGGAAGGAGAATGTGATGCGGCGATTGATGAAAAACCGTAGAGGCGCGCCGCGCCGCGCAGAACCCAGGGATTATACCTAGACGTGATATCCCAACACCCCGCCTTCACGCACCACAAACCCCGCACCGACCTTGATGTGGATGCGGTGGCCGCGGGTTGCGCAGGCGGCCAGTTGGTCCAGCAGCTCTTGCAGTTGGGCGGCGCTGGGCGCGGTGTGGTGTGTGTCTCGCAGCCAGTGGCGCAGCACATTGGCTTGGCGCGCCGCGCTGAGTTGGCGCAATGGCTGGATGGCCGGTGGTGTGCCGACCGTGGCCAAGTCTTGCGCCGCAATTTCGACAAGCAGTTCTTGCGCCTGCGCCGCGTGCCGTGCTGATCGCGCGAAGGTGTCACGAAATTGCGGGAAGGCCTGCTCCAGCGCCGGCAGCAGATGATGCCGAATGCGATTGCGTGTGAAGCCGGTGTCGGCGTTGGTCGGGTCATCGACGAAGGCCACGGCGTTGGTGGCCAGCCATTGGCGGATAGCCGCAGCGCTCACGCCCAGGAGCGGGCGCGCAAAGCGCATGCCGTGGCGCTCAAACTGCGCGGGCATGGCCGCCAGCCCTGGCAAGCCCGCGCCGCGCGAGAGTGCGAGCAGCAGCGTCTCGACCTGATCATCAGCATGTTGACCAAGCAGCACCGCACCGACACCCAGAGCTTGCGCCGTCTCGGCCAAGGCTTGGTAACGTGCCTTGCGCGCGGCGTCTTCGGGGCTTTGCCCGGACTGGGGGCGCGCATTCACATGCACAGTGTGAAGCGGCACCTGCAGTGCGTTGCAGGCTTGCGCGCAATGCTGCGCAAAGGCATCGGCGCTGGCCTGCAGGCCATGATGAACGTGAATGGCCTGCACCTGACCGGGCCAGAGCTGGGCAGCGGCCAACAGCAAGGCGGTGGAGTCTGCGCCACCGCTGTAGGCCACTGCCAGGGGCAGGACACAGTTGAGCCCCTGCAGCGGTGCGAGCGCTGGGTTGGGCGCGGCCTCAGCGGGCGTCGGCTTTGGTGTCGGTGTAGCGGCCATAGCTTTGCAGCCGCTCATAGCGCCTATCGAGCAGGTCGCGCACTTTCAAGTCGCTGAGCTGGCGCCAGGCGTCGTTCAGGGCACGCTTGAGAAATGCAGCCATCTGCTTGTAGTCACGGTGCGCGCCGCCCACGGGTTCGCTGACGATTTTGTCGATCAAGCCCAAAGCCTTGAGCCGGTGCGCGGTGATGCCCATGGCGTCGGCCGCGTCTTGCGCTTTGTCAGAGGTCTTCCAGAGAATGGAGGCGCAACCTTCGGGGCTGATGACGGAATAAACGGAGTACTGCAGCATCAGCACTTGGTCGGCCACCGAGATGGCCAACGCGCCGCCTGAGCCGCCCTCTCCGATGACGGTGGTGATGATGGGCACCTCAAGCTGCGCCATCTCGAAGATGTTGCGGCCGATGGCCTCTGACTGGCCGCGTTCTTCGGCGTCGATGCCGGGGTAGGCACCGGGTGTGTCAACGAATGTGAAAACCGGCAGCTTGAATTTCTCTGCGGTCTTCATCAGGCGCAGTGCTTTGCGGTAGCCCTCAGGCCGACACATGCCGAAATTGCGTAGCCCGCGCTCCCGGGTGTCACGGCCCTTTTGCTGGCCCAGCACCATGCAGGGGTTGCCGTTGAAGCGCGCAAGGCCGCCCACAATGGCCAGGTCGTCCGAGAAATGCCGGTCACCGTGCATCTCGATGAAGTCGGTGAATATTTCGTTGACGTAGTCCAGCGTATAGGGTCGCTCAGGGTGGCGCGCGATCTTGGTGATCTGCCAGGGCGTGAGGTCGCTGTAGATGTCCTTGGTGAGCTGCTGGCTCTTTTTACTGAGTTGGTCGATCTCTTCGGAGATATCGACTGCGGATTCTGTCTGTACGTAGCGCAGTTCTTCTATCTTGGATTCAAGCTCGGCGATGGGTTGCTCAAAATCCAGAAAGTTCTTCTTTGCCAAGGTTTGCTCCTTGTTTCCTTCTCGTGGCGACCAGCGCGCGACCGGGTGGGGCCGTGGGC
The DNA here is from genome assembly GCA_947476285.1 of Comamonadaceae bacterium. GTDB lineage: Bacteria > Pseudomonadota > Gammaproteobacteria > Burkholderiales > Burkholderiaceae_C > Ramlibacter. Next base: position 41,989 of record CANJPU010000044.1, on the reverse strand, counting down.
GAGGTCAATACTCGACCGGCAGTGGGTCCAACGAGCGCCAAATATACCAAGTTGCGACACTGCAATACGGATTCCAGGCTGCGGCCACTTCGCGGGCGTCGCTGCGGCTGACCGGATCGCCCGAAAAATAGTTGCGGCTGATGCCGTTCAAAAGACCTACATCGTCCAGCGGCAGAACGTTGGGCCGCATGAGGTGGAAGATGAGAAACATCTCGGCGGTCCAGCGGCCAATGCCGCGTATGCCGACCAGTTCGGCGATGATCTGCTCATCGCCCATCTCGTCCCAGGCGTCGGCCCGGATTGCGCCGGAATCGAAATGCAGGGCAAGATCGACCAGGTATTCGATCTTGCGGGCGGACAAGCCCGCGCCCCGCATGTCATCGACCTTCAGGCGCAGCACCCCAGCCGGTGCAATGGCGTGCGCCGTCTGTGCCTTGGCCGTCTTGCCACGGTGCGCGACTTCGGCGAAGCGGCCCCAGACGGTCTGCGCGGCCTTGACTGATATCTGCTGGCCGACAATGCTGCGCGCCAGCGTGGTGAAGGCATCGCCGCGTGATTGCAGGCAGGCATCACCGAACTGCGGGATCAGCCGCTTCATGACCCGATCTTTCTTTGCCAGATGGCGGCAGGCTTCGTCCCAGTAGGCGGGAGTGGCCAGGCTTGGCTGCGCGGGCGTTGGGCTCAAGAGGCGGACTCCCATGTGGTGCCAGTGGGCGAGTCTTTGAGCACAACGCCTTGCGCCAGCAACTCATTGCGAATTCGGTCGGCCTGCGCAAAATCGCGCACTTTCTTGGCCTGGGCGCGCAGCTCGATCATGGCTGCGATGTGCGATTCATCCAGGTGCGTGCCGGCGCGCAGGAAGGCGGTGGGCTCGCCCTGCAGGATGCCCAGGCATGCGCCCAGGGCCTTGAGCAAGCCTGCCAGTTGTGATGATTTGCCGCGGTTGACTTCACCGGCCAGCTCGAACAGCACGGCCACGGCCTCGGGCGTGGCGAAGTCGTTGTCCATGGCGGCTTTGAAGCGCGCTGCGTAGGGATCGGCCCAATCGATGGTGACGGCATCGGCGCGCACCAGTTCCAGCGCGGTGTACAGGCGCCGCAAGGCACCGCGTGCATCATCCAGGTGGACGTCGCTGTAGTTCAGTGCGCTGCGGTAGTGGGCGCGCACCATGAAAAAACGCAAGGTCTCGGTGTCGAACAGCTTGAGCACATCGCGGATCGTGAAGAAGTTGCCAAGCGACTTCGACATCTTTTCGTCGTCAATGTTGACAAACCCGTTGTGCATCCAGAAGCGCGCCAGCGGCTGGCCGTTGGCGCCCTCGCTCTGCGCGATTTCGTTCTCATGGTGCGGGAACTGCAGGTCGGCGCCACCACCGTGGATGTCGAAGGTTTTGCCCAGCAAGGCGCAGGCCATGGCCGAGCATTCGATGTGCCAGCCCGGCCGGCCGCGGCCGTATTCGCTGTCCCACTGCGCATCGGGTGGCTCGGTGGGCTTGGCAGATTTCCAGAGCACGAAGTCCAACGGGTCTTCCTTGCCTTCCAGGACAGCCACCCGTTCGCCAGCGTGAAGTTCGTCGAGCGTCTTGCCCGAGAGCTTGCCGTAGCCAGGAAAGCGCCGCACCGCGAAATTCACATCACCTCCTTCGGCGCGGTAGGCCAGGCCTTTTTGCTCTAGCTGTTGGACGATGTCCAGCATCTGCGGCACGTAGTCGGTGGCGCGGGGGTCGTGGGTGGGCCGCTCGATGCCCAGGGCGTCGAAGTCGTGGTACATCTCGCCGATCATGCGGTCGGTGAGGGCGCGCACGGTCTCGCGGTTTTCGACCGCGCGGCGGATGATCTTGTCCTCGATGTCGGTGATGTTGCGCACGAAGGTGACGCGCAGCCCGCTGGCCTTGAGCCAGCGCTGCACCAGGTCGAAGGCAATGTTGGCGCGGGCGTGGCCCACATGGCACAGGTCGTAGACGGTGATGCCGCAGACGTAAATGCGGACATGGCCCGGCTCGATCGGGGAAAAGTCTTCCAGTGCACGCGAAAGCGTGTTGTAGATGCGCAGGCTCATGGGTTGTCGGTAATCGCTATTCCAGCGTTGTGTCTTCGGTCGTGCCTTGGCTGCGCTTGCTGGGCCGACGGCTACAATCTAACGCAGTATAAAGCCCTGTGTGCGGGCTTGTCTGACAAAGAACTCTTCAAGGCTTTATGACCCATCCCGGCACAGCCCTTCTCCGCCGCGCGTCGCGCCTGCTGGCGCTTGCAGTGGCGCTGTGCATGGCGCCTGCGGCGTGGGCCGACGACTACGCCCAAGTCACGCAGTTGCTGCGCTCGGGCAAGCTGGCGCAGGCTCTGGCCCAGGCCGATCAGTACTTGGCCGCCAAACCCAAAGATCCGCAAATGCGTTTTCTCAAGGGCGTGGTGCAAAGCGAAGACGGCCGCGCCAACGACGCCATCGAAACCTTCACCCGGCTGACCGAAGATTACCCCGAGCTGGCCGAACCCTACAACAACCTGGCGGTGTTGCACGCCGCAGGCGGCCAACTCGATAAGGCGCGCACCGCACTGGAAGCGGCCGTGCGCGCCAACCCCGGCTACGCCATCGCCCACGAAAACCTCGGCGACGTTTATGCCCGCATGGCCACCGCCTCCTACGGCCGCGCCCAGCAGTTCGACCCAACCAGCAAGAGCCTGCCGGCCAAGCTCACGCTCATTCGCCAGCTATGGCCCTCCGCGCGCGGGGGCGGTTGATCGGTCCTCCCCCATCCTCGGGCGAGCCACGGCTACCATTGGACTCACGAATTTTTCTAAACACATTGCAGGAGTGACCGGATTGAAGACATTCTTGATACGCACAAGCGCCCTTCTCGCGCTGGCACTTGCGATGGCTTTGGCGCTGCAAACAGGCGCGGCCGCAGCCGATGGCGCGCCGCGGGTAAAGCTCGCAACCACTGCAGGCGATATCGTGGTGGAGGTCTACCCCGACAAGGCACCCAAGACAGTTGAAAATTTTCTTCTGTATGTGAAGGACAAGCACTACGACGGCACGGTTTTTCACCGTGTGATTGACAACTTCATGGTGCAAGGGGGCGGCTTTGACGCCAAGTATTCTGAGAAGCCCACTCGGGCGCCGGTGGCGCATGAAGGGCGTGAGGCGCTCGCCAAGGGCGGGCCGCGCAACGTCGTGGGCACACTGGCCATGGCGCGCACCAACGACCCGAATTCCGCAAGCGCGCAATTCTTCATCAACATCAAGGACAATGCCTTCCTCGACCCTACCCTCATTCCCCCGGGCGACCCAGTGCCACGCTTTGAGTACCAGGGCCGGGTGTACGAGAACATCGCACGCTCCCAACTCCTGAATGCGCCGCAGCTTTTCGGCTACACGGTCTTTGGCAAAGTCGTTTCCGGCATGGACGTCGTCAACAAAATCAAGGCCATGCCCACAGGTGCGGGCGGCCCCTTCCCCAGCGATGTGCCCAAGACGGCTGTGATCATCAAGTCGGCCACGCTGCTGAAGTAAATTCAAATTCACTGAACCCAAGCAAACCCAAGGACCCCATCATGAGCAACCCAAAAGTCGAACTCCACATCGCCGGCCACGGCGTCATCACCCTTGAGCTTGACCAGGACAAGGCACCCAAGTCGGTTGCCAACTTCCTTGCATATGTCAACAAGGGCCACTACAACAACACCGTTTTTCATCGCGTGATACCGGGCTTCATGGTGCAAGGCGGCGGCTTTGAGCCGGGCATGTCGCAAAAGCCAACCGACGCGCCGGTGGATAACGAAGCCAACAACGGCCTGAAGAACAAGAATTACACCGTGGCCATGGCACGCACCCAAGCGCCGCACTCAGCCACCGCGCAATTTTTCATCAACATAGCCGACAACGAATTCCTCAACCACACCGCACCCAGCGCGCAAGGCTGGGGCTACGCAGTGTTCGGCAAGGTGGTTGCAGGCACTGAGGTGGTTGACCGAATCAAGGCGGTGAAGACCGGCCGCAAGGGCCCTCATGACGACGTGCCCAACGAGGACGTGGTCATCGAAAAAGCCGTGGCTGTTTGACACGCTCACCACGGCAGCAGGCGCATCCATGAGTCAGTCGGTGTGAGCCCCGCAGCCCTGCCCCGCATTGAGGAGCTGCAGGCGCCTGGGGCCTGGCGCAGCATCGAATTCATCTCCGACCTGCACCTGCAGGTCGATGAGCCGCAAACCTTCGAGGCCTGGCGCCGTTACATGGCGCACCCCAGTGCCGACGCAATTTTTATTCTGGGTGATTTGTTCGATGTCTGGGTCGGCGACGACGAGGCGCAGCAGCCGGGCTTTGCCGCGGATTGCGCTGCCGTGCTGCTGGCCGCAGCCTCGCATGCCAGCATTTTCTTCATGCATGGCAACCGCGATTTTCTGGTGGGCGAGGACTTCATTGGCGCTTGTCGTGCCACGCTGCTGCCTGACCCCACGGTCCTGGCCTTTGCTGGCAAACGTTGGCTGCTCACGCATGGCGACGCTCTTTGCCTGGCCGATACCAAGTACATGGAATTTCGCGCCAAGGTCCGCACGGCAAAGTGGCAACGCGATTTTCTGGCGCAGCCCCTGGCTCAGCGGCAAGCGATTGGCCGGCAACTGCGGCAAGAGAGCGAGGAATTCAAACGCGAGGTGGCGCACTATGCCGAGGTGGACGGCCCGGCCGCGCAGGCCTGGCTGGAGCAGGCCGACGCGCAGGTGCTGATTCACGGGCACACGCACAGGCCAGCGGATCACGTGCTGGCCCTTGGCCGCCAGCGTATGGTGCTCAGCGATTGGGATGCGACTGCACAGCCGCCGCGTCATGAAGTGCTGCGCCTTTCTCGCGATGGCGCGCGGCGCATCGCCCTGCCCTGATGTTGCGCTGGCTTGGCTTGCGCCGCGCCGCGCGGCCCATACCCGACCCGTTGTGGCGGGACACCATGGCCGCCTATCCGTTTCTAGCGCAGCGGCCACAGACGGAGCTGGCGCAGTTGCGCGAACTGAGCACCCAGTTTCTCGCCACCAAGGAATTTACCGGGGCCAATGGTTTGGTCATTACCGACCGCATTGCGGTGGCCATCGCCGCGCAGGCAGTGCTGCCCGTGCTGCATCTGGGCCTGCACTGGTACGACGATTTTGTCGGCATCGTCGTGCATCCCGGCGAGGTGCTGGCCCGGCGCACACAGACCGACGAGCATGGGGTGGTGCACCACTACGACGAGGTGCTGGCCGGCGAAGCCATGGAAGGCGGCCCGGTCATGATCAACTGGAGCGATGCGCAAAGCGCGGGCGAAACCGCGCAGCAAGGGTACAACGTGGTCATCCACGAATTCATTCACAAGATCGACATGCGCGATGGCGAAGCTGATGGGTGCCCGCCATTGGCCTCTAGAGCCGCGCGTGCGCAGTGGCTTGCAGTGCTGCAATCAGCCTACGACGCGTTTCGCGAACAGGTGATCATTGCGCAGCGCTTTGGCGGCGAGGAACCCTGGCTCGACGCCTACGCAGCGCAGTCGCCCGATGAGTTCTTCGCCGTCAGTTGCGAAGCATATTTTGTCAACGCGCCGCGCTTTCGGGCGGAGTTCCCAACCCTCGTGCCCTTGCTGGACGGCTTCTTTCGGGTCAAGAACCTGGCTGACGCAAAAGGGTCTTGAGTACCGACTGCAGCCGCCGCGCCGCGCCGTCATCGTAGGACGCAGCCAGCACCTTGGCCGCGTCCTCGCCCCAGGTCTGCTGTGGTGATGGATCGTTGCGGCGCGTGAGCAGCTTGAGCTGCAATGCGCGCCGCGCATCCAGGTGCTCGGCCGGCGTGGGCGCCTGCGCCGCCATCTCCAGCCGCAAAATCGCCTCGGCCACATCGCCCGAACCCGGTGCGCTCACAGCCTTGACCCACTGGTTGCGAATGGCCAGGCTGACGCCCTTGCCAAGCTCTTGGAGTGAAGGCACCTGATCGGCCGCACGGTGTTGCCAGGCGCCAATCAAATGCGTCAATGCTTCGCCATGCGCTTGTGCGGCCAATTTCTTGAGCGCCGACTGAGCGTGTTCGAGTGCATCGCGCTGCGCGCGAAAGGCCACATCGCCCAGGCGCGGGCCACGGTCCTCCTCCTGGGCTCGGTCACCAAAACGCCCTGCGCCGAATCGGCTGTCGCTGCGCCCGTCTCGCGCACCTGCTCGTTCGGCCGGCCGCTCGCCGAATCTACCGCCGGGGCCGCCCTTGCGGTCGCCAAACTTGCCGCCGCGGCCAGGCACGGCCGGCTCGGTCTTCTTCATGCCGGGCCTGTCGTCGCCACGCATGGCGACCACCGGCTTTGGCAGCGGTTTGGCGGGCGCGGCGGGCGCAGCAGCGGGCTCTGCCTCGCCGCTTGCAACATCGGTCGCAACATCGGCCGCATCTGCCGCGTCAGCTATCTGTGCAGCCGGGACACCGGCGTCCGGCGTGGGCTGTGAATCGTCCGATGTTTGCGCGGCAGGCTCTTGCATGACCGGCGCTGTTTCAGCCGGGCCTGCTGCGGCCACGGCGGCTGCCGCCTGCGCCTGTCCGCGCAATGCAGCCTCCAGCGCCGACATCGCCGCCTTGATGGCATGGGCATCGCCGCTTGCGTTGGCGGACTCCAGCTTCTTGGATGCCTCCAGCACCATGCGGTCGCGGTCGCTCAGAGCGGCCGCAGCCTTCTCTCGTTCCTGGTCCTTGCGGTTGAAGGCTTCGTCGATTGGCTTGCGGAAAGCGTCCCACAGTTTCTGTTCATGCTTGCGGTCCAGGGGAATGGTCTGGGCCTCGGCTTGCCAGCGATGCTGCAAGGCCTTCACCGCATCGACTCGCAACTGGGGCGCCTGCCCAAGCACCTTGGCTTCTTCGATCAGGGCATGCCTGCGATCGAGGCTTTCGTTTTGCTTGGCCTCCAGAGGGGCCGCAGCCTCTTGCATGACGGCCTTCCACAGCGGCTGCATCTCAGCAAAAGCCTTCTCGCCAAGGTGACCCGCGTCACGCCAGCGGGCTTCGAACTGATTGAGGATGCGGGCAAAGCCCTTCCAGTCGTCATCGCGCGCGCTGCGATTGTCGGCCGCCCAGGCTTTGACTTCTTCGATGAGTGCGAGGCGCTGCGCCTTGTTTTCGGCCGCTTCAGCTTTGATCCTGTCCAGCCAGGCCTCAACGACCTTGTAGGCTTCGTTGCAGGCTTCGTCAAAGCGCTTCCAGAGTGCGTGGTTGGGCACGCCGCCCTGATCGGTTTGCTTCCATAGGTCGCGCAGCATGCGCAATTGCTCTTGCATCTTGCGGCCGCCGTAGCGGGTTTTGCGCGGCAGCGGCTCTTGCGCCTGGGGCGGTTCGGCGGACTCGGCGGACTCAGTGGACTCGGCCACTGGTGCAGGAGCAGCAACTGCTGGCGCGGCAGGTGCGGGAGGCTCTTCGAACAAAGCTTCGGCCCGAGCGACGAGCTCCTGGCGCAACTGATCGGCGCGCCAACGCTGCCAGCCTTCCATCTCGCCGGCCGCAGCGAGTGCCGCATGAGCCTGGTTCTCCAGCTTGTCGTCAACCAGTCTGCCGTGCTCTTTCAGCGCGTTACGCAGCGCAGTGGCGGCGCCGGCACTGGCCTTGCCATGGCCTTGGGAGATTTCCTGTTCGAGCTTGCTCAGTACTTCAGCAACCGCTTGGGTGGCCCGCGCCCTCAATTCTGGGTCCACCTTGGGTTTGGCCGTCTTGGGCTGCGCCTCGGCCGCTGCGCCTCTGGCTGCCCGCAGCTCGTCTGCCCATACCGGCACCGGCGGCAAGGCCGCAGCGGTGTCGCCCGCGGCGGCCACTGCCTGGCCCAACGCGGCGTGAAACGCATCCCAGACAACTTGAAGCTGAGCGCGCGAACTATCAAGCAGAGTGGGAAAACGCGTGTCCACGCTTTGCCAGTTCGGGTTCGACGTCAGGGCCGCAGCCTGCGCCTGCCAAGCGGGTACGTCAACGGCCAGGGCGTCGGCAGCGGCCTGAGCATCACGCCAAGACTTGGTCGACAACACTTCAATGCGTTGGGCCAGCAGCACCGCTGCTTCGCGCTGCACCTGCACGTGGTGCTGCAGGTCTTCAATTCCTTTGATGCGCTCGGCGAGCTGTGCCTTGAGCCCAGCCAGGGGTTCGCGGCTGAGCGGCGCACCAGCCTTGGCGGCGTCGCGCTGCCAGGCCATGGCGTCGGCGATGTTGAGCTTGGCAACAGCCAACAAGCCGCGGGCCTTTTCCGCCCATTCGGCGGCAATGACCTCTTGGCCACGGACGCGCTTGATTTCGTCGAGCTTTTCGCGCAGAAGTTTGGCAGCGCCCTTGTCGCGTGCGCTGAGCTCGCGAAACACTTCTTGCATTTGCTCCAGACTGGGATTGGACGCCAGCCATTCGCGAACGCGCGCCGAACGCTCTCCCGAAGTGGGCGCGGAAAAGGCACCACCAGTCAATATATCGAGGGCGCGGGTGTCGTTGGATTTGAGAGTGGCTTGAGTCACTGCGTATGAATGTGTTGTCGTTTTAACGGAAAGACCCCGCGAACGGGGCAAACCGCTATTCTCGCCGCGAAACGGTCATGAAGTGCCATCACGGCCCAGCCACATGGCTGATCGGTGCGAAAAAGAGAAAGCCCGGTCAGACAGCAAAACCGCCTGCCGGGCTTGGCAGCTGACATAAGTCGTGCGCCGCCGAGGTTCGCGAGTGGGAGTATTGATGTCCCGCATCGCGTCGGAAGCAATGGATTGCCTCCAAAAGGAGCCGGCCACCACCCTGGATGGCACTGCCGGCTGATCGTCCGATAACTCGGACTCCTTCAATCTAGGCGACCCCGGCTCTGATTTCAAGATGATTTCTTCAACGCCGCACCAACCGCATCCAGGCGTCTTCAAAGCACAGAAAAAGTGGACTTGACAGACCGCTGCCGACCTGGCGAATAGAAATATCAAATTAGTTTGATATTCTTGACATGATATGTAGACCCACTTAAAATCCGCCCAGTTCTTGGCAATGTACTGAGAACTTTCATCCGCTGCCGACCCCGGCTAAGTTGAATCGCCATGACGATCCTCCAAAGGCTCCTGGTAGTTCAATGGCGTACCAATCCAAACGAGGAGCCTGTGACAGTGATGCTGCGTGCAGCATTACATGGCAGGCCCGCGCGTAGAAAGGAAGTGCTATGACAGCGTTAGGAAAATTGACTCAAGGCCTGCGGACTTTCATGTCCGATGTCGCCGAAGGTCTGTTTGAGATCACGCACAACAGCTTTGCCCTGGTGGGCTTGGCACTGGTATTTGGCGTCATCACCCTGGCAGCCCGGCCCGACTTGCGTCAGGTCGGCGAAACCCAGCTCATGAGCTGGCTCAAGGCCCGACACGTGGCGGCCGCAGGCATGCAAGTCGAACCCGATGCGATCGACCGCGCCACAGCAACCGACCCGCAAGACCTGCCCAAGCAGCAAGCGGCAGTTGCCTTTTGGCTTAGCAAGAAGTACCGGGTAGCGCCCGAGCCGTTGAGCGCTCTGGTTGCAGAAGCCTATGAAACTGGCGCACGCGCCAAGCTCGACCCCACCTTGATCCTGGCTGTAATGGCCATCGAATCTGGCTTCAACCCCTTCGCCCAGAGCCCGATGGGCGCACAGGGACTGATGCAGGTCGTCACTGGCGTGCACAGCGACAAGTACGAAAACTTCGGCGGCAAGCTGGCAGCGTTCGACCCAGTGACCAACCTGCGGGTGGGCGTGAAGGTGCTGCAGGAGTGCATCGCGCGAGCCGGCTCTTTGCATGCAGGGCTGAAGTCCTACGTGGGCGCCAGCAACCAGGATGGCGATGGCGGCTATGCCGGAAAAGTCATGGCCGAACATGAGCGCCTCAAGCTGGTGGCCGCCGGCCGCTCAGTGCCCCTGGCTCAGCCGCAGGTGCTGCGCACGGTGGCCCCTGCGGCGGCAGAGCCGCCAGTGACGGACGAGAAAGTCGCCTACTCTTCGGTTTCCTGATCGCAAGCTGTGCAGGTCCGCTACACTAGCGGCGTGCGCAACTGGCGATAGGCGCGGCGATCCATCCGGAGGCCCGCGCTGACGTGGAAAACAGCGGGAGACCACTCCCCTACCAACCACTGGGAAGCGCACCGCCGGTCATCCGGCGTTCAGCCGTTCGCCTGGGCAGCCCTTGTCAAGCACAAGGACCGTCGTCTTTAAGGACTGCCATGTACAACCGAAATATCCTCATCGAACAAACCGATCCCGAGCTGTGGGCCGCCATCCGGTCCGAGAACCAGCGCCAGGAAGAACACATCGAACTCATCGCGAGCGAGAACTACGCCTCTCCCGCCGTGATGGCCGCGCAAGGCACTCAGCTCACCAACAAGTACGCCGAGGGCTATCCGGGCAAGCGCTACTACGGCGGCTGTGAATTCGTCGACATCGCCGAGCAACTCGCACTGTCGCGCATCAAGGAGCTTTTTGGTGCGCAGGCGGCCAATGTGCAGCCACATTCGGGCGCGCAGGCCAATGAGGCGGTGTTCCTGGCCTTCCTCAAGCCGGGCGACACCATCATGGGCATGAGCCTGGCCGAAGGCGGCCACCTGACTCACGGCATGGCCCTGAACATGAGCGGCAAGTGGTTCAACGTGGTCTCCTATGGTTTGAACGACAAAGAAGAGATCGATTACGACGCCATGGAGCGCAAGGCCCATGAGAGCAAGCCGAAACTGATCATTGCCGGAGCCTCTGCCTATGCGCTGCGCATCGACTTCGAACGCTTTGCCAAGGTCGCCAAGGATGTCGGGGCGATTTTCATGGTGGACATGGCCCACTACGCCGGCCTGATCGCCGCAGGCGTCTACCCCAATCCAGTGCCGTTCGCGGACGTGGTGACCTCCACCACCCACAAGAGCATGCGCGGCCCGCGCGGCGGCTTCATCCTGATGCGGCCCGAACACGAAAAAGCCATCAACAGCGCGATCTTCCCCGGACTGCAAGGCGGCCCGCTGATGCACGTGATCGCCGCCAAGGCCGTGGCTTTCAAGGAGGCACTGGCACCCGAATTCAAGATCTACCAGCGGCAGGTGGCCGCAAACGCCCAGGTGGTGGCCCAGACGCTCACCGAGCGCGGATTGCGCATCGTCAGCGGCCGCACCGAGAGCCATGTGATGCTGGTGGACCTGCGGGCCAAGGGCATCACCGGCAAGGAGGCCGAGGCAGTGCTGGGCGACGCGCACATGACCATCAACAAAAACGCCATTCCCAACGATCCGGAAAAGCCGATGGTCACCAGTGGCGTGCGCATTGGAACGCCCGCCATGACCACCCGCGGATTCAAGGAAGAAGAAGCGCGCCTGACGGCCAACATGATCGCCGACGTGTTGGACAATCCCCGCGACGCGGCCAACATCTCGGCCGTGCGGGAAAAGGTCAACGCACTGACCCGCCGCTTCCCGGTCTACTCCTGAGCACGCCATGAAGTGCCCCTTCTGCAGCAACGACGAGACCCAGGTGGTGGAGACGCGTGTTGCGGAAGACGGCGACTTCGTGCGTCGGCGCCGGCAGTGCATCGCCTGCGAGAAGCGCTTCACCACTTATGAGCGGCCCGACGTGACCTTTCCGGCGGTGGTCAAGAAAGATGGCCGACGCATCGACTACGAGCGCGCAAAGTTGCTCGGCTCAATGAACCTGGCGCTGCGCAAGCGACCCGTCAGCACTGAGCAGATCGACAGCGCGGTTGAGCGCATCGAGGAAAAACTGCTCAATCTGGGCCTGCGTGAAATTCCGTCTGCCCGGTTGGGCGAACTGGTCATGCGCGAACTCAAGAAGCTCGACAAGGTGGCCTACGTGCGCTTTGCCAGCGTCTATCGCAGCTTCGAGGACATCGATGAGTTCAAAACTCTGGTGGACGAGGTGCGGCGTTAGGTGCACCCACCCGGAAATCATCCGCCGCCTTCTTGGCCGCGCAGACCGAGGCCTGGGCCCGCTACGTTCAACCGGAATAGGTCAAGCTCAGGCGCAATACCGAACAACGGTCTTCTGAACCCGCGGCCGGCCCACTGCGTTCAGAACGATCTGGCGTGCTTCACCGCCATCGAGCGACTGCTTGCACACCGTCAAAGTACCGGCCTGAAAGCCTCCGCTCACGAGCTGGGTGGCGCCTGAGGGGTTGAAGGACACATAGCGAGCAAGGTTCAGGTTTCCCACCAGGCGCAGACTGCTGGCCAAGTGCTGCTCTCGCTGGACTATAAGCTCGTCCTCGTCGCGCTCGCCGTCATTGTTGTCGTCCTGAAACACGATCCAGCCCTGCTCCCACCCGCCGGTGCGCCCACAGACAACTCCGTCAGCCGACTTGCACACCACCACCCGGGCGTTGCGCTTGATGGCTTCGCTGCGGGCCAGATGCAGACCGGAGACAAAGGCATTGGATGCGCTGCTCAGCTGAACACTGTTTACAAAGGCCGTCAGCGGCGGCATGGCCACCGACAGCAGCACGGCTGAAACTGCCATGACACTGAGGAGTTCAATGAGGGTAAAGCCCCGAGAAAGTACGTGCCGGGGTGCGGCGGGAGGGGCCTTACATACTGAAGGCGGTTTGTGATTGAGCGCATCGTTCATGGCCAGAAATATAGCCTGAATAGATTAATTTTGTAACAATATATACGATCAAAATGGGCAATTACGAGGACTTGTTAATAAACAATAGCTCTTCGTTCAACTGCAACTGCCAGTCCTCGTGGTGGCCACCGATATGCGCCCCGTCGCGCTGACCGTGAGGACTCGCTCCTGCCGCCCAGCCTCTGGCAAGGCGCGGCACAGCGTGATGGCGGTACTGGTAGCGCCAGCCCCCGTGGGCTGAAAGTCAACGCTGTACACCGAAGACGTCATGCTGTAGTCGCCAGACAATGCCCCCTGCTTGTGCATCACGATCGTGCTGGTGCCTGAAGGGTTGCAGGCCACGTTGTTGGTAGTGAGGCACATCACAATCCAGCCCTGTTGCCAGTTGCCTGACGTGGCGCAGGTGGTGCTATCTGTTGACCGACACAAAGTCACAACCGAATTGCGCTTTATTGCTTCGCTGCGAGCCAACTGCGCGCTGGCACTGAAGTCGTTGGCATAGGCCGCGAGCTTGTTGCTCAGAATCGCCTCGTTGAATGACGGTGCGGCCAACGCAGCCAAAATACCGACGATGGTCAGGGTGACCATCAGCTCGATCAGTGTGAAGCCGGCCATCGGCATGGCCCGAATGAAAATGGAGCCGGCCTTGGTTTTCATTGCTGTATGTACCAGTAAACCCGACCCTTTGGCCGAATGGCCGAAGACGATGCGGATGGTTGCTTTCCTTCCAGCGGCGAGTCCTTGCTGCAGCCAATGCAGAACGGCACGGTTTGCCCGCTGTCTAGCGTGACCATGCCGGCCACAGGCGAAGGCGGCAGACCATCGCCGGAGAGGTGCTCGTAGCGATTGGCGGTGCCGTTGAGGCTGGCCGCGTTGATGTACGAGATGTTGTAGACCCGGCTGGTGCCCAGATTGGATGTGCAACTGGCAGCGGCCACAGCCGGCTGATGCGTGCTGAATGTGACGTTGCCGAAAATCGTGACTGCGGAGGTGACGATCTGCTCGGTGGAGGTCATGCCAAGGTACCAGCCCTTTTTGGCTGCCAGATCGGTGGCCGAAGGAGTGGCGCTGGTGGTGATGGCATACAAGGACGACAGGCAGATCACTGCCGTGCCGCAATCCGCCGTGCCGGGGTAGGTGGTGTCAACCACTGTGGGCTTGTCGGTGAACATGTAGAAGGCATTTGCCACTGATGCCGCCGACGTGTAGTAATTCAAGGGTTTTTCACGATCACCCGATCCCAGCATGATGGTGTAGTCGCTGCCTGATGCCACCACGCTGGGGGCGAACATGAATTTGCGGTTGGCGGCGCAGGTCGCCGTGGTGGCGCAGCCCAAGGCTGCGATTCGCTTCATGGTCCAGCTGGCTGGCGCGCCCGCACCCATGGTGATGCGATAGACGTTGCCACCCATGTCCGACGTGTAGGCATAGATGGCCATGCCCGCGCCGTCGCGCACGATGGTTGAATCGGCGATCACCGATCGATCAAAGCCGGTGTCGAAGGTCTTGAGAATTGCGCCGGTGTCGGCATTGACGATGTAGACGTAGTGGCCTTTGGACGTGGAGGTGCAGGTATTGGGGTCCGCGTCCTCGCAGGTGTCATAGCCGCCGCCCATGATGAGCATTGGTGTATCTCCGCCGCTGTACCCGCTGGCGTAAAAAGACTTGGGCGACGACCAGGTTTGGCCCAGACCACTCCACCCGGCCTTGCAATCAGTGTCAGTCGCATCTGCGCAGCCGACCCTCCATTTGAGCACCGGGCTGTTGGGCGCGGTCAGGGCGTCGGTCACGTCAAATGCATACATCGACCGTCCTCCCCTGCGCATGGTGGCATAGATGAAGGCCTTTTGCGTGGAGACCACCGCCCCTTTGAAGGCGGTGATGGGCCCGTCCATGCCATAAGGCTTTGGCAGCGGCAATCCGATTGCACCCGGGTAGCTCACGCGCACCGAGTTGTCATATATGCGCTTGAACTTGCTGAAGAACTCTGGCGGAGCGAAAGACCACAATTCGGAGCCGGCCGTATAGCTGCCGATCGAATTCGTGCGATTGCCGTTGATGGCACGCAAAAGCCCATCATTTCCCCCGTAAAACACCACCACCTGAGGAGCGGCTTCAGTACCGAAATTGATAGCCACCGGCCTGGAATGCACCACGTCGCCGTGCGCCGATCTTCGGGTCTCAGTGGTGGTAATGGTATTGCTGTCTTCGTCCTTGACGTCCAGACCCTTGGCCCAATTGATGATGGCGTCGCGCTCTGTGGTATCGGCCGCACCCAGTTGAGCTTGCGACACGCTCGTGTTGCTGAACGCGACCAGATCGGTGGAACTCGCACAAGTGGCCATGGTCGCGCCGCAAGTCTTCACGGTGCGGGTGGTGGTGCTGCGCAGCTTGTAGCCCTGCCCCCCTTTCTCCACCAGGTTGCCATCGGGGAAATCGGAATCCTTATAAAGCGTGGCGCTCGACCCGGTGGGCGGTATGCAGAAAGTGGACCCAGCCGGCCAGCCCTTGTTGGCCCAAGCGGTATTGGCTGTGGTGGGCGTCCAGAAACTTCGCGCGCACTCGGTGATGAAACCCGTCAGGTTGTTGATGGCGGCGCGGTCGTCGCCATCGAGCAGCTTCAGATCAGTGCCGACATAGCCCAGCTTGTACTGCTTGAGGTTGCCTGCCCACAGCGGCAGCGCATCGGCGTCCGGGCGGAACATCCCCACATACACCTGGTTCAGGTAGGTGCCCTGCGTATTCACGCTCACCGGCAAGCTGACCGATGCGAACACGCTATTGACCGACTGGATTTCTGACAGGATGGTGTTCAAAGCGTTGGATATCGCAGTGGTGTTGCCAGCCACATCGAAATACTTGCCGCCACTCACAGACGCCACGCTCTTGAGCAGCGCGGTCCATCCCGGCCCCTGGCCGGTGGTGAGCTTGTTGATGTCTATGGTGTAGACCGTGATGCCCAGGCTGCTGGCCTTCATGAAGCGAGCCCACTCGTCGGCCGGGTTGGTCGCAGAGCCGGTGGGGTTGATGCTGATTTGCGTGGCATCGCCTCCGCGTGCAGTCAACGCCCCATTGGCCTGGGTGATGTCAGAGGCGTTGTCTTGCGCGGCTCCGTTGCTGATGTAGATGATGTAATTGCGGCCCGCACATCCGCTGGCCGCAAGTGGATTCTGATAGGTGGTCGCGGTCTTGGATGTCAGTGCGTTGCCCGACACGGCCCACACCGCCCGCGAAGAGGCCAGAGCTGCCCCCAGGGCTGCCGGACTCGGGCTGTAGACGTTGCCCGTGTAATCCGTCTTGGCCTTGCTGTTGCCGGCATGGGGCGTGCCACCCGAGTAATACAGGTACGCCTCTTCCATGGCCTTGCCGATCTTGCCGCCGTTGGATTTGTCGTTGCCCACGTCCAGCGCATTGATCATGTTGGCATAACGCGTTTTGTTGGCCGCCGTCATGGGCCGAATCGCCGCGCGGACATAGCCGCCGTCATTGCCCGAATCGGCGCCGCTGGTCTCGGTGAACATCATCACACCCACGTTGAAGGTGTTGGTGGTCAAGCCGTTGAATGTGTTGACGAGCGCTGCCTTTTCGGCGACGAAGGGTGTATTCCAGTTTGCGGTGTTGTCCACCATCAACAGCACATTGGGTGCGCTGGTCGCGGTTGCGGAGACCCCCAGGAACAGGTCGATATCTTCTGCCAGCGCGGGCAACTGAGTGAACAGCGGCAACAGGCAGGCCAGCAATCCCTGAATGAACTTCTTTTTCATGGTGTGCTCGCGTCGGTGATGGAAAGTGTCAAGGGCATGATGCGTTCCTCTGCGCTTCGGTCAGTTGCACGCGAATGCCCTGGCGCACCCGTACCGACGCGCCGCTGGCGGCATCGGTGGCCTGGGCATCGAGGTCCCACTCGGTGATCCAGGTGGACGAGCCGGACATCGACGGACCTAACTCCACATCGCTGGGGTCGGCGGTGGATGCAGCCCAGGCGCGGGTGCAGGTAGGTAGCGCCACCTGAACTGCAAAGTCATTGGTGCCATCCTTGTTGATGTCGACATTGATGGATTGCGCGACAGGCGAGATGGCAAAGGGCGAACTCACAACCTGCTCAATGGCTTGGTTCGCCGCAGCCATGGCTTCCTCGCGCAACTGCATGTTGCCAACTGACTTGAGGTTGGACGAACTCAGGGTGAAAGCATTGATGACAATCAGCGTGATCAGCACCATCATGATGAGGCCCACGATCAGCGTGGCGCCGCGCTGGCTTGGCGCCTGCGTCAAGTGCTGGACGCCGCGCGCGCTCAAGGCGTTTCCCTTCGCATGGAAATATTGGTCAGTCGCACAGTCTGAGTGAACAAGTGGCGCTTGTAGCCATCGCAAAACGGCCCCAGGAGCGGTGCCGGATTGGACGATCCCGCTGGACAAGCCGTCACCGTGGGCGCCGAGCAACTGCTGCCCAGACAGTACACCTTGGAGTCGGTATAGCCCGGCGTGGCGACTTCGCTGCGGGCCAGCACATAAATCTTCACTGCCACCGCGTTCATCACCTGGTAGGGCGTGCAAGGCGTGGTGCTGGTGCAGCGCACATAGCTGCCATCGGGCAGACCATCGCCGCGGTTGGTGGGAGAGTTGAGGTTGGCACTGCTGGCCCAGGTGATGGCCGCCGCAGCCCCGGTGCTGGTATTGAAAGTCGTGGTGCCGATCGTGCTGCCCGAGTCGCTCACTGTGTCCAGACCCAGCTCCACCCTGAACCCTTCAATGCCCTCGATCATGGCATCAGCGGCCTTGTGCTGCCGGGTGGTGGTTCCACCCGATGTCACTGGGCCGAACTGTGAGCGCATCAAGGTCGGCATGCCGTCACCCGCGGTGGTGGCGTAGCTGCGCACGTAGTAGAGATTCGAAACGAACTTGCGAATCGCGCTGGCCGACGTGCAGTTGCGCTGGCGCAGATTGAATGTCGCCGTATCGGTGGTGGCGCTGGTGCTCAGAATGTAGGTGGGTGTGGTGACAGAAGGCGCAGTGGTCATGCAGTACGGAGACTGGAAGTACACGTCGGTGGTCGTCGGGCAGCCGGCGGTGCCAGGCGTGCAGCTTTGCATATCCAGATGGCGCACCACCAGAACGTCGGTGTTTGCCTTGGGGCTGACCACACGGGAGGCACAGACCGACAATGTGGGCGAAGGCACGGGAGACGGAATTTCATAGGCTTGCACGCCGATGCCCACCAGCCGTGTCTTGTGAGTGTCATCCCAGCTGGCGTATTCAAGACACGGATCGGGCACTGCTGTGGGCACGTCGGTGGCCGCGGCCGCCCGCGTCAGGTCGTCAAAGCCCGGCACATAGCCGCCCCAGAAGCCCGCGTGCGTCAGATCGGACTCCAGCAATTGCATGGCAAATCGCCCGTTCTCGATCAGGCGGTTGCTCTTGGCCAATTCGCTGTTGTTGCGATTGACATTGATCAGCAAGGTGGCCAGAGCCAACACGATGAACAGACCCAGCACCATGGAGATCATCAGCTCCACCAGTGTGAAGCCGGCCTGTACGCGAGTGCCACCTGGGAACTTTGAAGCTTGGCGCGGGCTCATGTCAGAGATCCAATCCGCACAATGGTGGTGACGCTGCGCCGGCATAAGTCGGACACACAAGCCGAGCCGCTGGCGCCGTTGTATACGTTCTGGCCGCAAGCGACTGAACTGGGAGGCGCAGAAATAGGCGTCAGGCCCTGCCATGCCACCGTGACCATGTAGTCGCCCCCCACGCTCTCGATGCAGCCGCGCCCGCCAAGCATTGCGCCTTGTTTGGTGGCTCCCGTCTTTTCCCCCGCGCCTTGCAAGGCGTTGCACCAATCGCCCAGATCACGTTGGGCGGTGGTCGTGGTGGTGGTGGCACAAGTCATTCCCGCCCCCACCGGGCTGGCAACATCAAACACATAGGAAGCCGCATTGTTTCGGTTGACCGCGATGCGATTGGCCATGTCACTCAATAACAGCAAGGCCTGGCTGCGCTGATAGGACTCCATCTCGGACATCTGCATGCGCATCTGCAGGCCCGCCATGCCCAGCAGCCCAAAGGCAATGATCACCATGGTGACCAGCACCTCGATCATCGAGGCGCCCGATTCGCGCATGCTCATCTGGCTCACGGCCCCACTCACCATTTGCCAGCGGGGGATTTGGTCCCCTCGCTGGTAAAACTCAGATCACCATCGCTCACCTGCTGGCCGATCGCGGTGAAGGTGATGGTGAATGATGGCACGGTGCTGGTGCCGACATCAATCGACGGCGTGTACTTGGCGCTCAGATCGGTGGGCAGAGCGTAGCCGTTGGTGGTGAGCGTGCTGTAGGCCGCATAGCTGCGATTGGACAACAGGTACTGCTGCTGGCGATTGGCAATGTCCAGCATCTGGGCCTGCGCCGCCCGCCGCACGCCCTTCTTGATGTAGGAGGTATAGGACGGGTAGGCCACACCGGCCAGGATGGCCACAATGGCCACAGTGATCATCAATTCGATCAGCGTGAAACCGTTCTGCTTTTGCCTTTGCATGCCCTACTCCTCGTTCTTTGAATAAACTGAACCCACGTTCGGCGCACCCATGCGTGGACATGTCACCTTAGCGCCCAGGCGCCGCTATGCCACTGCCTGCCGACGACCGGTCGGTTTGCGCGGCTAAATGGTCGCAACATGTCGCAAAATACCCCTAATGCAAGCCGACGAACCTTTCATGCAGCAAGCGCTGGCCCTGGCCCGACAAGCCATTGGCCTGAGCGAACCCAACCCCCGGGTGGGTTGCGTCATCGTCTCTGCTGACGGTCAAAGCGTGCTGGGGCAAGGTCACACGCAGCCGGCGGGGCAAGCGCATGCGGAAATCATGGCGCTGAGCGATGCACACGCCCGGGGGCGGAATGTGACCGGCGCTACAGCCTACGTGACGCTGGAGCCCTGCTCGCACCAGGGGCGCACCGGCCCCTGCTGCGATGCGCTAGCCGCGGCCGGCATTGCAAGAGTGGTTGCTGCCCTGCCCGACCCCAATCCCTTGGTGGCGGGCCAAGGCATCGCACGCTTGCGCGCGGCCGGCGTGCAGGTGGACCTGGGGCCTGGCGCCGCGCAATCGCGTGAGCTAAACATTGGTTTTTTCAGCCGCATGATCCGGCGCATGCCCTGGGTACGCATGAAGGTTGCCGCTTCGCTGGACGGCCGCACGGCCTTGGACAACGGGGCGAGCCAGTGGATCACCGGTGAAGCAGCCCGCACCGACGGCCACGCCTGGCGCGCCCGCGCCAGCGCCGTGCTGACGGGCATCGGCACCGTGCTGCAAGACGATCCGCGGCTGGATGTGCGGCATGTGCCGGCAACGCGCCAGCCCGATGTGGTCGTGGTCGACAGCCGGCTGGAGACGCCGCCCAATTCAAAACTCTTCCTGCCTGGACGGCGGCTTTTCATCTACACAGCCGAGCGGGATTGCCCACGCCAGGGTGCGCTCGAAGCGCGCGGCGCCACCGTTATCTGCCTGAGCGGTGCGCTCGGCAAGGTGGATCTGGCAGCCATGCTGCGCGACCTGGCACAACGCGAGGTGAATGAACTGCATGTGGAAGCCGGCTACAAGCTCAATGGCTCCCTGATGCGCGAAGGGCTGGTCGATGAGTTGCTGATCTACCTGGCGCCCAAGATGTTGGGCCAGGGGCAAGGCATGGCCCATCTGGGTGCGTTCACCGATCTGGCGCAGGCTGCGCAGTTTGAGTTTGTGTCATGCGACAGGGTGGGTGACGATCTGCGTCTGCTTGCCCGCGTACCGGGGCGAGACAAGGTTCAGTGACCCGCCAGCGCACTCAAGTCGGCCTTCACCCGCTGCACCACGTCCGACCAGTCATCCGAGTGTTCTTGTCTGTATAAGCGTGCACTGGGATACCAGGGGCTGTCTTCGCGGCCCTCGTGCCAGTACCAGAATACGCCAGCGAAGTAAGGCAGCATGACAATCACCGGCTTGCCCAGCGCCGCCGCCAAATGCGCTGTTGTATTGCTCACCGTGACGACCACGTCGCAGGCGCAGATCAGGGCAGCCAGGCCATCAAGATCATGGAAGTTGTCGATTTCGTCAACGCACTGCAGTGCGCAACCTGTACTGGCCTTGAGCGCATCTCGTTCCTTGTCGGTGTCGCCGTACTGGAGATTGACAAACTCGATGTCAGGCAGCTTGAGCACCGGCGCCAGATCACTGAGGGCCAGGCTCTTCTTTTCGCCCGCTTCGACGTTCTTGCTCGACCAGGACACCCCGCACACCAAGCTATTGCCACTGGCCAGTCTGTCGCGCAGAGTCTTGACGCGTTCTGCGCTCGCACAAAGGTAGCCTCGTGCGGCCTGGCTCGATGACGCGCCATCTGGCCGAAGGTATCGCCCCAAGCTTCCCATATAGACCTGCGCCTCAAAACCCAGGTTCAGGGTCAGCGTGTCTTTGGGTACCACCGCAATGTCGCTGAACGACCTTCGAAACAGACCAACAAGCCGCGGGTCCACCGCGACCGTGACAGATGCCGCATACGAGCGCAAGTCATTGAGCATGCCGCTGTAGAAGATCTCGTCTCCCACACCCTGCTCCGACACCACCAGCAAGGAGCCCGCAAGCATTGAGCCATCCCAGTCGGGAGCGAATTGTTTCCTTATCGGGAGGTTCTTTGGCAACTTCCAGCGCCACTCATACATCGGCCACCCGTGAGCGAAGTCGCCGCCCATCAGCAACACAAGCCCCTTGTTGAAGCAGGCTTGCGCGTGGTCAGGATTGAACCGCATGGCCTGGTCGTAGCTGGCCATGGCCGCATCGATCTGCTTGCTCGCCTGCAGCGCCACACCTCGGTTGTAGTGGGCTTGCGCATGGTCTGGCTTGATGCGGATCGCCATGTCGTAGCTAGCGATCGCGGCCTCTAGTTGCTTGAGTTCACCCAGCGCATTGCCACGGTTGGAGAGAGCGTCCACAAAATCCGGCTTGATGCGAATCGCCGCGTCATAGCTGGCGACCGCCAGTTCCAACTGCTTGAGCTGTCTGAGCGCAACCCCGCGGTTGTTGTAGGCGTCCGCATGGTCAGGCTTGATGCGGATCGCGTTGTCGTAGCTGGCAACGGCCGCCTGAGCTTGGCCGAGATCACTGAGCGCTAGGCCGCGCTCATAGTAGGCTTGAAAGTGATCGGGCTTGAAATGGATTGCGTTGTCGTAGCTTGCAACGGCAGCATCCAGTTGCTTGAGCCGTTTGAGCGCATTGCCCCGGTTGAAATGGGCGTCCACGTAGTTTGCCTCGATGCGGATCGCCTGGTCGTAGCTGGCGACTGCAGCCTCCAGTTGCTGGAGTTCCATGAGGGCGCTACCCCGGTTGAAGTAGGCGCTGGCCTCATTCGGATTGATGGCAATTGCCCGCCCGATCATGTCGACCGCTGCCTGATGGTTCCCAGTCTGCGCCTCGATGACACCCAGCAGATGCAGCGAATCAAAATGCCTGGGATTGGCTTTCAGCACAGATTCATAAATCGCTCTCGCCTGCGCCAGCTTGCCTTGCTGCTGCAACGCCAAACCTTGCTGGATTAGCTTGGCAAGGGCTGACTGCTGCTGATTTTGCGCGGGCCTGGCTGGCGGCTGGCGACGCTGGGGGATCTGGGGAGGACGCGGCATGGAACTATTCTATGTAGCTGCAGAACTTTTCAGACCCATCACCGGCCAGTTAATGTGAAATGGCATCTCCCGATGGCTCAATCCAATACTCTGCGAAAATACCCCGATGTTCACCGGAATCATCACCGGCGTGGGGCGTATCGTCGCCATCCACGACCTGGGAAGCTCTTTACTGCACGGCAAGCGCCTGGACATCGAGGCGCCTGCCGGCTACCTCGATGACGTCGGCCCGGGCGACAGCATCGCGCTCAATGGCGCCTGCATGACGGTGACAGAGTTTGATGCTGCCCAATGCATCTTCCACATCGACATTTCGGCCGAGTCTCTGAGCAAAACCGCCGGCCTCAACCAGTCCGGGCGCATTAACCTGGAAAAAGCCCTGCGCGCCCATGATCGCCTTGGCGGGCACATCGTCTCAGGCCATGTGGACGGCATCGGCCGTGTCACCCACTTTGCGCAGGTGGGCGAGAGCTGGGAGTTGCGCGTGCTCGCACCGCCTGCCCTGGCCAAATACCTGGCCTACAAGGGCTCCATCACCGTCAACGGTGTTAGTCTCACGGTCAACAGCATCGCCGATGTCGCCGATGGCTGCGAGGTGAGCATCAACCTGATTCCGCACACCGTGGAAAACACCGCGCTGGGCGCACTGGCCAGCGGCAGCCGCGTCAATCTGGAAATCGACCTCATTGCACGTTACGTTGAGCGCATGCTCAGCATTGAACCTGCGTCAAAGAAAGAAAGTGCATGACCGCACCCGTTCAAATCTCCCCCGTCCAGGACATCATTGATGACATGCGGGCTGGCCACATCGTCATCCTGGTCGATGAAGAAGACCGCGAGAACGAGGGCGATCTGGTTCTCGCGGCCGATCATGTCAACGCCGAGGCCATTAACTTCATGGCCCGCTTCGGCCGCGGGCTGATCTGCCTGACTCTCACACGCGAGCGCTGCGAGCGGCTGCGCCTACCACCCATGGTGGCGCGCAACGGCACCAAGATGGGCACGGCATTCACTGTCTCCATCGAAGCGGCCGAGGGCGTGACCACCGGCATCTCGGCTGCCGACCGCGCATGCACGGTCCGTGCAGCGGTGAGCAAGAACGCTCTGGCCGAAGACCTGGTCCAACCCGGCCATATCTTCCCCCTGCAAGCTGCCGATGGCGGCGTGCTCATGCGAGCCGGCCACACCGAAGCCGGCTGCGATCTCGCGTCCATGGCGGGCCTCACACCGGCCGCAGTGATCTGCGAGATCATGAAGGACGACGGCACCATGGCCCGGCTGCCCGATCTGCAAATTTTTGCCGCCGAGCATGGCCTGAAGATCGGCACCATCGCTTCACTGATCGAGCACCGCAGCCGCCATGAATCGCTGATCGAAAAAGTGGGCCAGCGTGCGCTTGTCACTGCGTACGGCGAATTCGTCTGCCATGCCTGGAAGGACAAGCCCAGCCACGGCCTTCACCTGGCCCTCGTCAAGGGCACCTGGTCGCCCGACGAAGCAGTGCCGGTGCGGGTGCATGAACCCCTGTCGGTGCTCGACGCGCTGGAAGTCAACCGCTCCATGCATTCCTGGAACCTGGACGCCAGCCTCAAACACATCGCTGCTGCCGGCAAGGGCGTGGCAGTGCTGCTCAATGCCGGCGAGGACGCCGTGCAATTGCTGGCCCAGTTCGAGGGTACTGCGCGAGCTTCCCACGGACCAGAGCGCGGTCGCATGGACCTTCGCACCTACGGTGTGGGCGCGCAGATTTTGCGCGAGTGCGGCGTGCACCGCATGACGCTGATGGGCAGCCCCAGGCGCCGGCCCAGCATGGCCGGGTATGGCTTAGAAATCTCAGGGTATGTAGCCCCCACGCTCGTCACTTCGTGTACTTCGCTGCCCCCCGAGGGGGCCGCAATCGCCCCCTGATCAACGAAAGAAACAATGTTCGGCGCAGAAAAAGGCAAAGCCAGCAAGCTCGATGGCAAGGGCTTGTACATCGGCATCGTGCAGGCACGGTTCAATGAGAGCATCACCAACTCTCTGGCCAAGGCCTGCACCGACGAGCTCGCCCTGCTGGGTGTGGCGCAGGACCATGTCGACCTCGTGCAGGTGCCCGGCGCCCTGGAGATTCCCGTGGCCTTGCAGGCCATGGCCGAAAAAGGCGGCTACGACGCGCTGATCGCATTAGGCTGCATCATCCGCGGCGAAACCTACCACTTCGAACTGGTGGCCAACGAATCCGCAGCCGGTGTCACCCGCGTCAGCCTTGACTACCAGTTGCCCATCGCCAATGTGATCCTCACCACCGAAAACCTGGAGCAAGCGCAGGCCCGGCAGATAGACAAAGGCCGTGATGCGGCCCGAGTGGTCGTCGAAATGTGCCACCTGCTGGACGAAATTTAATGACCACTGACGATCTCACAGCACCCCAACCCAAGCCCGCGGAAGGCCCCACCAGCCCGCCCAGCACCGGCGCGCGCAAAGCCTCGGCCAAGTCCGCTCGCAGCCGCGCGCGCGAGTTCGCGGTGCAGGCGCTCTACCAGCATTTGGTGGGCCGCAACGACGCCCAGGCCATAGACGCTTTCACCCGCGACCTGGCCGGCTTTCACAAGGCCGACTCGGTCCACTATGACGCACTGCTGCACGGCTGCGTGAAAGAAGCGGCCGAACTCGACGCACTCATGCTGCCCTTGCTGGACCGCAAGATGGAAGAGATCTCCCCCATCGAGCACAGCATCATGTGGATAGGCACCTACGAATTCATGCACTGCGCTGATGTGCCTTGGCGCGTGGTGCTCAATGAGTGCATCGAGCTGGCCAAGGAATTCGGCGGCACCGATGGCCACAAGTACGTGAACGCAGTGCTCAACGGCCTCGCGCCCAGCCTTCGGCCCGCAGAGGTGCAGGCCGACCAGGCAAACCGTACAGCCCGGCAAAAAGCCGTCTGACGCATCCATGAAGATCTCGGGCCGCGCAAGCCGTATCGAACCCTTCTACGTCATGGAAGTGGCCAAGGCTGCTTCACAACTGGCCCGGGAAACTGCCCACTCCGATCGACCGATGGTGTTCCTGAACATCGGCGAACCAGACTTCACCGCCCCGCCGCTGGTGCAGGAAGCCGCCGCCCGCGCCATCCGCGACGGCACCACCCAGTACACCCCCGCAGTCGGCCTGGACGCGCTGCGCGAGCGCATCAGCGGCTGGTATTCGCAGCGCTTTGGCGTGCAGGTGCCGGCCAGCCGAATCATCGTTACTGCGGGGGCGTCCGCTGCTCTTCAGCTGGCCTGCCTGGCCCTGATCGAATCGGGCGACGAAATCCTGATGCCCGACCCAAGCTACCCCTGCAACCGCCACTTTGTCAGCGCGGTCGATGGCAAGGCCGTGCTGCTGCCCACCACAGCGGATGAGCGCTACCAGCTAAGTTGCGACAAGGTGCAGGCGCACTGGACAAACCGCACCCGCGGCGTGTTGCTGGCATCGCCTTCGAACCCCACCGGCACATCGATCCACCCGCATGAGTTGCGCCGCATTCATGAGTTCACCAGCAGCAAGGGCGGCGTCACGCTGCTCGATGAAATCTACCTTGGCCTCAGTTATGAGCAGACCTACGGCCACACCGGCCTGGCCATCGACGACCAAGTCATCAGCATCAACAGCTTCTCCAAATACTTCAACATGACCGGCTGGCGCCTGGGCTGGCTGGTGGTACCGCAGGTGCTGGTGCCGGTGGTCGAGCGCCTGGCACAAAATCTTTTCATCTGCGCCAGCACGGTGGCCCAGCATGCGGCCCTGGCCTGCTTTGAGGCCGAGAGCCTGGCCGAATATGAGCGGCGCCGTGCCCAGTTCAAGGCCAGGCGCGATTTCTTCGTGCCACAACTGCAGGCCATGGGGCTGGACGTGCCCGTCATGCCCGACGGCGCGTTCTATGCATGGGCCAATTGCTCGCAGGCCTGCCGCCGGCTGGGCATCAAAGACAGTTGGGACTTTGCCTTTGCAGTGATGCGCGAGGCCCATGTGGCCATCACGCCTGGGCGTGATTTTGGCAGCGCCCAAAGCCATGAGTTCGTGCGTTTCTCCACCGCCAGCTCGATGGCACATTTGCAAGAAGCCGCCACCCGGCTGCAAGCCATGCTGGGCACACCGTCCGAGGCGGCCTGATGGCTTTCGAGTTCCGCATCCGCGTCTATTGGGAAGACACCGATGCGGGCGGCATTGTGTTCTATGCCAATTACCTGAAGTTCTTCGAACGCGCCCGCACCGAATGGCTGCGCGCACTGGGCATTGTGCAAAGCAGCCTGCGCCAGACCAGCGGCGGCATGTTCATCGTGAGCGAGACTTCCGTGCGCTACCTGCGCCCCGCCCGGCTCGACGACGAACTTCTTGTCACAGCCTCGGTGGTGGAAACCGGCCGCGCGTCTCTCATAATCGCGCAGCAGGCTCTTTTGCTGCCTCGCACTGGTGACGCCGACAAGCCCCTGCTGTGTGAAGGCCGCATAAAGATCGGCTGGGTAGAAGGTGACAAACTCAAGCCTGCGAGAATCCCGCACAATATCCTGGAAGCCCTCAAACAATGAACCAAGACTTGTCGATCCTGCAATTGGTGCTCAACGCCAGTTGGGTGGTGCAGCTTGTGATGCTGCTGCTGGTGTGCGTGTCCATCGCCAGTTGGGCGGCGATCTTTCGCAAGCTCTTCGCAATCAAGCGCATCAACAGGCTCAACGATGAGTTCGAGCGCGAGTTCTGGTCTGGCACCAGCCTGAACGACCTCTATGCCGCAGCCGCGCAAAACGCCAAGATGGCCGGGTCGATGGAACGCATTTTCGCCAGCGGCATGCGCGAATACAGCAAGCTGCGCGAGCGGCGCATCACCGACGCCGGCACCTTGCTCGACGGCGCCCGCCGCGCGATGCGGGCGAGTTTTCAGCGCGAGCTCGATGTCGTGGAAACCCATCTCTCGTTCCTGGCTTCGGTGGGCTCGGTCTCGCCTTATGTTGGACTGTTCGGCACGGTGTGGGGCATCATGCATGCCTTCATCGGCCTGGCCAGCCTGCAAACGGTCACGCTGGCCACAGTGGCCCCGGGCATTGCCGAGGCATTGGTGGCCACTGCCATCGGCCTGTTCGCCGCCATTCCGGCGGTGGTGGCCTACAACCGGTTCGCACGTGACATCGACCGCGTGGCCATCAAGATGGAAACCTTCATCGAAGAGTTCTCCAACATCTTGCAGCGCAACCTGGGCGCGCAATCGCCCTCGGGCCACTGAATATGCCAGCCACCGTCTCACGCGGCCGAGGCCGGCGCACCATCAGCGAGATCAACATGGTGCCCTTCATCGATGTGATGCTGGTGCTCTTGATCATCTTCATGGTCACCGCGCCGCTGATCGCGCCCAGCGTGATCAATCTACCCAGCGTGGGCAAGGGCGCCAAGCAACCCGACCAGGTGATACAGATACTGATCGGCAAGGACGATGCGCTTGACATGAAGATCGGCGACAAGACTCAGCGCCTGCGAC
Organism: Comamonadaceae bacterium; assembly: GCA_947476285.1. Taxonomy (GTDB): domain Bacteria; phylum Pseudomonadota; class Gammaproteobacteria; order Burkholderiales; family Burkholderiaceae_C; genus Ramlibacter. Next base: position 14,270 of record CANJPU010000044.1, on the reverse strand, counting down.
TCGATGCCCTGGGCGCAGCTGTCAAACAGGCGCAGGCAGGCCGCGCTGAAGGTGCGAGCGCGGTGGTCATCAGCGCCGACCGCAATGTCAAATACGAAAGCGTCGTCAAAGTCATGGACAAACTGCAGCGCACGGGTGTGCAGCGGGTAGGCCTGGCAGTGCAGATCGTTCAATAAATTTCAGCGCATGCAAGACACAGCCGATCGCCTCGATTTCGCGCCACCGCCGCAGCCAGCGGCGATGCGTGCCTTCGCGATGGCGATACTGGCGCACGTGCTGCTGGCCATGGCCCTGACCTGGGGCATCAACTGGAAACGCGAGTCACGAGAACTGGCGGTCGAAGCCGAGCTGTGGGCCAGCGTGCCCCAGCAAGCCGCGCCCGCTCTCGTACAACCCCCACCATCGCCCGAAGCGCCGCCACCGCAGGCCGTCGCCCCACCCCCACCCACGCCCGTCGCGCAGCCGGACATCGTGCTGGAGCAAGACAAACGCAAGGCCGAGCAGGCCCAGCGCCTGCGCCAGGAACTCGAGCGCCAAAAGCAGCGTGAAGCGCGCCTGAAGGCGCAGGCACTTGAAAAGCTCAAGAAGCAGAACGCACTCAAGAAAGAAGAAACGCTGCAACGTGAACGCGTGGCTGATGAGAAGGCCGCCGATGCCCGCAAGCGCAGCGAAGCCCAGGCGAAGGCGGCACGCGACAAGGCCAAGCGCGAGCAAGCGGAGGCCGAGCAGCTTGAAGCGCAACGCCAAGAGAACCTCAAGCGCATGCAGGGGCTTGCCGGAGCAAGCGGCTCATCGGGCTCAACGGGCACGGCGCTACAGACCTCGGGGCCTTCCAGCAGCTACGGCGGGCGCATCCGCGCCAAGGTCAGGCCCAACATCGTCTTTACTGAAACCATCTCCGGCAACCCCACCGCCGAAGTAGATGTGCGCATGGCCCCCGATGGCACCATCGTCAGTCGCAAGCTGGTGAAATCAAGCGGCCTGCCGGCATGGGATGAAGCAGTGCTTCGCGCCCTGGACCGCACCGAAGTCCTGCCACGCGACACCGATGGCCGGGTGCCCTCGTCCTTGCTGCTTAGCTTCCGCCCCAAGGACTGAGCTGCCGTTTTCAGGGTCACTCGTACACAATCTGCGCACGCCCGCCATCGGCCTGGGCCATCCAACTGGCCAAGGCCGCATCGCTGGGGAAAAACTTGGCCTCTTCGCCCAACTGCAATTCCGCCACCGCCTGATCGCGCTGCAAGGCCAGCCGCACGTTCAGGCCGCGGATGAGTTCACCCTGGTCGGACATTTCGCGCTTGGGCGGAAATTCGCGCACCAGTCGGGCGATGTCGGGCGCCTTGCCATTGACGGCCACTCGCAGAAACTTGCCAAAGCGGCAGCGCGCCGTCGCCAGGTCCCAGACCTGATTGACGTTCAGGCGAAAACCGCCTGAGAAACGATCAGGCTGGAGCTTGGCCATGACGATGATCAACTCGTCGTCCTTGAGCAGGTTGCGATGGGCATTGATCACGCCTTCGTCGGCAGTGGCCTCGATGGTGCCGCTCTTGTCGTCCAGCTTGAACAGCGCCAGCTTGCCGCGCTGGCCGTTGATGACGCGAAAATCACTGACGATGCCGGCCAGCAACTGCGGCTCGCGCGTGTCGATCAGCTCCTCGATCTTGCGCCGCACGAAGCGCCGCACTTCCAGCGTCACTTCGTCAAACAAGTGCCCAGACAAGTAGAAGCCCACCGCTGTCTTCTCAAAGGTCAGGCGCTCTTTCACACCCCAGGGCAAGGCCTCTACCAACGGCGGCTCTTGGGTGCTGGCCGCGTGGGAGTCACCGCTGTCGAACAGGCCGCCCTGATTGGCATTGGCCTGGGTTGCATTGGCAAAGTCAAATGCGCGGTCAACAGATGCGATCAAAGAAGCGCGATTCAATTGCAATGAATCGAAGGCGCCGGCTTTGATGAGCGCCTCCACCGTGCGCTTGTTCAAGCGGGTGCGATCCACCCGCACACAGAAATCGTACAGGCTCTTGAAAAGCCCGCCCTCCTGGCGCGCCTTGACAATGGCCTCAATGGCCTGTTGGCCAGTGCCCTTCACCGCGCCCAGGCCATAGCGAATGACCTTGTCGGAAATCGGCTCGAAGCGGTAATTGCCGCGATTGACATCGGGCGGCTCGAATGAAAGGCCAAAGTTTTTCTGGGCGTCTTCGAACAAGACCTTGAGCTTGTCGGTGTCGTCCATTTCCACCGTCATGTTGGCGCAGAAGAACTCAGCGGTGTAGTGCACCTTGAGCCAGCCGGTGTGATAGGCCAGCAGCGAGTAAGCGGCGGCATGCGACTTGTTGAAGCCGTAACCGGCGAACTTCTCCATCAAGTCGAAGATCTCGTCGGCCTTGGCCTCGCCGATGCTGTTCTTGGCCGCGCCGGCGCGAAAGATCTGGCGATGCTCGGCCATCTCTTCGGCCTTCTTCTTGCCCATGGCACGGCGCAGCAAGTCGGCGCCGCCAAGCGAGTAACCGCCCAGAATTTGCGCGGTCTGCATCACCTGTTCCTGATAGACCATGATGCCGTAGGTCTCTGACAGCATCTGCGCCACCAGCGGGTGCGGATACTCCACCGGCTCGCGTCCGTTCTTGCGCGCAACAAAAGTGGGGATCAGGTCCATCGGGCCCGGCCGGTACAAGGCGTTGAGCGCGATCAGGTCTTCCAGTCGCGTGGGCCGGGCGTCGCGCAGCATGCCTTGCATGCCGCGGCTTTCAAACTGAAACACCGCCTCGGTCTTGCCGTCAGCGAACAGCTTGTAGGTGGGTGCATCGTCCAGCACGATGTTCTCGAAGGCAAAGTCTTCCTGGCCTTTGTGACGCGCACGGATGAAATCCTTGGCAATCTCCAGGATGGTGAGCGTGGCCAGGCCGAGAAAGTCGAACTTCACCAGGCCGGCGGCTTCCACGTCGTCCTTGTCGTACTGACTCACCGCCGACTCGCTGCCCGGCTGCTGGTAGAGCGGCGTGAAATCAGTGAGCTTGCCCGGCGCAATCAGCACACCACCGGCGTGCATGCCCACGTTGCGGGTCAGGCCCTCAAGCTTTTGCGCGAGTGCCAGCAAGGTCTTGACTTCGTCTTCCCTTGCCAGCCGCTCGGCCAGCACCGGCTCGGCCTTGATCGCGTCGGCAATGGTGATGTGCTGGCCCGGCTTGTTGGGAATGAGTTTGCTGATGCCATCGCAGAACGTGTAGCTCATGTCCAGCACGCGGCCCACATCGCGGATCGCCGCGCGCGCGGCCATGGTGCCGAAGGTGGCGATCTGGCTGACCGCATCCTTGCCGTACTTGTCCTTCACGTAGTCGATGACACGATCTCGGTTGGCCTGGCAAAAATCGATGTCGAAGTCGGGCATGGACACCCGCTCAGGGTTGAGAAAACGCTCAAACAGCAAGTTGTATTGCAGCGGGTCCAGATCAGTGATCTTGAGCGAATACGCCACCAGTGATCCGGCCCCCGAGCCGCGGCCCGGTCCCACCGGGCAAGCGTTCTTCTTGGCCCAGTTGATGAAGTCGCCCACGATGAGAAAGTAGCCGGGAAAGCCCATCTTCAAAATGGTGCCGATCTCGAACTCGAGCCGCTCCACATAGCGGGGAAACTCTTTCTCGCGCTGCGCTTCATTGGGGTACAGATGCGCCATGCGCTCCTTGAGCCCCTCATGCGATGCAAAACGGAAATACTCTTCGATCGGCATACGCCGGCCATCGACCTCGGGCGTGGGGTAGTCGGGCAGGCGCGGCTTGCCCAGCTCAAGCACCAGGTTGCAACGCCTGGCGATTTCTTGCGTGTTGGCAATGGCCGAAGGCACATCGGCAAACAGCGCCAGCATGTCGGCCTGGGGTTTGAAATACTGATCGTGGGTGAAGCGGCGCACGCGCCGCTGGTTGCCCAGAATCTCGCCTTCGGAGATGCACACGCGCGCTTCATGCGCCTCGTAATCATCCTCGTGCGTAAATTGCACCGGGTGCGTGGCCACCACCGGCAACTTCAAGCGGGCAGCCAGTTGAACGGCATGCGTCACATGCGCCTCATCGTCGGGCCGGCCAGCACGCTGCAGCTCGATATAAAAACGATGCGGGAAGATGGATGCCAACTGCAAGGCCAGCTCGCCCGCGCGCTGCTCATCGCCCTGCACCAGCGCCTGGCCGACAGGCCCGGCCTGCGCGCCTGACATGGCGATCAGGCCTTCGCCGAAATCGCGCAGCCATTCGATCTTGCACACCGCCTGCGCCTTGACCACGTTTTGGGTCCAGGCACGCGCCAGCAATTCGCACAGATTGAGGTACCCCTGCTTGTTCTGGACCAGCAGCACCATGCGCGAGAGCGACCCAGCGTCCTTGGACAATCCCTGCAGCAATATCTCAGCGCCGATGATCGGCTTGACGCCCGCCGAGCGCGCCGCCTTGTAGAACTTGATGGCGCCAAAAAGGTTGTTGAGGTCAGTGATGGCCAGTGCGGGCTGCTGATCGCCCGCTGCCGTCTTGACGGTTTCGTCGATGCGGTTGGTACCGTCGACAATGGAAAATTCAGTGTGCAGGCGCAAATGGACGAACATGGCTGCATTGTAGAAAATGCAGAGCCCTGCGAGGACACTTGACAGGAATTAAAATCGCGCAGTCAACACGGCCGCCGTGCAGGCACACAAGGCCAAGCTGGCAGGCAAGACCATCATGCGTTCTTGCACCGGCGGCGCCAGCGTCCTGAGGCCCAGGGCGCTATCGCCCCTGGGTATGTTCCTGCTGTTTGGCGATCTCTGAACGAGCCATGTCGGCCAGCGCGCCACGCTGGATCTTGCCGGTGCTGGTGCGCGGCAGCTCGGGCACCATGGCCAAGTAGCGCGGAATCTTGTAGTCGGCCAGCGTGCCCTTGCAGTGGGCACGCAACTGCGCGAGCGTCAGGCCAGCGCCTTCGTGCGTCTGCACATAGGCAAAACCCACTTCGCCCAGGCGTTCATCGGGCACGGCCACCACGGCCACCATCCTGACCGCAGGATGGGCCGCCAGGTGCTGCTCGACCTCGGCCGGGTACACGTTGGTGCCGCCGCTCTTGTACATCTCCTTCAATCGACCCGTCAGGCTGAGGAAGCCCCGCGCGTCGAAGAAGCCCAGATCGCCGGTTCGCAGCCAGCCATCTTCGGTGATGGTGGCGCGCGTCGCCTCCGGGTTCTTGTAGTAGCCCATCATCACGGTCTCGCCACGGCACCACACCTCGCCGATCTCTCCCGTGGCAAGCGGCCTGGCGCCAAAGGGGTCGACAATGCGCACCTCGCAGTTGGCCAGCACGGGTGCGCGGTTCTCGCTCGCGTCCTCGGCCGGGTCGGTGAGACGATTGAAGGTGGTGGAGATGGTGTTCTCCGTCATGCCATAGGTGGACAGCAGGTGTTGCAGGCCCAAGGCTCGCTTGAAGCGATCATAGGTGGCACGCATCACCGGCGCCCCGCCCATCCAGGCGATGCGCATCGACGACAAATCGCGGCTGGCGATGGATGGGTGATTGACCATGTCCACAAAATGCGTGGGGATGCCGCCGAACAAGGTGATCTTCTCGCGCTCGATGAGGTCCAGCGCCTGCGACGTATCCCACTGCGGCATGACCACGTAACAGGCGCCCAGCGTGAGGGCCGGCACCAAACCCATGTAGAGGCCGGCCACGTGATAGAGCGGCATGTGTCCGAGCACGCTGCCGCCGGGCTGCAGGGCGCAGGCCAGGCCTACACGCGTGGCCTGCTTGATGACTGCGTGGTTGTGCATGGCCCCCTTGGGCTTGCCCGTGGTGCCCGAGGTGTAGCCAATCAGCAGCGTGTCACTCGGCTTGACGCGCGTCTCCCACTGGGCCAGTTGCGCCGCGGCCGGCACCGCAGCCAGCGCCTCGAAGCGCTCGCTGCCCGGCGGGCCGCCTTCGCCCACCAACACCAGATGCCTGAGCATGGGCAGTTCATCCAGTTGCAAAACGCCGTGCTGATGAGCCGCCAGGCTGGGCGCCACTCGCTCGAGCTGGGCCAGGTAGTCATTGCCCCAGATGCGCCGTGTCATCACCAGTAGCTTGGCATCGGACTGGCTCAGCAGGTGGCCCGCCTCGGTCGCCGTGTAGCGCGTGTTGATGGGAACCACCACCGCGCCGATGCGCGCGCAGGCAAAGAATGTCTGGATCCACTCAATGGAGTTGTTGAGCCACACCGCCACGTGGTCGCCGTGGCCAATGCCAAGACCGGCCAGTCCACTGGCCAGTTGATCGACGCGCTGGTCAAACTCGCAGAACGCCAGCGTCGCCTCGTCGCTCTTGAGAAAAGGCATGTCCGGATAGAGACGGGCCGAGCGGCGCAGCGCCGCGCCCACGCTCAGCCCCTCAAGCTCGCCAATCACCCACTGCGACGGCGCACTCATACCGAATAGCCCCCATCGACGCAGATGTGTTGCCCTGTGATGTACGCCGCCTCTCGAGTGGCCAGAAAAGCCACCAGCCCGGCGACTTCGTCCACCGTGCCGAATCGGCGCAAGGCGGTGTTGCGCCGCATGGCCTCGACAAATCCCGAGTCCAACTGCGTGCGCAGGCGATCAAACAGGCCGCCGTCAATCACGCCTGGCGCCACCGCGTTGGCCCGGATGTTGTGCCGACCTTCCTCGCGCGCCACACCACGCACCAGTGCCTCAATGCCGGCCTTGGGCACCACCGAGAGAATGTCCTTCGGGGGATGCCTGTCCAGCCCCGCCGAGGTGACGGCGATGATGCTGCCACCCTGCGCCCGCATGAGCGGGATGGCGGCGCGCAAGGTGTGAAAGAAGCCGCCCAGATCAGCATCCAGGGTGTGCTGCCATTCTGCGGGATCGATGTCCGCCACATAGGTCATGGTGATGTCCGCGCCCGCCGCGAAGACCACAGTGTGGATGCACCCGTGCGCACTTTGCTGGTCTTGCAGCGCGCGCACGATGCTCTGAGACTGGCTGAGCTCCACCTGCAAGGCCTCTGCCTTGCGGCCCAGCGCCTGCACCGCGGCAACCGTTTCCCGGGCCGCGGTCTCATTGCTGCGGTAAGTCAGCGCCACATCGGCGCCGCGCCGCGCCAGCGCCATGCAGATAGCCCTGCCAATACCGCCCGTGCCGCCAAACACCACCGCGATGCCACTCGGGTAAGAACTGCCTGGGGTGGGGTCTGTTTCAATCTGGCTCATAAGGCGGTGCCTGTCCTTGGGTTGCACGGTTGCGCGATGGCGGGCTCGGCGTCGCCACGCAAGCTTGGCCGCGCAGCCTGTCAGTCATCATACTGATGTGTATTGCGAAGCGGGCACCGGCGTGCCTCTCAAAACAATCGCAGCCACGGCTACAAGTTATCGATTTCATTGCTGGTTCTTGCCGGAATAAGCCGACCTGGTGAGAAACCTTGCTTAGAAAAATTCGATGCATCAATCGGCGCTGAGGTCAAACACCAGCACTTCGGCAGCCTTCCCCGCGCGCAAAGTGAGCTGGGTTTCGTTCTCCAGTTTGGCGGCGTCGCCAGCGGCCAGACGCTGACCATTGATTTCAAGTTCGCCCTTGATCAGGTGCACATAAGTCTTGCGCGAAGAATCCAGCGGCATGCTGACACTCTCAGTGCCATCGAACAGGCCCGCATAGAGGCGTGCATCCGCATGAATCTGAACCGAGCCTTCACTGCCATCGGCTGAGGCCACCAAGCGCAAGCGCCCACGCTTGTCGGCCTCGGGGAATGACTTCTGCTCGTAGCTGGGCGCAATGCCTGTCACCTGCGGCTCGATCCAGATCTGCAGGAAATGCGTGGTCTGGTCCTTGGCATGGTTGAACTCGCTGTGGCGCACGCCAGTGCCCGCGCTCATGCGCTGCACATCGCCCGGCGGGATGGCCACCACATTGCCCAGCGTGTCGCGGTGGGCCAGCTCGCCTTGCAGCACATAGCTGATGATTTCCATGTCGCGATGGCCGTGCGTGCCAAAGCCAGCGCCCGGGTCAATGCGGTCCTCGTTAATCACCCGAAGATTGCCAAAACCCATGTGCTGGGGGTCGTGGTAGTGGGCAAAGGAAAAGCTGTGAAATGACTTGAGCCAGCCATGGTCAGCCCAGCCACGGTCTTCGGATTTGCGCAAACTCAGCATGAGTGGTCCTTTCTTGCAAGCCATGCAGCAGTGTAGGGGCGCAAGCTGTCAGGGTTGCGCCCCGCTTTTGATGGCATCTCACCCGATGCAGTGCGCCCACGGTGCGCTCACCCCCGACGCACGGTTCATGCGGCACAATGAACACCAATGGCTAAACAACAAAGAAATATCGCCGTAATTGGCGCCGGCATCGCAGGCTTGGCCTGCGCCCGTACTCTGACCCAGGCTGGGCATCGTGTGACCGTGCTGGACAAAGGCTCCACCCCCGGCGGGCGCATGGCCAGCAGGGACACCCCTTTTGGCAGCTTTGACCATGGCGCACAGTACTTCACCGTACGCGATGCCCGCTTCGAGAAGACCTTGGCACTCACACCCGGCCTCGCCAAGCGCTGGAGCGCCAACGCAGTGCGGGTGCTTGATCCGCATGGCCGCGTGGCCGAGGCCGCCCTGCCCTCGGGCGAGCCGCATTGGGTGTGCGTGCCCACCATGGACGCCCTGCCACGGCACTGGGCTGCGCCCTTGGTGGACGCTGGCAGCCTGGACATGCAAACGCGCGTCACCCGAATCGAGCGCGACGCGCTCGATCCCAAGCGCTGGCAATTGCAGACCAGCGGGCCGCAAGATTCTGTTCATGTGTACTCGGGCTTCGACACTGTGCTGCTGGCCATACCGCATGCCCAGGCCGAGGCCTTGCTGCGCCTGTCGGCACTGGCACCGCAGATGCAGGAAAAGCTCGCCAAAGTCGAGGTTGCGCCTTGTTGGACGCTGATGCTGGCGTTTCCGCAGGCGGTGCAGCCCAATCTGACGCACCTGGGGCCGCAGTGGAACGCAGCCCTCAGCACCCACCACCGCATCGCCTGGCTGGCACGCGAATCCTCCAAACCCGGCCGCTCGCCAGTGGAGCGATGGACAGTGCAAGCCAGCGCCGCCTGGTCGCAAGAACATCTGCAGGATGATGAGCCACGCGTCACGGCAAAGCTGCAAAAGGCCTTCGCCGAAGTGACCGGCATTCACGCCGAACCCAGCTTCACGCAGGTGCATCGCTGGCGCTGGGCTAAAACGCTGACGCCACTGGGTCGCTCCCACCTCTGGGACGGCAAGACCGGCCTGGGGCTGTGCGGCGACTGGTGCCTGGGGCACCGGGCGGAGGATGCGTTTATTTCTGGTCTGGAACTGGCGCTGAAGGTGCACGCCGGCTGAGCGAGCGCGCCATGCTGACGGGCACCAAGCTTGGGTACAGGGGCAGATTCGCACCTTCTCCAACAGGCCCCTTGCACGCGGGCTCACTGGTGGCCGCCCTGGCCAGTTGGCTTGACGCACGCGCTCATGGTGGGCGCTGGCTGGTGCGCATTGAAGACGTCGATACGCCGCGCTGCACGACCGGTGCGGCCCAGATCATCTTGCAGCAGCTTGCCGATTGCGGCTTGCTGCCCGATGAAGCGCCGGTGTGGCAATCAAGCCGTGGGCATTTGTACCAGTTGGCACTCGACCAACTCGTCAAGCAAGGCCGCGCCTACGCTTGCGCCTGCTCACGCAAAGACATCGAGCAAGCCATCGCCGCGCAGGGCCTGCAGCGCGAACGCCATGGCGAGTTGGTCTACCCTGGCACCTGCCGCGCGGGCCTGGGTGCGCGGCCAGCACGCGCCTGGCGCTTCAAAGTCGCACCGGGTGTGCTGCATTGGGAAGACCGACGCCTGGGGCCGCAGCAGCAGGACGTAGAAGACCATGTGGGCGACTTCGTTCTCAAGCGTGCGGACGGTCTATGGGCGTATCAGTTGGCCGTGGTGGTCGATGATGCGCAGCAGGGCATCACCCACATCGTGCGCGGGCAAGACTTGGCCGACAACACGGCGCGGCAGATTCAATTGCAGCAGGCATTGCAGTTGCCTACGCCCTCCTACCTGCACACCCCGCTGGTGCTGGGCCCCGATGGCGAAAAGCTCTCCAAACAAAACGGTGCACAGCCGCTGGACACAAGCGATCCGCTGCGCGCCCTCAATGCCGCAGCCCTGGTGCTCGGGCTGAGCGAACAGACCGGCACGCGGGCGCAAGCGCTGGCGGCGTGGCAAGCGCAGTGGCAAGCCTCCTACAATCTGCCGCGTGACTGAACCCGACACCCACCACAGCCCCACCGCGCCCGAAGGCGTGGCCCATCCGCGCACGATCCGCAGCTTCGTGCGCCGTGCCGGCCGCACCACCACCGGCCAGGCCCGCGCCTTCGAGCAATTCGGGCCGCGCTTTCTGATCAACTACCAGGCCCAGCCGCTGGATCTGCAAGCCGCCTTCGGTCGCACTGCCCCCACCATTCTGGAGATCGGCTTCGGCATGGGCGAAGCCACTGCCCATATCGCGGCCCTGATGCCTGAAACAAACTTTCTCTGCTGCGAAGTGCATGAGCCCGGCGTGGGCGCGCTGCTCAAACGCATCGGCGAGCAAGGGCTGAACAACATCCGCATCGTCGCGCATGATGCGGTGGAGGTGCTGGACCACATGCTGATTGAGCGCAGCCTGGCCGGTGTGCACATCTTCTTCCCCGACCCCTGGCACAAGCTGCGCCACAACAAGCGCCGGCTGGTGCAGCCGCCGCTGGTGGCCAAGCTGGCCTCGCGCTTGCAAGCTGGCGGCTACATCCACTGCGCCACCGACTGGGAGCCCTACGCGCAGCAGATGCTGGAAGTGTTGGCGGCGGAGCCTGCGCTGGAGAACACCGCGCCCGCATACGCCGAGCGGCCGCACTACCGACCGCTGACAAAGTTCGAGAACAGAGGCCTGCGGCTAGGCCATGGTGTGTGGGATCTGGTGTTTCGAAAACGGTGACTGCGTCTGGAGGGTTCCGTCCATAATTGGACTACAATTCACCTCATTATGGACAGGAGTGATCGAATGTCAGCCGCACCTTCCGCCCAGCCCAACCCCAGGCAGTCACCCCCAGCCGTCAAGGGCCGCGCCCCGTCAGCCAGCAAACCCGTCAAGACGCGTCTTCGCTCGACCTTGACGCAACCCACCTGCGCGGCAGGTCGCAAAGCGACAAGCGCTGCCCTGCTGCGGTACTTCCCCGAGAAAGGCATAGACGCTTTCGTGCGCCAGGTGTCTCTGGCCACGCCCATGCAAATGGTTGAGATTGAGCGGCACGGTGTTGAGGGCCGATTCCTCAAGGATGTCTCCAAGCGCCTGGAGATTTCTGCGCTGCGGGTGTTCGACATGCTGGGTGTGCCCAAGGCCACGGCCGAGAAAAAATCGTCCGCTGGTGAAGTCATCTCGGGCAGCGGCGGGCAAGCGGCCATCGGCATTGTCAAACTCATCGCCATCGCGCAAAGCATGGTGGCCAACTCCACGGCCAAAGAGGCCAAGGATTTTGATGCCGCCAAATGGCTGGGCAAATGGCTGGAGCGCCCCCAGCCCGCGCTGGGCGGCCGCAAGCCTGCCGACCTGATCGACACCCCCACAGGCATGGAAGTCGTGGAGCGACTGCTGGGCGCCATCGAGAGCGGCGCCTACCAGTGATCATCTGGAGAATCGCTGCGGAAACCCGCGCCTATGCAGCGCATGACTTGAGTGGCGGCGGCGCCGCTGCCAGACCTGGCCGCTGGAACGACGAGAAACAAGCTCTCGTCTACGCTGCCACCAGCATCGCCCTGGCCGTGTTGGAGACGGCGGCACACATGGACGATGCCGGGCTGCCTCTGAATCGCTTTCTGGTACGCATCAAGGTGCCCGATGCGGTGTGGGCCGCGCGTGAAGAGTTCGATGCCGCGTCACTGCCTGCCAGCTGGGCAGCCATCCCCGCCGGCAAGGCCAGCGTGAGAACCGGCTCGCGCTGGATCGCCTCACTGCGCTGCGCCATCGCACTGGTGCCATCGGTCATCGTGCCTGAAGAACAGGTCGCGCTGATCAACCCGGCGCATGCAGATGCGCGCAAGCTCAGAGCGAGCGTGGTGCGCCCGTTCGACTACAACAGGCTGTTTCGGCCGGGTTAGATGTTGTGGCAGCGTACGCGAGCCGTGGACTGTCTGCCCGAATTCAAACCCTCTGCGCCACCCACCCCTGCACCGACTGCAAGGCCGCAGCCAGGCCGCTTGCATCCGTCCCCCCAGCCATGGCCATGTCGGGTTTGCCCCCGCCCTTGCCGCCCACTTGCTGGGCCACGAAGTTGACAAGTTCGCCGGCTTTGACTTTGCCCATGGTGTCGGCGGTGACGCCGGCGGCGATCTGCACCTTGTCGCCCTGCACGGTGGCCAGTACGATGGCTGCCGTCTTGAGCTTGTCCTTGAGTTTGTCCATGGTCTCGCGCAGGGTCTTGGCGTCGGCGCCGTCCAGGCGCGCGGCCAGCACCTTGATGCCGTTGACGTCCACCGCTTGCGACATGAGCTCATCGCCTTGCGATGACGCGAGCTTGCCCTTGAGCTGGGCGACTTCTTTCTCCAGCGTGCGCACCTGATCGAGCACCTGGGTGATGCGGCCCTGCAGCTCGGCTGGTGGGGTCTTGAGGGTGCCGGCCACGCGATTCATGGTGGCCTCCAACTGCTGCAGATACGCCAGCGCGTTGACACCCGTCACCGCCTCGACCCGGCGCACGCCTGCGGCCACGCCGCTCTCGCCCACCACTTTGAACAGACCGATGTCGCCGGTGCGCTGCACGTGCGTGCCGCCGCACAGCTCGCGGCTGGATCCGATGTCGAGCACGCGCACGGTGTCGCCGTACTTCTCGCCGAACAGCATCATGGCGCCGGTCTGCTTGGCGGCCTCGATCTCCATCTCGCGCGCTTGTGTCTGCGCGTTGGCCAGAATCTCGGCGTTGACGCGGCGCTCGATCTCGCGCACTTGATCGTCGGTGACGGGCTGGTTGTGGGCGAAGTCAAAGCGGGTTTTCTCGGCATCGACCAGCGAGCCCTTTTGCTGCACATGATCGCCCAGCACTTCGCGCAGGGCCTTGTGCATCAGGTGGGTGGCGCTGTGGTTGCGCATGGTGGCGGCGCGGCGGGCAGTGTCCACCGTGGCGGTGACACGATCGCCCACATTGAGCGTGCCGTGGGTCAGCTGGCCGTGGTGGCCGAACACGTCGGCCTTGATCTTCTGGGTGTCGTCCACGCGGAATTTCGCCGAGCCGCTCTCCATGGTGCCTGCGTCGCCCACCTGGCCACCGCTTTCGGCGTAGAAGGGGGTGGTGTCGAGCACAACGATGCCATCTTGCCCGCTCTTGAGCTCGGCAACCGATGCGCCGTCCAGATACAGGGCGACGATTTTGGCGGACTCTTCCAGCCGCTCGTAACCGGTGAAGTTGTTGCCGGCACCGGCGTATTCCAGCGCGCGGTCCATCTTGAATTTTCCGGCGGCGCGGCCCTGCGCCTTTTGCTTGTCCATGGCTGCGTGAAAGCCCGCCTCATCGACCGTGAGGCCGCGCTCGCGGCAGACGTCAGCGGACAAATCAAGCGGAAAACCGAATGTGTCGTGCAGCTTGAAGGCCACATCGCCAGGCAACACCTTCTGGCCGCCGGCCAAGGCTGCGTCCAGAATCTCCATGCCGTTTTCCAGGGTCTCGAAGAAGCGCTCTTCCTCGGCCCGCAGCACGTCGATGATGCGACGCTCGTCGGTGCGCAGCTTGGGGTAGGCATCGCCCATCAGGCGCACCAGGTCGGGCACCAGCTTGTGAAAGAAGGGGGTCTTCTTGCCCAGCTTGTAGCCGTGCCGGATGGCGCGGCGCACGATGCGCCGCTGCACATAGCCCCGGCCTTCGTTGGCAGGAAGAACGCCGTCGCTCACCAGGAACGCGGTGGCGCGGATGTGATCGGCGATCACGCGCAGCGAGTTGTTACGCAGGTCCATCTCGCCGGTCTCGCGCGCGGCGGCGGTGATCAGTGTGTCGAACAGGTCGATCTCGTAGTTGCTGTGCACATGCTGCAAGATGGCGGCCAGGCGCTCCAGGCCCATGCCGGTGTCCACACAGGGCGCGGGCAAGGGCTTGACGCTGCCATCAGGCTGCATGTCGAACTGCATGAACACGTTGTTCCAGATCTCGATGTAGCGGTCGCCGTCGGCGTCCGCGCTGCCGGGCGGGCCGCCGGCAACCTCGGGGCCGTGGTCGAAGAAGATCTCCGAGCAGGGGCCGCAGGGGCCGGTGTCGGCCATCATCCAGAAG
>CANJPU010000043.1 GCA_947476285.1 Comamonadaceae bacterium | reverse complement strand
CTGCGCGGGCATCGGGATATGAACTTCCTGATGACGGTCTTGGAGGCTCGGCAAACCGCCGTGCAGGCCAGCGAAAGAAAAGCCGCGTAGTATCACGTCAGAGGAGCCGTCACCCGGCAGCGTTCAACAGTGATCGGGACATTGCCTGGGCCGTTGATGAAAAGCAGGCGCCCGCGGTTTTCTTGCGCGGTGAGTCCGGGCACGTCAAGGCTCAGTCCTTTGTCGGGCAGCAGCGGTGAATAGACCTGTGCATAGCCGCTGTCCCAGAGGCTGGCCGATGACACCATGGCCCGCTGGAATTGCCCCAGCGCCTGCTGAATGCGAACTTCGGTGATGTCGCTGGTGCCAAAGGCGAAGGCAAAGAGCTCGGGGTAGTAGACCAGCCCCTGCATCTTCGACAGCAAGGCGGGCAGGCCGCCGTTGGACGCATCAAAGCCCATCTCGACCGGGTTCTGTATGGGCTGCGTGGCCTGTGCCTCCAGCGATGCGGCGCGGCGGTCCCAGAACATGCTGCCAGGGCGGAAGTAGCGCACATTGCCAAGCCGCATGGCATGCGCCGTGGTGAAGGCGTTGCCGGCAAAGCCCACACTGAAGCGAACGCGGTCATCAAATGTCAGCGCCTGCTGATGGCAGGAAGCGCATGCAATGGTGTCGTTCACGCTCAGGCGCTTGTCGTGAAAGAGCACCCGCCCCAAGGTCGCGATGCGGTCGCTGGCGGCGCTGCCGGGCGGCGCATTGTCAAGGCCAGTGACCGCCGCATCGTAATGCGCAGGCAGAACGGGTGTGTAGCTGGCGAGATTGGCCAGATTCAGATCGAGGAATGCAGCGGCCTGCGCAGACAAGGCCGGGCCGCTGGGTGTCACGACCACGGTGGGGGTGACCGTAGGGATGACGACCGTGGGTGTCACCGAGGCGGTCGATGTGGCGGGCGGTGTGGTCGGTGTGATCGGTGTGCTGTCCGTGGGGCTGCTCACCGGCGCGGCCCCGCCACCTCCACCGCAGCCGCCGAGGGCGAGCAAGGCTGCCGCGCAGCAGGCGCCAGCCGCCAGCCGCCAGGCCTTGGCCCGCTTTGCACCAAATGGTCTGAGAGCTTCAAAACACACAAATTCGATACCCACGGCGTATTCCTAAAGAAGATGAGCTAGATCGCTGACGCAAACAGTGCCGAGTGCGCAGTCACCCTGCCGACGCGAGGCGCATTGCCAAGCAAAACAAATTGCTGCGCGAGCTGCCCGGTCTAGCGCCGGCCGTCGACAAGATCACTCGCCTGCAAGAATATCCGATCCCGACGATGTGCGGTGCAGGTGCGCCTCGTACGCAAATGCCCAGGCGGCTGTGCCCATCGCCCATGTCCGGTAGACTGTACGCAAGCTAACTCGCAATGCAGTAACAAAGGGTGGTGACCGCAGTGAATACAAGACGCATCGGCAATTGGTATCACGGCTGGAATATCGTCGCGGCGGCTGCTTTCATCACTTTTCTCACCATCGGCATGCGAATGGGCGTGGGCCCGTTTTTCATGCCCATGGTCAGGGACCTGGGCTTTAGCCGCAGTCTGCTGTCGGGCATTGTGGCCATCGGCATGCTGGTCTATGGCCTGGGCATGCCAGTGGCCGCGCATCTGGCGGGGCGCTACAGCACCCGCTTTGTGCTGCTGCTTGGGTGTGTGCTGATCGTGGCCTCCAGCATTTGGAGCGTGATGGCGCGCGGGCCGATCGGTTTCCTGATGGCGTTCGGTGTGCTGATGTCTCTGGGTTTCGCGTTCACCAGCCCGGTGGCGCTCACGCCGGTGATCAGCCGCTGGTTCTCGCGTCAGCGCGGCGCGGCGCTTTTCTTCCTGGCCACTGGCTCCATGGCGGGCATCGCGGTGATGACCCCGGTCTTGACCATCGCGATCGAAGCCATGGGTTGGCAAACGACGCTGCTGGGGTTTGCTGTGGTCTTTGCCGCGCTCACGGTGCCGCTGGCACTGCTGGTGATGCGCGAGACGCCGCCGCCCAATGGCGATCTGCTCCCCGACCAGGTCGCCGCCACCCCTGTGCAAGCGCAAGCGCAGGCACTCCCCTTCCTGGACTTCAGCGAGGCGGTGCGTACCGGGCCCTTCATCAAGATATGCATTGGCTTGTTCGCCTGCGGCTACAGCATGAACTTGCTGGGTACGCACGGCATGCCCATGTTGATGGACCATGGCTTTGATGCCATGACCAGCTCCTACGGTATCGGGCTCATCGGACTGGTCGCCATCATGGGCACACTGGTGCTGGGCCGTGTAGCAGACATTTTGCCGCGCAAGAACATCCTCGGCGCCATCTATCTCATCCGAGGCCTGGGCTTCTTCGCATTGCTGCTGGTGGGCGCGCACTGGGAGTTGTACGCCACCGCCGCCATCGGCGGCCTGGTCTGGGCCGGCAGCATCGCCATGTCCTCGGCCATCCTGGCTGATGTCTATGGTGTTCGTCTGGTGGGCATTCTCTACGGCTGGGCCTATGTGTCACATCAGGTGGGCGCCATGATCAGCTCTTGGCTGGGCGGCTGGGCATATGAACAATTCGGCACCCACTGGATCGCCTTTGGCTCGGCCGGCGCGATCTTGTTGATCGCCGCCGGCGTCTCGCTGCGCCTGCCGCAACAGGGCTGGCGCATGACGACCACGGGGCTGGTGCCTGCGGGCTGAGTCGTGCGACCTGGTGCCGGCCACGCACCTGCAGAATTTGTCTGCAATGCGATGAGATCTGCCGGCGGCAAGCTACTCTTGCTTGAGCCCCGCAGCCTTGATCGCCTTGCCCCATTTTTCGTACTCTTCGTTCATGAACTGAAGAAACTCCGCGCTGGAACTTCCACCTGGCTCGACGCCGAGCTCGTTGAGGCGGCGCATCACCTCGGGTGATTTGAACGACGCGCGCAGGGCTGATTCGAGCTTGTCCACCACATCGCGCGGCGTACCCAGCGGCGCCGCAAAACCAGCCCAGGCAAACACATTGAACCCGGGTGAGAGTTCGGCGAGCGCGGGCACTTGCGGCAAGGCTGGATGACGTGCCCGGCCGGTAAAAGCCAGCGCCCGCACCCGGCCCGACTCGATGTGCTGCCGAGCGGTGCCGTAGACATCGAAATAAATGCTCACCTGCCCGCCCAGCATGGCGGTGTAGGCCTCTGGCGAGCCACGAAAAGGCACATGAACCAGATCCAGCGCGAAGGCCTGCTTCATCAACTCTGCGGCCAGATGGGTGGTGGTGCCTACACCTGAGGAGCCGAAGAACACCTTGTTTGGATTGGCGCGTACATAGGCCAGAAAGCTCTGGAAATCGGCCGGCGGAAAGCTGGGCGACACGGTCATCACGAAAGGCGCCGCGTACAACATGGTCAGGGGCATGAAATCCTTGCGCACATCGAAAGGCATCTCCTTCATCAGCCAGGGCTGGATGATGTTGCCCGATGCAATCACGCCCAGGGTGTAGCCGTCTGGCGTGGCCTGCTGCACTGACTTCATGGCCACGATGCCGCCGGCGCCAGTGCGGTTCTCGATGATGGTGGACTGCTTGAGGCGCTCTGACAGCGCATTGGCAAGCAGCCGCGCCACCACGTCGGTGATGCTGCCGGGCGGGTAGGGCACGACGATGCGGATCGGACGGCTCGGATAGTCCTGCGCGCTGGCCAGTTGGCCGCAGACCATGAGGGTGGCCGCGACCATCCAGAAAAGCGCGCGTGAGAAAGTCTTGCGATGCATGGTGTAACTCCTGTTGTCGCCGGTGAACTCTGCTCTTTGAATCCTCTAGGAGCCTGTCGGACTTTGGGCGTCGTAGCGAAATTTGCGAAAACCGAGGACAGTTTTTTCCGCATTCGCAGCCCCATAGCCCAGCTATGGGGCAAGAAGGCGGGAAAAAATGGACCGGTTTCTCGCAAATTGCAGCCGACGTTCCCAAAGTCCGACAGGCTCCTATGCTGCGCCTGGGAAATAGGCTTGCGCATTGCGGTAAAGAATTTTCTCCAACACTTCGTTCGAGTAGCCCATGGACTGCCAGCCACTGAGAACTTTTTCGTAGGTGAGAACCGGAAAATCGCACCCTACCATCACGCGGTCTTGTAGCCGCGTGCCTATCTCTTTTTTCAGTGTCGGGGTCAACTGCCGCGGTGACCAGCCATGCAGTTCGTAATGCACATTGCGCTTGTGCAGCAGCACCGCGATCATCTCGTCTTGCCAGGGCCAGGCCGGGCGCGCGGCCAGTACATCCAGGTCGGGGTAGGTCGCGGCCACGTAGTCCACATGGCGCGGGTGGCCATGGTCCAGGATCACGCCATTGCCGCCTCGCACGCCCTGACCCATGCCGGTCAGCCCCACCAGAATCATCACTGGTGTCTTTGATTCGATCGCCAGCTTGTAGAAGGGGATCCAGGCCGGATCGTTGGGCGGCACCATGTTCTGGCCCATCACGGCCAGACCGACAAAGCCGGCATTGGCCGACAGCGCGCGACGAAATTCGAGCAATGACTCTTTGCCGCGTCGTGGATCGAGCTGAATCCAGTGGCCGAAAATGACATCCGGGTTGGCGCGCTGCATCGCGAACGCATAGTCATGGAAGTGCTTGATTTGCTCGATAGGCAGGAACTTGACGAAGGACAAATCCAATATCACGCGCGCCTGTTCAGAGCGCATGTAGTTCATCATCTCGTCTTCTGTGAAATGCCGGCCCTTGGTCTTCCAGATCAACTCCTGGCGTGCCATCTCCGCTTCCGTGCGCCAGATGTGGGCCGTGGGAGTTGCCCAGTGCGAGTGGACATCAAAAATGCGCATGTCTGCGTTCCTCAATTGTTGGATGTGTCGATGTAGTCGGGTCGCCTGTCAATGAGCCTGCGTGCCTTGCCTTCCCTGCCGCCCGTGTTGGCCAACTCGGCCAGCCCGCCTGCGCCAACCAGGACCACAGTGACCACGACGCCCAGGTCTTCCTTGAGGCGCCGCGCCAGACGCAGCTTGAGTGCTTCGGGGTCGTGGGCAATGTCGCCCCGTACCTCCACCTGCACTTGCATCTCATCGCGCGGCACGCCGCCTGCGTTGACTCGCTCGACAATGCAAACCCATTCGCCGGTGGTGGCGGCTTCGGCCTTGACTGCGGACAGACAGGCCATCGGATAGACGTTGACCCCACGCAGCTTGACCATCGCATCGCTGCGTCCAAGAAAGTGATCCATCCGGGCGAAGTGGCCGCCGCATGCGCAGGGCTGGTCGTCCAGGATGCGGCCCAGGTCACGCATGTTGTAGCGAATGATGGGCGGGCGGGTGCGAAACAAAACGGTAGCGACCAGATTGCCTTTCTGGCCCATGAGCAGAGGTTCGCCGGTTTCCACATCGACCACTTCGAGAAAGACGCAGTCTTCCATGATGTGCAGGCCGCGCTGGTGGGTGCATTCGAAGGCACCCAGGCCGATCTCGTTGGAGCCGTAGATGTCATAGACCGGGCAGCCCCAGGTCTCCTGCAGCTCGCGCCGCAGCAGGCCTTGCAGATCGGGGCCCAGATAGCTGCGAATGAATTTGGTGCCCAGGCTGCGCACGTCGATACCCAGCTCGTCCCTGGCCGCCTGCGCCAGCCGCAGCAGATACTCTGGAAAAGCATTCCACAGATTGGTGCCAAAGCGCATGGCGGTTTCTATCTGGGTGCGGCTGGACATCACCACACCGCTGCCGGTGGTCAGTGGCAGCACGCCCAGAAAATCATGGCAGGCCTTGTATTGCAGCCACGGTCCATTGGCCAGCGAACAGGTCGCCGGTATCTGCATCACGTCGCCAGGGCGCGCGCCCTGGATGTACAGGCTGCGGGCACCTGCCAGCGCCTGCACTTCCCAGGCGATGGGGTCGGACAGCATCGCGCGTGGTTGTCCGGTGGTGCCGCCGCTGGTCTGCAGCTTGAAGGGCGTGTGGGCGAGATCGTGCTGGTTCAATCCGTGGAAGTCGCCAAACGGTGGCGCGTCAAGCTGGCTTTGCTTGACGTCATCCGAGGTGTAGCTGGGCAGGCGGACTATGTCGGCCAGGCTCTTGACATCGCCAGGCTGCACGCCCGCTGCGGTCCATCTGGTTTTGTAGAAAGGGTTGTTCCAGCCCGCCTGCATCACTTGCAAGAAGCGGCGCTCCTGCAGTTGGCGCAGGCGCTGCCGGGGCCAGCGATAGACCGTCTGCTCGAACACGTCAGGCGCGGGAAAATCCTGGAAGAACGCGGGCCAGTCGATGGCGCACTGATAGAGTGGCAGCGCACTGCCGTATGCTTCTCGGGCCATTTGACCCAATATGGCATCCAGGCAGCGGCCCCACAACCGTGGATTCCCTATGAGGGCCGTGGTACGCTTTTGCCTTCGAGATTCACATCTCAGCACTACCGGGGAAGTACATGGTTCGTGACTCGCTGAAGGAAAAGCTCGACAGCGGCGGCAGTGCTGTCGGCGTCATCGCCTTCGATCCCTATTCCATCGAAGTGGCAGCCTACATGGGCTTTGACTGGGTCTTTATCGACCTGATGTTCACATCGCTCGACTTGGGTGCCACAGAGACTTTGCTGCGCTGCTGCGAGGCTGCCGGCGTTACACCCGTGGTGCGGGTGCAGTCCAACCCCTGGCTGGGCTATGACCACAGGATCGCGGTGGATGTGACCCGGCTGATTTCCATTGGCGCGCAATACATCGTTGTCTCCAATTCATGCAAGAAGGAAATCGAGGAGTGCCGCGAGGCCGCCCGTAACTGGCACAAGAAGTATTGGGTGCACACCGATTCCAGCGACTGGGCGGCCAAGGCTTCCGACTGGGGTGTGCAGATCATTCCTCAGCCCGAATGCAAGCAGGGCCTGGGCGAACTGCACGAAACACTGGCAATACCGGGCATCAACATGACCTTCATCGGCACGACCGATCCGTCTATGGCGCTGGGCAAGACCAGCGTGCCCAATTTTTACAGCGAGGCGCTCTGGACCTTCATCGACAGCGCCGTGGCTGCCACGCGCCAGAACAACACGATTTTCATCGCCAACACATCTTGGTTCAAGACCATGGACGACATGGTCGAGCGAGTGCAGCATATGCACAAGCATGGGGTGCGCATGCCGCTGCTGCAAACCGCCTACTACCTGATGCAGATAGGCGCTGGCAAGTATCTCAAGGACATCAAGGCCGCGCTGCGATAGGCAATGCCGGCACGTGTCAGCGACGAATGCGCGACGAATGGAAAAAATCTCAAGGAGCCCGCGATGCAAATATTCAAATCACCCAAGCTGAGTGTGCTGACCGCGCTGCGCGCCTTCGCCGCTGCGCTCGCACTGCTGGCCAGCGCTGCAGCACAAGCGCAAGCGTATCCGTCACGGCCGGTGCGCATCGTCATGCCCTTCGCGCCAGGCGGTGCCACCGACGTGCTGGCACGCATGATCGGCCAGCGCCTCACCCAAAGCCTGGGCCAGCCCTTCATCGTCGAGAACAAGCCAGGCGCCGACTCAGCGCTGGGCACTTCATTCGTGGCCAAGTCGGCGCCGGACGGCTACACATTGCTCTTCACCAACGACGCCACCTTTGTTCTCAATCCGCTGCTGTTTCAAAACCTGCCCTACAACATCGCGCGAGATTTCGTTCCGGTCGCCACCGTGTCCTACCTCAACCTCGCACTGGTCGTGCCGGCCAGTCTGGGCGTCAACAGTTTCGCCGAACTGGTCGCCTACACAAAAGCCAATTCCGGCAAACTCAGCTACGGCTCAACCGGCGTTGGCGGCCAGACCCATCTGATGGGCGAGATGTACAAGAAGACCACCGGCGCGGACATCGTGCACATACCCTACAAGAGCACCGGCCCGGTGCTGACGGAGGTGCTTGCCGGTCGCCTGGTGTTTGGCTTTGGCGCGATCTCGTCGATACAAGGCTTCTTGAAGGACGGTCGACTCAAGGCGCTGGCCATCAGCGGCGAGATCAGGTCACCTCAGTTGCCCAACGTGCCAACCTTTTCCGAAGTCGGGTTCAAGGACATGGACATCGGCGCCTGGAACGCATTCCTCGCGCCGGCCGGCACGCCCAGGGATGTGGTCGCCAAGCTCAATGGTGCAATCAACGCGGCTTTGTCGGATCCAGAGGTGGAGAAAGACTTCGCAGCCCGAGGCATGCTACCCATGAAGAGAACGCCCGAGCAATTCGCCGACTACATCCGCAGCGAAAGCAACCGGATGGGCGCGATCGTGAAGGCATCGGGGGCGAAGGTGGAGTGACGCTGTTCCCGAATGCGAAACAACACGCATGAGACTCCGATGGATTCGCCCGCCGTCGTGGACAAGCCTCTCAGCGCGTCGAACACAAAAATTCAGACAAGCCCAAATTCATCGGCACAATCCCGATCAACTGACAGGGTGGTCGTGCGCGTCAGAAGAAGTGGCCCCACACCAGCGCACCGAAGGACACAGCAAGAATCAGCACATGGATCCACGCCCAGACCAGATAGCGGCGCGATAGCCTGTCTTGCGACAGGTTGCTGATAAGAAAGAGTTGGCCATCGGAAGGCTGGCTGACGGTATGAAAGTCAGGTTGCGTCTGGAGGGCCATCCGCATCTTGTCCACTTCACGCCGTGCCGCAGCTCTGGCCAGTTCCCATTCATTCATGTCCAACTGACCATCTTGGTTCAAATCGAAGCGCGCGAGCAGCGCGGGCATGTCTGTTTTCCACTGCGCGAGCAAGGCGCTCATCTCCGCCCGTGTGTCGAATGCCAGAGTGCTTGCGCCATGGGTTTGGAACTGCCCGATCACGTGCAGCACATCATGCGTGAGCAGGCTCCACTCCGTGTACCGCTTGTTGTCATCGTGCCATTGATCGCAGTGTCGAGTGATGATCTCGGCGTTCTCCGGGTCAATCGCACATTCTCCGGTGCCATCGCGCAGCATGAAGGAGGTGGTGGTCTCGCCATGGTCCACTGTTTTCCATTCGCCTTGGGTTCGCTCCTCCACACGATAGCGACACCACAAGCAAGGCAGACCTCTTAATTGGCTGAACAAGGGAGGGTCGCAAAATGGCCCGCCGCTGCCGACAAGTTCCACATATCCTTGAGCAGCCGAGGCGATTTTGGAGGTGGGTGTGTCTCGTATGGCGCGCAGCCTGTACAGGGCGGACAGCCAGGCAAACAGGCTGACCAGGGCAATCCCGGCAAGACAAGCCAGCCAGCCACCACGTGAATCAAGGCGAACGCCGACGATCACCAGCAGCAACTGCGCGCCCGATGTAAGCAGCCGCGCGTATTCTCGGCGTAGCCACTGACCGGGCATGGTCATCAATGTCTGGCCACCGGCATCAGTTAAATAGCTGCTTCATGTCCACGTCGGACTTTTCCGCGTCAGCGAATTCGAGCAAGGGCTTCTCACCGAAACCCCACATCCTGGCGATGATGCTGGCGGGGAATTGTTCGATCTGCACGTTGTTGATGTTGACCGCGTCGTTATAGAACTCACGGCGATCGGCAATGCCATTTTCAAGCGAGCTGATGCGGCTTTGCAACTGCATAAAGTGTTCGTTGGCCTTGAGTTCCGGGTACGCCTCCGCGACGGCAAAGAGCTGCCCCAGTCCGGCGCGCAACGCACCCTCGGCCTGCCCGAGTGCGCCCATGTCCTGAAGTTCGCCAGCGCGGTGCACCTGGGAGCGCGCCTCGATCACCTTTTGCAAAGTGGCCTGTTCAAATTGCTTGTATTGCTTGCAGGTCTCAACCAGTTTGGGCAATTCGTCGTGGCGCTGCTTGAGCAGCACGTCGATGTTCGCCCACGCTTTGGCTACTGCGTTCTTTACCCTCACCAGGTTGTTGTAGAGGCTGATGCCGTAAATCAGCACAAGGGCAATGACGCCTAGAAATATGAGCATGGCCATGTGGAACTACGCCTCCCGCGATTGAGACCTCGACCTGAGGGATCATAGTGGAGGCAGGCGAGATTCTCAATCACGCGTCGGTCTTGCCAAAAGAAGCGGTGCGCGTCGCGCTCGCCTCGATCAAAGACTCAACTGTCCCAGTCGCCGCCACCACCGGCACCACCACCACCGCCCGCATCATCGCTGCCAGCGTCGTCCCATGCGGTGTCGCTGACGCCGAAATTCGCACCACCCATATCGGTGTTGCCCGCCAGCGGCTCGGGTCTGTCACGGCCCAAGGAATCGGCGTGCGGGGCGGCGCCCTCATGGCCGCCCATGAGATTCCTGCCGATGGCCTGCGCGGCCATCACGCCGGCCCCGACGGCCAGGCCAGTGGCAACGCCGCCCATGATGCGTCCACCCATGCCGGTACCTGCCTGAGGCGGCGGGTAGCCAGCGGGAGGCGCGGGCTGTGCATAGGCCGGCTGCACGGCGCCTGCCCCTGAACCAAAAGTTTGCGTCCCACTCAGACCATCCGCGCTGGCGTAAGTCGGCTGCACTGGCGGGGCCGCAGGTGCACGGCGACGAAAGAAGAAGTAGCCCGCCGCAATCACACCGGCTGCGAGGATCAGGGGCATCGCCCACGAGCTTGAAGGCTGCGCTGCTGCTTGAGGTGCAAGGTGGTTGTCGGTGGTGGATGTGGCTGGGCGCGTCACTGGCCGGGCAGCGAGCTGCGAGGTAAGTGCGGCAACCGCCTCAGGTTTGGCGAAAGGCAATCCGGGTGCGTACTTCTCTGCTGTGGCCAGCGATTCGCGAGCCAGGCCCGGCTTGCCTTGCCTGGCATACAGCTCGGCTTGCACAAAGTGGGCCTTGGCGCTTTTGGGGTGTGACACCAGGACTTGTTGCATCATCACCTGAGCTTCATCGAGCTTTCCGGATTGGGCAGCCGCATAGATCTGGCTCATCGACGGCTCAGCTTGCGCCATGGCAAGTCCTGTTGCCATCACCGACACAAGCAGCAACAGTTGGGCGAGCAACTTGAAT
Organism: Comamonadaceae bacterium; assembly: GCA_947476285.1. Taxonomy (GTDB): domain Bacteria; phylum Pseudomonadota; class Gammaproteobacteria; order Burkholderiales; family Burkholderiaceae_C; genus Ramlibacter. Next base: position 35,313 of record CANJPU010000043.1, on the reverse strand, counting down.
ATGGATTTCACGTGGGTTCCTTTCGGGAATCGATCACTCCCGCAAGCTGGAGTCATTCACCACGAATTCAAGGGGCGGGGTGCGAATCGCCGCCAGAACGCAAGCTATTGCTGAAGGGCCGGCGCGGGCGGAACTGCGGGAACCACCTGCCATGCTTCTGCGCACTGGTTCACATACGGATAAAAGCTCTTCGCTGAATCACAGTAGTACCAGACCGGTGCGGGTGCGGTGCTCTGCGGGGCCACCACCATCATGCCAGGCGGCGCAGCGGGCAGGGCAGGCTGCACGGCCATTGCAGGCGCAGCATTCATGTAGTCATAACTCGGGTAGGGGTCGTACGAGTAGTAGGGGTAGTAGGGGTAGTACGGATAGGCGCCGCGCCAGTAAGCGGCGTCCCAACCCCATCCCAGGCCCACCAGACCCCACCAACCGGCACCGGGGCCGATCCACCCTCGACTGGCGGGCACGCCAACCACACCGCGTGGAGCCACCGCCACACGCCCATGGCTGCTGCGAGCGACGGAAGCGCCCACGCTAGCGCGACCGTGACCGCCCGCACTGCGGGCATCGGCCTGGGAAGACAGGCCAAGGCCGATCATGGCGATGACAAGAAAAAGTTCGCGTCTTGCTGATCCGATGTTCATGATGGGTACTCCGAAATGCGGCTGACTTCACCGAGCGATGCCGCCCGTTGGCCGTCCACACCCCATGTCCCGGTGCCTGCCACTGCCAGGAAGAGGACGGGGAAAGCGTACAGCACTGCCATTTCACCTCGGTTTTGCAGCGGGAGCAAGACCTTCCCGAGCCAGGCATGGGCCATGCAGCATGAAGAGGTGGTTATTGACCATTCGCAGCGCGGCGAGAGCGCGAGGCTGCTCTGATGGGCGATAAGACCTGAATTGACCGTCAACTTGGAGTCTGTGTTGGGCAGTCGTACCATCAAGGCACTGGTGTGGACATCACAGCAGATTCATCAGATCAGGACAAAATCATGACCACCATCTTCAAGGACATTCGTTACGAAGTCGTCAACCACGTCGCGACGCTCACCATCAATCGACCCGAGAAACTGAACTCCGTCACGGCTGACTCATTGCGTGAAATCGAGGAAGCCCTGGATCAGGCCGGCAAGGATCCGCAGGTGGGGGTGGTTGTTCTCACCGGGGTGGGCGACAAGGCGTTTTGTACCGGGGCCGATGTGTCCTGGCAGCGCGAAGGCAAGATGGGCAGGGTGGGCCGCATGGAGTTCACCCCGCCCTACATGATCTTCAGCCGCTGTCCAAAGCCGATCATTGCCCGGGTTAACGGCTTTGCCATCGGCGGGGGAAACCACTTCGCGTATTTCTGTGATTTCACCATCGCTGCCGAGCATGCGGTCTTTGGTCAGAGCGAGCCGCGGGTGGCCTATCCGACAAGCGGCCCGGTGGTGAACTACCTGGTTCGCGTTGTCGGCCACAAGCGGGCACGGGAAATGTGGATGCTGGGCCGGCGCTATACCGCCGCGCAGATGCTCGACTGGGGATTGGTGAACGCTGTGGTCCCGATGGATCAACTCGATGCCGAGGTCGCGAAGTGGTGCGACGAATTGCTCGCCGTGTCCCCCACCTGTCTCAAAGTCTACAAGGCCACCTTCATCCAGGAGTTCGACGATCTGCTCGGGCAGGCCGATTTTCTTCGCCGCTGGATGGTTCCGAATGATTTTCCCGAGACTGAACAGAAGGAAGGCACCACCGCCTTTCTGGAGAAGCGCAAACCAGACTATTCACGGTTTCGCAAAGCGCGGGGCACCTGACACTGTTGTCGCACGGGGCATCTTGTCCCCTTCGAACATCAACGGCATCGTGGACGCAGTGATGAACCTGGAGACGCTTGCCGATGCGGGGGTGATCATGCGCATGGCAGGCAACTCGCCTGCGCACTGATCCAGGAGCGACAAGGGTCTCACGGGCGCAGGCGGATGACAGCGTTGTATTCAAGGCAGACACACATGTTTTCCTGGCAAGCATCTGGGCGTGCCATGGGCGGGGCCGTGACAGGCATTCCCGTGCGGGCATGGTCAGTCGGCCGTGGCACAGGTTTTGCAGTATGAGGGCAACATACCTCAAGGAAGCTGGCGCTTGCCGGCATGTCGGTGGGACGCGCACTGACGCCAACCCGCCCAACCACTATCAGGAGAATTCCCCATGAAGACACTGTTCAGGCGCGCTCTCATGACCGCTGCCATTGCGCTTGCAGGGGCAAGCGTGGCGCAGGCCGCTGATCCATTCCCCACCAAACCCGTGCGCGTGATCGTGACCTCGGCAGCGGGTGGCTTGCTTGACATCACCACCCGCCTGGTGGCCCGGCACATGGGTGACAAGCTGGGCCAGCAGGTTGTCGTGGAAAACCGCGTCGGCGCAGGAGGCCTGGTTGCCATCCGCGGGATGAAGACGGTGCCCGCCGACGGCTACACCTTGATGGCGGCAGTCAACACGGTGGCGATACAGCAAGTGTCCAGTCTTGACCCCGGCTATGACCTTGCAAAGGACTTCGTGGGCATCGGCCCGATGACCTATTCCCCATTCGTGCTGGTGACAGGGCCCGATCAGCCAGACAAGAACCTGGCGGACATGATCAAGCGTGCCAAGGCAAACCCCGGCAAACTGAGTTATGGCTCGGCGGGTACTGGAAGCACCACGCACCTTGCCGGGGCCATGTTCGCCCGGGCGGCCGGATTGAACTTGCTGCACGTTCCGTACAAGGGCAATGCCGCGGCCTGGCCCGACGTTGTCTCAGGGCGCGTGGGCATGATCTTCGAGGGCTATGCCAGCGGTCTGTCCATGATGCGTGACGGGCGCCTGAAGGCGATCGGGGTGACCTCGCCCAAGCGCATGGATGTACTGCCCGAGGTGCCCACGTTCATCGAAACGGGTGTGCCTGACTACACCTTCAACCTGTGGATCGGCTTGCTCGCGCCAGCCGGAACACCCAGGGACGTTGTCCAGAAGCTCTCTGAGGCTTTGCATGCCGCCCTGAACACACCAGAGGTGAAGGATCGGTTTCGCGAGCAAGGCTCCGAGGTGGTGTTGATGTCGTCGGATAAATTCAATCAGTTTCTCAAGGACGAAGTGACCGGGCTTACCAAGCTGATCTCCGACCTCGGCCTGCCCAAGCAGTAGGTCTCATACCTTTGAAAGCGCCCGAAGTGACAGCCTGCCTGGACAATTTTGACTACATCGTCGTGGGCGCCGGCACGGCTGGCTGCGTGATGGCGGGGCGCTTGTCCGAGCAGGCGGATTGCCGCGTGTTGCTTCTGGAGGCGGGTCCGCCTGCAGACGACTTCTGGATTCGCGCGCCCGCAGGCATGGCCAAACTGTTCAAGTCCGAGCGCTACAACTGGCGCTTTCACACCGAGCCTGTGCCCACGCTGAACAACCGCAGCCTTTACTGGCCGCGCGGCAAGACACTGGGCGGCAGCAGCGCCATCAATGGCATGGTTCACTGCCGTGGCAACCGGGGTGACTTCGACCACTGGGCCAGCCTGGGCAACACCGGCTGGGGCTGGGACGATGTGTTGCCGTACTTCAAGCGTTCCGAGAACAACGTGCGTGGGCCCGGCCCCTACCACGGAGGCGATGGCCCGCTGGTTGTGAGCGACCCGACTCTGAAGCATCCCAGCATCGTCGATTTCGTCGAAGCGGCGCGCCGCACAGGGCTGCCCCGTATCGACGACTTCACCGGGCTGGAGCATGAAGGCGCCGGCATTTTGCAATCCAATATTCGCAATGGCGTTCGGCATTCGGCCTACGACGCCTATATTGCCCCAGTGCGCCACCGCGCCAATCTGGTCGTGCGCACCGATGTGCATGTGCGCCGGGTGTTGTTCGAAGGCCGGCAGGCCACCGGCGTTGAGGTGCACGAGCGCGGTGAGATCGTCAGCTACAAGGCCCGGCGCGAGGTGATTCTTTGCGGCGGCGCGCTGGCCTCGCCGCAACTGCTGATGCTCTCGGGCATAGGCGATGGCGCGGCACTGCAGGGCCACGGCATCCAGACTCTGCTGCATCTGCCCGGTGTGGGCCAGAATCTTCAGGACCACTGCGCCATTCGCGTCCAGGCCCTGTGCACACCGCAAAGTTCCTACAACAAAGACTTGAATGGCTGGCGCAAGTACTGGCAGGGCTTTCGTTATGTCATGACCAAGCGCGGTTATCTCTCGCTCTCGTCTTCGCAGGCAGCCGCCTTTGCAAAGAGCCGCCCCGAGCTGGACTACGCCGATCTGGAGATCAGTTTCCGCCCGATGACCTTCACTTACCAGGATAGCGGCGTCGTCGATGTTGACAGCTATCACGCCATCGGTGCCTCGGTGTACCGAGTGCGGCCTGCGTCGCGCGGCGAAGTGCGACTGCTCAGCGCAGATCCCCTTGACGCGCCAGCATTTTTGCCCAACTATCTGGCGGTACAGGAAGACATTGATGCGACGCTTTCGGGCATGCGCATTCTGCGCGCCATCCTGGCGACCGAGCCAATGGCATCGCGCATCGTGAGCGAACTTGTCCCGGGCGCAGATGTCAAGACCGACGCGCAATTGATCGACTTCATGAGGCGCGAAGGGCATTGCTCATACCACCCGGCAGGCACATGCAAGATGGGCACAGACGAGATGGCCGTGGTCGATGCGCAGTTGCGCGTGCGGGGGGCAGCGGGCTTGCGCGTCGTGGACGCATCCATCATGCCCACAGTGACCTCAGGCAACACAAACGCACCGACTGTGATGATCGCGGAAAAGGCAGCGGACATGATCCGCTCCGGAACCAATGAAAGACAAGCATGACGACTACTGAAAAGACCGCAACAGCCAACCCCGCTGCCACCCCCGGGTATCAGAAAGCCTTGGCATGGTTGCGCAGCGGCCCCAAGCGTTTGCTGATTGGCGGGCAGTGGGTTGATGCCCGCTCGGGCAAGACCTTTGAGGTCATTGACCCATCGACCGAGCAGAGCTTGACATCAGTGGCAGAGGCGGACAGTGCCGATGTCGATGCCGCCGTCCTGGCTGCGCGGCGCGCCTTTGAGGCGCCATCATGGAGTGGCATCTCGCCGCATGCGCGCACACGGCTCTTGCTCAATATCGCACAGGCAGTCGAAGAGAACGCACACGAGTTGGCTGTGCTGGAAACCCTCGACATGGGCGCACCGCTTGCGGCCTGCGTTGCCCGTGTCGCGCAAGTGGCGGAGATTTTCCGTTACTACGCTGGCTGGCCGACCAAGATATTCGGCACCACCAACCCGATGGACGCATCGCGCTTTCAGTACATGCTGCGCGAGCCCATGGGTGTGTGCGGCCTGATCAATGCATGGAACGTGCCCTTGGTGATGGCGGCCAACAAGATTGCGCCCGCGCTGGTGTGCGGCAACACCGCCATTCTCAAGCCGGCCGAACAAGCGCCGCTGACGACCTTGCGCCTGGCGGAATTGATTGAGCAAGTCGGGCTGCCGCCTGGCGTGCTCAACGTCGTGCCAGGCTACGGGGCCACTGCCGGCGCGGCGATAGCGGCCCATCCGGACATCGACAAGGTCGCATTCACCGGATCGACCGCGGTGGGCAGGCAGATTTTGCAGGCGTCCACCGTCAACATGAAGAAGGTGACGCTGGAGCTGGGCGGGAAGTCGCCCAACATCGTCTTCCCCGATGCCGACATCGACAGGGCGCTGGCAGTGGCAGTGGACACCTTCTGCCGCAACTCCGGCCAGATCTGCTCGGCCGGTACGCGCCTGTTCGTGCACGAGAGTTTGCTGGAACAGGCCACCGAGCAGGTGTTGCGCACTGCAGCCACCTTCAAGGTGGGCTCGCCCTTCGATGCGCAGACCAAGCTGGGCCCATTGATTTCTCAGCGGCAGATGGAACGCGTGCTGTCGTACGTCGATGCAGGCAAGAGCCAGGGTGCGCGGCTGGCATTGGGCGGCTCGCGGGTGGGCGGCGTGGGTTACTTTGTGGAGCCCACTGTGTTTAGCCCCGTCTCCAACGCCATGACCATTGCCCAAGAGGAAATCTTCGGCCCGGTGCTGTCCATCATTCCTTTCACAGACGAAGACGACGCGGTGTTCAAGGGCAACGACACGCAGTACGGCCTGGCCGCCGCCGTCTGGACCCGAGACGCCAGCCGTGCGCACCGGGTCGCTCGCGCGCTCAAGGCAGGTCGGGTCTGGATCAACACCTATGCGGAGGGCGACCCAGTCATGTCCTTTGGCGGCTACAAACAATCGGGCTACGGACGCGAAGGCGGTGCCGAGTCAATCGAAGCTTATACGCAGACAAAATCTGTTCTCATGCGCTTGTAATTTACACGACACTGACCCAGCCAAAGCCACTCTCTTCATTCCAACAAAAAAGGTTCATTCAAGTGCCATTCTTCAAATCTCTCGCAGCCGACGCCGGCCCGCCCGCCGTCTTCATGAAATACCCTGAGCAATACGGCCCGTGGGCGCAGATGAGCCAGGCGCTGATGAACGGCCCCTCGCCCTTGACGCAAGGCGAGCGCGAGTTGATTCTTGCGTATGCTGCCGCAGTGGGCGGCTGCAACTTTGTCTATGTGGCGCACTCAGAGGTCGCCTACGCATGGGGTATCCCCAATGGTGCGATCGAGACCCTGCTGAAAGACCCAGCGAGCGCACCCCTGGAGCCGCGCCTGAAGACACTGCTGGCCTTTGTGCGCAAGCTGATGGCGACACCCAGCGAGATGACGCAAGCCGATGCCGACGCGGTGTTTGATGCCGGTTGGGACGGGCACGCGTTGCACGACGCGATTGCGGTGACAGCCCGGGCTTCCTTCATGCAAAAGCTTGTTGAAGGGCACGGCTTCACGCCGATGACGCGAGAGATGGCGGTCAAACGCGCCAAGCCGCGCATTGAGCACGGCTACGTGAACCTCTATGCGGCGTTTCGGCAGCACAAGTAGGGCGCCACAGTATGAGCGCCTGCCGGGCATCGCCTGCCGCGACGCGCCAACCCAAGCCGGCAGTCAACCGCCGCCTTGCCCATACCAGGGCCGAATGGCTGGTGCAAGGGGGCATTCCTTTTGGCTGACACCTCTGGTCTGATCGCCAAGTTGGGCTTACCATTGCCCAGTCTGGCCAGCGTAGCGCCTGACAGGAAGGATCGGACACGTGGACCTCGAACTGGCAGGCAAGTCGGCCATCATCACCGGTGCCAGCACCGGCATCGGGCGGGGCATCACCAAGGTTCTGGCGGCCGAGGGCGTGAGAACTGCAGTGGTCGCGAGAAGGGCCAATCTCCTGGAGGAGTTGAGACAGGAAGTGGCGCAAGACGGCGGGCCCGCACCGGTTCCCATCGTGGCCGACCTCTACGATCGCAACGCACCCGAACGGATATTTGAGCAAGCGACCCGCGCCCTGGGCGGCGTCGATATCCTGATACACAGCGTCGGCGGTGCCAGACCCTTGCCGGTCGATGCCGACGACGACGCGTGGGACGAGGCCTTTGCGATCAACTTCACGCCCGCGCGCAAGTTGACTCAGTTATTTTTGCCTCACCAGAAGGCTCAGCGCTGGGGCCGCATCATCTGCATGGCCGGATCACTGGAGCCCACGGGCGTCAATGGCTCTGCTGCTTCCAAGGCGGCGCTGTATGCCTGGGCCAAGGGCTTGTCGCGCGACATCGGCCCCTACAACATCACGGTGAACTGCCTGTCGCCGGGGCGCATTCACAGCGAACAGATCGCCAGGCTGTACCCACCAGAAGAAGAGCTTGCCTTCGCCAAGACGCACATTCCGCTGGGCTACTTCGGCGAACCGCAGGACATGGCCTACCTGGTGGCGTTTCTGTGCTCGCCAAAGGCGCGCTACATCACCGGGCAGCGCGCCTATGTGGATGGCGGGCTGCACATGGCGATCTGATTGAACGCGAAGCGTCCGGCAGGGTGTGGCCTATCGAATCCGCACACCCGCTTGTGAAGCTCTCAACAACGAAGGAGACAGACAATGAAAAAGATTCTTGTGTTGCTGGTGGCGGGGCTGCTCGCGCTCGGTGTGGCGGCCCAGCAGCCCTATCCCAACAAATCGATACGCCTGGTCGTAGGCTACGGCGCGGGCGGCGCCACCGACGTGCTGGCGAGATTGGTGGCTCAGCAGATCAGCAAGCAGACCGGACAGCCGGTGGTCGTTGAGAACAAGCCAGGCGCGGCCAGCTTGATTGCGAATTCCTACGTCGCAAAATCACCGCCTGACGGCTACACCCTGCTGCTGGCCGACACCTCGTTCGCGATGGTGCCCGCGACCCGCAAGACCATGCCCTACGACACGCTGAAAGATTTCACGCCGGTTGCGCACATCGGCTCGATGCCCGTGGTGGTGGTGGTGCCGCCAACGCTTGGCGTCAACAGCATTGAGCAACTGCTGGCGCTGACCAATTCCAGGCGCATTGCCTATTCCTCCGGAGGCCCCGGCACTGTGTTTCATCTGCTGGCTGAACTCATGCGGGCCAGCACTGGCATCAAGGCCGACCATATTCCGTACAAGGGCGGCAGCGAGGCGATCAACGCGCTGGTGGGTGGACAGGTGCAGTTCGCGCTCGCATCCGTCTCTACCGCGCTGCCGTTCATCAAGGCGGGCCGGCTCAATGCCCTGGCCGTGATCACCAGCGCAGGGCGCAACGCTGCGTTGCCCACCGTGCCCACCATGACCGAGTTGGGCTTTCAGAACCTCGCCATGACCCAATGGTTCGGCGTTCTCGCGCCGCCCGGCACCGGTGCGGATGTGGTGCGCCGCATGCAGGCCGAGTTGCAAAAGGCCATGGAGGCGCAGGAGTTGCAAGGTCCGCTGACAGCACAGGGTTGGGCGCTTGGGGTGAGTTCGCCCGAAGATCTGGGCAAGCTGATCGCATCGGACCTGGGCCGATGGAAGGGCGCTGCGACAGTCGCCGATCTCAAGCCTGAATGACTGTGGGCGACCCAGCCCGCGCACCGAAGCCTCTTTGCGAATGGAGAACTCGATCGTGTCCACTGCCTCATTCATCGGCGCCGGGGATTTCATGGTCAGCGAAACAGACCCCGACTTCATGCTGCGCCATGTGGCGGACATCATGCGAGCTGCGGATGTCACCTATCTGAACGTTGAAGGCCCCATCTGCGACCAGGGCGAAGTGCATGCCGCCATCACCGGCGTGGGCATTCCGGTTCGGTCGGTGCCACGTGCCGCCAAGGGGCTGAAGAACGCGGGCGTGGACATTGTCAGCCTGGCCAACAACCACACCATGGACTATGGCGCACTCGGCCTGGAGCAGACATTTGAACTGCTGGGTGCGCAGGGCATTGCGTATTGCGGTGCTGGGCGCAATCTTGTGCAAGCACGGCGGCCCGTGAGCCTGCAAGTCAAAGGCCTGCGGGTGAGCTTTCTCTCATACACCTCTGTGTGCCTGCCGGCGTACGCAGCAAGCCGGGACGGGCATGGCGCGGCCGTCGTTCGTGCCAGCACCTCGTACGACGTCAACTTCCGTGTGGTGATGCAGCCGGGCAGTCCGCTGCACATTCGCTCGCACGCCAACCCTGATGACCTTCGGATGGTGCAGGAGGATGTGCGAGCCGCGAAGGCCGATGCCGATGTGGTGTTCGTGGCCTGGCATTGGGGCGTCTCGGAGCGCCACGGCAAAGTTGCCGAGTATCAGCGTGAGTTGGGTTGCGCTGCGATCGATGCCGGGGCGGACGCCATTGTCGGACACCACGCGCACATGGTGCTGGGCGTGGAGTTCTACAAGCAGCGGCCCATCTTCTACAGCGTCGGCAACTTCGCCTTCGACATGTCGCATCACTACTTCCGACCGGAGACGGTGGTGATCAAGTGCGACATCGAATGCAGTGGTCTTCGCAATTTTCGTCTTCTGCCCTTCATGGCCAACCCGGCGCGCCAGCCCTGCCCAGCCGATGAGCGCGGCACGCAACGCATGGCCTGGATGCTGGAAGATCTGTCCGATGGCATGAACACCAAGATCAACTGTGCAGGCCGAGAAATTGAAATCTCCCCACTGACAGCATGAACCCAACCCACTCCACACCACCGGCCGAAGGCTGCATCGACACAGAGGTCGCAGACGGCATTCTTCTGATCGGCATCAACCGGCCCGCCAAGCGCAACGGCGTGACGCCGCGCATGATGCGCGAGTTGGCGCAGGCCTACACCCGCCTGGACGACGAGGCCGGGCTGCGCGTGGGCTTGCTCTATGCGGCCGGCGATCACTTCACCGGTGGCATGGATCTGCCCTCGCTGGCACCCTACCAGCAGCGCGGCGAAAGACTCGTGCCGCGCGACATGAACCTTGTCGATCCGCTCGACCTGGGCCTGCCCGGCTACAGGCGCCGCACAAAGCCAGTGGTGGTGGCGGTCAAGGGAATCTGCTTCACGATTGGCATTGAATTGATGCTGGCGGCCGATATGGTTGTTGCGGCTGACAACTGCCGCTTCGCGCAGATGGAGGTGGGCCGCGGCATCATGGCCACCAGTGGCGCCACCATCCGCATGGCGCAGCGTGCGGGCTCTGGCCATGCCTTGCACCTGCTGTTGACCGGCGTGGAGTTTGACAGCGCACACGCGCAGCGGTTGAACTTCGTGCAGAAGGTCGTGCCGGCGGGGCAAGAGTTCGCAGAAGCATTCGCCATGGCCCAGCGCATCACGCAGCAAGCACCGTTGGCGGTCATCGCCACCCGGCTCAATGTGCGCAAGTCAATTGAAGAGGGGCCCTTGAGTGCGGCAGCCGAATTCATCGAAGTGCAGCAGCGGCTGTCGCAAACCGAAGATGCGGTTGAGGGCAGACTGTCATTCATCGAGCGGCGACCGCCGGTGTTCAAGGGGCGCTGAGCTGTGGCTGTAGACAGGCGGACTCCTTTGATTGCTGCTGCTTCAACGCGAATTCGCAGCCTCAGTCCAACACCATCCCGGCTTCCAGCATGCGTGCCAGGGCCAGCAGCTTGGGTGCCACTTCTTATCAGTGCGAGTAGTCGATTCGCAATGCAAATAGTAAGATTCGCAGCTTGTCACAAACAGGAGCTCTCATGGCACTACCCAAGAGGATCGCCATCCACGAGGTCGGCCCGCGCGAGGGCATGCAGATCGAGAAGAACCCAGTGGCCACGGCCGACAAGATCCGTCTGGTTGACATGCTGTCGGAGTGCAACTTCCCCGAGATCGAAGTCACCTCCTTCGTGAGCCCCAAGTGGGTGCCGCAGATGGCCGATGCGACCGAGGTGGTGGCCGGCATCAAGACGCATCCTGGCACCGTCTACACCGGCATTTACCTCAACAGCCAGGGCATGGTGCGTGCCCTCAAGACCAACAAGCTCACCGTCCTGGGCAAGCTGAGCATCACGGCCAGCGAGACTTTTTCCAAGAAGAACACCAACCGCACGCTGGAGGAAACGCTGGCCGAGGCCCAGGAGCGCATAGACGCCGCGCGCGAATGGAACGTCAAGATCAGCGAGATCGGTGTGATGTCGGCCTTCGGTTGCAACTACCAGGGCGACATCGCGCCCGAGTTGGTGGTCTCCCTGATCGACCGATTGGTCACCGTGGCGCGCCAGCATGACCTGCCGATCGAGCTGATCCAGCTGGCCGACACCATGGGCTGGGCCAATCCGCTCTCGATCCGTCGTTTGGTGGGCATGGTTCAGGACAAGTGGCCCGAGTACAAGATCAACCTGCACCTGCACGACACCCGCGGCCTGGGTCTTGCCAACGCCTTCGCTGCGATGGAGATGGGTGTTGACGATTTCGACTCGGCGGTGGCCGGCCTGGGCGGCTGCCCCTACGCTGGCTTCAAGGACGCACCGGGCAACATCGTCACCGAAGACCTGGTGCACCTGTGCCAGGAGATCGGCGTTGAGACCGGCGTTGACCTTGACAAGCTGGTCGAGGCCGCGCGCGAAGCTGAGCGCATCGTGGGCCATCCCCTGCCCGGCAAAGTGATGCGCGGCGGCGATCTTCCCGGCTACCGGCGCAAGCTGCAGGCCGCCGCCTGACGCGCCGAAGGTTCGAACATTCACGAAGGAGACAAGCCATGAGATCGTTCTCGCCCCTGTTTGGCGCTTTGGCGGCTTGCGCCGTTCTGCTGTCGGCGCCAGTCGCGTTGGCCCAAGACTATCCATCCAAGGCCGTGACCATCGTGCATGGCCTGGCGGTCGCTGGCATGCCTACACCCACCCAACGCAACACCCAACGCAACGCCCAGGAAGGCAGCTACCTTGGCGAGGATTTCGCATTCTCCTGCCGATGCTGAACGGAAAAAGATGAAACCACAGACCTATTTCGACGAGGTGGAAATCGGCACCGAGATCACGCCGATTTCCAAGGGGCCGATGAGCACCATGCACATCATGCGCTGGAGCGCGGCCATCGAGAATTGGCACCGCATCCACTACGACCAACCATTCGCCATCGGCCACGAACGACTCCCCGACGTGATGGTCAATGGCTCCTGGAAGCAGCATGTGCTGGTGCAGATGATCAAGGACTGGGTGGGCCTGGAGGGTTGGCTCTGGAAGATCAAGTTCCAGTTCCGCGACAAAGACCTGCCCGGCGACACCATCACCGCGCGAGGCAAGGTCACCAAGAAATACATGCTCGGCGACCACGGCCATGTCGAGTGCGCCATCTTGCTGGAGAACCAGCGTGGTGTGCAGTCCACCGTGGGTGAGGCGATCGCTGTGCTGCCGGTTCGCGGCGGCAAGCCGGTGCCCTATCCGTTCACCCCGCAATCGCAGTGATGGCCCACGGCTTGGTCGGCGAGCAGCTCGACGCGGTTGCCGCGCGCTTCTTGGACAAGGATGCGCTGTGCATCGGCGCGCGACGCATCACCTATGGCGAGCTGTCAGTATCGACGGACATCCTCGCCAAAGGTTTGCTGGCCGCGGGCGTGCGCAGTGGGGATCGGGTGGCAATCTGGATGGGCAATAGCATCGAATGGCTGCTCACGTTTTATGCCGCCGCCAAAATGGGTGCGGTGCTGGTGCCGCTCAGCACCCGTTTCAAGGCCGACGAAGCCCGCTACATCCTCGCGCAATGCGAGGCGTCGTTCCTCATCTTGAACGACAGCTTTGCCGGCATCGACTTTGTGCAACTGCTGGACGAGGTGGCCCCGGGCCTGCGCGCAAGCGGGCACTGCCCGAGCCTGCCGGCCCTGAGAACCTGCATCTGCGTGAGCACGCAAGGGCAAGCCCTACCGGGCTTGATCGATTTTGCGCAATTGCAAGAACAAGGGCGGGGCAGCTCCGATGCGGTACTGGAGCGGGCGCGGCAGGCACTGCGGCCGACGCAGCCCTTTCTGATTCAGTACACCTCCGGCACCACCGGTTTTCCCAAGGGCGCGGTGCTGTCGCAACAAAACTTTGCGCGCACTGGGTATGAGGTGGGCTTGCTGCAGAAGTTGACGCCGCAGGATCGCTTCTTCAGCCCGGCACCTTATTTTCATGTATCGGGCACCATGCATGCCTTGACCGCGCCGCTTGGGCACGGATGCACGGTGTACTCGGTGGAGAAGTATGAGCTTGAAACGGTACTGGAGACGATCTGCCGCAATCGCTGCACCGCTTACCACGGCTTCAATTTCTTCAAAGACTACTTCGCCAGACGCGAGGAATTCGTCGGCCGCTATGACCTGAGCGTCCTGCAGCGCGCATGGGCCACTGGCACGGCGGTGGACATGGCCAACATCACATCGCTTGGTATCCAGGTGTGCAGCCTTTATGGCCTGAGCGAAACCACCGGCTGCTCCACGATTTGTGTGCCGGACGATCCGCAAGACTTGCGCACGGGCACGGTCGGCAAGCCCCTGCCCGGCATCGAGGTGTGCATCCAGGACCGCCATGGTTCAGGTGCGTTACTCGGCCCGGGCGAGGAGGGCGATATCTGCATCCGCGGCTGGAATGTCATGAGCGGCTACTTCAACAAGCCAGAGGAAACGCGCGACGCCTTTGATGCGAACGGCTGGTTTCATAGCGGCGACCTTGGCAGCATGGATGCGCAAGGGTACCTGCGATTTCACGGCCGCCTCAAGGACATCATACGAGTGGGCGGTGAAAACTTCTCGCCGCTCGAAGTGGAAAATTTGCTGCGCCGCCACGCGAAGGTGGCCGAGGCCTGCGTGGTGGGCGTGCCCGATCAGCGTCTGGGTGAAGTTTGCATGGCCTTCGTGCAGCTAAAGCCCGGATGCCACGTGCAGCAGGACGAGATCGTGTCATTTTGCCGACCGCAAATCGCCAGCTACAAGGTGCCGCGCCATGTGCGCATCGTTGAAAGCTTTCCGATGACGGGTAACAACAAGATTCGTCGCGTGGAAGTGAAGGAACTCGCAAGGAGAAGTGTCGATGTCTGAAACACAATACATCACGGACGCAGTGCGCGCCCTGATCGGCGTCCAGTCGCCAGAGCAAATTGCCTGCGACCGGGTGGAGCGCGGCAGCATCCGCCGCATGTCCCAAGCCACCATGGATGACGATCCACTTTTCTGGGATGACGCCTATGCACATGGCACGCGCTACGCTGGCGTGGTTGCGCCGCCTCTTTTCCCCACGCACATGTTCCAGCGCGTGTCAGGCGCGCCCGATCCGCTGGACAAGGCGTGGGAAGATCCAGATTACGATGGCACCAAGGGAGCGATCGGTCTCTTTGCGCTGCCGGAAATACCGATTCCCCAGAAGCGATTGCTCAACGCCGGCGTGGAAGTCGAGTTCTTCAAGTACGCGGTACCGGGCGAGCAAGTAACGGTGGTGAACCGCTATGTGGACATCTTCCAGAAGCAGGGCAAGAGCGGACCCATGATCTTCGTGGTGGTCGAGCGGCGGTTTCGCAACGAAAAGCGCGAACCGCTGCTCACCTACAAGCAAACGCTGGTTTATACCTGATCAATTCGCAGGCCTGCCACTGCCCCCGCTTTGGTTGCCTGCCAGCAGACTGCCGTAACCCGGAACCACAGGCTCCACGCCGGCCACACGCAAGGCATTCCACATCATTGCGCTGGCGCTGGAGATAACCGGCTTGCCCAGATCGCGTTCAAGCGCATCCAGCACCGACACCGTGGGCATGCCCACACCGCTGAGAAAAACGGCGTCAGCCTCCGGGCAATCGACAGACCGGCCCAGCCCGTAGGCGCGCCCCGGCGGCTCATCGAAAACGCTTCTGACATTTTTCAGCCACTCGAACTTCACAATTTCAAAGCCGTAACTCTCGAGGCCGGCCTTGGCTTTCATGGTCCACCGCTCGTCGTACGGCGTTCCCAAGGCCACCTTGCGCACGCCCTTGGTTTGCAGCGCCAGCACCGCGCTTTGCAACACGGTGATGAAGGGGATGCCGGTTTGTTCTTTGATGCGCGCGCAGACCGATGTTTCGCCGTCAGGCCCTAGCTGGTAGCAGGTCGCGGTGTGGGCCAGCACCATGACATTGGGCTTGACGCAGGCCATCAGACCGGCCGTTTCATCTATGTGCTTGATCTGGCTGGCGATGCGATCGTCCAAGCCGTTCAAGGTGCCGTCTGCGCCCCTGGCGGTCATACGGGAAAAGTGAACCGAAACACCGCGAGGCGAGACCTCTGGCATCTCAATCTCAACCGTAGGCGTCCCCGCCGGGATCAAGAATCCCAGCTTTGCTCTCCAACTCGACATAGCATCTCCTTTGGTGTGACTTGATGTGATTTGATCTGACGGTCTGGGCCTGACAAGTGAATTAGGAAAACATCAATAAGCCGTCAATTCCCAAGAAACCTGTCATCCCGGACTCGATCCGGGATCCACTTCACTATGACAGATAGGTGGGCCAAGGTGACATGGATCCCGGCAGAAGGCCGGGATGACAAACATCGTTTGCTTAAGTAAGTGCCATTTGTATGTAGGCGACTGGAATTAGGCAAACCTTTTAATTGGAGGTGGCTTTCATCGCCTCGCCGATGCCGGTAGTTTGCACAACCTTGGTCCACGCATCCACCGACTGGCGAAGAACTTCAGCCACTTGATCGACATCCATCGGGGCACGGGTGAACATGCCGAGCCTTTCTATCTTTTCCCTGACCACTGGATCAGCCACGGCCCGCGCGATCTCCACGTTCAATCGGGTGACGACATCCTTTGGTGTTTTCGCGGGCACGTTGATCACATAGGACGCGGCACGCTTCATGAACTCTGGCGCCTGCGGCCATGCTTCCCCAATGGTCGGCACATCAGGCAGGTTGGGCAGGCGGCGGCTGGCGAACACGCCTAAGCCGATGAGCCGGCCGTCCTTGACATGCGAGGTAACAACGGTCGGCGCATCGATGCTGAAATCGACTCGCCCCTCCAGCAAATCGGGAATGCCTGCCGCAGCCGCTTTGTAATGCACCGCATCGCCTTTGCCGCCTGCGGCTTGCAGCACCGCAGTGCCCAAAAGATGCCCGCCTGTGCCAGGCCCCGCTGTGACGAATTGGGTGTGGTTGATCTTTGCGTACGCGACAAACTCTCTCAGATTACGCGGCGCAAGGCGCACCGTGGACGTCATGATGAAGGGCAGGTCGGCGGGCAAGGACACCGGTATGAAATCATTTGCGACATCGAAGGGCAACTTAAGTCCGAGCGCCACCGCAAACACGTTGAGGCCTGCGGTGCTTCCTAGCGCAATGGTGTAGCCGTCGGGCGCCGACTTGGCTAGCGCACCGAAGGCGATGATCCCCCCCGCGCCACCGCGATTTTCCACGACGACTTTTTGCCCGAGCGTTTGCGAAAGTCCATCGGCCAACACGCGGGCGAGCGCGTCGGTGGCGCTGCCGGCGGCGAAGGGCACGATCAGTGTCACCGGCTTTTGACTCGGATAAGCTTGCGCGCGTGCCGGCGACGAGAAATGCAGCGCACTCAATACGATCAGTGCGCTGCATGCGAAGTTGCGCAACGAGTTTCGCGACAAGTTCAACCTGCGCGTGCTCAGAAAAATGCTATCCATCATTACCGTTCTCCTCGGCGCGGTGATTTTTTTTCGGAAGAAACGCCGTTGCCGGCGATTCCATGTCGGACCTGTTAGTTTGAAGTCGCCTTCATCGCGTCGCGGATGCCAGTGGTGCGCACCACTTGCGTCCACGCGTCGGTTGATTGGCGCAGCACTTCGGCCACTTGCTCCACATCCATTGGCTGGCGGGTGAACATGCCGAGTTTCTCGATTCGCTCCTTGACCGCCGGATCGGCGACGGCCCGGGCCATGTCGGCATTCAATTTGGTGACGATGTCTCTCGGAGTCTTCGCGGGCACGGTGATGATGTAAACCGAAGCGCGCTTCATGAACTCGGGCGCCTCTGGCCATGCTTCTCCCACCGTCGGCACGTCGGGAAGGGCCGAGAGCCGGCGACTCGCGAACACGCCCAGGCCCACCAGATTGCCCTCTTTGATGTGCGAGGTGATGATCGTGGGCGCATCGACGGTGAAATCAACCCGCCCTTCGAGCAAATCAGGAATGCCCGCCGCTGCCGCCTTGTAGTGGACCGCATCGCCTTTGCCGCCCGCCGCATGCAGCACCGCGGCGCCCAACAGATGCGCTCCTGTTCCCGGGCCGGCAGTCACAAACTGGGTGGGATTCGATTTTGCGTAGGCAACGAATTCCTTCATGTTGCGCGGCGCCCGGCGCGCAGTGGACGCCAGCACGAAGGGTAGATCGGCTGGCAGTGCAACAGGAATGAAATCGGCAGCGACGTCGTAGGGCAGCTTCAGTTCAAGCGCCACTGCAAGCACGTTGATGGAAGTGCTGCCCAGGCCAATGGTGTAGCCGTCGGGTGCGGCCTTGGCGAGTGCGGCGAAGGCAATTGCTCCGCCCGCACCGACGCGATTTTCGACGATGACTCTTTGCCCCAACACCGTAGACAGCCCTTCGGCCAGTACCCTGCCAAGCGCATCGGTCGCGCTGCCGGCGGCGAACGGAACAATCAGGGTCACAGGCTTTAGCCTTGGATAGGCCTGCGCATGTGCCTGCGGCGCGACCTGCATTGCGGCCATCGCAATCAGCGCAATGGGCGTGAAAGTGCGCAAAGCCCTTAGCCCGCGCTCAATGAAACTAAGTGGGCCAATCCGCTTGTCGTTTTGCATCACTGTTCTCCATCAGATCGAACGAGTGAGTGAGCGAGAAACTGCCCGGGGCCTCATCCGCAGCGCACAGTGTAGGTGAACCCAAGGGCTGGGACAACTGCCGGGAACCTGCTGTGCCGGGAACCTGCTGTCGGAACCTGTCGCACTTTGGGCTGAAGTATCCATCCGATCGGCGAGTTTGAAGTTTTCCGCATCGTTGCGCGGCCCCTTGTCCATGCCGAGAGCGGGCCGCCGTGCAGCACAAGCGAATCGATCCCGGCCGACCTTCACCAGTGCGGCGCCTTGACGAAACTGCTGGCGCGCACAGCCGCCGCCATGATCCGGCCAACAAGCGCCTGAGAATCGTCTTTTGCGCATACTACCGACAAGGCCACGGGCTCGCTCGGCTCCAGGCCGGGTACGCTGACCAGTCTGCCAGCCGCCACAGCATCGCCCGCCATGGCTTCGGAGATCAGACCTATGCCAGCGCCGTCCAGTGCCATCTGCATGGCGGCCGACATGTTGCTGATGGCATTGACGTTTTCCAGAGATGCGCCGCGGGCTGACAATGCCTGGAGCGCGTCGCTCCAGAAAAAGGATTCCCGCTGCACGCACCACAGTTGCGTGGTGTTGAGAAGGGTCGCCATCTCCTGCGTGTTCAAGCGATCGAGCAGGCCGGGCGCGCACAGCCACAGCATGCGGTCGTAGCCCAGCGACAGCGCGTCGAACTTATGGCTGTCGACCGGGCCGGAGACCATGACGAGGTCCAGTTTGCGCGCCTCCAGCCGCCCCAGCAGTTTGCCGGCACGGTCAATCTCCACCTCGTATGTCACGCGCGGCATCTCTGCCTTCAAGGAGATCATCATGGCCGGCAGCCAGGTCATGCAGATGTTGCCAGTCCCGATGCGCACCACGCCAGACACCGATTCAGCGCTTCGGGCCGACTGGGACAGATGCTCCAGTTGGAGCATCAGCGGCTCGGCCGTGCGGATGAAGTCACGTCCCTGCACCGTCAGTTCCACGCCCCGGCCCTGGCGGATGAACAACTTGATGCCCAGCGCCGTCTCCAGCTCGCGCATGCGGGCGGACACCGCAGGCTGCGAGGTGTGCAGCTTTTCGGCGGCGGCCGTGAAGCTACCCAGGCGAGCGATCCAGCACGCAGTCTCGATGTTCAGAACGTTTAGGTTTTTCATCCTAGCTTGATGGTTAGGCCGAATTCTCGCCTGCGCGGCGAAGACATCAGGTTCTTCGATGGCGACCCATAAAAACAATTCCGGGCACCAGTGGGTGACTGCTGGAAGAATGGCTAATGTCGAAGACTGAGTATAAAACTCGGCCAGTTCGGTTTTCCCAGGAGACACCATGCAAGTACTCAAAGTCAAGGCACAACCCAGCGGTTTGGGCGCCGAGGTATCGGGCGTCGACATCTGCAAACCGATCTCCAAACAAGAATACGACCAGATCGAGGCCGCATTGGCCCGCCACGGCGTCATCTGGTTTCGCAACATGCCGATCGACGACGAGCATCAGGAGATGTTCATCAAGTGGTTCGGCCCGCCCAACGTGGCGGCCAAGCAGCTCAACAACGCTCGCATGACCAACCCGCACTTCTACGACGTATCCAACGTCGACGAGAACGGCGACATCATGAAGGAAGACCACGAGCGGCGCCTGTACCTGGCCGCCAACCTGTTCTGGCACTCGGACATGTCCATGCGTCAGCCGCCGGCGCGGGTCACCGTACTGTCGGCCCGGGTGTTGCCGGAAGTTGATCCGCCGGACACGCAGTTTGCCGACATGCGCATGGCCTGGGATGCCTTGTCACCGGAGCGCCAGCGCGAGTTGGAGCCACTGCAGATCGAGCACAGTGTCTATGCGTCGCGCGCCAAGGTGGGCTACACCAACTTCTCAGAGGAAACGCGCAAACTGCTGCCCCCGACCACGCACCCGCTGGTGCGCACACATGCTGGCTCCGCCCGCAAGACCCTGTATATGGGCGCACACGCCTCCCACGTCATCGGCTGGCCGCAGGAGAAAGGCGCCAAGCTGCTGGAGGAGCTTGTGGAATTTGCCACCCAAGAGCGCTTCCGCTACGTCCACAAGTGGCAGCCGCGCGATGTGCTGATCTGGGATGACAGCTGCACGCTTCACCGCGCGGTACCCTTCGACGACCAAAAGTACCGGCGTGAGTTGCGCTGGTGCTCGGCGCGCGAACTCGAAGCAGTCTGAGCACGATTCGACAGCCGCCCTCGCCCACCTCCCGCAAACCATTGTGAGCTTCGATTCGCGCTTCGGCTACAACTTCGATGACCTGCGGGATCTGGCGAAGAAACGCCTGCCCAAGGGGCTGTTCGAGTTCGTCGATCGCGGCGCCGAAGATGGCGCGGCGATTCGCAACAACCACGATGCTTTCGGTCGCATCAGCCTGTATCCGCGTCCGCTGCGCGATGTGTCCAAGCGCAGCCAGGCCATCACGCTGTTCGGCCGCACCCAGCCCTTGCCCTTCTGCCTGGCGCCGACCGGCGCGGCCGGACTGCTGTGGTACCAGGGCGAAGTCGCCACCGCCCGCGCCGCAGCGCAAGCCGGCATACCTTATGCGATGTCGACGGGGTCCATCACCTCGATCGAGAAAGTGGCAGAGCAAGCCGGCGGCGAGCTATGGTTCCAGCTCTACCTGTTTCCCGACCGCGCGATGTCAATGCAACTGGTGCAGCGCGCCAAGGCAGCCGGCTACCGAACGCTGGTGGTCACCATCGACACCACGGTATCGCCCAACCGTGAGCACAACTACCGCAACGGCTTCAACATTCCTTTGAAGTTGACGCGGCGCAATGTGTGGGACGTGATGACCCATCCGCGCTGGGGTGCGGGCGTGATCGGACGCTACCTGGCGACCAGCGGCATGCCGCGCTTTGACAACCTTCCCGACGCGCTGCGCCGATCCATGGCCGCCGACCAGCGCAAGACCGGCCTGATGCCAAAGAACGACAGCCTGACCTGGGATGACCTCAAGCAGTTGCGCGACTTGTGGGAAGGCACGCTGATCGTCAAGGGCATCGTGCATCCGGACGATGCGTGCGAGGCCGTGCGTTGCGGGGCCGACGGCATCGTCGTGTCCAACCACGGTGGCCGCGTGCTGGACAACGCACCGGCCACGCTGGATGCCCTGCCAGCGATCGTCGACGCCGTTGGCGACCGCACCACGGTTCTTTTTGACAGCGGCATCCGCCGCGGCAGCGACATTGTCAAGGCGCTGGCCCTGGGTGCCGACGCGGTGCTTGTGGGTCGCGCCGCCATGTGGGGCACGGCGGTGGGCGGCGAGGCCGGCGCGGCGCATGCCATCAGCATGCTGCGCGACGAAGTGGACCGGGTGATGGGGTTTATCGGCTGCGCCCGCATCGACCAGATCAGCCGCGCTAGCTGCTTTCGCCCGCCGGTGGCGCGGGTCGGCTGAAGACTGCGCGACGCGGCGGGAGTAGCTAACACACGGGGACACTATCTGATGGCGCACGACCTTATGCACAGCTCAGGCAGATCGTGCGTGGGCTGGATAATGCCGCATCGGTCGATGCACTGATTGACACAGTGCGGCCTGATCGGTCTACTACTGCAGGGCACGGCGCACCCGCAAGCTTGATGGCGCAAGCGGCCTGACTTCCACTTCACTCACTCTCGGAGACAAACATGGCGTTTAACAAGCTCTTGCATACCTGTGCGCTCGCGGCCATAACCGGTTGCATTGCTGTTTCGGCAACTGCCCAGGAAGCCTTTCCCAACAAGCCGCTGCGCATGATCGTGCCCACTGCCGCAGGTGCTTCCAATGACGTGACAGCGCGCGTGATCGCTGAAGCATTGGCGCGCGAGCTCAAGCAGCCGGTGGTGGTGGAAAACCGCATCGGCGCATCCGGCACCATCGGCGCCGACTTCGTGGCCAAGGCACCGAAAGATGGCTACACCCTGCTGCTGGGCACCGGTTCCACCCATGTGGTGGCGCCAGCCATGCTCAAAGGCGTGCCCTACGACCCGATCCAGGACTTTGTCCCGCTGTCCTTCGTCGGCGCCGCGCCTTTCGTGCTGTTCGTGCGGGCCTCGTTGCCGGTGAAGAACCTGCAGGAGTTGGTGGCGCTGGCCAAATCAAAGCCGGGCGAGCTCAGCTTTGGCACCACCGGCCCCGCTGCGGTGTATGAGCTGGGCGCGCTGACGCTGGAGGCGCAGGCGGGCATCAAGTTCAACCACGTGCCCTACAAGGGCTTCGCGCCGATGGTTCTGGACGTGATGGGCGACCGCGTCGACGTCGGGGTCGGCCCCATCGACAACTCAATCAAATCCGACAGAGTGCGCGTGATCGCCGTGGTTGGCAAAGAGCGGGTCGACTCCGTGCCGGGTGTGCCTTCGGCAGCCGAGCAAGGGTTTCCTGATTTCACCATCCCGGCCTGGGCCGGCATCTGGACCACGGCTGGCACGCCGCAGGCGGTGGTGGATCGCCTCGTGGCCGCGCTGCGCACGGTGCAGGCAAGCAAGGAAGTCAAAGAGCGGATCGCCAAGACAGGAATCAACCCCGAGGGCAAGGATGGCAACACCTTGAGGCTGCTCATGGCCAACGAGCTGGCCTCGATTCTCAACATGATGAAGAACGCGAAGATCGAGCGGCAGGCCCTTTGAGCGGAGCTGCCATTCCAGGCACCGAGCTGCAACTGGCGGTGCTGGACGACTACCAGGGCGCGGCCGAGCGCTGCGCCGACTGGTCGCGCCTGCCGCCGCACGTCAAGCCCACGTTCTTTCACGAAAATGTTTCGGCGGACCGAGAGGCGCTCGTCAAGAGGCTGCTTCCATTCGACATCATCTGCCTGATGCGCGAGCGCACCCGGCTTGATCGCGAAGTCCTCTCTGGCTTGCCCAAGCTGAAACTGCTGACGACCTCGGCCATGGTGAACGCCTCGGTCGACATCGCATTCGCACACGAGCGCGGTGTGCCGGTATGCGGCACGGGCGCCATTGAGACCGGCACCCCTGAACTCACCTGGGCGCTGTTGCTGGCGCTGGCTCGCAACCTGACCGGCGAGGCGAGTGGCCTGAAGGCCGGCCGGTGGCAGGCCAGTGTGGGGCGAGATCTGTACGGCGCTGTGCTGGGGGTGGTGGGGCTGGGTCGCGTCGGTTCGCGCGTGGCGGCTGTCGGCAAGGCATTTGGCATGAAGGTGCTTGCCTGGAGCCAGAACCTCACCGCCGAACGTGCCGCCGCGTGTGGCGCGCAACTGGCGAGCCGCGAACAGATCTTCTCGCAGGCGGATTTTTTGACGCTGACCTTGAAGCTGAGCAACCGCACCATGGGCATCATCGGCGCCCAGGATCTGGCGCGAATGAAGCCCAGCGCCTGCTTCATCAACACGGCGCGTGCACAGCTGGTCGATGAGGCGGCACTGGTCGAGGTGTTGCGAGAGCGGCGCATCGCCGGCGCGGCGATCGATGTGTTCTTGCAAGAGCCACTGCCGCCCGATCATCCCTACCGTAGCCTGGACAACGTCCTGCTGACACCGCACATCGGCTATGTGACGCACGATACCTACGCGCAGTTCTATGGGGAGATGCTGGACAACGTGCTGGCTTGGCTGGATGGCAACCCGATCCGAGTGATCGACCCGACACACAGTCACTTCCGACTGATCTAGCGCGGTGTTTCAGGCGCACTTGCAGAAACCGAGACCAAGGAGACAACATGAGAATTGCAAGGTATGCATCAGCAAGCCACGCACCGACCGCGGCATCGGCCGCCGGACACGAGCGCCTGGGCATCGTGACGCAACACGGCGGGCGCGAGATGCTGCAGGACGCAGGCAAGGTGAGCGCGGCGCGCGGCGCCAGCACACCCGTGCCGACCACCGTGATGGATCTGATCCGGGGCGGGGACGGCGCGATGGACGCGCTGCGCGGCCTGCTGGCCTGGTCGCAGGCGCGGGCTGATGCGGCCTGGTTCGACGACCCGGAGCACATCGAGTGGCTGACGCCTGTTCCGCCCAAATCGATGATTGCAGCCGGGCGCAACTTCGGGCGCCACAAGCTCGAATCGCAAAAGGGCAATCCTGCTTCCAGCAGCGCAATGCACAGTGACTTTCCCACCGGCTTCATCAAGCTGGGCCGCTGCCTGGTGCCCCACAAGGCCAAGGTCAAACGCCCCAAGGAGGTGATGAACTTCGACCATGAGGTGGAGATCGCCGTCATCATCGGCCGCGACATCGACGCCGACAGCAGCGACCAGGCCAAGCAGGCCATCTTCGGCTACACCGTGTTCAACGATCTTTCGGCACGCGAATGGCAGCTCAAGGAAATGCACAACAACCTGGTGATGATGGGCAAGAACTTCCCCGGCTTCGGACCGCTCGGGCCTTACATACTCACCGCCGACGAAGTGCCCGACCCCAAGGGTCTTGTGCTTTGGTGCAAGGTCAATGGCGAGATGCGCCAGCATTCCGATTGCCGTGACCTGATCTTCGACTTCGAGGACATGGTGGGCTTTTGGGCCAAGGTCGGTCTGGTGGCGGGTGACATCATCAGCACCGGCACGCCCGAGGGCGTGGCCCTGCACCGCAAGCCCGACCCGACACCCTTCTACCTCAAGCCTGGCGACGTGGTGGAGGCGGGCGTAGATGGGATCGGAACCTTGACGACTTACATCGTCTGACTGGTCTGCCTTTGCCCCTTGACTGCGGGTCGCCGACCAGCAGCTCAGTCCACCTGCAGACAGACTGAGCCAATGCCGGTCAGCACGAACTCGACTCTTTGCCCCGCAACTGGAAACTGCGACTTCACCAAGCTACCTGTGGTCACCAGGCTGCCCGCCGTCAACACATCGCCTCGCTCGGCGACGTGATTGGCGAGCCAGGCAAGCGCGTCGCATGGATTACCCAGCACGTCGCGCCCGAAGCCCCGACCGACCTCTTGCCCGTCGATGCAGGCCACGCCCTCCAGGGCCGCAAGACTCTCGAAATCAGTGCAGGCGAAGCGGGTGCCCAGCACCAGACCCTGGTTCCAAGCGTTGTCCGCCGCGAGGGTGAGGATGGACTGCCTGAGCGTGGCATAGTCCGCGTGGCGATCGTCAGCGACTTCCAAAGCGGCGTAGCCGCATGCAACGTGCTCAAGAATACTCACACCGGTCCAGGGCGTGCCTGTGCGAGGCAGGTCGCGCGCCATCTCAAAGGCGATCTCGAACTCAAGGATGAGGCGGCCGTAGTCGGCCGCATGCACGACGGCCCCGCTGCTCCGAATCTGGTCGCGCAGGAGGCGACCCGAGATGGAGTCGTGGAAGTTGACCATCTCGCGCATCGCCGGCGTCGTGAGTGCGATCTTCCATCCGGCCAAGGCTGTTGCGCGGCGTCTTATCAACTCACGCACGTATTCGTCCTGAACCGCATACGCCGCTGCCGCACTGTCCAGCGCCCACTCGCGCTGGAGTGCGTCAAAACGTTCCCCTTGCGCATGCTGGCGCAACAGTTCGTGAGCCGCTGCCGATGCGTTCAATTGATCCATTTCTATACTTTCATGTCTGGGCAAGGTCTCGCCCTCAGCATCATCCGCAGCACCTACTGCGGCGCTTCTGGATTCTCACACACGTGAACCACAGTCAGCCCTCGGGAACCGCCACGCAGACTTGCCATTCGTTCAAACCGCATTGAAGACGCTGATCCTGTTATGCCGCCAATATGGAGGACGTGGCCCCATACCACCAGGGGCTTGGGGTAAGCAAACGAAGGGGAAGTTGCAGCCGACCCCCTATTGACGGCTCCGCTGATGCCGACGCTTGTTTTTGTCGAGGTCAAACACCGAGCGCCTCACCTGCGCCTGAACCGACGCGTCTGGGTGTGGGAGTTTGTATGATATTTCTGCCGTAGATGATGTACATAAGGCCTTCTCAATGGCACCATTGGCCCCCAGGTCCTAAACTTTGGGCTTTGCGCTGCGCGTGATGTGGCGCGGCGCCGCAAGGCTGAACCTTCAAAACATGACCAAGCTCGATCGAACCAAGATTGCCAGACGCGCTACAGGGAAGACCGCGCTTGTGACTGGCGGCGCGTCGGGTATCGGTCGCGCCACGGTTGAACGACTCGCCTATGAGGGTGCGAATGTCGTCATTGCGGATCTCCAGACCGCACTCGCAAATGAGCTGCGTGCCGAACTGAAGGCGCAAGGCTTTGATGGCATCTCAGTGTCAACCTGTGACGTCAGCGACGAACAACAGGTGATTGCCGCAGTCGAGACCGCCACACGGGCCTACGGGGGGCTGGACATCCTGGTCAATGTCGCTGGCGTCAGTTCCCCATCCAGGCAATCGGCCACCGACATGGACCTTCAGGCATTCAAGCGTGTGATGGCGGTCAATCTCCAGGGAACATTTTTGTGTATTCAGCATTCGCTCCCGATCATGATCAGCAGGCAGTTCGGCCGAATCGTGAATGTGACCTCCACCGCGGCCTTGATGACCTCCAATCGCACCACGCCAGCCTACTCCAGCTCCAAGGCCGCAATCGCTGGACTGACGCGCCAACTGGTTTATGGTTACTCGCGCTTTGGCATCACCTCCAACTCCGTATGCCCGGGCCACATCAAGACGCCCCTGTCGCTCAGGCTCGGCAAAGAGTCACTTCAAGCGCGTGAGCGCACCATTCCGATGGGCCGCATCGGGGAGCCCGAGGACGTCGCCGCAGCCATTGCGTTCCTGAGCTCGGACGAGGCCAGCTTCATCACAGGTCAGATGCTGGTCATCGACGGCGGCCAAACTTCAGTCATCAACTATGGGGAAAGAGACGCCTAGCGTCCATTCGCGTCGACTGACCAAGGCGGTCGGGCAATATCAAGGAGCTTCGATCATGACCCACACGCAGCAAAAGTGGCCCGACTTCGAACACACCGGGCCCGGCACGCTGGCAGGGAGATACATGCGCAGGTTTTGGCAGCCCGTGTGCCTCGCGGCGCAGTTGCCCCGTGGACGCGCGCTGCCCTTGAGAATCATGGGGCAGGACTACACGCTGTACCGTAGCGAGAGCGGCAGCGCCCAAGTGATGGCGGCTCGCTGCCTGCACCGCGGCGCGCTGTTGTCCGCAGGCACTGTCGAAGGCGAGCATCTGCGTTGTTTCTACCACGGCTGGAAGTACGACAAGACAGGCCGGTGCATCGAGCGCCCCGCTGAGCATAGCTGTCCTGAAGGCGTGGGCCTGCGAACCTACCCAACCCGGGAGACGATCGGTTTGATCTTTGCGTACCTTGGCGAGGGGGAAGCACCCGAGTTTCCTGCGCTTGATCCGGTGCAAGGTGATGGCGTGTACTGGGTTGAAGCACCCCAGAGACCGTTTAACTACTTCAGGCAGATTGAAAACGCGCTGGACGAGGTGCATTTCAATTTCGTGCACCGCGTTTCCCCGTTCGCTGCGCAGGGCATGATCTCGGCGCTGCCAGAACTGAGCTGCGAGGAAACGCAGTTCGGACTCTCCCGCATCTCCAAGCGCGGCACGATTGAGCGCCAGACGTACTTCCTGATGCCCAACACGAACACGTCCTTGTTTTTCGGCGCAAGACGCTTGGTCTGGCGCGTGCCTGTTGAAGACACGTCGCATATTAGTTTCACAATGGATTACTTCGAGGGCAGCGCTCAAGAGAAAGACAAGTGGCTCGCCGATCGGCAGCAGCAGGCGATGCGCATCGCGGCCGCCCCGCCCGCGGCGCAGGTAGCCGCCGCAATCTTGCGCGGTGAGATGAGTGTCCAGGACATCACCGACCATCCAGACCTCTTGTCGGTACAGGATGGCGTGGCGCTGCTGTCGCAGGGAACCGTGGCGGACCGCGAGAACGAAATGCTTGGCTTGTCTGATATCCACATGGTCAAGATGCGTCGCATGTGGGCCCGCGATCTTGCTGACTTGCAAGCAGGGCGCGAGCCACGCAAGTGGCCCTGGCCCGCGCAGCTGGATGTGACCAGCGGATTGCCGGTGGCGACGACCGGCTGAGTGGGTGGGTGCATGTTCGCACCCCCATGCTCGCCGACATGCCAGAACTTATAATCCCCATCTCCACCATTCATATCCTGCCTCGATGATCGGAATGGATGTGCACATGGGGAAGTGCGAGCCGCATGCATCCACATTCATTTGACCTGAACCTGCTCTGCGCCTTCGATGCAATCTACCGCAGCCAGAGCATTTCGCTGGCTGCGGTTGAGCTTGGCCTGACGCAACCGGGCGTCAGCTCAGCCCTCAAGCGCTTGCGCGACAGTGTCGGTGATCCTCTCTTTGTGCGCACTTCGCGCGGTGTGCGCTCCACACCGTTCGCGGACAACATGGCACCCAAGGTGGCGCAGGCGCTCAAGATCCTGAGCGCGATCGACCATCCGGTTACCTTCACACCGGCGACGTCCGCGGTGGAGTTCAAGATCTACATCAGCGATGCGGGCCTGCAGATCGTGGTGCCGCAAGTCGTCAAGCGCATGAATGCGCATGCCCCTCATGTGAGTCTGACTGTCGTCGACCTGCGGCCCGACGAAGTGATCGCAGCATTGGACAAGGGGGACATCGACATGGCGGTCGGGTATTTCCTCGAAATGCCAAATTGGGCCCGCCAGCAGGTGGTCCGCGCAACCTCGTACGTCTGCGCAGTGCGCAAGAGTCATCCGCGCATCCGCGATGAATTGACGCTTGAAGGGTTCCTCGCAGAGCGGCATTGCGCCTATTGGACCTCCGGGTCTTCGCACAACAAAGTCGAGCAGACACTGTCTCGCAAAAAATTAACGCGCGACGTCGCCTTTCGGTCCCCGAACTTCACCTCCATGCTGCTGCTTGCATCGCAGTCGGACATGATCGCTACCGTCCCGGAAGATCTGGCATTCACATTCAGCCGGATTTTCGACATCCGTATTCATGCACCACCCGTCGCGTTCCCACGGTTTGAAATACGGCAATATTGGCATGAGCGCCAGCATGCGGACCCAGCCTCAAAGTGGCTTCGCAGGCTTTTCAGGGCTGTGGCCGACGGCTTGCCTCACGCAGCAGCTTGAGGCGGGGGTGGCCACTGGCCGACACGGTTCGCTCGGCGGGGCGCGTCACTGCGGTTCGATCCCGGCGTCGCGCGCGAACGCAGCAAAACTCTGTATTTCACTTTGAATGCGGGATGGGATTCCAGCGCCAGGTTCGAATACCGGGTCGATACCTGTCTGCCTGAACCTTTCCTTGATTTCAGGTTTGACCATCACACGTTGCATGGCCGATTCCAGCCGTGCCGCTATCGGCTTGGGTGTGCCTGCAGGTGCGGCAAGGCCTACCCAGGAGATCATGGCCGCTTGGTCCAGGTTGGGCAACTGCTCTAGCAGGGTGGGAACATTCGGGACCATCGGCCAGCGCGAGGCAGAGCCGATGGCGAGTAGCTTGAGCGTGCCCGAGGTGGACTCAACCAATGCAAAGTCGGGGTTGATGAACGCGAAGTCCAGCCGCTCGCCCTTCAGGTCCAGGATGACCTGAGAGGCGGTCTTATAGGGCACACCGAGGAATTCAAGCTTCGCCGCGCGCTTGAACTCAGCCACGCAGCGCTGAGTGTTGTTCGTGAACCAGCCCGCACTCAGTTTGCCCGGATTGGCGCGGACATACCTCAACAAGTCAGCCAGAGAATCAATCGGCAATTGCGGCCGCGCGACCAGCGTCAGCGGCGCGTAGAACACCATGCACAAGTGTTCGAAACTCTTGACCGGATCGAAATCAAGCTTCTTGTACAGGCTGGGCGCGGCCACCTGGAATCCGTTCGAAGTCATCCCGATCACGTAGCCGTCTGGCGCGCTGCGGGCAAGCCGCTGCGTGCCCAGCAAGCCATTGGCGCCAGCCACGTTCTCCACGATGACGGGCTGGCGCAGTTCCTCGGCGAGATGCTGCATCACGAAACGCATCAACACATCGCTTGTGCTGCCCGCTGGCGTGGGCATGATCAGTTTGACCAAGCGGTTGGGATAAGCTTCTTGTGACAGAGCACCTGGCACTGCCAAACCAAGCGCCGCCGACAGAAGCGCCCTGCGGCCGATGTCGCCACTGGGTACAGACTGACTTTCATTCAACTCGTTCAGGCTCATTGCTGTCTCCTTATGTGTCAAACACGCCGACTCGTTCTTGGGGCAATTTCCAGCTAGACCGGTTCCAGCTCAACCGCCCCGCACCAGCGCAGCTTGCGAGGCTGCACTCCATCGTAGGGTGTCGCCCGATGCATCGTCCAGCGGTCGTCCCACATCACCAGTTCATCGGCGCACCATGCGTGCGAATACACGAACTCGGGTTGCGTCGCATGCGCCACCAGCGCGTGAATGTAGGCACGCCCTTCCTTCACAGGCCATCCCACAGGATGGGATGCGTGCGACGCCAGATACAGTGACTTGCGGCCGGTGATCGGATTCGTTCGCACCAGGGGGTGAACGACCGGAGGGCGCAGCTTCAGAGATTCCGGGCTGATGTCGCGAAAGCCGATTTGCTCGCGCGACCAGGCGATCGAATGCACCACCGACAACTGCTCGGCCTCACGCTGCATAGCCGGTGGCAAGGCGTCCCAGGCGGCGCACATGTTTGCATACTCGGTGGGGGGAGGCGTTGGCGGCAACACCCGCGCATGAAGGATGGAGACTCGGGTGGGCGGTTGCAGTTGGCTGCCGTCGGTGTGCCACTGCGCATTGGCCAGCAAGGTCAGTCCGCGCGGGCTGTCGGCCACAATCGGCGCGCCGGATTCATCGACGGTGGTGATGTCATAGAAGTGAGGATGTCCGGTGGCGATCTCGCCGAAGTTGGTTGCGAATGGCGGGCCAAACAACTCGATCACCGCTTCCTGCTGAGAATCGTCAATGCGTTGCGGGCCGAACGAGAGCACCCCCCAACGGGCCAGTTGCTGCTCGATCCAGGCATGGGTGGCGGCGTCGGGCACCTGCCGAAGATCGATGCCGGTCACGCGTGCTGCAAACGTCTTGCCCAACTGAGTGACCTGTGGCGTCATCGAGCGCTCCTGAGGCAAATGCCTGGTTCAGACGGCCAAGGGGCTGGGGTGCGCAGGCAAGTGACGCGTCACCCGATCAAGCCACTGCTGGTCATCGCAAAGCAAGCGCAGTTCTGCCAGCGTATCGGCCCGCGCCTGCGTCCATCGCTCCACGACCCGCACATCGGCGCCGTCGCCAGTCTGACAAGTGAACTCAAGGCGGATGCCGTTCGGGTCAAGGAAGTAGATGGAGTCTGACCCAGCGCCGACACGGATAGGGCCGAGGATTGTGATGCCCGCGTCCTGCAGGCGCTTTTGCATTTGCTCAAAAGCTTCCTCAGTCACTGTGAAGGAGCAATGCTGCATCGCGGCCACGGCATCCCTGTCGCCTTGGGGTTTGGCGCCCTTGGGGAGTTCGAAGAACGCGAGCAGAGTGTCTCCTCCGGCGTCGAAGAAGTAGTGGCGCAGGCACTCGAACGGTGGGTTGCCCCGGCTGGTGCCGGGTGGAACCCGCAGGGCGTGCACCAGAGGCATGCCAAGAACGGTCGAGTAGAAGTCGATCGTCATCTTCATGTCGTCGGTGTTGAGGGCCAAGTGGTGGATGCCCCGGCTGAGCGGCCGCAAGTTACGGGCGGCGCCTTGCGATTGGATGTCCATTGCCATGTTCCTCGTTGCGGCGTCTAGGTTCAACGCCAGGTTCAACTCTTGCGCAGCGTCGCGTGGTAGTGAATCTGTGCCCAAGCGACGGGCGTGGGCACCCAGACCTGCGTGGTCACCATGGCCATCGGGATTTCCTGCCCTGTAGCGCGCACCTGGATTCGTTGATCGACCTCACCCACAGCGATCACCGCGTCACCGACCCGCCTCAGATCGTAAGTGCGCCTATCGACGCTCAAGAACCGCAAGCGGTCGCGCGCCGTTGCGATAATTTGCGCCTTGGTCTCCACTTGCCCGCTGGTGTGGATGTGTACCAGGGCTTCGTGGAACAAGAGCTGCAGCGCCGCGAAGTCTTGCGTCACCAAGGCTTTGGCGCGCTGCGCCTCGGCGTCATGGATTGCGGCTCGGATGGTGTCGTCAAGCATGATCAATGGTCCTGTTCGTTGGCGGGAACGTAATCTGGCGCAATTCGCACAGTACCACTTCCTATCTTGTCGATCCAGACTTCCAAACTGTCGCCTGGCTTCACAGGCCCTACCCCGGCGGGGGTCCCCGTCATGATGACGTCACCAGGATTGAGGGTGTAGAAGGAAGAGGCGAACTCGATCAAGCGGGGCACGTCATAGATGAGGTCGCGTGTGTTCGATCTTTGCTTGACGACCCCGTTGACCTTGAGTTCAAGGTCCAATGCGCCGGGGTCGGCGATTTCATCGGCAGTCACCAGCCACGGGCCGAGCACGCTGTAGGTGTCGATGGACTTTCGGAAACACTGGAATTCAGGGCCGCGCAGGGTCATGTCCAGTGCGATGCAGTAAGCGGCGATATGCTTCATTGCCTCTGATCGACGCACCCGCCTGCAGGTACTTCCGATGATCACGCCGAGTTCAAGCTCGTGGTCGTTGCGCCTGTCGGCAAAGCGCAGCTCAATCTCCTGGCCAAATCCCACCAGCGACGAGCCAGCCTTGAGGAACATTCCCCATTCGCCGATCGGGGGGATCTGCCGCCCGTGCGCAATGCCCTTGTCCTGCTGCCCCTCCGCCGCATGGTCTGCGTAATTCACCGGCGCGCCGATGATCTTGCCTGGATTGGCGATGGGGCTGTCCAGGACGACCGAGTCCAGGGCCAGCGATTGGCCGTGCCGCTCTGCGTCTTCGATGTGCCCACGCAAAGATGGCAGTGAGGCGACGAGCAGATCTTGCTGAGGCAGGGGATAACGCTGCGGCGCGATTCGATCAAGAACCGCGCTGACGTCAACGACCACATTGCGTTCGGGGTGCGCCACACCAAGGCGGCCGCCATTGAATCTGCAGAGTTTCATGCCATCCTGCGCGCTTTAAGTGAAAGTCGCCAGTGTAGGCAGCCTGGCGGTTCACGACAACTCCTACGGCCCATGATAGACATCTGTAATGAAGATATCACCGTCCGGGAAAGACCCAACACCCATCGGGTTGGCTGTCCGTACAATCGCTGCGACTTGGTGCGGATTTGGATGCACGCGTGAGATCCGGATTGCCATGATCAGGCGGGCACACCAAGCGGTCTGAGGGACTTGTGTTTGCTTGGGTACGACTCTGAGGAGATGAAGATGACCACTCTTCCGCCAGACGGTTTGCTCTACGAGCCTGATGTGA
Organism: Comamonadaceae bacterium; assembly: GCA_947476285.1. Classification (GTDB taxonomy): domain Bacteria; phylum Pseudomonadota; class Gammaproteobacteria; order Burkholderiales; family Burkholderiaceae_C; genus Ramlibacter. The sequence goes on along the minus strand of CANJPU010000043.1, from coordinate 2,000 downwards.
CAACGCAGGAGGAAATCGACGTTTTCCGCGCTTTTTACGCGCGCACAAAGGGCTACTCTCTGCCTGCGTTCGAGTTCTGGTTGGAATTGCGACCCGATGTTCTGAAACGCTATCGTGCAAATTTCCGGCGTGAAGTCAGCAGTGAAGAGGAGAAGTCGCGTCCTCTTCCACACGTGCTTGCCATGCTGCACTACTATTCGGTGGTGGGCTACGGGGACGGGGTGTTGTTCGAGATGAAGCTCGCACAAACCGAGGGAGCGACCCGCGGTGAATGCCTTGACGCCATCGCATTTGCCTTCATTGACGCAGGACCCATGGGCATGGACGCCGCAGCCAAAACATCCCTGGAGTTCATGAAGAGCTGGCAAGATGCCAAAGAGCCGCCCGCTGCAGGTCGCTGGCCACCGGGTTGGTCGTTTGACCGCAATGCCTTCAGATCCGGCATGGATTTCAGCTCGCCGCAGGCGTCCAAGCAGGATCTGCAGGCCTTGCAGGATTGGTATCAGACGACGCTTGGCGAGGTGCCCAAGTACGTGCAGTTCCTCGCCAAGCACCGACCCAACTTTCTCAAGGCCTTTCGAAACCGATACGAGAACGCGCTGCGCGATGGGTTGCCCAAGGAGATGGTGCCCTACATGCTGCTGTTTCTGAACGTGTGCCGGGGCTTCAGGGCTGGCATCCGGGAAGCCGTACTGCTCGGGCGTTCCTTCAACATGACCCAGGCGCAACTGGCCGACGCGATCTGTTGGGCTTCTTACTACGGCGGAATGGATGGCATCAGCATCGCGCAAGAGGCAGCGGGAGACCTGCTCGACGAGATGTAGAGACGTCACAGGAAGATTGCCAGCATGACCCAACTCACTCGCGGCTACGCCGATACGCCTTAGGGACAGATCCACTACAGCCGACGGTGGTGCCATCGATGCGCTCCCGACGCAAGTCCTGGAGGCGATCAAGCCCTTCCTCCTCGCGCGGGAATTGGCATAGCACTTCATTTTCAAAAGAGAGTCCGAATACATCAGCCCGATCGCGCGTGTGCCACTGAATTTGAATCGCAGCGCGTGCCTTGCAGCCGCGGCGAGTTGCAGGCCGCGTTCATCCGCCGCGACTTGGTGGCGGGTGCGCCGGAAGATGCACCTCCCGTTCTTCTGCTCAACTCGCGCGCACTCACATCCTTTGCATTGCTCCCGTACCTGGCGCCGGGCCGCGGCGCCATCATCGCTGACATCCCTGGCCTTGGCGATTCGTCCGCGCCATGGCCGAGCTGCACGATGGAACAGGTGGGTGACATGATGAATGAGCTGCTAGCGCAGTCTGGCGTCGCACAGGCGGATGTGTTTGGCCTGCACACCGGCCACAAGGTGGCGGTTGCGCTGGCCGCGCGGCACCCGACAAGAGTTCGCCGCCTGATCCTGTGCGGTAAGACGCACGGCCTCATCGCGCAGCACGAGCGCAGCAACGCCGCAATGAAGGCCAGGGTCAGTACATCACGGCGTGGCGGACGAAGAATGTTCATAGTGAAGCTCCACAGGTCAGGCGGTGATGGCAAGTTTGCGTCGGGTGCGAAAGCTGTAGTCGCTCGGGGCTGAAACAGTCGATGCGCGCGGGCAAGGGCATGCGGGGATATCCTGTGGCTTCGTGACGGTGGTGCGCAGGCGCTTGCGAATCCGCAGGAGCAGCTTACTAGAAAGCGTTTCGGTAATTTTGGGCCGAATGGCACTTACTTAAGCCGAAAATTCCCAAGGAACCTGTCATCCTGACTTTGAGCCGGGATCCACTTCAGCAATTGGAAAATTGTCGCGACTCTCAAGCAGGTGGCCAAAGAGGCAGGCGAAACGCCAGCGCGAATGGCGCTAGTGTAGTGTTTCACGCTATGCAGCACTTAATAAAACCGATGGATTTGTCGTCCTGGCTAGGCGCAAACCACAGCGATGCCCAGTGGCATCGCGCGGATTTGCAACGACGCCAGGGCGGCAAAGACGCGGTTTTATGTGCTGCAT
>CANJPU010000042.1 GCA_947476285.1 Comamonadaceae bacterium | reverse complement strand
CGCGCAGCACGCCTTGTACGTTCAACGAAAGCTGCACCTGGGCAGCAGGGATCGCCCGCAGTGCGGACTTTGTGAGAGACTTCATTTCGGTGGTTCCTTTCTTTGCTTGCTAGGCACCCGCATGTTCACATGCGGGCGAAAGGAGCCGTCACCCGGCAGCGTTCAACAGTGATCGGGACATTGCCCCCGCCTTCTCCTGCATGGCCGACACCATTCGCAAGAAAGCCAAGCCCGCCGTCTCCATCGGCGTAGGCGACATCAAGGACTACACCGGCAAATACAGCACCACCGAGGGCAGCACCATCACCCAGGGTGGCACTCTGATGGTCTATTCGGCGCTGGGCAAGCTGGGCGATGTGCTGCAGGTGCATGAGCGCTTTGACACCCGCATCGCCGAGCTGGAGCTGGCCTACACCGACAAGCGCCAGTTGGGCGACGGCCGCAACTACACGGTCGAGGCGGGCAAGCCGCCCGTGCCCTGGATTCCATACTTCGGCGGCTCCATCATTCGCTCGCAGTACTACATCGTGGGCGGCATCACCGAGGTCAACTACAACATCCAGTCGGCCGGCGGTGAGCTTTCGGTCAACGGCGTGGGCGTCAAGCGCCGCACCTACACCATGAACGTCGGCGTTGACCTGCGCATCGTTGACAACGCCAACTTGCTGGCCCCCACCGCCGGCAGCACCTTCACGCTGGGCCCGCCGAACGTGCCGACCACGAACGCAGACTACGGCGTGCTCAATGTGCAAACTCAAACTGGCGCGGTGAAGGCCGACACCAGCGCATCGGCTCGCATCGATTTAAGTGCTGGCGGGGGCTCCACCATTGCCACAGGCACCGCCAGTGTCACGGGCAATGAGTTCAAGGCGGTTGCGCAGGCGACCGAGGCCACCAACACTTTGAACCTCACTGGCACCAAAGCGCCTATCTCCAACATCACCGATGTGACGGCGGCACTTGTCTCGATCCAAAACACCGACGCGGCGGTGACTGCAACGCAGACTGTCAATGCAGCAGCCACCTCGTTTGGTGTGCTGGCTTTGTCCAGCAGCGCCACGCCCATCGCGGTGTCGAACAACGCCATCACCACCTCTGCCGGCCAGAACCAGGCCTTCAATCAATTGACCGTAAAAGCCACCAACATGAGTGGCGGCACTGCGGGCGATGGTGTCACAAGCTACGACCCTGGGTTTAACACCGCAGCCGTGGGCACAGCCAAGTCGGTGCTCAACGTGCAAAACGGCGCGGGCAATGTCACGGCCACTGCAACGCCCCGCTTGGTGGGTGCCAACATCGGCACCATCACCGATGGCAGCTTGTCTGTGAACAGCAACACCATTTTGGTCAGAGCCAATGTCAATCAGGCCACCAACGGCCTCGATCTGGAAGCCGGCGGGGTGATGGCGACCACAGGCGCCATCGCCAATGCGCAGAACACCGCGCTCAATGCGGTGCTGGCTACCTTGACCACAGCCACTGTGGGATCAGCCGGCGGTGTGACGTTTTCTGGCACGACCTTGACCGTGCAGGGCAACACCCTCACCGCGCTGGCTGGCGGCAACACCTCGGCCAACGCGCTCAATGCCACAGCGGGCACCAGCATTGCGGCATCGGCCACCAGCCCGACTTTCCAGGCGCTCAACTACCAGGGCAATTTGTCCAGCGTCAATGCGGTTGTCACTGCGATTGGCCTGGGCGTGCCTACCGCGGCGACATCGTTCACCAACACGACTTCATCGGTGCTGGCCAACCAGCTTGTCGCATCGGCCTTCGCCAACTCAAGCACCAACAACATCGGCCTGAGCGCATTGACAGGCGGCCTGAACCAGGCGAGTGCGGCTGTGACCAACGGCCAGTTCAACTCCGGCAATATTGGCGCGACGCTGAGCAGCATCACAGCAGGCCTGTTCGGCGGCGCGGCCTCTGGCGGCTCCATGGTGGTCAGCGGCAACACCTTCATTGCACAGGTCATCGCCAACTCTGCGGTGAGCCGGATCTTTGCGAGGTAATGACCTCCAGTAGGATCAGAATCGGCGGTACCAAAGAATCCGCTCAGAAGCCAAGGCGGCTGCGTGCCGCCCAAGCCTTATTGCTCCTTTAACGCCGCCTTGAAAGCCCGCTGCGCGCTGGCTTGATCTGGCGACGATAGCTCAAACACCACCCGCAAATCGCCGCCAGTGAATGCAAAGGGCGCCTCGTACGAATCGCTCACCGGCGCAGGCCCTTCGCGGCCGCAGTGCATGCCGCAGGTCAGTACATTGACTGTCCAGGTGCGCGGCACATCGACGGATGCAAGCAGCTTGTTGCCAAGCAGTAGCCGCGCCACGCCTTGATGCTTGCCTGTGTTTTCAAACTGCAATGAAACCTGCACGAGGCCTGCGGTTGATGGCAGCTCGGCGCTCAGTGTGTGGCGCAGGCAATCCGAGTAGAGGTACTCGAAGTGGAGTTTGCCGTCCTTCACGTACAGCACAATCCCGCCGAACCAGGAGCCATAGGACAAGATCACGCCCTGTGCCGGGGCGGCAGCATCCTGTGTGAACTGCGCATCAATGCGGTAACTGCAGTCGGTGATGTCGGGGCTGGCGTGGCGGTCGATGCGGCTCATGCCGGGTGACAACTCATAGCGCATGCGTGCGGCGGCTTTTGGGCGGTCGGCCAGGCGTTCGGTTTCTCTGTCATCGAGCGGCAGCACATGGTGGTGCTGCGCCTGGCTGGTCCATAGCTGCTGGAGCCGACCCACGGTGTCGGGGTGCTGCGCCGCCAGATCATTGCATTCTGAAAAGTCGGCGGCCAGGTGGTAGAGCTCCCAGCGATCATTGTCGAAATCCTGGCCTTTGGGGTGGCGCACCACGGCTTTCCAGCCATCGTGCCAGATGGCGCGGTCGCCCAGCATTTCGAAGATCTGGGTGTTCTTGCTGGTCGGTGCATCGGCGTGCTTGAAGGTGTAGGCCATGCTCACACCATGAATGGGTAACTGCTGCACACCCTGGTGCTGCGTGGGTGCGGTGACCCCCAGCAGTTGGTAGAGCGTGGGCGCGATGTCGATGACGTGGTGAAACTGCGATCGAATCTGCCCGCCAGTGGGGATGCCGCGTGGCCAGTGCATGATCAGCGGGGCGCGAATGCCGCCGCCGTGGTTGCCGCGCTTGTACCATTTGAGAGGTGTGTTGGACACCTGCGCCCAGCCGGTGGCATAGTGATTGAAGGCTTTGTCGCCACCGATTTTTTCGACGCGGGCCAGGGCTTGGGCGGTGGTTTCTTTTTCGTACACCAGGTTTCGGCGTGCATTGATTGCGCCGGTGGCGCCACCCTCGGGGCTGGCGCCGTTGTCTGAGATGAGCACGATCAGGGTGTTGTCAAGCTGGCCTGCATCGCGCAAGAAACCCACCAGCCGACCGATCTGCGCGTCGGTGTGTTCCATGAAGGCGGCGTAGGTCTCTTGCAATCGTTCGTTGACTTGCCGCACGTCGGGGTCGAGTTGGTCCCAGGCCAGCACGCCGGGATTGCGCGGCGCCAGTTGCGTGCGGGGCGGCACGATGCCCAGCGCCTGCTGCCTGACAAAGCGCTGTGCGCGAATGGCATCCCAGCCCTGGCTGTACTTGCCGCGATAGCGATCGATGTACTCGCGCGGTACATGGTGTGGCCAGTGGCAGGCGCCAAAGGCCAGGTACTGAAAGAAGGGGCGCTGCGGGGCCGATGTAAGGTGGTCTCGCATGTCGCCAATGGCGTGGTCAACCAGGTCGGTGCTGAGGTGGTAGTTGTGTGTCTTGTGATGCTCGATGGCACGGTTGTCCTGGAACAATTCCGGGTTCCACTGATCGGCCAGCGCGCCGTGAAAGCCATACCACCTGCTAAAGCCGCGGCCCAGTGGCCAGCCATCATGCGGGCCTGCAGCGCCGTATTCGTCGGTGTTCATCAAGTGCCATTTGCCCACCGCGTAGCTGGCGTAGGTGTGCGCTGCCAGCACTTCTGGAATGGTGGCCGCGGCGCGCGAGAGCTTGCCCCGATAGCCGGGGTAGCCACCCGCCCACTCCGAGATGATGCCCATGCCCGCAGCGTGCGCGTTGCGCCCGGTGAGCAGGCAGGCGCGGGTGGGGGAGCACATGGCGGTGACATGAAAATTGGTGTAGCGCAGGCCGCCTGCGGCCAGGGCGTCCATGTGCGGCGTGGCGATCTCAGAGCCGTAGCAGCCGATGTCGGAGAAGCCCACGTCATCGAGCACGATGAAGACAATGTGGGGCGCGTTGGGCGGGGCCGCGGCCGGCGCGGGCCACCAGGGGGTGGATTGCCGCCAGGTGGAGCCGATCTTGCCCAGAAACGAAGCGTCATGCTCAGCCATGAACGATCACTCCATCTTCGCGCCAGATAGAGTCACCATCTCTTTCCACTTGATGCGCTCGCTCTCGGCGAATTGCACGAGTTGCTCGGGCGAGGAGGAAATCGCCCGCGCGCCGATGTCAAGAAAGCGCTGCTGCACGGCGGGGTCGGAGGTGATGGCCTTGATGGCTGCGGCGGCTTTCTCGGCGATGGCCACTGGCGTGCCGCGCGGCATGACGAAAGCACCCCAGGATGTGATGACGAAGTTGGGAACGCCAGCCTCAGCCATGGTGGGCACATCGGGCAATGTGGGCCATCGGTCATTGGATGTGACGCCCAGTGCCCTGACCTTGCCGGCTTTGATGAGCGACATATAGCTGGCAACGTTTTCCACCGCGAAATCAGTGTCGCCCGAGAGCAGCGCCGGCACCGACTGCGCAACGCCGCGAAACGGCACATGCAGCGTCTGGATGCCCGCCCGCACACGAAACAGCTCAGCCGAAAGGTGGGGTGTGGTGCCCACACCCGGCGAGCCGTATTTCACACCCTGTGGCTGCTGGCGCGCCCATGCGATGAATTCCCGTGCGGTCTTGGCCGGATGCTCGGCCCGCACGATCAGCATGTTGCAGTTTTCAAAGAAGGTGGAGACGTAGGTGAAATCACGCACCGGGTCGTAGGGCAGTTTGGCAAAGAGATACTGGTTGATCGACAAGGTGCCCACGGTGGCGCAGCCCATGGTGTAGCCGTCGGGCGCGGCCTTTTGCACCGCCTGCATGCCCAAGTTGCCGCCGGCGCCGGTGATGTTGTCAACAATGAAGGTCTGCCCCAGACGGCTTTGCAGACGCTCGGCCAGCACGCGCACCAGCACGTCGGCGGCACCGCCCACGCCAAAGGGCAGCACGATGCGCACTTGCCGCTCGGGCCAGGCGGTGGCCTGCTGCGCATGCGCCGCAGGCAGTGCCAGCGATGCGCCGCCAGCCAGGGTGGTCTTGATCAGGGTGCGACGTGAAATCATGGGGTGTCCTTTGGGCGCAAGAGCGCAAGAGCGTGTGAGGCGAAGTTAAAACTGGATCAGGCCTGCAGGTAGGCGATGACCATGAGGCTGGTTTGCACAATGAATGCTTCGTCCTCCAGCGCGAGCGGGCCCGGGCGGTTAAGGACAGCATGGATGATGAGCGAGAAGATGACCTGGTTGGCAAAGCGGATGCGCAGGTTTCGCGCGCGGGCGGGCAGGTGCTGGAGGTGCGGCGCCAGCTTGCGCACCAAGGTTTCCTTGTAGCGGGTGCCTAGCTCACGAAAGGGCTGCCAGTGGTCTTCGCGGTTGGCGGGCTTGTGCAGCAACGAGGCGCGCAGCAGCCCATGATCGCGGCGGGCGTGATTGACCACATAGCGCACGAAGCGTTCGCAGATATCGTCCAGCGACAGGCTGGCGTTGTCCAGCTCTTTGCGAAGCTCGTCGAATTCGGGTACGCGCGCTTCACATGCGCTGCACTGCAGGGCTTCGAAGAACGCCTCTTTGCTTTCAAACGAGCTGTAGAACGCACCCGTGCTCATGCCGATGCGTGAGCACAGATCGACGATGGAGAGCTCTTGCACGGATTTCTCTTTGAGCAGTTCGCGCGCAGCGGCATTGAGCGCCTGCACCGTGGCGATGCTGCGCGGGTGGCGCCGGCGAGGCGCGGCATGCGTCGCGGAAGCCTTGGCTGAAGAAGTCATAATGATAATTATCATTACAACTTCCCTGAGCTTTGTCAAGGCGCGCCAAAGACGAGGGCGCCCTGCGGCGCGTGTGGCTTGGAAAGGCTGGGCTTATTACGGCTGAGGCAGATCGCGCTTGTCGATCACGACCAGGACGACGACATCATTTGCACCGGTGTTGGTGACTGACATTCTTTCGCGCTCGCGCGAGCTCACTGTGCCCGCTTGTTGCGTGAGGGTCTCTTGCTTGCCGTCGGCGTGTGTGTAGGCAAACAGAGATTGCCCCTTCAAGACATAGACCGTGCGACGCGGATAGTCTGCCATCGGTACGGTTACTCCGGGGGCAAAGGTGCTTTCAAATACGCGAACTCGTTCATTGTTGAGAATGACTTTGAACCCGGCTGGCGCTTGCTGCGCCGCCTGGGCTGACGCGAGCAGTGGCGTTGCCACGCCTGCAGCGAAAGCGAGTGATGCGGCGATGGCCAGAAGTGTTTTTGCTTGCGTCTTCATTGTGTTCATCCATTTCTTACGAGTGCGGCATGTGATGGCGATGCCGCAGCGCCCAAGGCCCGGTCTGCTGATCTCACCGCCACTGCCATGTCAGCGTGGTTCGCAGCGGTATGAGAAATTGTGCCCAGGGCGGCCAGCGGGCGACAGTCGTTGAATTACCGGGCTCGGTGTCAGCGATTACTGTAGTAGTGCCCGCTGCACCCGTGGGCGGGACGGCGGCCGGCTTACTCGGGCGTGATGCCCGCTTCTGCGAGGGCCTTGCCAGTGCGTGCGCGATCAGCGCGCCAGAACGCGGAGAATTCCTCGGTGCTGTTGCCGCCGACGAAAGAGCCCGATCGGATGATGTCGTCAGCAATCGCGGGCATTTGGATGATCTGCGCGATGCCCTTTTGCAGGCGATCCACAATGGCCGGCGGTGTGCCCGCTGGCACGAAAAGACCGGTCCATGCAATTAGCTCAACGCCGGGTGCCCCTGCCTCGGCAAATGTGGGCACATCAGAGGCGGCTGCGACACGAGTGGGCGCAGCCACTGCCAGCACCCGCAGCTTGCCCGACTTCACCAAGGGCTCCAGAATGGGCCAGAAATTGAAGGTAATTTGCACCTGCCCTGAGATGACGTCGGCCAGGTCAGCCCCCGGTGTCTTGTAGGGCACGCCCACGACCTGTATGCCTGTGGCGCGCTTGATCTGGTGCATCAGCACTTCAGTGGTACGGCCACCACCCATGCCGTAGTTGAGTTCCCCAGGCTTTGCCTTGGCCAGTGCGATCAAATCACCGAGTGTTCGAGTCGGCAAGGCGGCGTTGACTGCCAGCATCAATGGGCCACCGCCGATCAGCGTGACGGGGGAAAAATCGTCCACATCACGATAGGGCATCTTGCGGTACAGCCAAGGGTTGTAGACATGCGTGAGGGAATTTCCCATGAACAGCGTGTAGCCATCGGCAGGTGCGCGTGCGGCGGCTTCGGCAGCGATGAATCCGTTGCCTCCGGGCCGGTTGTCCACAACCAAGCTTTGGCCAAAGACTTCTGGAAACTTGGCCGCAAGTTGCCTTGCGCGTGTGTCACCCGGGTTGCCGGGGCCGACTGGCAAGATGATGCGTATCGGTTTACTCGGAAAGGTTTGCGCCCTTACCGCAGTGCTCACCGCACCTGCCAGAGCCAAGCACAGCGCCATGATGAAGAGTGCCGATTGGCGGATGCGCAGTGTGTTTTTCATTTGTGTTTCAGGCTAGCAAGCCTGCTTCGCTGGCCTTGTGCACGGCCTCGGCACGGGTGCTGCATTGCAGGCTGACTAGGGCCCGGGCCACATGCATCTCGACTGTGCGTGGGCTCAAGTCGAGTTTGCGGGCAATTTGCTTGGCGGTCAGGCCCTGTGCCACGCCCTGCAGGATTTCGCGTTGCCTGGGTGTCAGGCTGCCGGCAGTGGCGGCCGTTTCGGCAGCGGTCGGTCGAATGGTGGCAACGGCTGGCAGAAACGCGCGCAGCTCCGCCAGAAACAGCGGCCATGCTGAGTCGGATTCGAAGGGAATGTGATTGCTGCCCTCTAGCGGCAAGAAGCGCGAATCAGGAATCAGCGAGGCGAGCAGCACGCCTTCGCTGAACGGGATCAAGGGGTCGTCCTTGGTGTGGGCCACCAGCACGGGGCAGCGCACCTGGCGCGCCAGATCCTGAATATCGATTTCAAAAGCGTTCTTCAAGAAACGCGCGGCATTCACGCCCGATATCGTGTGGCGCTGAACTTCGTCGAACGCGCGCTGCTGTTCGGCCGTGGCGTCGCGGAACATTCTGTGGACGAAGACTTGGCGAAACGATGGGTCATCGGCGCCCCAGCCGATTTCTGCCGCTTTGAGCAGAGCCTGGGTTTTTTCGAGGACTTGCGGGGATGGGTCACGCCGCAGCACGCCGCGCGCGAGGCCGCCATAGATCACGAGCTGGCTGACGCGCTCGGGGTGGCGCACTGCATAGGCGATGGCAACGGCTGCGCCCTGTGAAATGCCCAGTAAGGGAACCCTTTCGAGCTGCATCGCATCGATGACCGCTTCAAGGTCTTCGACCCAGGCGTCCAAAGACATGCGGTCGATTTCCCGATCAGAATAACCGCAGCCGCGCGAGTCGTAGCGCACGTAGCCGTAGTCACGGCTTAGTTCCTCGATCCAGTGCTGATTGACCACACTGGTGAGGTCTTTTTCGACATCGGTGAGCCAATTGAACACACGCACCAAAGGTGGCCCACTGCCGGTCGATGCGATTGCCAATCGCACGCCGTCTTTGCTGGTACAGAAGCGGATGTCTTGCTTGATGCTCATGGATTTCGGCGTCGGTTGAAATCTGACACACCGAGCCGATCCAGTATTGACCCAGCACGGGTTGCTGCCTTTTAAATCGGCAACTGCGGATAAGTGTACTCAGTTCATGGGTCTGTGGCCCGTGCAGGCCGCCGACTCAGCCCCTGGCTCGGCGTTTGAGCCAGCGCATCAGGCTTGCGAGCAGGGGCAGCTTTTCATAGAGCTCTTCGGCCGCGTCCCAGTAGTCGCGATGAAGCTCGACCTGGCCGTTGGCATTGAACACCAGGTGGGTGCTGCCGCGTACAGTTTGCCAGGTCTGGGTGTCGAAGCGACGAAAACGAAATCGAAATTCCCACAGCAAAAAGCATTGCAGGTCTTGCGCCACCTGGCCGGTGACGATGAAGTGCGGGGTATCGAGCGAGTCGAACATGTGCCGAAAGACTTCTTCTATGGCGGGGCAGCCCTTCACGTCGTTGAAAGGGTCTTTGAAGCGGGCGTCGGCGGCATAGAGCGTGTGCAGTCGGGGCAGGTCTTGAACACTCAAGGTTTCGAAGAACTGCACGAGCTGTTGTATGGCTGCGGGGATGCCAGGTGCTGTGTTCATGTGCGTGAGCGTATAGCTTACAGGCCCGTGGCCCTGCGCACGGCTGCAAAATACAGCGGGTAGGGCAGGCACTGCAACAGCTTCATCACCCATGTGAAGCGTTTGGGAAAATGAATCTCGAAGCTGCCGCGTTGCCAGCCTTGCACGATGTGCTGGGCCGCCTGGTCGGCGGTGATCAGCGCGGGCATGGGAAAGGGGTTGCCCGCCGTCAGTGGCGTATCGACGAAGCCTGGGTTGATGAGGCTGACTCCCAGGCCGCGTGGGCGCAGGTCAAGGTAGAGCGTCTCGGCCAGGTTGATGAGTGCGGCCTTGGTGGGGCCATAGGCCAGGCTGTTGGGCAGCCCGCGAAACCCGGCCACGCTGGCCATCAAGCTGAGGTGGCCTTGTCCGCGCGCGAGCATGCCAGGCGTGACTGCGGCCAGCAGGTGCAAGGCGCCTACTGTGTTGATCTGGTGGTGGGTCAAAAGCTCTTGTAGATCGATGGCGGTGGCTCGCATCGGGCGGTAGTGTCCGGCGCAGTAGCACACCAGATCCAGCGGGCCGCCGGCCACAGCCGTGGCTGCCGCGCGCTGCACCGCCTGGAGGTCAGTGACGTCCAGCGGCAAGGCCACACTGCCTGGGTGCTGATCGGCAAAGGTCTGCAGCGCCTGCGCATTGCGGGCAGACACCAGCACCGTGGCGCCTAGGCCGTGCAGCCGCTCAGCCAGAGCCTTGCCGATGCCGCTGGACGCGCCGACCAGCCAGACGCGCCGAGACTGCCAGTCGCGAATCGGGGGATTCATGGCGTCTGCTTGTAGAAGGAGAGGGTGACTTCGCCCAGGCGCACGCCGAACTTGCTCATGGTGGCGCGGTTGAGCATCACGCGTCCATCCATCAGGTACATCCAGTCGTCAAAGCGCACCTCATACACCTTGCCGTCCACGGGCAAATTCAGCGTGTATGTCCAGTAGAACGCGTTACCAGCAGTCTGCCCGTTGGCGGTGCCGACCACGTCGTCGGCGGTGCCGCTGTAGCGGCCGTCGGGGTGCTGAGTCAGGCGCCAGACTCGGCGCTCTTTGCGCCCGTCCGAGTAGGTGAAGTGTTCGTCCAGCACGCCTTGGGTGCCGTTCCAGCGACCTTCCATGTCAACGGTGAAGCGCTGCACAACTTTCCCGCTGCGGTCCTGAAAGATGCCGTGCGCCACCAGCTTGCCATTGAAATAACTGGCCAGATCCAGAGCGGGCCGCTCGGCGGCGTATTGGGTGATGTCCTGGTTGGCGCAGCCGCTCAGGGTGGCGACGCCGGTGGCGACAACGAGCAGCAGGCGGCGTAGGCGTTTGAAATGATTCATGTGGTTTTCTGAGGAAGATGGGGTGGACTTGTTGATGAACGGGGCGTGCGCACAAAGAATAGGTACAGGGCAGTGGCCGCCAACAATTTGATGGCGCAGGGCAGCACCGCATAGGCCACTGTGAGCGCGCGCAGGCCCTCAGCCGATGCGTGACCGGGCCGGTAGCCCATGAGGTCGAGCAAGGGCAAGGCCAAGCCAGCCGCCAGTGCCAGATTGAGCTTGCTGGCTAGATTCCACCAGCCGAAGTAGGCGCCCTCCCGCAGGCCGCGATCACCGCGATCAGCGATCATGCCGGCCAGCAAGGCACCAGGCAGGGCGAGATCGGTCCCCAGGGCCAGGCCCGACAGGGCGCACACCCACCAGAAGCCCACCACATCACCAGGGCCGAGCGTGGCCGACCAGGCAAACACGCCGATCGACAAGACCATGCCCGCCAGCCATGTACGCGCCAGCCCCAAGCGACTGACGGCACGCATCCACAGGGGCAGACACGCAGCAGCCACGGTGAAGTAAGTGGCGAGAAACAGGGGCGACAGCGTGGGTGCCATCAGGCGGTCCTGGATGAAGAACAGCACCAGTGTGGCCGGCATGGCGCTGGCCATGCCGCTGAGTATGAATACAGCCATCAAACGCCGAAACGGCGGGTGGCGCCAGGGAGAGATCACATCACGATGGCCAGTGTCTGCGGCCACGGGGGCTGGTGGTGCCGGCGTCAGCGTCATGCTGGCGCGCCAAGCCAGCCAGCCCATCACCAGTGTGAGGGCAAAGACAAACAACCACTCTCTCCAGCCCAACCAGGTCGGCAGCACCGAGGCCAACACTACGCCGAACAGCCCGGCGCCCTCACGCCACGCGACGATGCGGGCGCGCTGTGGCTCACTGCCGCCCAGCCGGGCTCCCCATGACTGGTGCGTGATGGACAGCAGGCTGAAGGCCGCGTAGGTGAGCAGCAATACGGCCAGCAGCGCACCGGGCTGTGCCGGTTGGCGCCAGGGCGGAAAAAACAGCAGCACCATGCCGGCCAGTAGCAGGGCGGCTGCGCCTGCCGCCGCAGCCAGCACCCAGCGGTACGAGCGTGCGTACAGCCGGTCGCTGAGCTGGCCCAGCCAGGGGTCGGTCAAGGCATCAAACAACCTGGCCAGCAATAGCACGAGCCCGAGCGTGGCCAGGGGCATGCCGTAGCTACTGGCATAGACATTGGGCAGGTGAACGTACAAGGGCAATGCCACGAAGGCCAGTGGCAGGCCAAGTAGTCCGTACGCCAGCCCGGCGGCGGGCTGATGCGTGGTCTGGTGCGTGCCCTGATGTGCGGCCATCAGGGCTTTGCCTGTTCGCTCAGGCCCAGCAGGGTCAGGCGCATGGCGGGTTGCGATGTGGTCGGGGCCAACCAGATGCCGAAGAACTGGCGCGCGAAGTCTGCATCGGCCACCTGGCCCACCGCTTGGCCGTTGTGCCAGAAGCTTGCCCCCTTGCCTTGCAGGTGGTGACCGGTGAGCCGGTCGCCGGCTTTGATGTCGGGAAAGACGCGCTGCATCTCCAATTGCCAGCGCTGGGCTTGTGCATCGGAAAAACCACCAGAGCGGCGCATCTCTTGCACCGAGCGCTCGGCGATCGCGCTGGCTTTGAAGTCGCGCAGATAGGTCAGTTCGAGCACTGCGGGTCGTTCGAGGATCTGGTCGGCCCGGCAGTCGGGCGCGGCCCACAGGCGGGCGGTGTAGATGCGAAAGCCCAAGAAGCGCAGGGTGGCTTGGCCGCACAGTCGACTGCCGGCAAGCTGCGGGTGAACTGCGACGGGGGTGTTGGGCTGCGTGCCTGTGCTGACTGGCTCGCCCGCTTGAGTGTCCGCTGCGCCGGCCAGCGCAGGCACACCCAGGCCGATGCTCAGCACCAGTGCCAGCGTGGCTGACCTATTTGGACAGCGTGTACTGAACCACATCAATGTCTCCGGCTTCGAAGCCGGCCTCGCAGTAAGCCAAGTAGAACTCCCAGATGCGCAGGAAGCGCTCGTCAAAGCCCAGGGCCAGCACCTGCTCGCGCTGCGCCACAAAGCTGGCACGCCAGCGTCGGCAGGTTTCAGCGTAACCAGCACCGAAGGCCAGTTCGTCCACCACTTGCAGGCCGGCGGTTTGCGCTGCGCGGCGCACATGCGTTGGGCTGGGCAGACAGCCACCGGGGAAGATGTACTGCTGGATGAAGTCGGTCGAGCCGATGTAGCGGTCAAACAGATGATCCTGGATCACGATGCTCTGGATGCATGCGCGGCCACCCGGCTTGAGCAGGCGCGACACGTTGCTGAAATAGGTAGGCCAGTATTCACGGCCCACCGCTTCCAACATCTCGATCGAACAGATGGCGTCGTAGGGGCCGTCGTTGATGTCGCGGTAGTCTTGCAGCCGCAGGTCTGCCTGGTCGGCCACGCCCAGTGTGGCCAGCCGCTGCTGGGCCCAGGCCAATTGCTCAGTGGACAGAGTCACCCCGGTCAGGTGCGCGCCCAATTCCCGCGTGGCTGTTTCGGCCAGCGCGCCCCAGCCGCAGCCGATTTCCAGCACTCGGTCGCCGCTGCGCACACCCGCCATGCGCAGCGCTCTGTGCACCTTGGCGTGCTGCGCCTGCTGCATGTCTTGATGAGGCCGGCCTTCACCTTCAAACAGTGCGGCCGAGTAGTTCATCGTCGGGTCCAGCCAGAGGGCATAGAAGGCGTTGCCCAGATCGTAGTGGGCGTGGATGTTCTTGCGGCTGTTGCGCCGGGTATTGCGGTGGAGCAGGTGGCGCAGGCGGTAGAGCAGGCGGCCTGCCCATGAGCCGTGGATGACGTCCTCCAGTGCTCGGCGGTTGGCTGTGAACAGGCCCAGCAGTTGCGCCAGATGCGGGGTGGTCCAGTCGCCGGCGATGTAGCTCTCGGCAAAGCCGATGTCGCCAGATCGCAGCGCCGCACCGAAGGCGTTCCAGTTGTGCAGGTGCATGCTGACGCAGGGCCCGTGACCATCGCCGAAGGTGTGCACGCCGCCATCGGGCAGATGAAGGGTCAACGAGCCGTGGCGCAGCCCTTGCAATAGGCGCATCACGGTCGTTGCGGCTGCGGGCGTATGGCGGGGTGGCTGTGGGGCCGTGTGAGTGGAGGCGGTCAGGGTGTTCATGAGTGTGTTCATGAGGGTTGTCGGGCTAACGGGTTACGAAATGCTCAGGTGCAGGGGGCTTGCGGTGAAAGCCGACGCGCTTTTGCCAGATGCGCAGTGCCTGCCAGTGGATGCGCGCCATCACCATGGCGGTCATGGCCGGGTAGCGCCAGAATGCGCGCCGTAAGGTCAAAGGCGTCAAGGGGTGCAGCGTGCCGCTGACGCTGGTATTGAGCAAAGGGCCGCCGGCGTCGTCATGGTCAACGCGCACGACCATGCTGTCTTGCGCGCCGTGCGAGGTGCGCACAAAGCGGAAGCGGTAGTTCCCCGCCACGCTGCAAAAGGGCGAGACATGAAAGCATTTTTCCGCCTGCAGTTCGACACCGTAGGCAGGCTGGTCCAGCAGGTAGCAGTGACGCTCACCGAAGGTGTTGTTGACTTCGACGACGATCGCGCGCAGGGTGCCATCGGCCCGGTGGCAGTACCAGAAACTGACTGGCTTGAAAGCGTAGCCCAGCATGCGTGGGTAAGCGTGCAACCAGATCTCGCCGTCGGCGTCAACGATGCCAGCGCGCTCGAGCAGGGCATCCATCCAGGCCAGCGCGCCGCCCTGTTCGGGGCCGCGCCCGTCGCCGTGGTCGCAGTCATGAAAGCTGATGGCCGCGCCGCGGTTGACCGCCAGACCGCCCATCGACTGGGGTTCATGGAGGTGGCGCATGGGCAGCATCACAAAGAAATTGTCATAGACAAACTGATGCCGCTTGGGCCGCAGCCGGGTGTGCCGCACCTGGCCAAAGCCGATCTGTGCGACAGGGGTGGTGCTCATGCAGCCGCCTTGCGCAAGGAGGCGGTGTGGGCGAGCAGATCATCTGCCACCGCCAGGCCGGATGTGAGGCCGTCTTCATGGAAGCCATAGCCAGTCCATGCGCCGCAATACCAGGTGTGGTGCATGCCCTGTAGCTCGGGGACGCGCCGCTGCGCCCGGATCGCCGCAAGATCAAACACAGGGTGGCTGTAGTCGAAGCGGCCCAGCACTTTGTCAGGAGCGATCGGGCGCACCGGGTTGAGCGACTCGATGAGCGGCTGATCAAATGGCAGCGGTTGCAGGCGGTTGAGCAAGTAATGCAGGCAGACGCGAGTGGACTCTTGCGCGCGGTCGGCGGCGCGTTCGTAGTTCCAGCCGGCCCAGGCGGCGCGGCGCTGGGGCAGCACGGAGGTGTCGGTGTGCAGCACCGCCAGGTTGGGTTGGTAGTGGATTGCGCCCAGCACCTCAATCTCGGCACGCGTTGGCTGCTTGTGCAGGGCCAGCGCCTGATCGGAATGCGTGGCCATCACCACGTGGTCGAAGCGCTCGCGGCCGCGCTCGTGGCTGAGCGTGACACCGGCGTCATCGCGCTCAATGAGGCGCACCGGCGTGTGCAGGCGCGCATCGGGAATATTCGCCACGATCTTGTCGACGTAGTTTCTGGCGCCGCCCACCACGGTGCGCCACTGCGGCCGGTCCTTGACTTGCAGCAGCCCGTGGTTGTGGCAGAAGCGAATCATGGTTGCCACTGGGAACTGCAGCATTTGATCAGTCGGGCAGCTCCAGATGCAGCCCAGCATGGGCAGAAAATACCAGTCGCGAAAGGCCTGGCCAAAGCGGTGCTGCCGCAAAAAGGCGTGCAGCGGCATGTCCATCTGTGCGTCTTCGTGCGTCAGCGCAAGCTGCGTGCACAGGCGGTTAAAGCGCAGCAGATCGGTCAGCATGCCCAGAAACCTGGGGCTGAGCAGATTGCGCTTCTGGGCGAACACGGTGGCCAGGCTGCTGCCGCTCCACTCCAGAGCACGGCCAGCCGAAGCGCCACGCGCCTGGACGGAAAACGACATGTCTGATGCAGCCGTGGCCACGCCCAGTTCATCAAACAGTGCGATCAGGCGCGGGTAGGTGCGCTGGTTGAACACCAGAAAGCCGGTGTCGACCCCCCAGGTGACAGGACCGCGCGCGCTCGGCAGCGAGACATCCACCGTGTGGGTGTGGCCACCAAAGTAGGCGCCGGCCTCAAAGAGCGTGACATGGGCGTGATGCCGCAGGCGGTGGGCAGCCGCCAGCCCCGCAATGCCTGACCCGACGATGGCGATTTTCATGTGAACGCTCGATCCTTGTTTGTCCTAGACAAACGAATTCTATGCTAAAGTCTGCTCATGCGTGCAAGATGCGTGGCAATTCCTGCCCGGCTTGCCCCAGAAACCTTCCGACTGCGCCCGATGAAAGCTCTTTCCGCCAGCCTGCCTACACGCATGTCTAGACCCAACTCCAGCGCTGCCGTGCGTTGGTCTATTGCGCAAGTCGAGCGCGAGACCGGCCTGGGCAAGGACACCCTACGGGTATGGGAGCGGCGCTACGGTTTCCCGACTCCGCTGCGAGACGCGAAGGGTGAACGGCTCTATCCCCAGGATCAGGTGCTGCGTCTGCGCCTGATCAAGCTGCTGCTCGATGCCGGCCACAGGCCAGGCAAGGTGGTGCCGCTGTCAGCGGCCAAACTCAAGACCATGTTGAGAGGTTCGCAGGCGCAAGCCAGGGTCCAGGGCCCGCGCCCTGACGCGTCGGTGGCTGATGGGGCGCTGGATTCGCCGTCTTCCTGGTTGTCCTGGTTGGCCCAGGAGCGGACCGACCTCATCAGGCAGGCGCTGCAGCAGCACTTCTTTCGCCAGGGGATGGGCGCTACCGTGGAGCAGGTGGTGGCGCCGCTGTGCGTGCAGGTCGGGCAAGCCTGGCTGCGCGGCGAACTGTCGGTCTATCACGAGCACTTGTTTAGTGAAACCTTGCAGTCCGTGTTGCGAGAAGCCATCGCCTCGGTGGATGGTGGTGGCACGCCTCACCGGCAGCCGCCCCGCGTGGTTTTGACCACCATCCCGGGCGAGCAACATGGCCTGGGTTTGCTGATGGTGGAGTGCTTTCTTGCCATGGAGTCTTGCCAACGCTATGTCCTGGGTGTCAGCACGCCGATCGCTGACATGGTGGCTGCGACCAACAAGCTGCGCATCGACGCGCTGGCCCTGAGCTTCAGCGCTCACGCGTCCCGCAGGGTCGTGGCGGACAGCCTGGATCAACTGGTGGCGCAATTGCCTGAGCAGGTCGAGATCTGGGTTGGCGGCGCCGGGGCTGTGCAGCACAGCCGCTTCCTTCCCCAGCGGGTGTCCGTCGTTCGCACGGCCAGTGAGGTAGCAAGCCGCGTGCACGACTGGCGGCTACGCCACCCACACTGAGCGCACCAGCGCCTGTGCAATGCGCACATTGGGCGGCTTATGTTCGACACCGCACATCCAGTTGTGTCTGAACATCCCATACTGCGGGCTCACAACTACCAGGACCACCGAACATGAAGCTGGGCTACCAAGGCCCCCATGGCGCGCGAACCTATGAACGTTCGAGGCTCGGCATGACCGTGTGGGCTACGCTTTGCAGCCTCGTCTTGTTCGCACTGCCAATGACCAGCCAAGCCACAGAAGAGCCCGACTACACGATTGTCCAGAAGCTTGAGAGGATCGAGGTGCGCGAATACGCGGCGTACACCGTCGCCGAGGTCTTGATGCCCGGGCGTCGTGCAGACGCAGGCAATCTGGCCTTCCCGATTCTGGCTGGCTATATCTTTGGCAAGAACAAAGGCGCACGCAAATTTGCAATGACCGCGCCGGTGACGCAGGTGGCTGAGCCGGTCAAGTTGGAGATGACCGCACCGGTCACCCAAACAGCCGTGCCGGGTGGTTTCCGGGTTCAGTTCGTGCTGCCCAAGGGCGTCACGCTAGCGAGCGCGCCCGAGCCTTTGGACTCACGGGTGACGCTGCGTGATATTGCGCCCAGTCGTGTGGCCGTCATTCGCTATTCTGGCTTTTGGTCCGATTCCAACTACAACCAGCACTTGGAAGAACTACAGAGCGCCTTGCGCGCTGCCAACATGGCCTGGGTGGGTGAGCCCGTGCATTCCCGATACAACGCGCCATTCACGCCATGGTTCATGCGGCGAAATGAAATTTGGCTGCATCTGGCCAAAGCGCGATGACGGTCTGGGCTTGGGGCGGGCGCAGAGCCGGCATTCGCTGGAAGCGGCGGCAGTTCGTGACCTGTTATTCAACGACGACGACGGACTCAAACAGGTAAGAGGCCAGCGCCTGTTCGATCTTCGCAGCCAGATTCGCTTGGGTGCGCGCCAGCGTCACAGTGACCGTCATGCCGCGCTTGCCGCCTTCGTGGGCTGCAACGCGAAGCTGATTCAGGCCGAGGCTTTCTTCGACAATTCGCAGCACCAGACGCTCAGTGGCATCAGCGCGCAACTGGGGCTTGAAGATCTTGCCGACCGCTGTGACCGGGATCGAAGGCACCAGATAGAAATGCTTGGGCCAGGCTGGGCGCTCAGCGATATGGTGTTGCGCCCAGTCATGGAGTTGGGCTTGCGTCGCCGCGCCGGGCTCGCGCAGGCTCAGGTAGCACACGGGCAGCTCGCCCGCGTAGACGTCGGGCTGGGAAACGGCGGCCGCCATTGTCACGGCAGGGTGCTTGCTCATCGCTTCCTCGATCATCAAGGGGTCGATGTTGTGACCACTGCGAATGATCAGATCCTTGGTTCGGCCTGCGATGTGAATCCTGCCGTCGGCGCTGGCGTAGGCGAGATCTCCGGTGTTGAGCAAACCGTCCACGAACACGCCCTTGCTTTGCTCGGGGTCCAGGTAGCCGCGCGACACTGTCGGGCCTGCAACGGTGAGCACGCCGATTTCTTCCGGGGCACAGACCCCGCCGAGCGAGCCGTCGGGGTTCAGCCGCCGGATCACCACCTGCGTGTAGGGCAATCTGAAACCGACCGAGCCCAGCACGCGATCGCCAAAGGCGGGGTCCACGCATGTGAGGCCGGCGGTCTCGGTCATCCCCAGGGCCTCGTGCAGCGGGTGGCCTGTGTGTGCCTCGAAGCGCTGCACCACGGACATCGGTATGGAAGCCGCCCCGCACACACCCAACTGCACACTGGACAGATCCGCCCCGTCCACAGCCACGTCGCAAAGCGCACCTATCGCAGTGGGCACGCCGCCAATTCGCGTCGCCCGGTACTTCTGGACCAGTTTCCAATAACGCCGCACTATCACAGGATTGCGAAATCCCAAGGGCGAGAGCACGACGACTTCTGCCCCTGCCATGAATGGCGAAAGACTGCCCAGGATGATTCCGGCGACGTGAAACAAGGGATTGCCGTTGAAGGAAACATGCGTCTCGTTCGAGTGCAGCAAGGCTGTACCACCGAAGGCCGCGGCGATCTGGTTTCGATGCGAATGTTCAACCAGCTTGGGCACGCCGGTCGTTCCCCCGGTGTGAAAGTAGGCAGCAACGTCGTCGTCGCGTCCGGCTTCACCGAAGACCAGATGGTCGTCGGCTTGTTGCATCAACAGGGTGTGAAAGTCCAGCGCGGCATCGGTGGCTGGCGTAGATGCGGGCGCGACGCAAACCAGTTGAAGGTGGGGCAGCAAAGCCTTGATCTCGAGTGCCTTGTCCCAAATGGCGAGTTGGGGGTGTGGCCCCAGCGCGACCAGCACCGATGCCCCCGACACCCTGATGAGGTCGGCGATGTGTTGCACCTGGAGCAAATAATTGATCGGCACTGCAAAGCCCGCGGCCTGTGCACCCCACAGCGTGACATGCGTCTCGATCAGGCTAGGCAGCATATAGGCGACGCCTGGTCGCGGCCCCGCAAGACTGTGGAACAAATTGGCTGAGCGCCTTATCAGCCCCAACAGTTCGCGGTAGTTGACCCTGCGCGGCTGCTCATCGTCTTGCCCCGTCATGACCATGGTCAGGGCAGTGCGCTGGGAGTGGCGCTGGGCGCTCTCAATGAACACGTCGAGCACACTGCGTGCGCCGATCCTTTGCTGCAGTGGCATCTCCCGCTCGAAGCGAACAATGTCTTCAAGCGTGCGCAGAGGAACCGAGCGCCATGTCGTCATCGCAAGCTTCAGTTCTGGTCGTATGGCGTGAGCGGCTCAGTAGGAGCGCGGCAGGCCCAGCACCCGCTCGCCGATAAAGTTCAGGATCATCTCGCGGCTGACGGGTGCGATGTTGGGCACCATGATCTCGCGGAAATAGCGCTCCACGTCGTATTCCGCCGCGTAGCCCATGCCACCCAGCGTGCGCACCGCCTGCTCGCAGGTCTTGAGCGCGGCCTCCGCGGCCATGTACTTGGCTGCGTTCGCCTCGGGGCCGCAGGGCCTGCCCGCGTCGTAGAGCTGCGCGGCGCGCCAGGTGAGCATGTCGGCGGCTTCGAGTTCCATCCAGTTTTTGGCAAGAGGATGCGCGATGCCCTGGTTCTGGCCGATGGGGCGGCCGAAGACCACGCGTTCCTTCGCGTAGTTCGTGGCCTTCATCAGCGCGCGGCGGCCTATGCCCACCGCTTCGGCAGCGACCAGAATGCGCTCGGGGTTGATCGCGTCGAGCAGAATGTGGAAGCCTTTGCCCTCTTCGCCAATGCGGTGGTCCTCGGGCACGGGCAGGCCGTCGATGAAGACGGCGTTGGAGTCGACCGCAGCGCGGCCCATCTTGCGGATCTCTCGCACCTCGATGTAGCGGCGGTCGAGGTCCGTGTAGAACAGCGACATGCCGTCGGTGCGTTTCTTGCACTCCTCGATGGGCGTGGTGCGCGCGAGCAGCATCACCTTGTTCGCGCGCTGGGCGGTCGACATCCACATCTTGCGCCCGGTGATCACGTAACCCTTGTCCTTGCGCACGGCGCGGGTGGTGATGTTGGCAGTGTCAAGCCCGGCGTCTGGCTCGGTCACGCCGAAGGCGGTCAAGTCTTCGCCGCGGATGAGCGGCGGCAGAATGGTGCGCCGCTGCTCCTCGGTGCCGTGCACGACGATCGCATGCGGGGCGAAGATGTTGATGTGGATGGTGGTGCAGGCCGCGAGCGCGCCCGCCGAGTTGCCCACGATCTGCATCAGCATTGCCGCGTCGGTGATTCCCAGCCCGGCCCCGCCATACGCAGGCGGCATCATGATGCCAAGCCAGCCAGCCTGCGCCATTGCCTTTTGGAATTCGACGGGGTAGGTGTGCGTTGCATCTTTCTCGCGCCAGTAGGCGTCGTCGAAGCGGTCGCACAAGGCCTGCACGGCATCTTTGATCTGTTGCCGTTCGGGTGAGAGTTCGAGTTCAAGCATGGTGAGTGTCCTTTTAGGTTTCAGGAAGCACGCAGCACTTTTTCCAGGTAGGCCAGTTGCTGCGCGATGTATTGATCCAGCCCCAGCACGTCGCGAAAGAGCCCGCGCTTGAGCGACCACATCTGTCCCATCGACATGATGTTGTGCGTGAGGAAGCGCGTGTCGACCGCGGGCAGGCCTTCTTCTGCAACGCGCTGTTCCACGATGGTATGGATCGCCTGGAAGACGCGCGCATCATTCTCGGCAATGTAGCGCTTGGTCTCGGGGCTCAGGTTGGCATACTCGTGGAAGAAAAGGTCGATCTTCTCGCTGTTCTCGTCGAGCAGCCTGTAGTAAATGTGGATCGCGTCCTGGAAACGGTGGCGCGCTGGTTCGGTGCCGTCCGTGAGCGGAAAAAGCTTTGCCTCGTAGGTGCGGATGATCTTTTGCAGGATCAAGACCAGCAAGTCCTCTTTCTGTTCGATGTACTGGTAGAGCGCGCCTGCGCTCATGCCGGTGGCCTTGGCGACGTCGCGGGTGGAGGTGTTGTGGAAGCCCCGCTCGCGAAACAGCCGCACCGCCGTGTCCGCAAGGCTGCTGCGCTTGTGCGAGAGGAGGTCGCGGTCGTCCACCAGACTGCGGATGCGGCTGACGTACTTGTCCAGGTTGGTCGCCCCGGGCTTGCGCCTGCCGGCTGGGCGAGCGGCGGCAGTGACTTCGGTCATACCACGCCGTCCTTTCGCAAGCGCTCGAAGGCCGCATCGTCGACCTGCGCCAGCTCTTTGAGCAGGTCGCGGCTGTGTTCCCCGAGCGCAGGCGGTGCCTTGGCCTCGACCGGTGGCGAGCCAGAAGTCTTGATTGGTTGTCCCACGACCTTCACCTCACCCCAGGCTTCGTCTTGAATGCTCAGGATCATGTCCCGCGCTTTGACCTGCGGGCAGGCGGTGATGTCGCCCACGCCCTGGACGGGCCCGGCTGGCACGCCGAACTCGATGAAGCGGTGCACCGCCTCATCCGTCGAGCGGGACTGCAACCATGTCTCGATGATGCCTTGCAGCTTGGCGGAGTGCCGATGGCGATCGATGCCGTTTTGCAGCTCTGGGTCCGCCGCGAGGTCGGCGCGCTCAATCGCAGCGCAGAACTTTTGCCACACGCGCTCGCCCAGCACAGCGATGGCGACAAAGCCGTCGCGGCCCCGGAAAGACCCGAAGGGGGCGGTCAAGGCGTGCAGACCCGGCTTGGCCGTGACACCGGTCGCGTTCTCCATGACCAGCGCGAGCTCGTTGAGCACGAGTGAGGAGTCGTACATCGCGATGTCCACGCGCTGGCCCTGACCGGTGACGGTACGATGAAAGAGAGCCTGCAGCGTTCCGCACACTGCGACCGTGCTGGCGTAGAGGTCCGCCAACGGAAACCCCACGTACACCGGGCGTTCCTCGGCGCCTTCAGGCCGGCCCATCAACCCCGCCATGGCCTGCGCGATCACGTCGAACGCGGGCCAGTCGGTGTAGGGGCCGGGCATCAGGTCCTGATGGCCGAAGCCGGAGATCGAGGTGTAGATGATGCGCGGATTGATCGCCGCCAGCCGCTCGTAGGTGAGCCCGAGCTTGTCGAAGGCATCGGGCCGCAGGTTCTCGATCACGACGTCCGACTGCGCCACCAGCTTCTCGAAAATCGCCAGCCCTTCCGGGCGCTTCAGATCCAGCGTGAGGCTCTTCTTGTTGCGGTTGGCGCGAAAGAGCGAGAGGCTGCGCGGGTTGGCTGCGTCGCCCTTGGTCGGGGGCAGCGAACGTCCCGCGTCGCCAACGCGCGGCTCCTCGATTTTGATGACTTCGGCGCCCATGTCGGCAAGCCACATCGATGCATAAGGCCCCGCGATGAAGCCTTCGACCGCGAGCACGCGGATGCCGGCGAGGGCGCGGGTGCGCGGCATGGGCGAGCTCGCTTGTGGTGTCATGCGCTCACCCTCAGCGGCCAGTGAAGCGCGGCTCACGCTTCTCAAGGAAGGCGCGGAAACCTTCCTTGCCATCCTCGGTCTGGAAGCTTCGCTGCATCACACCTTTGCCGTGCTCGAAGGATTCTTTCCAAGCCATGGTGAGGCACTCGTAAGCCAGCTTCTTGGTGTCCAGCACAGCGCGCGGGCTGAACGCGGCAATCGTCTGCCCCCACTCGCGCGCCGCGGCGATCAATTGGTCTGGCTCCACCACGCGCTGCACGAGTCCGATGTCCAGCGCCTCTTGGGCACCGATGTACTTTGCCAAAAGCAAAATCTCAAGTGCCTTGCCGAAGGGCACCAGCTTCACCAGGCGCTCGGTCTGCTGTGCACCCGGCACGACGCCGCGCTTGAGGCCGCTGGGGCCCATCTTGGCGTCGGTGCTTGCGATGCGCAGGTCGCAGCCGATGGCCAGCCCAAACCCGCCGGCCAGGCAATACCCACGGATCGCGGCGATGATGGGCTTGGTGAGCACGTCCGGCTTGGGGATGCCCGCGGGCTGTCCGCTGCCTTCATCACCGAGCACGCCGCCCGAAACGTAGGAGCCCATTTCGCCGCCGGTGGAGAAGGCCTTCTCGCCCGCGCCAGCAACGATGGCAACGCGTATGTCGGGGTTGCGCTCGATTTCCTGGAACGCTTCGGTGATCTGCTGCGCCATCTTTGCGTTCACTGCGTTGAGCTTGGCCTGGTTGTCCAGGATGATCCAGGCGAGCGGCCCTTCACGTTCGAATCTAACGGTTTCCATAGCAACGGCTCTTTCTAGGTTGGAGAGTGAAATGCGGGTGTGCCCGGGCCCTCAGCCAAGAAGGCGCTTGAGGCCCAGCACGCGCTGGATGACGAGGATGGCCGTGATGGACGCGCCCATCATCAGCACGGCGATGGCGGCGGCCATCGGGTCGCTGTCGTTCATTGTGTAGGCGAACAGTTCCACAGGCAGGGTGTTGAACTTGTTGCCTGTGAGAAAGATGGAAAGCGACACGTCGTCGAACGACACGATGAAAGCAAAGACCGCCCCAGCGGTGAGGCCGGGGCGGATTTGCGGCAGGGTGATTTCCATGAAGGCCTGCAGCGGTGAGGCGCCCAAGTTACGCGCCGCGTACTCCTGATTCATATCGAACGCGGTGAGGCTGGCGATCACCGTGCGGAACACGTAGGGCAGCGTGAGCGTGAGGTGCGCGATGAAGAGGCGGCCGCCCTGGCTG
This sequence comes from Comamonadaceae bacterium, assembly GCA_947476285.1. Lineage (GTDB taxonomy): Bacteria > Pseudomonadota > Gammaproteobacteria > Burkholderiales > Burkholderiaceae_C > Ramlibacter. The sequence continues at coordinate 23,048 of CANJPU010000042.1, read as the reverse complement.
GTCAGGCCCTGCGCCGTTGTGAAGACGAGGATGGCCAGTCCGGTGAGGATCATCGGGATGAACAGCGGTGAGGTGATGGCCAGCCGCACGGCTTCGCTGAACGATGTGCGGTAGCGCACGGCAGCGATGGCGGCGAGCGTGCCAAGCACCAGCGCGGACATCGAGGCCGCGAAGGCGAGCATCAGGCTGTTGCCCGCTGCCCGGATGAATTCGGACCGGGTGGCAATCCGCCGATACCAGCGCAGCGATAAGTCGTCCACCGGCAAGCTGATGAAGTCGCGCGGCGTGAGCGAGACCGCGACCACGGCCAAGAGCGGCAAAATCACGAACAACACAACCAGGGCGCACCACAGGCCCAGCACCGCCTTCTCCAAGCGTGAGGCGTTCATTGAAAAATCACCTTGCGCTTGCCGGACTCAATAAAGGCAGTGCCGACCAACACGACCAGCGCCGTCATGATAAAGAGCGCGATGGCGAGCACCGCCGCGGAGTTCCAGTCGGCATACTGGATCGCCAGGTTGTAGATCTCAGTGGCTGCAACCTTGGTCTTGGTGCCACCGAGCAGGACGGGTGTGGCATAGGCGCTGGCGGCCATGGTGAAGACCAGCACCGAACCGGCCACAACGCCTGGCAGGCTGAGCGGAAACACCACCTCTCGCATGATGGCAAAGCGGCTTGCGCCCAGGTTGCCTGCGGCGAGCAGCAGGTTCTCATCAATCTTTTGCACCGACACCATGACCGCGAGCACCATGTAGCCCAGCAGCACATGCGTCAGGCCGATCACCACGCCCAGCTCGTTGTAGAGCAAGGTCGCATTGGGAAGGCCCAGATAGGTCAGCGCGTTGTTCACCAGCCCGCGTGGGCTGAGCACGATGACCCAGGCGAGCGTGCGAACGACCACGCTGGTCAGCAAAGGCGAGATCAGGATGAAGGTCAGCACGGTCTGCCAGCGTGCGGAGAGCAGCCGCATGTAGAGCGCAATTGGGAACGCGATGATGAGCGACGCGAGTGTGACGATGGTGCTCAGCTTCACTGTGCGCAGCAGCAGCTCATAGTTGTAGCTGTCTCCCAACACCGTGCGGTACACGTCGAGCGTGAAACGCACACCACCCGCCGGGTCCTTCTGGAAGAAGCTGCCCAGCACCAGGAAGCCCACTGGCGCGATGAAGAAAGCTGCGATGAAGAACAGCGCCGGGAAGCTGAACAGTAGTTGGAGGGCAGCCGGGGAAGTCTTCATGCCGCCGCCTTGGGCAAGGGGATCATGTCCGACGCATGCCAGCCCACGTAGACGCTTTCGCCCGCCGACAGTTTGATGTTCTCGCTGGTGGCAGGTATCTCGCCGCTGATCTCGAAGCCGTCGAGGTCGATGACGTAGTGGAGTGCAGGGCCGAGATAGTTCAGCCGCCGCAGCCTGCCTGTGAAGCAGTTGCCGCGCGGCACGGGGCGGTCGGAGATTTCTAACAGGTGGCCTGGGATGGCCATGCGCACGGCGTCTTCGCCCTGCAAATGCTCGGGCAGACGAACAGCCATCTTCGGGTTGAGCCACAGGAAGGCGCCCTGCTCATCGTGAAGCACTTTGCCTGCGATGATGTTCGAGTGCCCGACGAAATCGGCGACGAAGCCAGTCTGGGGGCGGTTGAATATTTCTGCGGGCGTGTCGAACTGCTCGATGCGGCCGCGGTTCATCACCGCGATGCGGTCGGAGATGCTGAACGCCTCTTCCAGATCATGCGTGACAAAGAGCGAGGTGATGCCGGCTGCCTCGTGAATGCGCAGAAAGTCCTTGCGCAGTTCCTTGCGCAGTTTCGCATCGAGGTTGCTCAGGGGTTCGTCCAGGAGCAGCAGCTTGGGGTTTAGCACAACAGCGCGCGCAAGAGCCACGCGCTGCTGCTGACCCCCGGAGAGCTCGCGCGGATAGCGCTTCTCAAAGCCTTGTAGCTGCACGGTGGCGAGCATGTCGCGCACACGGGTTTCGATCTCGGGCTTTGGCACCTTGTGGTGGCGCAGCCCGAAGCCGATGTTTTCAAAGACACTCAGGTGCGGAAAGAGCGCGTAGTTCTGGAACACCATCGCCGCGCCGCGGCGGTTGCTGGGCAGTGCGTCGATTCGAATGCCGTCCAGGTGGATTTCGCCGCGCGACTCAATGAAGCCAGCAATCGAACGCAGCAGCGTGGTCTTGCCGCAGCCCGAGGGACCCAGGATGGAGACGAACTCGCCTCGCCCAATGGCGAGCTTGAGTTGGTCGACCACTGTCGCCCGGCCGAAGGCAATGGTGACATCTACCAGGTCCAGGAAGCGTTCGTCCTTGCTGCCCTGCGCCATTCAGCGGTTCTCCGGCGATGAGTGGGCGTTCAACGCGCCATCGCGCGGTCGACGTTGCGCGCCCAGGTCTGCCGGTTCTTCACGATGAGTTCGGGCTGCACGGCGGGCATGGTCTTGAGCCCTTCGGTGCTGACCATGCCGACCTTGATCATTTCTTCGGACATCGCCACCTGCGAATTGGTCGGCGAGAAGTACATCGTTTTCATCAGCGTTTGCTGAGCGGGCGGCGAGATGATGAAGTTCATGAAGCGCTGAGCCATGGCCATGCGCTCGGGCTGCTTGGGGTTTAGCACCGCGGACACGGTGGCAGCACCGATGAGGGTGCCTTCCTTGGGCACGACGATCTGGATTGGCACGCCCTTTTGAATCAGCGTGACGGCGCGTACGTTGGGGATGTTGCCCACTATGTAGCTACCGAGCTGCAGTTTCTCCTCGAACTTCGCGATCGAAGTTTCCAGCACGGGGAAACAGTTGCGCTTGGCCACCAGCTTCTCGATGCCGTCGTCGATTTTCGCGACGCCGCCGCCCAGCATGATGAGCGCGTGCACGCCGTACGAGATGTTCGGATGGAAAAAGTTCGCCTTGCCACAGAACTCGGGGCGCAGCAGATCAGACCAACTGGTAGGAGCTGCCCAGCCGCTTTTCTTGAACTCGGTGGGGTTGTAGAACATGATTCCGTAGAAGAGGCCGTAGCCCACGCCGTCTCGGGTCGCCTGCACTGCGCTGGGCAGCAGGAAGCGGTGGTTGGTGACGATCTGCTCGTCGACCTTCGCCCACAGGCCCAGGTCGCTGCCCGAGCGCAGGCTCAAGTCGTCGAGGAATGCGACGTCGTAGTCGGGGTTGGCCTTGGAAGCCGCGATCTTCGCCACGATTTCGGTGGAGGCGGCGCCGCTCACCCATTCGATCTTGACGTTGTTTTCCCTTTCGAAAGGCTGCGCGATCTCGCGAAGCACGGTGTTGAGCTGCCCACCCGGCGTGGCGATCACCAGGGGCGAGGGCGGCCTGCCGGCTTGCGCGTGGGCCGCCAGAGGCAGCATCACGGCGGCGGCGATCAGGCACGCGTGGCGGAACCAGTGAATGGGTTTCATGTGTTCTCCGCAGAATTTGAAAATGCCGGTACGAGGCGGTGTCAACTGACTGGTGCGTCAGTCGCAACACGAATGTGCCTCAAGCGCCGAAATATCATGTCGGGGGAAACCCGCAGGGGCAAAGAACGGCGCGTGTCAAAGAACGGCGCGTTGACAGATCGCAGTGGGGACCCGATCATGTTGCAACCAAGCGATCAACCCCAGCTCACCGCGCTGCGCTCGAAGCAGCCTATTGATGTTTTTCAAATTCATGACACCTACGAATCCCGCCCAGCCCGAACGGATAGGGGTTGCGTTCGAATTGGACGCGAGTGTCGTGAACTAGGAAAGCCTCAATCGCATGACCCGCCAAGTTGATTCCGCCCGCGCCGCCGTTGCCGCGATCCAGCCCGGCGACAAAGTCGTTGTCGCCGGCTGCTCCGGGGTTCCCTCGGCGCTGCTGCAAGGCCTGATGGAGGACTCAGAGCGGCTACGGGGCGTGACGCTTTACTCTGGCATGCTGTGTGGCCCGTCGAGCTATGCGTTCATGGCGCCACCCTACGACGAGCGTCTGCGCTATATCACTTGGCACATGCCGCACGCTTTCATGAAAGGCATCGCCGGAGCGCATGTGGAATTTTTGCCCATCTCGTGGGCGCGCGTGGACCGCTTTCTGCGCGACTTGAAGCCAGACGTTGCGCTCATCCAGCTCTCGCCGCAGGAGGGTGACTTCTACAGCCTGGGCGTGAGCCCCGGTTACCACCCCAGCGCGATCCGATACGCGCGCACAGTCATCGCGGAAGTGAACGAGCGCATGCCGTGGAGCTTCGGCGATTCGCGCGTCGCTGCGTCGGACGTTGACATTGCGTTGCCCGTGTCACGTGCGCTGCTGCCTTTCGACCAACCCACTGTGGAAGACCCGGTGCTCGCGCGTGTTGGCGACATGGTGGCTGAACTCGTGCCCGACGGTGCGGTCTTGCAAGTCGGCGTGGGCGGTATTCCGTCGGCCACGCTGACCGGGCTGCAAAGGCGGGGGCGCGAAGTCAGTCTCTATTCGTTGGTGACGGACGAGGCGGTGGACCTGGCACGCAGCGGTGGCTTGCGACCGATCACACCTGGCGGACCGAGCATCGTCGCTGTTGAATCCATGGGCACGCAGCGCAGCTTCGACTTCGTCGCGCGCAATCCGCTGGTGCACATGGTTCCTTCCACGCGCATGCAAAACCCTGTGGAGCTCAGCCGCGTGCGTGCCCTGTATTCGGTGAATTCCTGCCTGGAGATCGACCTGCTGGGCCAGTGCAACTCCGAGGTGCTTGGGGGCAAGCAGATCAGCGGCATCGGCGGCAGCATCGACTTCATCGAAGGTTCATGGCTTTCGGAAGGTGGGCGCAGCATCGTCGCGCTGCCGTCCACCACACGCGGCGGCCACTCGCGCATCGTGCCCATGCTGGCTGCCGGAACGCCAGTGACGCTGCCGCGTCACGCGCTGCACACGGTGGTCACCGAATACGGGGCCGTGCAGCTCTACGACAAGTCGGACCGCGAACGCCGCGAGGCTTTGATCTCCATCGCGCACCCTGATCATCGGGCCGAGCTGCGCCGCGCAATGAAGTAGCAGAGCAGGCGGGCTCCCCGAGCAACTACAAATGACCACCACAGACAACTCTCAACCCGCAGCGACCGGCCCAATGGCCGGCGTGCGCATCGTCGACATCACGGCAGTCCTCATGGGGCCTTCTGCCACCCAGCTACTGGCCGACCTCGGTGCGGATGTCGTGAAGATCGAGCCGCCCACCGGTGACGCCACGCGCAAGATCGGCCCGATGGGCGATGAGAAGATGGGGCCGATCTACCTGGGCCTGAACCGCAACAAGCGCAGCCTGGTGCTGGACCTCAAGAAGACAGAGGGTCTGGAAATCCTGATCAAGCTTGTGGCCAAGGCCGACGTGCTCACCTACAACGTGCGCCCAGCGGCGATGGCCAGACTGGGGCTGACCTACGAGGCGTTAAGCGCCATCAATCCTCGGCTGGTGTATGTGGGCATGTTCGGCTTTTCGCAGCGCGGCCGTTATGCGCCTTCGCCTGCGTTCGACGACCTGATACAGGCCGCGACTGCCATCCCCAGCGCGATGGCTGCGAGCGTCGATGGCAGCCCGCGCTTCCTGCCTTTGAACCTGATGGACCGCTCGGTTGGTCTCTACGCCTTCGGCGTGATCGCTTCGGCCCTTTACTCACGCGAGCGCACCGGGCGAGGCCAGCGGGTGGACGTGCCGATGTTTGAAACGATGGTGCCCTACGTGCTGGGCGATCATTTGTACGGGCACAAGTTTTCTCCCCCGCAGGGCGAGTTCGGCTATCCGCGCATCCTGTCGCCGCTGCGCAGGCCCTTCCGTACCAAGGATGCGTACGTCTGCTGTGTGATCTATCAAGACCATCACTGGAAGGCCTTCCTCGACATTCTGGGCATGCCCGAGATGTACGAAAAGGACCCGCGCATCAAGACCATCACGACCCGCACCATGCATGCAGACGAACTCAACGCTTTTGTCGAGAAGCACCTGGCCGAAAAGACAACGGCCGAGTGGCGCGAGTTGCTCAAGAACGCTGATGTGCCGGTGTTTCCGGTGCACACGTTTGAGTCGCTGATGGAAGACGGCCACCTGGAGGACATCGGTTTTTTTCGCGAAGAAGATGTGCCGACAATTGGCAAGATGGTCGAGACTGCGGTGCCCAGCGAGTGGCACGGCACGCCCCCTACTCAATACCGGCCGCCGCCTGTGCTCGGGCAGCACAGCGCAGAGGTGCTCAAGGAACTTGGGTACAGCGACGCGGATGTTGCGCGGCTGATGGCAGCGGGGGTCACCGGCAGCCGAATGCCTGCTTCAGTAGACGTCCATGCGAAGGAAGAGGGCGAGGACGACGAGCCTGTGTGAGCCGGCCTTATTACGGCCTTATTCCGGCTTGATATTTTGCTGCTTGATCACCGTGCGCCACATGATCTCGTCATCGCGGATGGTCTTGTCAAGTACTTCAGGCGTGCCGGGTGCGGGCGTCGCGCCCAGGGCGAGTATGCGGTCGCGCACGGCCGGCGAGGTGAGGGCCTGATTCAGGGCCGCGTTGTACGCCTTCACGATTTCAGGCGGCGTCTTGGCGGGCAGCATCATCGCGTACCAGCCGTCTGTGACGAACCCCTGATAGCCAGCTTCCGTTGCCGTGGGTGCGTCGGGGAATTGGGGGAGGCGGGCCGCGCTCGTCACGGCGAGCACCTTGATTTTGCCGGCCTTGACTTGCGGCTCGCTCAGGCCGGGGGTAAGCAAAGAGAAGTCCACGTGGCCGGCAATCACGTCCGTCATCGCTGCGGCTGCGCTCTTGTAGTGAACCATGCGGATGTCCACGCCCGTCTGCGCCTTCAGGCGTTCGAGCATCAGGTGTTGCGGTGTGCCCAGGCCGACCGATGCGAAGGTGGGCGAGCGGCCTTGCGTCTTGGCCAGCGCGATCATTTCCTTCAGGTTCGAGCCGGGCATCTTCGGGTTGGCGACCACCGTGTAGGGTGTCGTGGCGATCATGCCGACCGAGCGAAAGTCTTTTACCGGGTCGTAGGGCAGGGCCGGGTTCAGCGCACCGGCGATCGGGTGCACGTTGAATGTCAGCAGCACTGTGTTGCCATCGGCCTGTGCCTTGGCGACGTAGTCCGCCGCAATGTTGTATGCGGCACCGGGCTTGCTCTCCACGATGATCGTGCGCTTCATCGAGATGGCCATCGGCTCGGCGACGGCGCGCGCCAGCGTATCGAGGCCACCACCGGGTGAGCTGCCAGTGACAAACTTGGTCACCGCTTGTGCGTGTGCGCCAGCCAGTGAAAAGACGGTGAGTGCGGTTGCGGTGGCGAGTTGGTGGAGGCGGTGCATGAGAGGTCTTTCGAGACGGATGGGTGTGGAGCTTTGAGTTGAGTCGGTGTTCGAGTCTGACCAGTGCCTGCCCGGAGTTGCTGGACGTGCATACGCGGCATCGGACTCACTCCGGCTGGATACCAGCGTCCTTGATCTTGCTAGCCCATGATTCGCGCTGCACCCGCAGGTAGGCGGGGAAGGTGGACCGCGGCACGGGTGCGATGGGCCGGCCGGTGGGCATGAGGCGCTCTTGCACGTTGGGCTTGTTCATGATCTTGGCCATCGCTGCGGCAAGCTGATCGGCCACTGCGGCTGGCAGCCCGCGGGGCCCGAGCATGCCCAGCCAGCTATACAACTCGAAGTTGGGCACGCCCACTTCGGCAAAGGTGGGCACCTGGGGTAGTTCGGGCACGCGGCGCGGCGCTGCGATGGCCAGTGCACGGATGCGCCCGCCCTTGATCTGCGGCGTAGCCGTCGTTTGGTCGAGGAACATGAAGTCGAACTGGCCCCCGATCAGGTCCGTGATCGCCGTCGGGTTGCTCTTGTATGGCACCGGCGTTGCAGACAGGCCCAGGCGCTTCATGAGCGATGCGCCGGCGATCTGTGTGGTGGCAGAGCCATAACCGAAGGTGCCCCGCTCGCCCTTGGACTGCAGCAGCGCGGTCAAGTCTTTGAGTGATTGTGCGGACGACTCGGTGCGCACGACCAGCACGAACTGGGTCTCGACAAGGTTGGCAACCATGGTGAAGTCGCGCTCGGGGTCATAGGGCAGGGCCTTGAACAAGCTGGGCGCTGAGGAGTGCGTCGAGCTGCCGCCCATCACCAGGGTGTAGCCATCGGGCGCCGACTTGGCGACGAAGTCCGAAGCGATGGTGCCGTTGGCGCCGGGCTTGTTCTCTACAACGATGCTTTGTCCCAGTTCCGTTTGCATTTCCTCGGACAGAATGCGCGCGACGACGTCCGTGCCGCTGCCCGCACCGAAGGGCACGATCAGCTTGATGGCCTTGTTGGGATAGGCGCCTTGCGCGAAAGCAAGCGGGGCCGCTACCGATAGCAACGCCGCTATGAGCGCGCGGCGCGCTAGCTTGGTGCGGTGGGTCATGAAGTCTCCTGTGGGACGCGGTAAGATGACGCGAACGTATGCTATGACTGATCGGCATCATAGTTTCACCCACTATCTTCAGCAAGTGATGGCCTTCGAAAACGCTTATGCCTTGCGCCAGATCAAGGCTCTGTTCGCTCTCACCAAGTAGGGACTCCCCATGCTTCACAACGAGATGTGCCGCATGTTCGGCATCGAGCTGCCGGTCTTCGGCTTCTCTCACTGCCGCAACGTGGTGGCGGAAATTTCCCGCGCCGGCGGCCTGGGTTGCCTGGGTACCGCCTACTACGGACCCGAACAGCTTGAGATGGAGCTCAAGTGGATCGACGAGCAGGTCCAGGGCAAACCCTATGGCGTGAACATGATGCTGCCTCAGAAGTACGAGACGGTCGGTGAGGCGCTGGATTTCGCCAAGTTGCCGCAAGGGCACGTGAAGTGGCAGACGCAACTGCTCGACGACGCCGGCATTCCACCGCTGCCGCCGCAGGAGCGCGAGCGGCTTTTGCAAGAGGAAATCGACAGGATCCACATCACGCCTGAGTTCGCCGACGAGATTCTCGAAGTGGCGCTGCGCCATCCGAACGTCAAGCTGCTTGTCAGCGCGCTGGGCTCTCCATCGCGCGCGATTCTCGATCGCCTGCATGCGCGGGGCATCAAGGTCGGCGCGATGACCGGAAAGGTCGAGCACGCGTTGAAGCACAAGGCCGCTGGGCTTGACTTCGTCATCGCGCAAGGCACTGAAGCCGCGGGTCACACAGGCGTGGTCAGCTCGATGGTGCTGTGGCCTGAAGTCGTCGACGCAGTCGCGCCAATGCCGGTGTTGGCAGCGGGCGGTATCGGCCGGGGCCGCCAGATGGCGGCCGCCTTCGCGCTGGGTGCCAAGGGTGTCTGGTGCGGTTCGATCTGGCACGGCACGCGAGAGAGCGACCTGACCGACGAGATGAAGCAATTGCTCTACAAGGCCAAGTCCGGCGACGCGGTGCAGACGCGTTCAAAGACCGGCAAGCCCGGGCGCATGCTGAGCAGCAAGTACACCCAAGCCTGGGTGGCGCCCGGTGCACCGCCCACTTTGCCGATGCCGTGGCAAAGCGTGTTGAACGCAGACGCGCGCCTGCGCATCGACCGCGCCCGTGCGCTCGACTTCATGACCTGCCCCGTGGGGCAGATCGTGAGCTTGATCAACGAGGAGAGCTCAGTGCGCCAGCGCATTGCGGACATGCTGGAGGAATTCGTCACCACGGTCGAAGGTCTGGGAGAGGCTACGGGGCTGGCCGGGGTGTGATGCTTCTTGCGTGGGCTTGGGAGCGTGCCTTGTTGAACGCGTCGTCGTCACGCATCTCAGTTTGACTTGTACTCTATTGTGGAAACTCGTATATTGACGCAGCAGTCAGGAGTCGGGTCTGAAGTTTCAGCTCCGTGAGCCTGTGGCCGGGTCGGCCCGAACAACTTTGACAGACCGCGCGGATCGCAACCACGACTCGCGGCACATTGGAGACACAATGATGAAGCGTAGGGCGTGCTTGATAGCGGTTTTGCAGGTGATGTTCCTGTTTGGCTTCTCAAAGTGGGCGATAAGTGCACCCGATGCCGCTCTTGTGAGAGCGGCAAAGGCCGAGGGAGAGGTCAGTTGGTATTCGTCGGATTCGCCTGCGTTCAACAAGATGTTGGCCGATGACTTCGAGAAGAGGTACGGCGTCAAGGTCAGTGTCTTCAGGGCCGCCTCAGGTGACCTGCAGCAGCGCTACGCATCTGAGCGGGATTCAGGTCGGGTGGCAGCCGATGTGATCAATTCGTCAACCAGTGAGTTCTTCGATCACGGGCTTGCGAAGGGGTGGTTTGTTCCACTCCCAAAGGCTGAGGTTTCTGCTTACGACACCTGGCCGAAGGCGCAAAAGACAGATGCCGCCGTCACCTTCTCGATAGCCCCGTTTGTTCTGGTCTACAACACCAACCTTGTTGCGGCCAAGGACGTGCCCAACACATGGACTGACCTGGTAAAACCAGAGAACCGCAGCCGCCTCATGATGGCCGACCCGAAGGCAGCGCCAACGTTTTTGGCTTTCTACCGGCTGTGGCAACAAACGCTTGGCGCGGATTTCGTTCGCGGCATCGGAGACGCTAAACCACTTCTCGTTCAGAGTCTGGTGCCCGCCAACGAGGCGCTTGCCGCCGGCGAGCGCGCGTTTTTGTTTCCGGGGCTTGAAGACTTCGCCAATCCGCTGATTGCCAAGCGCGCGCCACTTGCGATCAAGGTGCTGGGTCCCACCACGGGCAGTGTGCAACACATGGGGCTGTCCACCAAGGCAAAGAACCCGAACGCAGCCAAGTTGTTCATGGAGTTCATTCTGTCTGATGAAGCTCAGGCACTGATCACAAGAGACGGCCGCGGTCCTCGCTACTCACCTAAGGTCTCCGCTAAATTGCCGCCCGGCTATGCAGCGCCCGATACCCAAGGGGCACTTGCCAACAGGGACGAAGTGCTGAACCTGCTGAAGATGAAATAAGTGCTGTACGTGCGAATCGAAGGTCTTCATAAGTCCTTCGCCAGAAACAACGGGCAACTGGTGCCAGCCGTCGCGGGAATTTCGATCGACATCAACGAGGGTGAGTTCGTCGTCCTGCTGGGTCCCAGCGGGTGCGGAAAGACCACGCTTTTGCGTTGTATCGCAGGGCTCGAAGAGCCCGATTCAGGGCGCATCGAAATTGGCGGCGCACTGGTCTACTCCGACAGCACTGCTTTGAACTTGCCGCCCGAGAGGCGAAATCTCTCCATGCTTTTCCAGTCATATGCGCTCTGGCCGCACATGACCGTATTCGAGAATGTTGCTTATCCCCTGAGGTGTCGCAAGCGCGAGCCAGACAAGATAAAGCCACTCGTGCGCGAGGCGCTGGAGCGCGTCGAGTGTGGCCACCTCGCCGGCCAGCATCCAGGAGAAATCAGCGGGGGGCAGCAGCAGCGCATCGCCCTCGCGCGCGCCTTGGTGTCGGGTCATAAGGTCATGCTCTTTGACGAGCCGCTGTCCAATGTGGATGCTCAGGTACGGGATCGTCTGCGCACTGAGCTGCGGCAACTTCAAAAGTCCATCGGCTTTTGCGCGATCTATGTGACTCACGACCAGTCGGAGGCAATGGCGCTGGCCGATCGAGTCGTCGTCTTGCGTGAAGGAATGATTGACCAGGTGGGGCCCCCACGCGAGGTCTATTTCAAACCCGCGAGCCTGCGCGTCGCCGAGTTCTTGGGTGGCCTCAATGCGTTCTCTGGCAAGGTTGCACAAGTCACAAGCGATGAAATACAAGTGGACACCGGCATCGGGCGCCTGAGGGTCTTGAACCGGCAGAGTGCTGAAATCGCACCGGGAACTGAAGTCACGCTTGGTTGCCGCCCAGAGTCGCTGGAGCCGGTTGACGGTGGTGCGGCGCAGGTGGATGCCAATCGGCTGCAGGGCGTGGTGACCGACGCTACGTTTCTGGGGGCAATCGTCGAGTACACAGTGGCTGTCGGTGCCGTCACGCTGAAAATGACACGTCTGGCAAGCCGTGCAGGATTCATGACGAACAGTGCGATCGCGTTCGAGATTGCGCCGCAAGAGCTGCTGGTGCTCGCCTGACCGCATTCATCATGGCTGCGCGTCGCCGATCATTCTCTATCCCTACGGCTTTTTTGCTCATTGTCGTAGCCTGTCTGCTGCTGTATCCGCTGTCACGAACACTTGCCCGCTTGTTCTGGATCGAAGGCTCATTCGGGTTCAAGGCCTTCATCGATGCGGCGAGGCTGCCGGGGCTTGTAGAGGTCATATGGAACACCGCGTTCGTAGTGGGTGTGGGGGGCGCCTTGGCCTTCTTGATCGCAACCTTCTTGGCGTGGCTCAATGAGAGGACCGATGCCAGCATGGGCATGTTGACGGATTTAATACCCGCGCTGCCTTTCATGGTGCCGCCCGTTGCCATGGCAATCGGTGCAGTCGTGCTGTTTGCGCCCTCTGCTGGATTGGTCAATGTCGTGCTCAGGGGCATCTTGGATATGAAAGGCGTCCCCGGGCCGATCAACATCTATTCAATGCCTGGCCTGGTCGCGCTGTACACGATCGAGTTGGTCCCGTATGCGTATCTGGTGATCGCGTCCGCCTTGCGCAACATCGATCCCAGCATGGAGGAAGCGTCTCGCATCAGCGGCGCGAACGAGCTGCGCACCATGTGGAAAGTGACGCTTCCGGCGGTGAAGCCGGCATTGGTGTCGGCGGTGCTGCTCATCGTGGTGATGGGGTTTTCACTCTTTTCGGCGGCCGCGATCATCGGGGTGCCGGCTCGCATCGGCATTCTTTCCTCGGTCATCGTTAGCCAGGTGCACGGCATCTATCCTCCACGCATCGACACCGCGGTGGCGCTTTCCATGCTGATCGTGCTGGTGATCGCCGCTTGCTGGTGGGTCCAGACGGCAGTGTTGCGTTCTGGACATTTTGCGACCGTGGGCAGCAAGTCAGGACGCGCGAAGCGCATTCAGCTTCGGGGCTGGAAGCTGCCGGCACGAATCGGCATCATGCTGTACGGCGTGTGCACCGTGGCGCTGCCCCTTCTCGCCTTGCTCTACATTTCATTTCAGGGGTACTGGAGTGGCAAGCTGTCCCTCGAAGGCTGGACGTGGGACTCGTACCTTGAGATTTTCGGACGAAGCAGGGAATCTCTTCTGGCGGTCAGAAACAGCCTGCTCCTGGGTGTGGGTGGCGCCACGATCTGCACTGCGATTGTCTTGTGGGCGGCGATATTGCTGCGCCAGCGCGACGCGATGGCCAATCGATTTGTCGACGCAATGCTCAAGCTCCCTGGCGCGATCTCGCATCTCGTGCTTGCCCTGGCGCTCGTCGTTGCGTACGGCGGACCTCCCTTCAACTTCGGCGGAACGATGGCCATCGTACTGATCGCCTATGTAGCGATGTACCTTCCGCAAGCCTCGGTTGCAGCGGGTTCGAGTGTCAGTCAGGTCGGTCGCGAGCTTGAGGAAGCGTCACATATCTCTGGGGCAAACAACTGGACCACGTTCAGATATGTTTCTGGGCCCCTCATGCTTCCAGGCGTGCTCGCAGGCTGGGCGTTGGTGTTCGCACTCATGGCGGGGGATTTGACGGCCTCTGCAATCCTCGCCAGCCCGAAGGCACCTGTCATGGGCTACATGATCCTTTCCATGTACCAACACGGCACCTTACCGGGGATAGCTGCTGTCGCAATCGTGCTCACGCTGGTCACTGCGGCTGTGGTGGTGACGGCGCTGGTGCTCTCCAGGGGCAAAGCACCAATCGGTCTCGCCCAGGCTCCCAGACCCCGGGCTGTGCAGTGATGCGCGTCGCCGTGCGCTTTGGGAATTAATCGAATTTTCGAAAATTTTGCTACTTGGAGATCTGCATGTCTGCCCAAACTGATGAGCGCGAGAGGCCCACGCGCGGCTTCTCGCCCTTGAGTCGCGTCCGCGTACTTGAAATCGGAGCGTCGCCAGCCATCGGGTTCGCCGGGCGCTTGTTGTCCGAGCTTGGCGCGCAGGTAACAGTCGCCCTGACCCCGCGTTGCCTTGGTCAAGATCAGCCAATCGAAGGGCCGGATGATGCGGCGTTCCGCTTTCTTACCGACGGCAAGTCCGTGACAAGTTCACCTGCTGACTTGCGCGAAGCAGTGCGCGCCGCGAACATCATCCTTCACGAGGAAGTTGAGTTCAAATTCAAGAGTGAAATCGAGAAGAGGGCGGGATTCGAATCCGGCTGCGTGATCGCTTCTTGCACCCCCTATGGGAATAGCGGCCCCAAGCGAGAGTGGAAGGGAACGGAACTCACTCTGTTTCAAGGCTCGGGGGAAGGCTATTTAATGCCGGGCGGCCTTGCGCGCGAAGACAAACCCGATGGGCCGCCGATTCGCTTGACGCGTCATCTGGGCTCTTATCAATCGGGCATCACACTGGCCATGGCTTCGGTGGCTTCTCTGCGCCGCTCGCGGCAGCGCGGTCAGCCCGAGTGGCTTGACGTCTCCGGTCAGGAAGCGCAGCTTTCGCTCAATTACATGGCGATCAGTCGTTATGTCGACGGGACCCTTGAGACACGTGCCAATCGCGACTTCAAGTACGGCGGTGTGCTGCCTTGCTTAGACGGGTTCGTGGAACTGCTGACGATCGAACAGAAGCAGTGGGTGCAACTTTGCCACGCGCTCGGAGACCCAGAGTGGTCGCGCAATCCGAATCTTAGCGATGCTGTGGAGCGAGCCAAGCACGGGAGCGAGATCAACAAGCATCTTAAGCAATGGTCCCGTGTCAGGCACGTGCAGCAAGTGGTCGAGGAGTTGCGCTCGTTCGATGTGCCGTGCGGCCCGTTCTTGCCGCCGCAGGCCCTGTTTTCCGCACCGCAATTGGCGCACCGTGGGTTCTTTCGTGAGAGCCCAGGGTCGACGCATATGCCCAGCTCACCCTGGCTGATCAAACGCGGGAGCGCTTGCGATCCAAGTCGTCCCGGTCCTGGGGCAGCTAAGGGCGCGGCGAGCCTTGCGACATCGCTCCCGCTCGAAGGCGTGCGCGTGGTCGACTTCACAAGCCACGCTGCTGGGCCCTTCTGCGGGCTGATGCTGGCGCTACTCGGGTGCGAAGTCATTCGCGTTGAGTCAAAGACCCATGTTGACATCAACCGCCGTCCGCATCCGGTGTATGGTCGCTTGAACGTGCCGAACTTCGACCATATGGCTGGCCCGAAACGCGCGGTCAGCCTGAATCTGAAAAGCCCCGGCGGTGTAGCCCTTGCAAAAGAGCTGATCGCAAAGTCTGACCTCGTCATAGAGAATTTTCGTCCCGGCGTGATGGAGCGTTTGGGACTCGACTGGGATTCGTTGCACGAGGCCAATCCCGGCCTTGCGATGGTCTCCCTCTCCGCGTATGGACAGACCGGGCCGGACGCGCGAAGACCCGGCTATGCGCCGATCTTCGCGGCCGAGGGTGGGCTTGGTTACATGACTGGCTACGCCGATGGGCCTCCATGCGAGCTGCGCAACAACATGGATCACACGGCTGGCATTGCGGCCGCCGTCGCCGCAGTGGCGCTGCTGGAGTGCAAGAGCGCGCGGGGCATAGGTGCCTATGCAGATGTCTCGGCCAGCGAGGTCGCGGCGATGCTTGTGGGTGAATCCATCGTCGAGGCGGCCGCAGGTATCACCAGCAAACGTCTGGGAAATGCCCATGAGCGCTGGGCGCCCCACAATGTTTATCGTGCGCTTGGCGAGGATGCATGGGTGGCAATCGCGGTTCGCTCGGACCCAGAGTGGCACAAGCTCGCGCAAATCATCGGACAACAAGAGCTGCAGCGACCAGAGTTTGGATCCGCAGAAGGTCGCGCACAAAAGAGCAGCTGGCTTGACGATCAGATTTCGCAATGGACCGCAACTCGCAGCGCGCAAGACATCGCGCATGCCCTGCAGGCACAGGGTATCGCAGCGGAGGTGTCCATGTCTGCGCGCCACCTGCTTGAAGATGAACATCTTGGTGCGCGCGGTGCATTCGTCACTCTGAATCACCCGCTTCATGGTGCGCGACCGACTGTGGAGGCCCCGTGGAGACTGGCAGGCATTGCGCGTGTTTATTCACAATGGTCTGCTGACCTTGGTGCGCACAACCAGGAAGTCATCTGCGATTTACTTGGACACAGCCGCGAAGAGCTTGACGATTTCGTTGCGCAGCAGTCGGTGTATTGATTTGAGACTTGAGCCTGAGGTGAATTGTTCGACGCTTTCAGATTGGAGAATCGATGGGTACCGTAAATTTTGAGGTCCACTCTTCGGTTGCCGTGATCACCCTGGATGATCCCGCTACCAAGAATGCCGTCGATACACCGATGAGGGACAGCTTG
This sequence comes from Comamonadaceae bacterium, assembly GCA_947476285.1. GTDB lineage: Bacteria > Pseudomonadota > Gammaproteobacteria > Burkholderiales > Burkholderiaceae_C > Ramlibacter. Next base: position 6,799 of record CANJPU010000042.1, on the reverse strand, counting down.
AAGGCGGCATACGATGAGGTGGAACGCAATGACGCCATCAGGGTCGCAGTCGTGCGCGGCGCAAATGCCACCTTTTGCACTGGCGGCAGCATTGACAACTATCTCAAGGACAAAGCTTTTGGTCCGGGCGGAGTGGGCCCAGCGGTGCTCCCCAAGCCATGGGGACTTTATAAACCCTTCATCGCTGCTATTCGCGGCCACGCAGTGGGCGGCGGCTTTGGTTTGGCCCTGGCCTGTGACCTCAGAGTTCTTGGGCGCAGTGCAATCATCGGTCCATCCGGGCTGAAGCGTGCCGTACTGCAGGGGGCTGGCGTGAGCCAAATGTTGCCACGGCTGATTGGGGTCAGCAAAGCGCTTGAGCTCATGCTGCTATCACGGTACATCAGCGCAGACGAAGCGCTTGCGATGGGCTTGGCGAATGCAGTCGTGGACGACGACCAGGTAGACGATCGCGCCATGGAATGGGCGGCGCACATCGCTGAGTACGACCCATGGCCAGTCGCACAAACGAAGCGACTCGTGTACGAAGGGCTTCATCTTCCGCTGAACGAAGCACTCAAGTGGGAGGCGCAATTGGCCCTGGAGGGTTACCAGCGGCCAGAGGCACTTGAAAACTACGCCGCATTCTCTGCCGCGCGCGGCGCGCGCAAAACGTAGATGCGGATCGTTTGGAGCCTGAACCCTTGCAAGCAGGCACTGGCCCTTGGCGGCCCACACGCCGCCCTCATTTCGCGCTGCCGCTCAGCAGCACGGACTGCCATGCCCTCCTGTTTGGCCCCGTGGTCCGCTATCTCAGTACGCCGGACCGTCTGTACTCACGTCAGCACCGCAGCTTCAAAGCTTCAGGTCGACGTCCTTCACGAGCTGCGACCACTTATCGATCTCAGCGGCCAGGAAGGTGCCAAATTGCTCAGGGGTGGAGGCGGTCAGGGCGAGGCCGGCAGTGCGAGCGCGTTCTCGGGTGCCGGCATCCCCGGCTGCGGCCGACGCCGCAGCGTTGAGGCGGGCAAGCAGATCGCGCGGTGTGCCCTTGGGCGCGAGCAGCCCATACCAGACCTCGCTCACCACACCTGGAACACCGGCCTCGGCCATGGTGGGAAGGTCGGGCGCATCGGGCGTGCGTTTGTCACTGAGTACCGCCAGGGCGCGCACCTTGCCGGCCTTGACCAGCGGAAGATAGGTCGGCAGGTCGTTGATGGCCAGGGGCGTGTCACCACTGACCACCGCCTGCACGGTCGAGGCGACGCCCTTGTAGGTGACGTGGACCATGTCGATGCCGGCGCGGCGCTTGAAGAGTTCTGTGGTCAGGTGGGTGATGCCGCCGATGCCACCCGACGCGTAGTTGAGCTGACCCGGCTTTGACTTGGCCAGCGCCACCAGCTCGCGCACGTTCTGCACGGGCAGCGAAGGATTGACCACCAACAGCATCGGCGTTGAGGCGATCAGCGAGACCGGGACGAAATCCCTCATCAGGTTGAAGCTCAGGTTCTTCATCGCCGCCTCGACAATCAAGTGCGAGGGATTGATCTGCATGATGGTCAGGCCGTCGGGCGCGGAGCGCGCCACGAACTCGGAGGCGATCACCGTCCCACCCCCGGGGCGGTTATCGACCACGACTTGGCGGCCCAGCACGTCCGACATCTTTTGCGCGAACAAGCGCCCCGCCACGTCGGCGGAGCCGCCCGGCGGATACGGCACAACAAATCGCACGGGGGCTTGCTGCGCGCCGACCGCAGTCGGACCCAGGCCTGCCGCGGCCGCTGCTGCGGCGAGTCCCGATTTCAACAGAATGCGACGCTGAATTTGCATGGTTCTTCCTTGTCTCTGTGGGTTGACTGTGGGCGACGCACGCGTCGGAGGATAACGCTACTGGCGGTACGAGGGATCTTGCTGGTCGAGCATGCGCAACAGAGCGCTCCAGCCTTTGGCCTGCGACTTGCGGGTGGGACGCTCGAAGGACCGCGCCACTTGTTCCGCCACCTCGTGCGACGGATGCACGATCCTTGCGCCGCATGCTTGCATCCGGGTCTGGAGCTGGCAGGCTCGCTCCAGGTAGTACATGATGTCGAAGGCCTCGGGGATCGACGGCCCCGCCACCAACAGGCCATGATTGCGCAGCAGCATGGCCTTGCGATCACCCAGGGAGCGCTGCAGTGCGGTGCGTTCCGCATCGGTGAAATTCACACCTTGGTAGTCGTGCACCGCCATGCGCTGGTAGAAGCGCATGGCATGCTGGGTCAGTGGCAGCAGGCCCTCTTCCTGGCAGGCCACGGCAATGCCGTCGGCGGTGTGCGTGTGCATCACGCACACCACGTCGGGGCGCGCCATGTGCACCGCACTGTGGATCGTGAACCCGCCCGGATTGATGCCCAGGCCGGTGCTGTCGTGCAGGATGTTTCCATCGCAGTCCACCTTCACCAGGGAGGAGGCGGTCATCTCCTCGTAGCGCAGCCCGTAGGCATTGATCAAGAAGGCGTCATGCCGCCCCGGCACGCGCGCGGAGATGTGGTTGAAGATGTGGTCCGTCATCCGGAAGTGGGCAAAGAGGCGATAGCAGGCAGCCAGGTCCACACGCAGCGCCCATTCCTCGGGCGCGCAGTTGGCGGGGGCATCGGGCGCGCGGTCGGAGGCGATCGCTCCGGCCAGGATGGCACCGGCTGGGTTGTGGTCCATTTCGTCTCCTTCTGTCTGGCTGCCCGTTTGCGGCCTGTAACATTGCGACTGTACTTGATACCGCCAAGGTGCCGCGACGGCGCCTTTGAACCTAGGTTGAACAGGAGACATCACATGCCACGTGGGCTGCAACACATCCTCAACTTGGATGATTTCGAGGAAGCCGCGCGCCGGCATTTGCCCGCACCCATCTTCGCGTACGTGTCCGGCGGTGTGGAGCGCAACCACTCCCTGCGGGCCAATCTGCGCGCATTCGAGGACTACGAGTTCGTCACGCGGGTCATGGTGGATACGTCCAAGCGTTCGGCGGACACCATGCTGCTGGGCACGCGCTGGTCGGCGCCGTTCGGCATCGCGCCCATGGGGGTGAGTGCCTTGTCCGCTTACAGAGGAGATCTCGTCCTGACCGAAGCTGCCGCGCGCGAGAACATTCCGATGATCATGAGCAGCGCATCGCTCATCCGGCTTGAAGAGGTCGTGCAGGCAAATCCCGCAGCATGGTTCCAAGTCTATTTGCCTGCGAGCGACCCGCAGATCGCTCCACTCATTGAGCGCGTCAAGGCGGCTGGATTTGGCGTCCTGGTCGTCACGCTGGACGTGGCAATCACGGCCAACCGCGAGAACAACGTGCGCGCGGGTTACTCCTCTCCGCTGCGTCCAAACGCGCGCCTGGCCTGGCAGGGTTTGACGCATCCTCGCTGGCTGCTCGGCACCTTCCTGAGGACCATCGTTCAGCGCGGAATGCCGCACTTTGAAAACAGCCAGGCGAGCCGTGGTGCACCGGTTCTCTCAGCCAATGTGACGCGCCATTTCGCCGAGCGGGCGCATCTGGCGTGGCACCACATCCGCATGGTCCGCGACATGTGGCCGGGCAAGCTGGTGGTCAAGGGGATCCTGGATGTCGCAGACGCGCGCATTGCCATCGAGCACGGCGCGGACGGCATCATCGTGTCAAACCACGGCGGCCGCCAGCTTGACAGCACCGTCTCGCCGATGCGAGTGCTTCCGGGGATCGTGCAGGCTTGCCCCGAAGTGCCGGTGATGATCGACAGCGGATTTCGCCGTGGCACGGACGTGCTCAAAGCCCTTGCCTTGGGTGCGAAGTTCGTCTTCGTCGGGCGGCCGTTCAACTACGCGGCCAGCATAGGCGGTGAGGCGGGCGTGCGCCGGGGCATCACGCTGTTGCGCGACGAGGTGATCCGCAACATGGGAATGCTGGGCGTCAACTCCGCGCAGCAGCTGCATCCGGGCTTGATGCTGGCCACCACCGCGCGGGAAAATCCAACTTCCCAGCGGTAAGAAAATTGGGTCAGAGTCAGCTGTGCCGAGTTTTTTCACATCCTTCAGTAAGAGACCCATTGTCCGTACCTGCTCACCGGCCTATCAAGGCCATTTACATCAAGCGCTTTGTGGCGCTGATCGACCAGATTCAGGAGTAAGTCATGATCGTTAAGACCATCGCCAAAGTGAAGCCCGCTTTCCCCTTCGAGGTCTACAGCCACGTTGTCAGCCCCATTGACGCGGCAGACGGTGGCGGGTTCATGTTCACCATGCCCGACATTCCAGGCGTTATGGCAGATGGCGCAACCGAGCTGGAAGCCATTGCAGATGGACGAGAGGCCTTCATTGCGACAGTCAGCGCTATGCTGGACATGGGGCAGGAAGTCCCTGCGCCAGCGTTCAATGCGCAAGACTTCACGCCTGCATCGGCATCCGGAAAAGTCCTTGCACGACTTCCTCGGTCCATGCACATGCAACTGACAGCCAGGGCGAAAACTGAGGGCGTGTCACTCAATTCTTTGGTGCTGGCATTCATTGCCGAGGGCTTGGGACGACGCAGTGCAGCGCGCACCTGAATTCATTGATGGCGCGCTCAATGGCCCAGGTACTCGCCGAGAAACTGGTCGATGAAGTACATCGCCCGTGCAGCCGCGGCCACGTCGATGGTGAAGGCGTGGTAGAGACCAAGAAACGGTGCATACACATAGGGAACACCATTGGCTTGCAGCTTTTCCGCCAGCATCATCGACTGCAGTGGCGGGACGATGGTGTCTATGGTGCCGTGGAGCAGGAGCGTGGGCGGCGATTGCCCGCCAACATGCGTCACGGGTGATGCCTCTCTGTATAGCGCGGGTCCATCTTCGTATTTCTTGTCGAAGAACACTTCATTCCAATAGAAATCCCTGACGGCGGGATGCGTCAAATCGCTCCAGCCGTAGAGGGCAATCACTGCCTTCACGTCGGGACCGGGCCCTCGCGAATGACCCTCGGCAGGGGTGTTGGCGGCATAGCCAACATACTGCGCCAGATGCCCGCCGGCGGACGCGCCCAGCAACGCGATGCGCTCCGGATCCATGCCGTAAGTACCCGCATGGTCTTTGAGCCACTGCACGGCTGCCCGGCAATCCTCGACTGCCGCCGGATACGGCGCTTCCTCCGCAAGCCGATAGTCGATCGAGGCAGCCGCGTAGCCTCGGCTCGCGAGATCGATTGCGAGGCGGTGCAATTCCTGACGCGTCCCCGCCAACCAGCAGCCGCCGTGAATCAGAACGACGACAGGCAGTAGAGTGGCGGGATGCTTCGGCGTGAACAGATCGAGCTTGAGTTCCCTGCAGCCCATCCTGGAAAACACCATGTCAACGCAGGCGGTGATGTGCCCGGGCAAGGTGGCATCCGGGTCTGGAACCTTGATCCTTCCGTAAGCCACATCTTTCAGAAACGGTGCGAAGTTTCCATAGCCGCGCACCTCAGGCGGAGCGCCAGCCAGGATGCGTCGTCCCGCTTCGGTATTGGACTTCGGCCGATATAGGGCATCCCGGGCGAATATTCGTTCTGCCTTGGTGGATGCCTGCCCGGGGCCGCTTACACCGCCAGTCACCAGTGCGACCCTGCCGTCGAGTTCTCCCACGCTAATCTGGCCTGATGCCCGCGTCCTTGATCACCTTCGCCCAGCGCGGGACCTCGGACTTGATGAAGGCAGCGAACTCTTCGGGTGAGCTGCTGAGTGCCTCGTTGCCGAGATCGGCGAATTTGGCGCGCACCTCGGCCTGCGCGAGCACTTTGACGGTTTCGGCATGGAGCCGCGCGACGATGGCGGGAGGCGTCTTTGCCGGCGCCGTCAATCCGTACCATCCCGTGAATTCAAAGCCCGGATAGCCGGACTCGGCGATGGTCGGCACGTCCGGCATCGCGGCATTGCGCGTAGCCGAAGTCACCGCGAGCGCGCGCAGCTTTCCTTCGCGCACGTGCGGCATGACGAAGTTCGGCTATACCAGATCGCCTTTGGAATCATGCAGCGCCACAACATGAACGATGCGGCCAAGATTGCATTGGTGATCGGCCTTGACGACGACAGCGAGGTCGCCGGGTTTGCACCAAGGTGATGACATATCGGTTTAGCTGTTCGGCTTGATGCCGGGCCGCAATCGAAGCAAATGTGCCCTGCTAGCCCACAAGGGTAGCAGCGCCATCATGCCGCCAGGAACGACATTGCAGTGCCGATCTGCACCTGGAAGCCCTGGAGCAAGTCCACCCGGCCCGACGACCCTTGAGGGCAAGGCGAAGGTCACCAGGAACGCCTACAAGGGCGGGGACTGGCTGATGCTGCGGAACCTATCCAAGGCGTGTTGGCCCAGAGTCATGGAATTGACACTGAATCCAGTCTGGAGGATGCTGCTCCCATTACTTCAGATCGACCAGAGAGTGCCTGCTATGACGCCGCAAAAACCGCCCTCCAAGACGCCGTCGCCGCAGGCAATGCGAATCGCAGCGCAGATATTGGCGAACAAGGCCAAGCGCCAGGCGCAGGTCAAAGCCAAAGCGAAGGGCTAGTTGGCCGCGACTTGATCGACAACCTTGGCGACTGGCAAAAGCAACGGTCCTCCGAGCAGGACCGAATGAGGCGGGTCAAAAGCTGAAACTCATAAATGCTTTACTGGAACGTCTCGCGCGGGGCGCGGGTTTTCCATCGTTGGGAACACTGATCTTGCCCCCGAAAAACGTACTCCATAGCTGATGTGAAAATTCAGCAATTGGAGATCGAAGATGAGCAAGAGAAAAGACGGACAGGCCCGGGGCAAATACACCCTGGAATTCAAGCTGGAGGCGGTTCGCCTGGTCAAAGGGG
>CANJPU010000041.1 GCA_947476285.1 Comamonadaceae bacterium | reverse complement strand
GTGAGCGCCTGCCGGGCATCGCCTGCCGCGACGCGCCAACCCAAGCAGGCCATCAACCGCAGCCTTGCCAACGCCAGGGCGGGATGTCGGTTGCGAAGGGACATTTCTAACTTGGGCTGACAACCAGGTGGGCGCCGCGCAGACGTTCAATCTGTGGCAGTAGTTGGAAAGTCACCCTTGCATCTGCTCATGTGGCCGCAAGGCCTAGAATCACAGGTTTCGCCCGCTGCCACAGACCATGCCCAAAGACACGTCCAAAACTCCCGCCAGCTACGAAGCGGCGATGGAAGAACTGGACCAGCTCGTCGGCCAGATCGAGTCGGGCCAACTGCCGCTGGATCAGCTCTTGAGCGGTTACCAGCGCGGTGCGCAGTTGCTGCAGTTTTGCCGCGACAAACTGCAGGCGGTGGAGCAGCAGATCAAGGTGCTGGACGAAGGGGTGCAGAAGCCGTGGACGCAGGAGTGAACAAGCAAGCGAACGAATCCTTCGCTGCCAGCGCGGGTGCACCTGCGCCCTCGCCATGGAATCTTTCCGCCTGGAGCGCGCTGCATTTGGCCCGAGTGGAAGGCGCCTTGTCTGAGTGGGTGCCGGCCGATGCGCCAGCCGGGCTGGGACTGGCCATGCGCTATGCAGTGCTCGACGGCGGCAAGCGCCTTCGCCCCCTGCTGGTGCTGGCCGCCAGTGAAGCCGTCATCGGCCATCCGCAGGCGGCAATGCGCGCGGCATGCGCCGTCGAACTGATTCACGCTTACTCACTGGTGCATGACGACATGCCCTGCATGGACAACGATGTTCTGCGCCGAGGCAAACCGACCGTGCATGTGAAGTTCGGTCAGGCCCAGGCACTGCTGGCTGGCGACGCCCTGCAGGCCCTGGCCTTTGAGTTGCTGGCACCTGAGGGCAACGATATTCCCGCATCGGTGCAAGCCAGGCTCTGCCGCCTGCTGGCCCAATCGGCCGGTCACGCTGGCATGGCCGGCGGGCAGGCGATCGATCTGGCCAGTGTGGGGCAGGTACTCACCGAGGCGCAACTGCGCGAGATGCACAGGCGCAAGACCGGCGCCTTGCTTGAGGCCAGTGTCATGATGGGCGCCGCCTGCGCGCAGCCATCGCCCTTGGCATTGGCTGGTCTGCAGGCCTATGGCCAAGCCTTGGGACTCGCATTCCAGGTGGTGGACGATATCCTGGATGTCACCTCCGATTCCGCCACCCTGGGCAAGACGCCCGGCAAAGATGCCGCCCAGGACAAACCCACCTACGTGTCCCTCCTGGGGCTCGCGCGTTCGCGTGCATTCGCGCGGGAACTGCTGGACCAGGCCCTGGTGGCGCTGGCTTCGACCGGGCTGGCCAACACGCGGGCGCTGCAGGCGCTGGCGTTGATGGTCGTGAACCGGGACAATTGAACCTAGGTTGAACCTGGATGCAAACGATGCTCCCTCTGCTCGACAAGATCAACTCTCCTGCGGACCTGCGCAAGCTGCAGCGGCCGCAGCTCAAGCCGCTGGCCCAGGAGTTGCGCGCGTTCGTGCTGGACAGCGTCTCTCGCACTGGCGGCCACCTCAGCTCCAACCTGGGCACGGTCGAGCTCACGGTTGCATTGCACTACGTTTTCAACACGCCTTATGACAGGCTGGTGTGGGACGTGGGCCACCAAACCTATCCGCACAAAATTCTCACCGGCCGGCGTGAGCGCATGGACAGTCTGCGCCAGTTGGGTGGTCTGTCGGGCTTTCCACAGCGCGCCGAGAGCGAATACGACGCCTTCGGCACGGCCCATTCTTCCACCAGCATTTCCGCAGCACTGGGCATGGCGCTGGCGGCCAAGCAAAAGGGCGAAAACCGCCGGGCGGTGGCCATCATCGGCGACGGGGCAATGAGTGCGGGCCAGGCCTTCGAGGCGCTGAACAACGCGGGCGTGGCCGAGTGCGACTTTCTGGTCATTCTCAACGACAACGACATGTCGATCAGCCCGCCAGTGGGCGCGCTTAATCGCTATTTGGCCCAGTTGATGAGCGGGCAGTTTTACGCTGCGGCCAAGAACGTCGGCAAGAACGTGCTCAAGGTCGCGCCGCCCTTGTTCGAGCTGGCCAAGCGCTTTGAAGAACATGCCAAGGGCATGATTGTTCCGGCCACGCTGTTCGAGAAATTTGGCTTCAACTACATCGGGCCAATTGACGGCCACGACCTGGACTCGCTGGTGCCGACGCTGGAAAACATCAAGCACCTGAAGGGCCCGCAGTTTCTGCATGTGGTGACCAAGAAAGGCCAGGGCTACAAGCTGGCCGAAGCCGACCCGGTGGCCTATCACGGGCCAGGCAAGTTCGATCCAGCGGTGGGCCTCGTCTCGCCGGCCACGCCGCCCAAGCAGACCTTCACCCAGGTGTTTGGTCATTGGCTGTGTGACATGGCTGCCAAGGACGAGCGGCTGGTGGGCATTACGCCGGCGATGCGCGAAGGCTCGGGTCTGGTGGAATTCGAAAAGCGGTTTCCTGACCGCTACTACGATGTTGGCATCGCTGAACAACATGCGGTCACCTTCGCGGCTGGCTTGGCGTGCGAAGGTCTCAAGCCAGTGGTGGCGATCTATTCCACCTTTTTGCAGCGCGGCTACGACCAGCTCATTCACGACGTGGCGCTGCAAAAGCTGCCGGTGGTGTTTGCGCTGGACCGCGCCGGCGTGGTGGGAGCCGACGGCGCCACCCATGCAGGGGCTTATGACATCCCCTTCCTGCGCTGCATTCCCAACGTGAGCATTGCCTGCCCGGCAGACGAGAGCGAATGCCGCAAGCTGCTCAGCGCGGCGTACGAGCAAGACCACCCTGTGGCGGTGCGCTACCCGCGCGGTGCGGGGGTGGGTGCTGTGCCCGATGCCAGTCTGGCGTCCCTGCCCTTGGGCAAAGGTGAAATGCGGCGCGAGGGCAAAAAGATCGCCCTGCTGGTCTTTGGCACTTTGCTATACCCGGCGCTGGCCGCAGCCGAGCGTCTGGATGCCACGGTGGTGAACATGCGCTGGGTCAAGCCTCTGGATGTGGACTTGCTCTTGCAAGTGGCTGCGAATCACGAGGCGCTGGTCACAGTGGAAGAGGGCGCCATCATGGGCGGCGCCGGCAGTGCGGTGAGCGAGGCTCTGCAGTCTGCGGGTGTGGTCAAGCCGCTGTTGCAACTGGGCTTGCCCGATGCGTTTATCGAGCATGGTGATCCGGCCAAACTTCTGGCCTTGCAGGGCTTGGATGCGGTGGGTATTGAGGCGTCGGTGCGCAAACGCTTTGCCGAGCGCGCGGCGCCCGGGCTGAAGATCGTCGCGTAAACCTGTTGAGGCACTGGCGTTGATTTTTGCCAGATAGCTCGATCATCGAATTGCAATGCAAAAGGCCCCTTGCGGGGCCGTTTGCATTTTGAACAGGCGCGGTGCTCGCGCCTGTTGGCTTACTTCTTGAACAAGTCGTCGACCTTCTTTTGCTCATCGTCGGCCGATTCCTGCTTGGCCGCCGGATCGGGCAGGGCGCTCGTGCCGCTGGCTGCGCCTTCTGCCGGCGTAGCGGCTTCTTGAGGCATTTGAATCTGCACTTTGTCCAGATCCACTTTCTCTTCCTTGTCCAGGCCGCTGGAGACAATGCCCGGGAAGGCGATGATGAGCCCGACCATGACGATCTGAATGATCACGAAAGGCACGGCGCCCCAGTAGATTTGCATGGTGGTGACCGGTGCCACTGGCTTCTGGGTGACGCGGTCTTTGTATTCCTTGTTGGGCGCGACGCTGCGCAGGTAGAACAGGGCAAAGCCAAAGGGCGGGTGCATGAACGATGTTTGCATGTTCACGCCTAGCAGCACGCCGAACCAGATCAAATCGATGCCCAGCTTTTCGGCCACAGGTGCCAGCAGCGGCACCACGATGAATGACAGTTCGAAGAAATCCAGGAAGAACGCCAGCACAAAGATGAGGATGTTGACCAGGATCAAAAAGCCCACGGCGCCACCAGGAAGGCCCGACAGCAGGTGCTCGACCCACTTCTGCCCGTCCACACCCTGGAAGACCAGGCTGAAGATGGTCGAGCCGAGCAGGATGAACACCACGAAGCAAGAGAGCTTGGTGGTGGAATTGAGCGCCTGTTTGAGCAGCGAAATGCTCAAGCGACCCCGTGCGCTGGCCATGGCCAAAGCGCCCAGGGCGCCCATGGCACCGCCTTCTGTAGGCGTTGCGATGCCCAGAAAAATGGTGCCCAGCACCAGGAAGATCAGCAGCAGCGGCGGAATCAGCACAAATGTGACTCGCTCGGCCATGCGCGAGAGCAGGCCCAGCCGAGTTACCTTGTTCAAGACAGCCAGGACGAAAGCCAGAATGACGCCCGCGCACATGGCCACGACGATGGTCTCATCAGTGGGCACGGTGGTGACTTGCGATCCCGTCCACCAGCTCACGACGGCGGCGTAATTCTTGCCCAGGGTGATGGCTGCTGCGGTGGAAATGACAGTCACCGCCAGCAGGGAAGACAGGCCACTCTTGCCGTTGTCTTCGCGGATGGTGCGTGCCTCTGGCGGCAAGGCCGGTACCAACTTCGGCCGGAAAATCGCCAGCAAGATCACGAAGCCGGCGTAGAAGGCAGTGAGCATGAAGCCCGGGATGAAGGCGCCCTTGTACATGTCGCCCACGCTGCGGCCAAGCTGGTCGGCCAGAATGATCAGCACGAGTGAAGGCGGAATGATTTGTGCGAGTGTGCCGGACGCAGCAATCACGCCCGAGGCGATGCGCCGGTCGTAGCCGTAGCGCAGCATGATGGGCAGAGAGATCAGGCCCATGGAGATGACCGAAGCCGCCACCACGCCGGTGGTGGCTGCAAGCAGAGCACCTACGAAGATGACGGCCAGCGCGAGGCCGCCGCGAATCGGTCCAAACAGTTGGCCGATGGTGTCCAGCAGGTCTTCGGCCATGCCGCTTCGCTCAAGGATGAGACCCATGAGCGTAAAGAACGGGATGGCCAGCAGTGTGTCGTTCTGCATGATGCCGAAGATCCGCAGCGGCAAGGCTTGGAGCAGCGCCTGTGGCAGCAGGCCCAGTTCAACGCCGACAAAGCCAAAGAACAGGCCGCAGGCACCCAGGCTGAAAGCTACCGGAAATCCGAACAGCAGGAAGACGATCAGGCCCGCGAACATGATCGGGGCGAAGTTGTGGGTGATGAATTCCATTTTGGGTACTCCTTCTTATTCTTCTTGTGGGTCAGGCCTTGCCGCTCTGTTCGGTCAGGCGACGGATGGACTCGGCCAGTTCTTCCTCGGCGGTCTTCTCCACCTTCTTGGCGGTGGGGTCCTCGATGAGGCCTTGCAGGAAAGCGATGCGCTTGATCAGCTCGGACCATCCTTGCAGCAGCAAGAGGCAAAAGCCGAGTGGGATCATGAGATACACCGGCCAGCGCAGCAGACCGCCCGCGTTGGATGACATTTCGCCAGAGTGGAAGCCCTTGAGAAAGAACGGCGTGCCGTACCACAGGATGGCCACACACACCGGTGTGAGGAAACAGGAGAAGCCAATGATGTCGATCCAGATCTGCCCGCGCTTGGACAGGTGGCTGGACACCACGTCGATCTTCACGTGCTCGCCGTGCAGCAGTGTGTAGCCGGCGGCCAGCAGAAAGGCGGCGGCAAAGAGGTACCACTGCACTTCAAGGTAGGCGTTGGAGCTGACGTTGAAGGCTTTGCGTACCACCGCGTTCAGGCCGCTGATGGAGGCGGAGGCCAGGATCAGCCAGATCACGTACTTGCCGACCTGGACATTGAGCCAGTCGACGGCCTTTGACAGTTTGAGTAGGGGCTGCATGCGGTCTCCGATCAGATGAATTCACTACTACCATGCGAGATCCCGCGTGCAGCAAGGGACTCGCTCCTATGTAAGTGGAAATTCTATGTAATTCAACCAAAAGTAGGCTGACGATACTTTGACGCAGTGTCTGCCGTCCTGGCTCTGGCCATAATCTCCTTATGTCTGCTGTTTCGCCCGATACTTCGCCGGCCTCAATTGATGCGCCTTCCATGCGCAGGGCGGGCCGCGAACTGCTCTCGCTCGCCCTGATGGATGCCCGCAATCACACGCTGCACCTGCTTTCTCACTTTGAGCAGACCATCGAGCCGCCCGCCACCGACCGGCCGGAACTGGAGCGGCCCCTGTGGCTGGCAGGCCATATCGGCTGGCTGGCCGAATACTGGATCGGCCGCAACCCCAAGCGCGGCCTTGGTTTCGCCTGCCCTGCCGATGCGCTTCGGTTGGCATCCATCGAGCCCATGGCCGATGGTTGGTTCAGCCCGGCATTGGCGCCACGCGCGGCCCGCTGGACCCTGGACCTTCCGGACATGGAGGCCATACGCGCCTATCTGCTTCATACCCTGGAGAGCACCCTGGAGGTGCTGGAGAAGACGCCCGAGGACGATGAGTCTCTGCATTTCTTTCGCGCGGCGTTGTTCCATGAAGACCTGCGCTGCGAGCAACTGGTGGTGTTGGCGCAGACACTGGGTCAGCCCTTGAAGCTGGCTCTGCCTGCGGCCATGCAGCCGCGCCAGGCACTGGGGATACCGGCGCGGCGTTGGCAACTCGGCTCACCGCACGGCGGTTTTGTATTCGATGTGGAAAAGTGGGCACATGAGGTGCAGGTGCCTGAGTTTGAGATCGACGCGCAGCTGGTCACCTGGGGCCAATTTGTGGAGTTTGTCGATGACGGCGGCTATGACATGCCGCAGTTCTGGCTGCCCCAGGGTTGGGAGTGGCTGCAGCGCGAAGCGCAGGCAGAGGGCCGGCGGGGGCCGCGCTATGTGGAGCAGATCGGCGCCGCCAGTGGCGCGGTGATGCAGTCGCTGTTTGGCAGACCAGCGCGCATGTCCGCCAGCCAGAGCGCCATGCATCTGAGCTGGTGGGAAGCCGACGCCTGGGCGCGTTGGGCCGGTCGGCGATTGCCCACTGAAGTGGAGTGGGAGATGGCCGCATGCACCGCATCGCGCCAGGGTTTTCGCTGGGGCGATGTGCGCGAATGGACTGCAAGCACCCTGCGGCCGTGGCCGGGCTTCGAGGCCGATGGCTGGACTCGCCATACCGACTTCGAGGCGCAGCCCAATTTCGGGGCGGCTCGGGTGCAGCGCGGCGCATCTTTTGCCGCCCGCTCACGCATGAAGCATCCCAAGTTTCGCGGCTTCGCACTGCCTGAGCGCGATGATGCGTTCGTGGGGTTTCGTACCTGCAGCCTGTAATCCCAAGAACAGCAGTTGACCGCTTGTTTTCAGCAGGAAATGCCCGTGCACATGGAGTTCTTTGGCCTTGAAGTTCCTCACCTGTCGGGTGAGAGCGCGTCCAACTGCCGTTTCTAGAATGAATACGTTTTCCGATAGCCTTTCCACAGCGCTTCAATTGATCGTCGGGGCCGACCCGTTGCTGCTGTCCATTGTTCTGCGCTCGCTGGCAGTGAGCGCCACCGCCTGCGCTCTGGCCTGCGCTGTGGGGCTGCTTCTGGGCGCCTGGCTGGGTGTTGCGCGCTTTGCAGGGCGAGGCTTGTTGCTCACAGTTCTCAACACTTCGCTGGCACTGCCCTCGGTGGTGGTTGGTCTGGTGGTTTATCTGTTGCTGTCACGGTCCGGTCCCCTGGGCTTTCTGGGCTGGCTGTTTTCCTTCCAGGCCATGGTGTTGGCGCAGGCAATATTGGTGTTGCCGGTGGTCACCGCGCTCACGCGTCAGGTGGTGGAAGATGTGGACCGGGCCAGCGGAGAGCAGTTGACGTCTCTGGGCGCAGGGCTCTGGCTGCGCAGCCTTCTGATCGCATGGGATGAGCGCTACGCGCTGCTCACTGTGATCATCGCGTCCTTCGGCCGCGCCATCTCCGAAGTGGGCGCGGTGATGATCGTGGGCGGCAACATCGACGGCTTCACGCGGGTGATGACGACCGCCATCGCCCTCGAAACCAGCAAGGGTGATCTGCCGTTGGCGCTGGCGCTGGGCATGGTGCTGCTGGGTGTGGTGCTGTTGCTCAATGCAGTGATCTCGGTGCTGCGCCGATGGTTGCAGCAGCGGGACGACCGGCCGCTGCTGTTCGAAGGGGCTCCCACATGAGCGCCATCATGCAATTGAAATCGGTGGATCTGCGCTTTGGCGCGGTGCAGGCGCTGCGCGCCGTGGATTTGCGCTTGTCGGCCGGCGAGCGGCTGGCGCTGATCGGCGCCAACGGCTGCGGCAAGAGCAGCTTGTTGCGTCTGATGCACGGCTTGGTGGCGCCCAGCGGCGGCTCCGTGGTGCAGGACAGTGCAACGCGGCAAGCCATGTTGTTCCAGCGACCCTACATGTTGCGCACCAGTACCCTGAACAACCTCGCGCTGGGCCTTTGGATACGAGGCGCCGCCTGGACGGAAGCCAAGGAGCAGGCACTGCTGGCGCTGGGGCGCGTGGGCCTGGGCGAAGCTGCCCAGCGCAATGCCCGGGCATTGTCGGGCGGCCAGCAGCAGCGGCTGGCCCTGGCACGGGCCTGGAGCCTTCGGCCTGATGTTCTTTTCCTGGACGAACCCACTTCCAGTCTGGATCCGCATGCCAAGCGGGAAGTGGAGTTGCTGATGGCTGATTTCGCGCAAGGCGGCATGACGCTGGTGTTTGCCAGCCACAACCTTGGGCAGGTCAAGCGCCTGGCCACTCGGGTCATCTATCTGCAGCAGGGCCGGGTGCTGGCGGACTTGCCAGTTCACGATTTCTTCAACGGGCCCAAACTGAGTGAGACATCCCGCGACGCCGATCTGTTCATCAAGAGGGAGACGCAATGGCAGTCGATCTGACGCGCAGGGGGAGGATGTTGGCGCGATCCGCTTGCCTTGCTATGGTGGTCGCCGTCACAGGAGCCATGGGGCAATCCATCACCATGGCGTCCACCACTTCGACCGAACAATCCGGTCTGTTCGGCCACCTGTTGCCCGAGTTCAAAAGGGCCAGCGGGCTGGATGTCAAGGTGGTCGCCGTGGGAACAGGCCAGGCGATCGACATGGCGCGGCGCGGCGATGCAGACGTCCTGTTCGTGCACGACCTGGTTGCTGAAGAAAAATTCCTTGCCGAGGGCGGTGGCGTGAAGCGCTTTGCGGTGATGTACAACGACTTCGTGTTGGTCGGGCCCAAGGCAGACCAGGTGGGTACACGCGGCCAGGACATTGCTGCCGCCTTGCGCAAGATTGCCGCCGCTGGTGTGCCATTCATTTCGCGTGGCGACAAGAGCGGCACCCATGCGGCCGAATTGCGCTACTGGACTCAGGCTGGCCTGGGTGGCAACAAGGGCGCGGGCTACCGGGAATGTGGCTGCGGAATGGGTCCGGCGCTCAACATCGCAAGTTCGGCTGGCGGCTATGCGCTGACCGATCGCGGCACTTGGCTGAACTTCAAGAACCGTGGCGACCTGGCGGTGCTGGTTGAGGGCGACACGCGGCTGTTCAATCAATACGGCGTGATGGTGGTTAACCCGGCGAAGCACCCGCACCTCAAGGCTGCCGATGCGCAAAAATTCGTGGACTGGGTGGTATCGCCAGCCGGCCAGGCGGTGATTGCTGGCTACAAAATCGGCGGTGAGCAGGTGTTTTTTCCGAACGCGGCGAAGTAGGTCTATTCGACCAGTGCGGCCGATTTCACTTGCGCCCATGCCACCATGCCCGGCGCAAGCGCCAGCATGTGGGCGGCCCGGGCGGTGATGCGCGCCAGCAGGATGGACACATCGTCGCCCCCATCGGCGCACCGCAGGTGCACCAGCACCTGGGATGGCTGCGTGCCGGCCAGCACTTGCTGCACCGTACAGGGCAGCAAGTTTTGAATGCTGGTGCCGGTGGGTCTTTCAGTGGCGATGCTCACATCGCGCGCCAGCACGCGCACCCGCACCCGCTGTCCGATCGCCGCACCGCTGTCGGTCAGCCAGAGCGACCCCCCGGCAAATGCGACACGCGCCAACCCCCACCGCGCATCGCGCTCGCGCACCGAGCCTTCCAGCAGGCTGCCCGCGTCATCGTCCGGCAGCAGCGCCAGGGCGGCGCCGGTCAGCGTGGCGGCGGTCGGGCCGGCGGCGACCACGCGCCCCTGCTCCAGCACCACCAGGGTGTCGGCGAGCCGATCGACTTCCGCGATGGCGTGGGTCACGTAGAGCATTGGAATGAGCAACTGATCGCGAAGGCGTTCCAGCCAGGGCAGCACTTCCTGGCGGCGCGCCGCGTCCAGCGAAGCCAACGGTTCGTCCAGCAGGAGGATGCGCGGCTGCGACGCCAGGGCGCGGGCGATGGCCACCCGCTGGCGCTCACCGCCCGAGAGTTGATGCGTGCGGCGCGCCAGCAAAGGTGCGATGCCCAGCAGATCGATGATGCCTTCCATGGCCAAGCCTGGCTGTTGCGGCCCGGCGCGCTTACGCGCGTAGGACAGATTGCCGCCAACATCGAGGTGATCGAACAGGCTGGCTTCCTGGAACACATAGCCCAGTGGCCGCTGCCACGGCGCCAGAAAGATGCCTTGCGAGTCGTCCTGCCACAACTGGCCATGGATGCGGATCAGGCTATCGCGGCCGCGCACAAGCCCGGCCACACAACGCAGCAAGCTGGTCTTGCCGCAGCCCGAGGCGCCGTAAAGCACAGCGATGCCGCGCGCAGGCAGCGCCAGATCGATGCGCATCTCGAAGGTGGGGCGCTTGAGTGAAAAGCGGATCAGGCTGGGATCAGCGGCGTTCATGCCAGTACCCGGCTGCTACGCCGGTTCAGCAGAGCCAATCCCAACAGTACCGCAAAAGAAAATAGCACCATGCCGCCAGCCAGCCAATGTGCCTGTGCATATTCCAGCGCCTCGACATGACCGTAGATCTGCGTGGACACAACGCGGGTGCTGCCGGGCAGGTTGCCGCCAATCATCAGCACCACGCCGAATTCGCCCACTGTGTGCGCGAAGCTCAGAATGGCCGCAGTGACCAGGCCGGGCCGCGCCAGTGGCAGTGCCACAGTGAAAAAGGCATCCAGGGGGCGCGCCCTGAGTGTTGCCGCCACTTCCATGGGACGCTCGCCCATGTTTTCAAAGGCATGCTGCAATGGTTGCACTGCAAAAGGCAGCGAGTACACCATTGAGCCCACCACCAGGCCTGCGAAAGTGAAGGGCAGCAGCCCCAGACCCAGCGCCTGCGTGAGTTGGCCGCCTGGCCCCTGTGGGCCCAGGCTCACCAGCAGGTAAAAGCCAAGCACGGTGGGCGGCAGCACCAGCGGCAGCGTCACCACCGCCGCCACCGGTGCACGCCAGCGCGAGGCGGTGCGCGCCAGCCACCAGGCCAGCGGGGTGGCCAGCAGCAAGAGCAGCACAGTGGTCAGGCCGGCGAGCTTGAGCGTGAGCCAGATTGCGGCGAGGTCGTCGTTGCTGATGGACATGATCAGGGCTTGGCGTGCGGCTCAGAACTCGTAGCCGTGGCTGCGAATGATGCTACGCGCCTTGTCGCTGCGCAGATAGGCGGCCAGCGCGGCTGCGGCAGGCGAGTGTTTGCCGGGCGCGAGGATCACTGCGTCATGGCGCAGCGGTTTGTGCAGGCTGGCCGGCACCACCCAGGCCGATCCCTTGGTGATGCGGCCTTGCTCCATCACCTGCGACAGCGCGACAAAGCCAAGCTGCGCATTGCCACTGGCGACGAATTGAAACGCCTGGCTGATGTTTTCGCCCTGCACCATGCGCGCACGCAGGCGGTCTTGCAGATGCAGGGCGGTCAAGGTCTCGATCGCGGCGGCGCCATACGGGGCGAGTTTCGGGTTGGCCAGCGCGATGTGTGTGAATGTGCCCTTGCCGAGCACCTGGCCCTTGTCGTCCACCAGGCCGGGCTGCGCGCTCCACAGCACCAGTCGTCCGATGGCGTAGGTGAAGCGGCTGCTGGCCAGGGCCGCGCCGTCTTGCACCAGGCGGGCGGGCGTATCGCTGTCTGCTGCCAGCAGCAGCATGAAAGGCGCGCCGTTGCGAATCTGGGCGTAGAAGCTGCCAGTGGCGCCAAAGGCCAGCAAGGCTTTGTGGCCGGTGTCCTTCTGGAATTCCTGCGCGATGGTGCGCATGGGCGCGCTGAAGTTGGATGCGACCGCGACCGGCACATCGGCTGCAAAAGCCAAGTCGCCCATCTGCACGAACGCCGCCGCAAAAAAGAGGGCCAGCTTCAATTGCTTCCGAGCCTGCGATAGACGGTCGCGTGAGGACGGGGTCACCGGGCTGGGCATGGTGCAATTGTGTGGCATTTTCGGGCGTGCCCTGCGACAGGCGCGGCGCCGGCCTTGGCGCAGCTTGTCTCACTTTGACAAATATGCTGAGCTATTTGTTTCCTACTAGGGTTACCACTAGGCTGGTGTGGGCGCGCTGTTCCAACAATGGCTATGCAAGAGAATTCATACCCAATGGCGCTGCGCGCGCCACACTTTCAGGAGAGTTGCACATGCAAAAGGTGCTTCACATCAATGCCGATAAATGCACGGGCTGTTTGCAGTGCGAAATGGCCTGCTCATTCGAGAACTACGGCACCTTCGCGACGGCCAAGTCGCGCATCAAGGTCTTTGACTTCCACCACACCGGCAAGAAAGTTCCCTACACCTGCACCCAGTGCGACGAGGCCTGGTGCCTGCATGCCTGCCCGGTGGAGGCGATCACCATCGACAAGACCACCGGCGCCAAGGTGGTCAATGACACCACCTGCGTCGGCTGCAAGGTCTGCACCATCGCCTGCCCATTCGGCACGGTGAACTACGTGCAGGAGACCGGCAAGGTTCAAAAGTGCGATCTGTGCGGCGGCGAGCCGGCCTGTGCCGATGCCTGCCCCACGGGTGCAATCACCTTCATCGATGCCAACTGGACTGGGCTGGACCGCATGAAGCAGTGGGCTGGCAAGCTTGGCAATCAACCCGCTGCCTAAAGGAGAAATCATCATGTCCTGGGCTGGAAAAATTCTTCGCGTCGACCTTGCCAAAGGCACGGTCAAATCCGAACCTCTCAACATGGATTGGGCGCAGGCCTACATTGGCTCGCGCGGCCTCGCATCCAAATACCTGGTGGAAGAGACCGATCCCAAGGTCGATCCGCTCTCACCTGCCAACAAGCTGATCTGGTCCACCGGGCCACTGACAGGCACCATGGCCTCTACCGGTGGCCGCTACACGGTGGTCACCAAAGGGCCGCTGACCAATGCCATCGCCTGTTCCAACTCGGGCGGCTACTTCGGCGCCGAGCTGAAAATGGCTGGCTGGGACATGGTGATTGTGGAAGGCAAATCGGCCAAGCCGGTCTACCTCTACATCAACGACGATACGGCCGAACTGCGCGACGCATCGGGCCTGTGGGGCAAGACCGTCTGGCAGACCGAGGAGGCGCTCAAGAAGGGCCTGCAAGACCCTCTGGTGCGTGTCTCCAGCATTGGCCGGGCCGGCGAGAACCTGGTGCTTTATGCATCCATCGTGAACGACTTGCACCGGGCCGCAGGCCGCTCGGGTGTGGGCGCGGTGATGGGCAGCAAGAACCTCAAGGCCATCGCGGTGCGCGGCACCAAGGGCGTGGGCAACATCAAGGACCCGGCCGCCTTCATGAAGGCGGTGAAAGAGAAGAAGAAAATTCTCGCGGATAACGCTGTCACCGGCCAAGGCCTGCCAGCCTATGGCACGCAGGTGCTGATGAACGTGATCAACGAAGTGGGCGCCTTGCCCACCCGCAACCACCGCGACAGCCAGTTCGAGGGTGCCAAGGATATTTCCGCCGAAGCCATGGCCACGCCGCGCAAGACCGACGGCAAGAAGCATCTGGTGACCAACCAGGCCTGCTTTGGCTGCACCATCGCCTGCGGGCGCATCAGCAAGCTCGACGAGGGGCACTTCACGGTCAAGAACAAGCCGCAGTACTGGGGCGCCTCAGGCGGTCTTGAGTACGAAGCGGCTTGGGCGCTGGGCGCGGCCAATGGCGTCAATGACCTTGAAGCACTGCAATACGCCAATCTCTTGTGCAACGAGGACGGCATCGACCCCATCAGCTTTGGCGCTACCGTGGGCGCGGTGATGGAGCTGTACGAGATGGGCGTGTTGACCAAGGAGCAGGTCGGCATCGAGGCGCCTTTTGGGTCCGCCCAGGCGTTGGCCTTCCTGGCCGAGCAGACGGTGACCGGGCAAGGCTTTGGCAAGGAGATCGGCCAGGGCTCCAGGCGGTTGACGGCCAAGTACGGCCATCCCGATCTGTCCATGACGGTCAAGGGTCAGGAGTTCCCTGCCTACGACGGTCGCAGCATCCAGGGCATCGGCTTGGCCTATGCCACCAGCAACCGCGGCGCCTGCCATCTGCGCGGCTACACCATTGCATCGGAAGTGCTGGGCATTCCGGTCAAGACCGATCCGCTGGAGAGCCAAGGCAAGCCCGAACTGGTCAAGGCCTTCCAGGACGCGACCGCGGCATTCGATTCATCGGGCCTGTGCATCTTCACCACCTTTGCGTGGGGCCTGGCCGACCTGGCACCTCAGATCTCGGCGGCCTGCGGCGACCAGTACACGACCGAAGAGTTGGAAAAAATCGGTGAGCGCATCTGGAACATGGAGCGCGACTACAACAACCGCTCGGGCCTCACTGCAGCGGATGACCAGTTGCCCAAGCGGCTGCTGACCGAAGCAGTCAAGACCGGCCCGGCCAAGGGCAAGGTCAGTGAGCTGGGCACGATGCTGCCCAAGTACTACGAGGTGCGCGGCTGGAATGCGGACGGCACCTTGAAGCCGGAAACACGCAAGCGCCTCGGGTTGTAGCCATGCATCACCTGATCCTCGGTGCCGGTCCCGCCGGCGTGCTTGCGGCCGAAACCATTCGCAAGCACAAGCCGCAGGATGCCATCACCATCGTTGGCGACGAACGCGAGGCGCCGTATTCGCGCATGGCCATCCCTTATCTGCTGATGGGCAACGTCGCAGAGTCAGGCACTTGGCTGCGCAAGGGCCAGGACCATTACCAGACGCTGGGTATCAAGCTGGTGCAGGCACGGGCCAAGAGCGTCGATACCGAGCAACGCACAGTTGCGCTGGACACTGGCGAACCACTGGGCTTTGACACGCTGCTGATCGCCACCGGCTCGCAGCCGATGCGCCCGCCCATACAGGGATTGGATCTACCGGGTGTTCACCCGTGCTGGACGCTGGAGGATGCGCGCAAGATCATGTTGCTGGCAGTCAAAGGGGCGCGCGTGCTGCAGATGGGCGCGGGCTTCATCGGCTGCATCATCATGGAATCTCTGGTCGCGCGCGGCGTGCATCTGTCAGTGGTGGAGATGGGCGACCGCATGGTGCCTCGCATGATGGGCCCGACCGCCGGCGGCATGATCCGCGACTGGTGCGAGAAGAAAGGCGTAGAAGTTTTCACCGGCACCCGTGTCGAGGCGATCGACGCGGGCACTCCCTTGTCGGTGCGCCTGTCCACCGGCAAGCGCGTCAGCGCCGATCTGGTCATCAGCGCGACCGGTGTGAAGCCGGCCATTGGCTTTCTGGAGAACTCGGGCATCACCTGCCTGCAAGGCGTGCTGACTGACGAATACATGCAGACCAATGTGGCGGGCGTGTACGCGGCGGGCGACTGCGCCGAAGCCTTTGACAAGATCAGCGGTAAAACCATAGTGAGTGCGATCCAGCCCAATGCGGCCGAGCAGGCGCGCGTGGCGGCACTTAACATGGCCGGCCAAAGCGCCGTGCTGCGCGGGGTCACGCAGATCAACGTGCTCGATACGCTGGGTTTGATCTCTACCAGCTTTGGCGACTGGCAAGGGGTGCCCGGCGGCGAGCATGTGGAGCTCACCGATCGGCAGGCCGGCCGCCACTTGAGCCTGCAATTCAAGGACGACGTGATGGTGGGCTGCAACAGCATCGGCTGGACCGAGCATGTGGGCGTGCTGCGCGGGCTCGTCGAGGGCCAGGTGAGGTTGGGCGCCTGGAAGGACGCACTGGTGAAAGACCCCACACGCCTGGTCGAGGCCTACATCGCCAGCGCACAGGCCCAGAACCTATGGCAGGGTGCGGCCGATGCGCGCCGGCGGTTCGCGTGAGCGCATGAAGATCACCTTCAAGCTGTTTGCCACGCTGACCGATTACCTGCCGCCGCAGGCGCGTCACAGCAATGTGGTGGAACTGGACGTAGCAACCGATGCCAGCATCAGCCAGATCATCGAACCCTTTGGCTTGCCGCCCAAACTGGTACATCTGGTGCTGGTCAACGGCAGCTATGTGGCGCCCGCGGATCGCGCCAGTCGCACGCTCAAGGAAGGCGACGCACTGGCCATCTGGCCGCCGATCGCGGGTGGTTGATGCAATCGGCCTACGCCGAACAGTTTGAGCGCGAGATGGGTTGCACGCAGGCCGAGTGGCTGATGTGGCTGCCCGCTGCAATCGGTGCGCACCAGTGGCAAGGGGAAGATCAAGGCGCCATGGTTCGCATTCCGCCTGGCGTTCTGCGGCTGCAATGGCACGCAGGGCAGGCGCGCCGCATCGCGCTGGTGCAGATACCGCGCCTGCATGTGCGCTTTCGCTTTGAAGGGTTGGACGCCGGGCAGCGCCTGGTCTTCATGAAGCGCTTTGATCTGTACATGCAAAGAGGTGGTGGGTAGCAGGGCGCGCAAATCCCATGTCCCCTCGAGATCGCAGGGACGGCACGTGTCATGCATACTCATGACCCGCCTCCATTTTTCTATTCAGAACCTCATGGCCTTATTGCGTTCGTCAAAATCCGATGGTCCTGCCCTGCTGCCGCTGGCCTTGATGCTGGTTCTGGCCTTGGCCGCATGCGGCAAAGCGGCCGACGGCCCGCAGGCCGCACCCGCTATGCCACCGGCTGAGGTGGGCGTGGTGACCGTGACGCAAGGCGATGTCGGGCTACTGTCCGAGTTACCCGGCCGACTGGAGGCATCACGGGTGGCGCAGGTGCGGGCACGCGCAGCCGGCATCGTGCAAAAGCGGCTGTTCAGTGAAGGCGCCGATGTGCGTGAGGGCCAGCCATTGTTCAGCATCGATTCGGCGCCCTATCAGGCGGCCCTGGCCAGTGCACAGGCTACGCTGGCCCGCGGTGAGGCCAATCGGGTCCAGGCCACCGGCCTTGCAGAACGCTACAAACCACTGGTGGAGGCCAACGCCATCAGCAAGCAGGACTATGCCAACGCGGTCTCAGCCCAGAAGGCAGCCGAGGCGGAAGTGGCCGCAGGCCATGCGGCCGTGCAAGTGGCGCAGATCAATCTCGCCTACGCATCCATCACCGCGCCTATTTCGGGGCGCATCGGCCGCGCACTGGTGACTGAAGGCGCACTGGTGGGGCAGGGTGAGGCCACGCCGATGGCTGTCATCCAGCAGATCAACCCGATGTACGTGAACTTCACACAGTCGGCATCGGAGGTTTTGAGCTTACGCCGGGCCTTGGCACAGGGCCAGCTCAAGCGCGCCACGGGTGCGCAGAGCGCGCTCGTGCGCGTGTTGCTCGAGGACGGTAGCGAGCATCCCAATGCCGGCCGATTGCTGTTCTCCGACCTGACTGTGGACGCCAGCAGCGGCCAGATCACACTGCGTGCCGAAGTACCCAACCCCAGTGGCACGCTCTTGCCAGGCCTTTATGTGCGGGTGCGACTGGAGCAGGCCAAGGCGGGAAATGCAGTGCTGCTGCCCCAGCAGGCAGTCACCCGCAGTGCGCAGGGCGATACGGTGATGGTGGTCGCGTCCGACGGCAAGGCGGCGCCTCGCGTCATCAAGGTGGGTGGTGCGCAAGTCGGCCAGTGGGTGGTGACTGAAGGCCTCAAGGCCGGCGAGCAAGTGATGGTCGATGGTTTCCAGAAGCTGCGGCCTGGCGCTGCGGTAAAGCCGGTGCCTTGGCGTGCCCCTGGCACTCCCGCCGCTGCCCCAGCATCAGCTCCTGCCGCATCCGCTTCGGCTGCGAAGTCGTAAGGAGCGGGCCGCATGGCAAGGTTCTTTATCGACCGGCCCATTTTTGCGTGGGTCATTGCTCTGTTCATCATTGTTCTGGGTAGCGTGGCCATCACGCAGCTTCCAGTGGCGCAGTATCCGCCGGTTGCGCCACCGGCGATCGTGGTCTCGGCCGTGTACCCCGGCGCATCGGCTCGCACGCTGGAAGAAAGCGTGATCAGCGTCATCGAGCAAGAGATGAATGGCTCGCCCGGCCTGATCTACATGGAGTCGGTGAGCCAGGCCAATGGCGGCGGCCAGATCACCCTGAGTTTTCAGCAGGGAACCAACCCCGATCTGGCCCAGGTGGATGTGCAAAACCGGCTGGCACGTGCGACGCCGCGCCTGCCGGCAGCGGTGACGCAGCAGGGTGTGCGGGTGGACAAGTCGCGTTCGAACTTTCTGCTGTTCACCATTTTGTCGTCTGACGATCCGGCCTTCACGCCAGTGGCGCTGGGCGACTACGCGTCGCGCTCGGTGCTGCCCGAACTGCAGCGCGTGCCAGGTGTCGGGCAGGCGCAATTGTTTGGTACCGAGCAGGCCATGCGCATCTGGCTGGACCCGGCCAAGCTGGTGAGTTTCGGTATATCGGCCAACGACATCAACGCCGCAATTCGGACGCAGAACGCCCAAGTGTCATCGGGCAGCATCGGCGATTTGCCTAACGTGAACGGCCAGGGCATCTCTGCAACCGTGGTGGTCCAAGGTCAGCTCGGCTCGGCTGAACAGTTTGGCAACGTGGTGCTACGCGCCAATACCGATGGCTCCACAGTGCGCCTCAAAGATGTAGCCAGAGTGGAGTTGGGCGCACAAAACTACGCCACCTCGGCACGCCTGAACGGCAAGCCCGCCACTGGCATTGGCGTGCAACTCTCGCCCACGGGCAATGCGCTTGCCACTGCTGCGGCGGTGCGTGCGCGCATGGACCAGTTGTCCAAGTTTTTCCCTGCCGGTGTGAAGTGGGACATCCCCTACGACAGCTCTCGTTTCGTGAAGATTTCCATCTCGCAGGTGGTGCTGACTCTGCTCGAAGCCGTTGCGCTGGTGTTTCTCGTGATGTTCCTGTTCTTGCAGAATTGGCGCTACACTATCATTCCAACTTTGGTGGTGCCTATCGCGCTGCTGGGAACCTTCGGCGCGCTGCTGGCACTGGGGTTCTCGATCAATGTGCTCACCATGTTCGGGATGGTGCTGGTGATCGGCATTGTGGTGGACGACGCCATTGTGGTGGTGGAGAACGTCGAGCGCATCATGAGCACGGAAGGCCTGCCGCCGCGCGAGGCCACTCGCAAGGCCATGGGTCAGATATCGGGCGCCATCATCGGTGTCACGGTGGTGCTGATCTCGGTGTTTGTGCCTTTGGCTTTCTTCGCTGGCTCCACCGGCAACATCTATCGCCAATTCGCGGCGGTGATGGTGGCATCCATTTCGTTTTCGGCGTTCATGGCGCTGTCACTCACACCGGCTTTGTGTGCGACTTTGCTCAAGCCAGTGCAGGCCGGGCATCACCATGAGAAGGGTGGATTCTTTGGCTGGTTCAATCGCGGCTTCACCCGCACTGCCCACGGCTATGAGAGTCTGGTGGCGCGGCTCTTGCGCCGGGCCGCCCGTTATTTGCTGATTTATGCGCTGATCATTGGCGTGGTGGCTTGGGTCTACTCACGCCTGCCCACTTCGTTTTTGCCGGCCGAGGATCAGGGCACCATGCTGGTCAACGTGCAGTTGCCGCCGGGTGCAACGCAAGAGCGCACGCGCGGTGTGATGGAGCAAGTGGAAGCCTTCATTCTCAAGCAGCCCGAAGTGCAGGGCATGGTCGGTGTGCTGGGCTTTAGCTTCTCGGGCCAGGGGCAGAACGCTGCGTTGGCGTTCGTGACCCTCAAGGACTGGCACCTGCGTGAGGGTCCAGGGCAGAGTGCGCAGGAAGTCGCGGGCCGTGCCTTCGGTGCCTTGTCCGGCATTCGCGATGCGTTCATCTTTCCGCTCAGCCCGCCGCCAATTCCAGAGCTGGGCGTGGCCTCGGGCTTTACCTTCCGTCTGCAAGACCGAGGCGGTGCCGGGCGTGATGCGCTGATTGCCGCGCGAAACCAGTTGCTCGGCATGGCATCGCAAAGCAAGTTGCTCACCCAGGTGCGGCCCGATGGCCTGGAGGATGCGCCGCAGTTGCAGATCGACATCGACCGCGACAAGGCCAGCGCGTTGGGTGTGAGCTTCGATGCCATCAACTCACTGTTGTCCACCGCGCTGGGATCGAGCTACGTCAATGATTTCCCCAACCGTGGGCGTTTGCAGCGCGTGGTGGTGCAAGCCGATGCGCCGGCGCGCATGCAGCCAGAGGACTTGCTGCGACTCAATGCTGCCAACAATCAGGGCAAGCTGGTGCCGCTCTCGGCCTTCGCGACAACCCGCTGGGTCAACGGCGCGATGCAAACAGTGCGATACAACGGCTACCCGGCCATGCGAATCTCTGGCGCCCCAGCGCTGGGCCTGAGCACCGGTGCAGCGATGGCCGAGATGGAACGCCTGGCGGGCCAATTGCCTGCGGGCTTCGGCTACGAATGGACTGGCCAGTCATACGAGGAAAAGCTAGCCGGCTCTCAGGCGCTCATCTTGTACGGCTTTGCCATTTTGGCGGTCTTCTTGTGTCTGGCAGCGTTGTATGAGAGCTGGTCAATTCCGCTGGCGGTGATTCTGGTGGTGCCGCTGGGTGTGATGGGGGTGCTGCTGGCCACTTTGCTGCGGGGCTATGCCAACGACGTGTACTTCCAGGTGGGCCTGATCACCATCATCGGCCTGTCGGCCAAGAATGCCATCCTGATCATCGAGTTTGCCAAGGACATGCAGGCACAAGGCAAGAGTGTGATCGAGTCGGCCCTGATGGCGGCGCACCTGCGCTTTCGGCCCATTGTGATGACATCGATGGCCTTTGGTCTGGGCGTGCTGCCGCTGGCTCTGGCCACTGGAGCTGGGTCGGCCAGCCAGCGCGCCATTGGCACAGGGGTGCTCGGCGGCATGCTCACCGGCACCGGCCTGGCGGTGTTCTTCGTGCCGATCTTCTTTGTGGTGGTGCGCGGTTACTTCAAGGGCAGCGAGCGGCAGAGGCGCATGTACACACACGAACTGGATCGAGAGCTTCCACCCGGCGCCTCTGCGGGAGACCAGGTATGAAGCGCCGCGCTGGTTTTGCCTTGAACGCTCTGGCGGCAATCTGCCTGGCGGGCTGCTCCATGATGCCGGTCTACCAGCGACCCGCAGCACCGATACCGCAGCAATGGGCCGACGCCAGTGCTGCGTCGGCCACCAGCGCTGCCGATCTGAAGTGGCAGGATTTTTTTGCCGACCCGAACTTGCGTGCGCTGATTGCCAGCGCATTGCGCAACAACCGCGACTTGCGTATAGCGGTTCTCAATATCGAGCAGGCGCGCGCGCTGTACGACATCCGAAGTGCCGACAGCCTGCCTACCGTGAACCTGGGGGCCAGCGCGTCGCGCGCGCCCACCACCAGCGGCGGTACGTCCAAGACTTATGCTGCCGGCCTGACCGTGACCGCATGGGAGATTGATTTTTTCGGCCGTATCGCCAGCCTCGGCGAAGTTGCACTGGCGCAATACCTGGGCACACAGGAAGGGCGCAAGGCCGCACAGATCAGCCTGGTTGGCGCTGTGGCCAATGCCTGGCTCAACTTGGTGGCTGACGACGAACAACTGGAGCTGACTCGGCAAACTCTGGCGACGCGCAACGAGTCGTTGCGCCTGACCCGTTTGCGTTTGGACGCTGGCGTTGTATCTGAACTCGACTTGCAGCAGGCGCAGTCGCTCACTGAGGCGGCGAATGTGGCCATGGCCCAGCAGCAACGCCAGCGCGCATTGGACGTCAATGCCTTGTCACTGCTGGTGGGTGAGCAAGTAGGCCGCGAATTCAAGCCTGCGCTGGTCACTGCTTCGATCAACTTCCCCGACCTGCCCGCGGGAATGCCTTCGCAAGTGCTGGTGCAGCGGCCCGACGTGCGCCAGGCCGAGCAGCAATTGATTGCCGCCAATGCCAACATCGGCGCTGCACGGGCGGCTTTCTTTCCGCGCATTTCCTTGACGGCGGGGCTTGGCACGGCCAGCAGCGAGTTGTCCGGCTTGTTCAAGGCCGGCTCTTGGGGACTGACAGTGGCTCCGCAGCTCTTGCTGCCCATCTTTGACGCCGGGCGCAATGCTGCGGGCTTGCAGTCGGCGAACGTGTCGCGCGAAATCGCAGTGGCCCAATACGAGAAGGCGATACAGACCGCTTTTCGTGAAGTGGCCGACGCACTGGCTGGCCAGGCCACCCTGAGCGCGCAACTGCAGGCGCAGCGCAATCTGGTGGAGGCCGAGTCCAAGCGTTTTCGTCTGTCGCAGCTTCGCTACCAGAATGGGGTGTCGAGCTATCTGGATCTGCTCGATTCGCAGCGCTCGCTGTTCGCGGCCCAGCAGGGCTTGATACAGACCAGGCTGGTGCAGTTGCAGAACCAGGTGTTGCTCTATCGCGCGCTGGGTGGCGGATGGAGCGCTTCGGCCTCGTGAGCCTGAACTACTTTTCCTTGCCCATCACCAAATCGGGCAGCCAGGTCACGATTTGCGGGAACAAGGTGATGAGCACGATGCACAGCACCAGACAGCCGAAAAATGGAATGGCCGCGCGGGCAATCGTGTTGCTGTCCTTGCCGGTCATATTCTGCAGGACGAAGAGGTTGAAGCCCACCGGCGGGGTGACCTCGGCTATTTCCACCAGCAGCACGATGAAGATGCCGAACCAGACCAGGTCGAATCCGGCCTTCTGAATCATCGGAAGCACCACGGCGGAGGTCAGCACGATCATGCTGATACCGTCCAGCGCAGTGCCCAGCACAAGGTACACCAGGGTCAGCACCGCGATCAGCGTATAGGGCGACAAGTGCATGGCAT
This sequence comes from Comamonadaceae bacterium, assembly GCA_947476285.1. GTDB lineage: Bacteria > Pseudomonadota > Gammaproteobacteria > Burkholderiales > Burkholderiaceae_C > Ramlibacter. The sequence goes on along the minus strand of CANJPU010000041.1, from coordinate 25,351 downwards.
TGACCCACTCGGCCAGCTCGCGCGGAATGCCGGTGAAGGCCATGGTCTTGGTGAGGAAGGCGGCGCCAGCCAGGATGAACATGATCATGCAACTGGTGCGGGTGGTGCCCATCAGGCCATCCCAGAAAGTCTGCCAAGTCAGTGATTTGCTCCACCAGGCCAGCGCCAGCGAGCCTGCCACGCCATACGCCGCGCATTCGGTGGCGGTGGCATAGCCGGCAATCAGCACCCACACGATGAAGATGATGAGCACGCCGCAGGGGATCAGATTGCCGGACAGGCGAATCTTTTCCCTGAAGCTGGTGGGCGGGTCGGGTGGTGGCACTTGATCGGGGTTGCGCAGGCTCCACCAGATGATGTAGCCGGAGAACAAGGCCATCAGCAGAAAGCCGGGCAAAAAACCCGCCAGAAAGATGCGGATGATGGATGCATCGGCAGCCACCGCATACACCACCATGGTGATGGACGGTGGAATCAGGATGCCCAGCGTGCCTGCAGTGGCCAAGGAACCCAGCGCGATCTTCTCGCTGTAGCCGCGCTTGAGCAGCTCAGGCAGTGCCACCTTGGAGATGGTGGCGCAGGTGGCTGCCGATGAGCCCGACACCGAGCCGAAGATGCCACAGCCCAGGATGGTGGTGTGCATCAAGCGCCCTGGCACCCGGTTGAGCCAGGGCCGCAGGCCTTCGAACATTTCTTCGCTGAGCTTGCTGCGAAAGAGAATCTCACCCATCCAGATGAACAGCGGCAACGCGGCAAGTTCCCAGGAGGCGTTGGATTCCCAGAACGAGGAGAAAAGATTGTTGCCAGGCGAGGTGGTAGTGAAGAAAGCCTGACCGACCCAGCCGCAGATGGCCAGCGTCATCGCGATCCAGACGCCACCCGCGAGCAGCACCATCATGATCAGCAGCAAAAGGCCGCCGACGAGAAGAATGTCCATGGTGTTGTTGCCTTGCGCAGATCAGATGTCGGAAGAAAAATCGCCTTTGGCGTGCCGATCTTCCACCGCGGCGACGTAGCTTGGCTTTGCGCCGCGCAGCACGATGACGAGTTCATCGACCACCGCCACCAGCAGCAGCAGCGCGCCCACCGCGAAGCTCGATTGCGGAATCCAGATGGGGATGGGCAAGAGGCCTTGTGCAAGCTCCTTGAAGGCCCAGCTATCGTAGGTGAACTTGGCGGCCCAGAATGCCAGATAAGCAACACTCACCGTGGCAATGAACAGGCACAGGATTTCCAGCCAACGCCTCTGGGGCGCAGGCAAGGCCTCCAGTAGCAGATTGACCCGAACAAAGTCGCCGTGCTTGAAGGCATGCGCCATCGCAAAGAAAGAAGCTGCGGCGCAGAACCAGGACACCACATCGTTGACAGCGCCGGTGGGCACGTTGAACTCGCGCAGAATGCTCTGGGCGATCATGAGCACGCAGATCAGCAGCACGAAGATGGCGCCCACGGCGCCCGAGGCCAGATACAGGCGATCAAGAAAGCGGCGCAAACGAAGCGCCTTACTTCTTGTTGAAGGCGTTGATCACCGCCGCACCGTCAGGGCCAGCCTTCTTGAGCCAATCGGCCTGCATCACGGTGCCCACTTGCTTGAGATCGCCCATCAGCTTGGCCGACGGCTTCATGATCTTCATGCCTTTTTCGGCCAGCGCCTTGGCGTACCACTCGTTCTTCTCCTGGCTGAGTTTCCAGCCGCGGGTTTCAGCCGCCGCAGCCGCCTTGAGCACCGCTTCCTGTGTGGGCTTGTCAAGGGCGTCGAAGGCCTTCTGGTTGACGAGGATCGCGTTCTTGGGCAGCCAGGCCTGGGTGTCGTACCAGTACTTGATGCTCTCGTAGGTTTTGGAGTCGTAGCCGGTGGAGCCTGAGCTCATGTAGCTGTTGACCACCCCAGTGGCCAGGGCCTGTGTCAGTTCAGCCGCCTGGATGGTGACCGGCTGGGCGCCGATCAGCTCTGCAATCTTGGCAGTGGCGGGGCTGTAGGCACGCCATTTCAGGCCACGCATGTCGGCCACCGAGGCGATCTCCTTGTTCACGTAGATGCCTTGCGGCGGCCAAGCTACCGTGTAGAGCAGCTTGATGCCCTGTGCGCCCAGCAGTTTGTCCAGGGCCGGCTTTTGCGCAACTGCGAGCTTTTTGGCCTCGGCGTAGCTGGTGGCCAGGAAGGGGATGCCGTCGGCACCGTATATGGGGTTCTCGTTTTCGAAGTTCACCAACAGCACTTCGCCGATGGGCGCCTGGCCGCCCTGCACTGCACGCTTGATCTCATTGGCCTTGAACAGGGATGCATTCGCATGCACCGTGATTTTGAGTTTGCCGCCGGTTGCCTTATCGACGTCACTGGCAAATTGGATCAGGTTTTCGGAGTGGAAATTGCTGGCTGGGTAAGCGGCTGGCAAGTCCCATTTGGTCTGCGCGAAGGCACTGGTGGCACCGGCAAGGGCCAGGACAAGCAGGCTGAGTTTGAGTTTCATGGGCGCTCCGTGAAAATGCAGGGATGAACGAATTTGACAGCATAAAGCCAATAACCCATTCGAGCCCCCCCGTGTTTCCCCCTGTGGCGAGCTCATCTCGCCTGGGAATGCTGATGCTGGAGACGCGCTTTCCCAGGCCATTGGGGGATGCCGGCAATCCGCAAAGTTGGCAGGTGCCGGTCGATTTGAGGGTGGTTGCTGGCGCCTGGCCAGGGCGAGTGGTGTGCAGTGCGGCCAATTTGCGGGCCGCGCATCTGGTGCCCGCATTTGCCCACGCGGCGCTCCAGTTGCAAAGGGGCGGTGCCACCGCCATTGCTACCAGTTGCGGGTTTCTCGTGCTGTTGCAAGAAGACCTGCAGGCCGCGCTTGACGTGCCATTGGTCACCTCCAGTTTGCTGCAGTTGCCTGGGCTTTTGCAGGAGGAGGGCTCGGTGGGTGTGTTGACCATCAGCGCCACCGCTCTGGGGCCGCAGCATCTTTTGCAGGCGGGGGTCACCTGGGACCGAATGGACGACGTGGTGGTGCAGGGGATGGATCCGCACGGCGAATTCGCCGGCGCGATTCTGGGCAACCGCACTCAGATGGACCTCAAACTGGCCGAGCGAGAAGTGGTGGCTGCCGCCTGCGCACTGCACCAACGCGCACCCCATTTGCGCACCTTGGTGCTGGAGTGTGCCAATATGCCGCCCTACGCGGGCGCAATACGTGACGCCACTGGCCTGCGGGTGCGAAGCCTGGTCGATTCCCCGGTGCTGGCTCGGGCCTTGCATCTGCCGAACACTGCAAATGCACTTGGCCCAACGAATCTGGATCGGGTAAACATATGAACCTGCGATTTGTCGAAGCCTTCTACTGGGTCGCTTCCCTCAAGAGCGTGACGCGAGCGGCCGAAAAGCTTCACCTGACGCAGTCGGCCATGTCCAGCCGGATCGCGGCGCTTGAGGAGGAGCTGGGTGCGGTGCTGCTGGATCGGCGCGACAAGCAACTGAGCCTGACAGTTGCAGGACTGAGGTTTCTATCCTATGCGCAGCGCATGCTGGAACTGCAGCGCGAGGTGAAGGCGGAAATGGGATCAGGCAAGCCCCAGGCCATGACATTGCGGCTGGGCGCGATCGAGTCCGTGCTGCATTCCTGGCTGATACCCATCGTGGAAAAGATGCGGCGCGAACACGATGGGTTGGAGCTTGAGCTCACCGTGGAGACCACGCCGGTGCTGCTGGACCAGATCCAGCGCGGCAGTCTGGATCTGGTCTTCGCGGCCCTGCCAGCCGCCATGGAAGGTCTGCGCAGTCAGGCACTCCAGCCAATGGAAATGGTCTTTGTCGGCAATCCGCGCATTCATCGTCGTCGGCGCTACCGCCTGGCCGATCTTGCCGATATGGATGTGCTTACATTTCAGCGTGGTTCCCAACCGCACGTGACCATGCTCGATGTGTTTCGACAGCAGGGCCTTAAGCCTGCGCGAGTACACACCATCTCCTCAATCTCCGCAATGACCGAGCTGGTGGAAGGCGGCTTTGGCGTTGCCACCCTGCCTCGCTCTGCCGCCCTGCGCTTGCTGGAAAGGCGTTCGCTCAAGCTGCTCAACTGCGACGTACCGCTGCAGCCGCTCCCTGTTTTCGCCACCTACCGGATCGATCCGTCATCCGTGGCTGTCGAGACCGTGCTGGGCGAGGTACACAAGTTCATCGGCCAACAGGACCATACGAAGGCAAGGGCCTCAAAAGACTAGGGTAAACCCTCATCTTCAGGAGGCAGGATCGAAATAATCGATCAACCAAGCAATAAATTTTCTGTTTGATCTGCCCGCTCTTCAAAAAGCACAATCGCCCCACGGCGTTTTGGTATGTTTATACTTTTTGAGGAGTAAGTAATGAACTTGTTTTCAAGAGCCAAATTGGCCATGGCGGTATCTGGATTGGGCCTGGCCTTTTCGGTTAGTGCTCAGCAAGAGATCAAGATCGGCGTGATTTACCCGCTCACAGGTCCGGCAGCCTCGGTCGGCGCTGAACTTCGAAGTGCGCTTGAAATGGCCGCCGACATCATCAACAGCGGCGCGCCTGGCATTGCCGACCTGCCCTTTTCCGCTGGCAAGGGGCTGCCCAACCTCAAGGGAGCCAAGATCAAGCTGGTGTTTGCCGACCATCAGGCCAACCCGCAAACCGGCGCGACCGAAGCCGAGCGCCTGATCTCCCAGGAAAAGGTTGTGGCCCTGGTCGGCGCCTACAACAGCGCCGTCACCGCCACCGCCAGCCAGATCGCTGAGCGCGCGGGCATCCCCTTCCTGAACCCAGAGTCCTCCTCGGCGTCGCTGACCGAGCGCAAGCTCAAGTGGTTCTTCCGCACCACGCCGCACGACGACCTGTTCGTGCACAACGCATTCGATTTCCTGCGCGAGCTCGAAGCCAAGAAAGGCATCAAGCCGGGCAACATCGCTTCGCTCAACGAAAACGGTCTGTGGGGAACAGAAACCACCAAGCTGCAGGGTAAGCTGGCGCCGGACTTCAAGTACAACCTGGTCAAGCAGGTCATCTACCCGGCCAAGTCCACTCAGCTGACCTCCGAGGTTCAGACGCTCAAGGCGGCCAACCCCAACCTGGTGCTTCAGTCGTCCTACACCGCCGATGCGATTCTGTCGATCAAGACCTACAAAGAGCTTGGCTTCTCGCCCGACATGATCCTGGCCAACAACGCTGGCTTCACCGACACCGAGTTCATCAAGACTCTTGGCAAGGACGCCGAGTACATCATCACCCGCGAAGTGTGGGCGCTGGACCTCGCTAAGAACAACCCTTTGATCAAATCGGTCAACGACCTGTTCAACAAGCGCTACAAGATCAACTTCACCGGCAATTCGTCGCGCACCTTCACCGGTCTGATGGTGCTAGCTGACGCGATCAACCGCGCGGGTTCAACTGAGCCGGAGTCCATCCGCAAGGCGCTGGTTGCCACCGACATCCCGGGTAAGAACCTGATCATGCCGTGGAAGGGTGTGAAGTTCGACGCCACGGGTCAGAACACCCTGGGTCAGGGCATTCTGGTTCAGATCGTGGACGGCAAGTACAACACCGTCTGGCCCTTCAACATGGCTTCGCGCGATGTGATCTGGCCGATGCCCAAGTGGGACCAGCGCAAGTAAAGCTTGCAGTCGTTGTTGTATTAACGGAGTAAAGCTATGACTGCCGAAATTCTTCTTCAGACGTTGGTTTCTGGTGTACTGATCGGCCTGATTTACGCGCTGGTGGCCATTGGCCTGACGATGATTTTCGGGGTCATGGACATCGTGAACTTCGCCCATGGCGAGTTCCTGATGCTGGGCATGTACTCGACCTTTTGGCTCTTTTCGCTGTACGCGTTGGATCCGCTTGTCACGCTGCCCTTTACGGTACTGATGTTGTTTGCCTTTGGCGTTTTGCTGTACCGATGTGTGATCGTGAAGATCATCAATGCGCCGATGCTGTCGCAGATCTTCACCACCTTTGGCCTCATGATTCTCCTGCGCGGCGTGGCCCAGTTCCTCTGGAAGCCTGATTTCCGGTCTGTTGAAAATTCAATGGTCAGCGGCGGGGTCAAATTGCTCGGGATGCAAATGGGCAGGCCTCAGCTTGTAGCGGGGCTGGGTGCGATCCTGGTTACCGGCTTGCTCTATTTCTTCCTCAACCGAACCAAACTAGGTGTCGCGTTGGAGGCCACCGCAGCCGACAAGGATGCGGCACGCCTGATGGGCATTGATTCCCAAAAGATGTTTTCGCTGGCATGGGGCATCGGTGCCGCCTGTGCGGGTGCGGCCGGCGTCTTGCTCGCAACCTTCTTTCCTATCTTCCCTGACGTGGGTGCTACGTTCATTCTGCTTGCATTCGTGGTGGTCAACCTCGGTGGCTTTGGCAGCGTGACCGGTGCGTTCTGGGCGGGCATGTTGGTGGGAGTGATTGAAGTGATGGGCGGACTGCTGCTGGGTCCGCAATACAAATTGGCCATCGTGCTGGTGTTGTTCCTGGGCGTGTTGATGTTCCGTCCCCAGGGTTTGATGGGCAAGGCCTGAGATCATGAAAAAAAATCTACTCCCGCTCGCGGGGCTGCTCGCACTGCTCGCATTGCCCTTGGTGGTGGACAATGTCTCGCACATGAATCTTGCCATCCTTGTGCTGATGGCTGCGCAACTCGGTGTGGCATGGAATATCGTAGGCGGCTACGCCGGGCAGGTGTCCCTGGGGCATGCGGCCTTCTACGGGCTGGGTGCTTATACCTCCACCATCCTGCTCGTGAAATTCGGCGTCAACCCATGGATCGGCGTTTTCTGCGGTGGCGGCCTGGCAGCAGCCCTGAGCCTGGGTTTTGGCTGGTCCTGCTTCAGACTGAAGGGGCATTACTTCGCCATGGCGACGATTGCGGTGGCCGAATTGGTGCAAATCTTCTTCACCGAATGGGAATTCGGGGGAGCTGCGGTCGGCCTCTATGTGCCAACGGCGCACACCGGTTGGCTATGGATGAACTTTGCCACCAAGCTTCCCTACTATTGGTTGGCTCTGGGGCTGTTGCTGATTACACTGGCCGTCAATTGGTGGGTTGAGCGTAGCTATCTCGGGTATTACTTCCGGGCCATCAAGGACGAGCCTGATGCCGCCCGCAGTATCGGCGTGAACATTGCCCGCTACAAGCAGATTGCTTTGGTGCTAAGCGCATTCTTGACTGCCCTGGGAGGCAGTCTCTACGCTCAAAAAGAACTCTACATTGATCCGAACTCTGTGCTTTCCACTGCACTGTCGATCAAGATGGCCCTGGTCTCTATCTTGGGCGGGGTCGGAACCTTGTTGGGGCCGGTGATCGGTTCAGTCGTCCTGACAAGCATTGAGGAATTCACGCGGATCTTGTTCGGCGGAAGCGGCCGCGGAACGGACACCATCATCTACGCAGCCCTGATCATTGTGATCGCCGTGTTCTACCCGAGCGGCATCATCGGATGGTGGCGCAACATGATTCGGCGCAGGGCTGATCGCGGTAGCCAACGCACATCGGAAGCCGCGCCGACCGCTGCAGTGGAGGCCAAATGAATCTACTCGAAGTCGAAAAAGTCAGCAAGCGTTTCGGCGGCCTGACGGCCAATGAAGACGTTAGCTTCACTGTCAAACCAGGTCAGATCGTGGGCCTGATCGGTCCCAATGGCGCTGGCAAGACAACGCTGTTCAACTGCGTGGCGGGGTTCTTTGCGCCCAGCTCCGGCGTTATCAAATTGAAAGGTCGTGACATCGCGGGTCTGCCGCCTGAGGCCTGTGCCCGGGCTGGTGTGGGTCGCACCTTCCAGATTGCCAGAACATTCCACAGCATGACAGCCTGCGAGAACGTCATGACGGGTGCCATGCTCCACGAGCACAAGGTGAGCGCGGCTCGCGAGCTTGCGATGGAGTGGCTCAGATTTGTCAATCTTGATCGATTCGCCGACAAGCCTTCGGGCAGCATGACCATCAGCGAACAGCGGCGCCTTGCGGTGGCCCGTGCATTGGCAACGGGCCCCAGCATTTTGCTGATGGACGAAGTGATGGCCGGACTCAACCCGTCCGAGGTCCGTGAGGCGGTGGATGTCGTGTTGAAGATTCGTGACCGTGGCATCGCCTGTTTGATCGTCGAACATGTGCTGGAAGGCATCATGCCCATCGCCGACAAGATCGTGGTACTCGACCGGGGCGCCAAGATCGCCGACGGAACACCACAAGAAGTATCCAACGATCCATTGGTGATCTCCGCCTATCTGGGAGACTGATCAAATGCCAACTCTTGAAATCAAGAATATCAAGGTCAGCTATGACGATGTGCTGGCCGTGTCGGACGTCAGTCTGACAGTTCCCGAGGGCAAGATCATTGCGCTGGTGGGCGGCAATGGCAACGGCAAGTCGACCACATTGAGAGCCATCGCCGGCCTCAACAGCGTCGATTCTGGAACCATCACATTCAATGGCGAAGAGATCCACGGCAAGCCCGCGCACAAGCGTGTGCCGCTGGGCATCTCTCTGGTGCCCGAGGGGCGGCGTCTGTTTCCGCGCCTCACTGTTCGCCGGAACCTGGAACTGGGCGCATTCACCCGCAACGATAAGCATGAAGTGGCCAGTGGCATCGAAGAAATGTGCACGCTCTTCCCGATTCTGAAGGAGCGGCAGGCACAGTTGGCCGGCACCATGAGCGGCGGCGAGCAGCAGATGTTGGCGATTGCCCGTGGCCTGATGGCGCGGCCAAAGGTACTGATGCTGGACGAGCCCTCATGGGGTGTAGCACCCAAGTTCGTGACCAAGATACTGGACGTGATTCAGCAGATCAATGCCCGTAACGTGTCCATCCTGCTGGTTGAGCAGAATCTGCACAAAGCCCTGGGAATCGCTCACTACGGCTACGTCATCCAGACGGGTCGGATCGTGATGGAGGGCGTCGGAAGCGATCTTCTTGGAAATGAAGAAATCAAGAAGGCGTACCTGGGTCTTTAACACAAGTGTGGCGGGCTGAACATGAATCACGGATACAAAGAGCCTGGCCTGCTGCGTCAGGCTGCGAGAGAGGGTCGCTTTAAGGACGCGACCGCCGGGCACGCACCGGGTTACCTGCAGGGAAATCTCATGATCGTGCCCAAGGCGCACGCCTATGATTTTCTACTGTTCTGCCAGCGCAATCCCAAGTCCTGTCCGCTGATCGAGGTGCTAAATCCGGGTCAGCTTGAGCCGGGTTCGGCCCCTGGGTCCAACATTGCCACTGACATTCCAGGGTACAGGGTGTACCGCAATGGTGAGCTCGCACAAGAGCGCGATGAAGTCGGCTCCATCTGGCAAGATGATTTTGTTAGCTTTGTCATCGGTTGCAGCTTTTCATTTGAAGCAGCAATGCTGGAGGCTGGTATTGCCCTGCGCCACGTCACGCTTGGCCGCAACGTGTCTATGTATCGCACCAACATCACCTGTACACCCGCAGGCATCTTCAGTGGCGAGATGGTCGTCTCCATGCGTCCCATCAAGAGTTCCGATGTTGCCAAAGCGGTCGAGATTTCCGCCCGCTTCCCGATTGCGCATGGTATTCCCGTGCATATCGGCAATCCCAAGACGATTGGCATCAGAGATCTTGCGCAGCCTGAGTACGGGGATGCCGTGGACATCCTGGACGATGAAGTGCCCATGTTCTGGGCATGTGGTGTCACGCCTCAGTGGGTTGCCCAGAAGAGCCGCCTGCCGTTCTGCATCACCCACGCACCCGGGAAAATGTTTGTGACTGATCTGAAGGGCTAGGAGCGTAGGGCAAGCCATGCGGGCACGGCCATTCTGATCAACCGAAGCGGTACAGGATTGGCCATCGCTCCAGGCAACGCGATTGATTTTGAGAAACGACGAGTACATGAATATGGCAACCTCACCCTTGGCTAACCGCTGGCAGTTCTGGATCGACCGGGGCGGCACATTCACTGACATTGTGGCCAAGCGGCCTGACGGCTCATTGGCTACGCACAAGCTGCTTTCGGAGAACCCTGAGCAATACAAGGATGCGGCCGTTGCAGGCATTCGGTACCTGCTCGGCCTGAAGGCTGGCCAGCCTGTCACGCCGGATTTGGTCGACTGCGTAAAGATGGGCACAACGGTTGCAACCAACGCCTTGCTCGAACGCAAGGGCGAGCGGACTTTGCTTGTCACTACACGGGGCTTCCGAGATGCGCTTCGCATTGCCTATCAAAACCGACCGCGCCTGTTTGACCGCAATATTGTCCTGCCCGAATTGCTGTACAGCGAGGTGATCGAGGCTGCCGAACGCCTGGGTGCCACTGGAGAACTCGTGCAGGCAATGGACGAGCAGGCCTTGCGCTCGGATCTGCAGGCCGCATGGGCTCGCGGCCTGCGCAGCGTGGCCATTGTGTTCATGCACGGGTATCGCTACACCGATCACGAAGTCGCTGCCAAACGCATCGCCAAGGAAGTGGGCTTTACGCAGATCAGCAGCTCCCACGAAACCAGCCCAATGATGAAGTTCGTCAGCCGCGGTGACACCACCGTGGTCGACGCCTACCTGTCACCCATTTTGCGCCGCTATGTTGCACAGGTTGCATCGGAGATGCCTGGCGTTAAATTGTTCTTCATGCAGTCCTCGGGTGGCTTGACCGACGCCGGCGCGTTTCAAGGCAAGGACGCGATCCTGTCCGGTCCTGCTGGCGGAATTGTGGGCATGGCACGTACCGCCAAATTGGGTGGCCACGAGAAAGTCATCGGGTTCGACATGGGCGGCACTTCGACCGACGTGTCCCACTATGCAGGTGAATTTGAGCGGGAGTTTGAGACCCAGGTTGCCGGCGTGCGCATGCGCGCTCCCATGATGAGCATTCACACCGTGGCTGCCGGCGGCGGCTCCATTCTGGAATTTGACGGTGCGCGATTCCGCGTCGGACCCGAGAGCGCCGGTGCAAACCCTGGCCCCGCAAGTTACCGTCGTGGGGGTCCGCTGGCCGTGACCGATGCCAACGTCATGCTCGGCAAAATCCAGCCTCGTTACTTTCCCAAAGTGTTCGGCCCCAAGGCCGACGAGTCGCTCAGCCACGAAGCTGTGGCGGACCTGTTCGGCACACTCGCGCAGCAAACTGGCCGGGCGGCAGAGGAAGTGGCAGAAGGTTTCATCAGCATCGCAGTTCAGCAGATGGCCAACGCGATCAAGAAGATTTCAGTTGCCCGTGGCTACGACGTGACGCGCTACACACTGCAGTGCTTTGGTGGTGCCGGCGGTCAGCATGCCTGTCTGGTGGCCGACGCTCTGGGGATGACGCGGGTGTTTGTGCACCCGCTGGCTGGCGTGTTGTCGGCTTACGGCATGGGGCTTGCCGATCAGAACGTGATACGCGAGCAAGCGATTGAGCTGCCTCTGGCTCAGCATTCATTGGCGCAGGTTGCAGGGCGCCTTGAAGTGCTTGCAGCCAACGCGCAGGGCGAGTTGCAGCGCCAGCAGGTCAACGTCGGGGAGGTGCAGGTGCATCGCCGTGTTCATGTTCGCTACGAGGGCAGCGACTCGGCTCTGGTTGTGCCTTTTGGTGATCTGCAGACCATCACCGCGGGCTTTGAGGCTGCATACAAGCAGCGCTTTGCATTTCTGATGGCTGGCAAGGGCATGATGGTCGAGGCCGTGTCGGTGGAGGCGGTGGTGGGTGGCGACGCGCCGCAAGAGCCGCGACAGCAGCTCAATGAACGTCGTGATGTGCCTCGCCGCGAAACTGTCCGCATGTATTCGGGTGGTCAGTGGCACGACGCCGCCTTGGTTGTGCGCGAGGACATGCGGGCGGGTGACGTGATCCCTGGCCCCGCCATCATCGCCGAGAAGAACGCGACCACAGTGGTTGAACCTGGCTGGGAGGCGGAACTCACCGCCCTGGACCACATCGTGATTGATCGTCGCGTTGCTCGCAAGGTGACGTATGCCGTGGGCACGACGGTTGATCCGGTGCTGCTTGAGGTGTTCAACAACCTGTTCATGAACATTGCCGAGCAGATGGGCTTGCAGCTTCAGAACACGGCCTACTCGGTGAACATCAAGGAGCGGCTGGACTTTTCCTGCGCTCTGTTCGACGCAGAAGGCAGCCTTATCGCCAACGCCCCGCACATGCCAGTGCACCTGGGCTCCATGGGTGAGAGCATCAAGACGGTGATTCGCGAAAACGCCGGGCGCATGTCGCCGGGCGACGTGTATGTGCTGAACGATCCATACCACGGTGGCACCCACCTTCCAGACGTGACAGTGATTACACCGGTCTATCTGGGTGCGCCTGGCACTGACAGACCCCTGTTCTATGTGGGTTCTCGTGGGCACCATGCCGATATCGGCGGTACCACTCCGGGATCAATGCCGCCGTTCTCGACCCGCATTGAAGAAGAGGGCGTCCAACTCAATAATGTCAAGCTTGTTGACCGCGGGGCATTGTGTGAGGCCGACATGCTCGCGCGCCTGCGTAGCGGAGCGTATCCCAGCCGTAACCCCGAGCAGAACATGGCTGACCTCAAGGCCCAGATCGCCGCCAACGAAAAAGGCGTCCAGGAGCTGCGCAAGATGGTCGATCAATTCAGCCTGGACGTGGTGCAGGCCTATATGGGTCATGTGCAGGCGAATGCCGAGGAGTCGGTGCGGCGGGTCATCACAAAGCTACAAGACGGTGAATTCACCCTGCCTCTGGACAATGGCGCGCAGATCAAGGTGGCTATCCGCGTCGATGCGAAGGCTCGAAGCGCCGAGATCGATTTCACCGGCACTTCCCCCCAGCAGCTCAATAATTTCAACGCACCCACGGCGGTGTGCATGGCGGCTGTCTTGTACGTGTTCCGCACGCTGGTCGATGACGACATTCCGCTCAATGCAGGTTGCCTGAAACCGCTGAAGGTCATCATTCCTGCGGGGTCCATGCTCAACCCGAACCCACCTGCTTCGGTGGTTGCGGGCAATGTCGAGACCTCCAGTTGCATCACCAATGCGCTCTATGGTGCGCTTGGCGTCATGGCGGCAAGCCAGTGCACGATGAACAACTTCACCTTCGGAAACGAGCGGCACCAGTATTACGAAACCATCTCAGGTGGAAGCGGAGCAGGCAAGGGCTTCAATGGCACAAGCGTGGTTCAGACCCACATGACCAACTCCCGCCTGACCGATCCAGAGGTGCTGGAGTTCCGTTTCCCTGTTCGACTGGACAGCTATCAGATCCGTGCCGGCTCGGGCGGCGCTGGCCAGTGGACCGGTGGAAATGGCGGCGTGCGCCAAGTCCGCTTTTTGGAGCAAATGACTGCCAGCATCTTGTCCAACGGCCGCATTCATGGCGCGTTTGGTATGGCAGGCGGATCACCTGGACAGGTGGGCATCAATCGCGTCGTTCGCCATGATGGCTCGGTGGAAGACCTTGGGCATATCGGGCAGGTAGAGATGCAGCCCGGTGACGTTTTCGAGATCCACACGCCAGGCGGTGGCGGCTACGGCAAGCTTTAAACCCAGGTTAAACGCAGGCAAAATGCGCTGCATGGACAGCGCATTAACTCAACAATACCAATTCCTGGCCCGCTACAACCGCTGGTTCAACCAGCGCTTGTATGCGGTCAGCGGCAAGCTCTCCGAAGAGGACCGAAGGCGAGACCGAGGTGCTTTCTTCGGATCCATTCACAGGACGCTGAAGCACTTGGTCTGGGCTGATCAGGTGTGGCTCACTCGCTTCGCGGCTCAAGGTGTGTCCTTCCCCCCTCTGAATGCGCAACTGCTGAGTTTTCCGTGTGACAGCGGGGCCGGCACTGAACCACATCCTGACTGGAATTCGCTGTCAAGCCAGCGAGAACGGCTCGACGCCGCCATTGAACAATGGACGCTCGAGATGCCGGCTGATTTCCCTGGGCTCACCATGCGCTACGCCAACAGAGCAGGAGTCCAGAGAGAACATCCTGCCTGGCAGGCGCTGACGCATTTTTTCAACCACCAGACCCATCATCGCGGGCAGGTCACCACCTTGCTGTCGCAGGCGGGGGCAGATCCAGGGGTGACAGACTTGCTGGCACTGGTTTGAACCTAGAAACGGCAGTTGGACGCGCTCACCCAATCGGTGAGGAACTTCAAAGCCAAAAAACTCAATGTCCACGGGCACTTCCTGCTGAAAACAAGCGGTCAACTGCCGTTTCTAGGTTGAACCTCACCGGCAGTTGCCCCCATATTTTTGACAGGAAGTGGCGGTGGACTTCTGGTCTCTTGCCTTGCTTCAACAGGACCGAACAAGAACAGGGTTTCCCCCCTTGAGCCTGAATCTTCCATCTTGAAAAATGAATTCAATTTAAGAATATTTGAATTCATGAGTGACCTGTTTCCACCCGAAGAGGCGCACGCACGTGCGTACAACTTCCTGAAGGGGAAGATTTCGCGCTGCGAATACCGGCCAAGAGAGCGCATCTATGCGCACCACATCGCCGAAGAAATTCAAACCAGCCGCACACCGGTGCGCGAAGCGCTGGGCCGGCTGGTGCATGAAGGATTGGTGCGCAAAGATGGTGGTTGGGGTTACGCGGTGCGCGAGCTGACTTCCCAAGAGATCCGCGACCTTTTCGCTGTCCGCCAGGCGCTGGAGATGGAAGCCGCGCGTGCAGCGGTTTCAAGGATCACTGCCACCGAGCTGGTGCGAATTGAAAAGCTGCTCGCGCTGACTCGGCGGCATCAGGAGAAGGGCCGCATTGATGATTTTGTCAAAGTCTCGCGCGAGCTTCACCTGGGCATCGCGCGTGCTTCGGGCAACGAGTTGTTGATGAGCCTGCTGGTCGGCCTGCATGAGCGAATCCAGATGCTGGGCTACCTGCTAAACGCGCGCAATCATTTGCGCTCACCTCAGGTGCTTGCCGAGAACATCGCCATCGTCCATGCGCTCAGAGAGCGCGATCTGGAGGCGCTGCAGGCCGCTATCCAGGCGCATCTTCAAAACGGCTGCGCATCGACCATTGACGCGCTGCGCGACCACATGACGCCCTGATAGCGGCGCACGCCATTGGATTCAAGCACTCCACCCAGTCAGGCACTCGCCCAGCCATGTCCGCTGCATGGCATTCGCGTGCTCGATTTCAGCCGCATCATTGCCGGGCCGTTTTGCGCGCAGTACCTGGCCGACCTGGGTGCGGATGTGATCAAGGTGGAGAGAAAGGGCCTGGGCGACGATGCGCGCCAGTATTCGTTCCCCGCGCTGTGGCACGGCACTGGCACCATGTACCTCTCATTCAACCGCGGCAAGCGTAGCATTGCCCTGGACCTCGACGATGAGGCGGACCGTCGCTTGGCGTGGCAGCTCATTGGCCAATGTGATGTGCTCATCGAAAACTTTCGCCCCGGCGTGATGGACAAGCTCGGATTGGGCTTTGATGCGGTGCATGCCTCCAACCCGGGTCTGGTGTATTGCAGTATCTCTGGATTCGGCCAGGACGGGCCGCTTGCCCATGCCGGTGCCAACGACCTTGTGGCGCAGGCCTCCACCGGCGTGATGAGCCTAAACCAGCAAGAGGATGGTCGGCCGCAAAAAGTAGTACCGGCGATGGTGGACATGTTCACCGGTCTGAATGCGGCGGTCGCCATCATTGCGGCCATTCACGAGCGCTCGCGCACACACAAGGGCGCGCACATCACCACCTCACTTTTCGAGTGTGGCATTTCGATGCTGAGCTACTTCGCCACCAGTCACTTTGCGCCGCCACAGGTTCATGATAAAGAGCAGGGCGCAAGCATCACGGTGCCCAATCAATCCTTCCGCGCCAGCGATGGCTGGATGGTGGTCGCCTGCAGCAACGAGCCCATGTGGCAGCGGCTGTGCGAGGCCATAGGCAAACCGCAATTGCGAGACGATCCACGCTACGCCACCAACTTGGATCGCACGCGTCATCAGAAAACCTTGATCCCGCTGCTTGAAGAGGTATTTGTCACTGCGACGCGGGCGCAGTGGGCGCAGCGCCTGGATGCGGCCAAGACATCAAACTCAAGCGTTCTCTCGGTAGACGAAGTTCTTGCACATCCACAGACCAAAAGTCTCGGCATGATCGTGCCAATGGCGCATCCACAGATCGACGGCTTCAAAATGCTGCGGGCCCCCGTTCGTTTTGACGGGAAGGCCCTCACATCGAACCTACCACCACCGGCCCTTGACCAGCACCGACAAGACATCATGTCGGAATTGATCCGTTCTTCAGACAACCCACTAAAGCAAGGATAAACAATGACACAGAAGAAGCCCTGGCGCACAGCCATCTCCCGTTTCAGTTCAGAGAGCGTGGAGATCGCTGGCTACAAACATGAAGACCTGATACGCAAGCTTGACTTTGCGGGATCACTGTTTGTTTTGTACCAGCAACGCATGCCCAAGCCCGCTGAAGCGAAACTGCTCAACGCCATGCTGATTGCGGCGATTGACCATTCGATCGTTGCTTCGTCAGCGGTCACGCGCATCGTGTCTGCATCGGGCGTGCCGCTACAGGCTAGCGTCGCTGCGGGCATTCTCACCATCGGCGACATTCATGGTGGCGCCGGACAGGAACTGTCCCGCAGGCTGGAAGAATGGGTGGGCGAGGCGCGTCGTGATCAGCTTCCCCTGCGCGACAAAGCCACGCAGATAGTGCAAGCGCTTCGGCAGGCGGGCGAGCGTCTGGAGGGCTATGGCCATCCTTTGCATCCAAAGGGTGACGGGCGAGTGGATGCGCTGGTGGGCGTGGCCAACGAGCTTGGGCTCGCGGGGCCGCATCTGGAGATCGCGCTGGCCATCTCTGATGCCATACAGGTTGCCAGCGGAAAGTCGCTGCCCCTGAACATCGATGGTGTGATTGCGGCGCTTGCGTCAGACCTCGGCTTCAACTGGCGCCTGGGCCGTGCGTTCATCTTCGTTCCCCGGGCCGCAGGCCTGGCCGCTCATGCAATGGAAGAGGCCACCCGAGAGAGGGGATGGCGAAAAATTGCATCGCCCGAGGACATCGAATACGATGGCCCCGCGCCGCGCTCCGTAGACTGACCGCCGCAATGGCGACAGCATCAAGTTACGTTGAACCTAATGTCAGGAGAATTCACCATGACACTCAGCAGCAGAACTAAGGCGCAACTGTTGTGCGCGTTCTTGGTGTGCTTGTTCGGATCGGCCGTCGCGCAGACCACGGCGGGCTTTCCGAACAGGGCAATTCGTCTGATCGTTCCATTCTCTTCCGGTGGCCCTGCGGATGCGATCGCGCGGCTTGCGGCAACAGGGCTTCAGGCGGCGGTGGGGCAACCCGTCATCGTCGATAACCGGGTTGGGGCCGGCGGCAGGGTGGGCGCGGAAGCGGTGGCGAAAGCGGCCCCCGACGGCTACACCCTGCTCTTGTGCAATGTGGGCGATGCCATGGCGATGTCTCTGTACAAGACCATGCCCTATAACTTCGAGCGTGACTTCGCGCCGGTCTCCCTCCTGGCGTCCTCGCCCTTCCTGGTTGCCGTCCATCCCTCGGTGCCTGCGCAGGACTTCAAGCAGTTTCTTGCCTTGGCAAAAGCAAAGCCTGGCACCTTGACTTACGGCTCTGCCGGCACGGGTGTCTCATCGCATCTTTCGGGCGAGGCATTGAAGGTGAAGGCGGGCATTGAGATTCTTCATGTTCCGTACAAGGGCCAGGCGCCAGCCATGACTGATCTTCTGGGTGGCCAGATCGCTTTCATGTTTGCCAATCCGGTGACTACCTTGCCCCAGGTGCGGGCTGGCAAGCTGCGAGCCTTGGCAGTCACGGGTAATACTCGATTTGCCGGTGCGCCTGACATTCCAACGGTCGCAGAGTCGGGTGTGCCGGGTTATCAAGCAGAAACATGGTTTGGAATCGCGGCACCTGCGGGAACGCCCGAGGCGATTGTCAATCGACTGTCCGCCGAACTCGCCAAGGTAATGAACAGCAAGGAAGTACGCGGCACCCTTGAATCGCAAGGGGCGATCATTATTGCAAGCAACCCCAGCGATTTTTCCCGGCGCATCAAATCTGATATTGCAGAGTGGCGCGAGATTATCAGTGCGGCGAGAATTTCGCTTGATTGACCCGACAAATGGGCACGCACAGAACAAAGGAGATCACATGCAATGGCGATTCACCATGAACGCGCAAAGTCTGCGCATGCTTGGGCGAGCTGGCGCACGGGTGGCATCCGCCGCAGTCGCCACACTTGCCCTGGTCAGTGCCACGGCTGGCAGCGTCATGGCGCAGACAGCGGGTGCCTATCCAGCAAAGCCGCTGCATATCGTGGTGGGCTTCCCTCCGGGGGGACCGGTTGACACACTTGCGCGTGCGATAGGCGAGAAGCTCAGTCTGTCGATGGGGCAGCAAGTCCTGGTTGAGAACGTGGCTGGCGCCACAGGCATCATCGCCAACCAGCGCGTCGCCAAGTCGGCGCCTGATGGATACACGCTGTTGATGGGGGCCAGCACGATTCCCATCCAGGCCACATTGAAGAAGTCATTGCCCTATGACACGGTGCGTGACCTGACGCCAATAGCGTATGTGGGCGACTCTCCGTTTCTGCTGGTGGTACCGGTGGCCTCGCCCGTGCGCAACATGCGCGAACTCGTTGCGCACATCAAGGCCTCTCCCGGCAAGCTGAGTTATGGTTCTGCAGGAACTGGCAGCGGAAACCATCTGTCGGGCGAGCTCATGAAGAAGATGGCGGGGCTTGACATCACCCATGTTCCTTACAAGGGTGCAGCACCCGCAGAGGTCGACGTGATGGGTGGCCACGTTTCGTATATTTTCGATGCGTTTACTTCTGGGCTTAAGCTGGTCCAGTCGGGTCGGCTGCGGGCGCTGGCGGTCACGACCGAGGCGCGATCGCCCGCTGCCCCGGACATTCCGACAATGGCGGAGTCAGGCTTTCCCGGCTTTTCCGTACAGACCTGGTACGGTTTGATCGGCCCGGGCAATCTGCCGCTCGATCTTGTCAGGCGATTGAATGAGGAAGTCAATAAAGCACTCGCGCTACCCGACTTGCAGGCGCGGCTGATGGCCATGGGTCTGCAGGCGCGTCCTCAGACTGCCGCTCAATTCTCAAGCTTCGTCAAGAATGAAGTCGAGAAATGGGCCGCTGTGATCAAGGATTCCGGCGTTCAACAAGAAGATTAGGACCGCATGAGAGATCGCTGCGTGCATGGCACGCGCGCCTTGTGCGTTGCCCGGAACTTGTTCCACTGAACCGACATGACTGCCATGCCCGTTTCCGAAACGTCCCCACGCATCGATGCCCGGGCTGCTCTGGCTCAATTGCTGCGCGACGGCGGACTATCGCCGGATTGTTCGCATGTCACGCTCACCGGTGACGACTCAACCATAGACAGTCCGCACCGTCTGGCGACCGGAATGGGCGTGGCGATCGCGGCTCAGGCCGCAGCCATCGCCGAGATATGGCGCATGCAAACGGGCAGGCTGCAGAGCGTGTCGGTAGACCTGCACGCAGCCGCGCATGCGCTCAATCCGGCCCAGTTCCTTAGACAGAATGGTTATCCGGTCACGATCAGGTTTGTATTCACTGAACCTGGCAACGGCTTTTTCAGCACGCGAGATGGGCGTTGGATCTACATGGCCCATGGAAGTCCCCGGTTGCGAAACGGCCTGCTTGATGTGCTTGCGTGTGCCAACACCAAGCCGGCTATCGCCAAAGCAGTGGCCGCCTGGGATGCGCACGACTTGGAGCCCATTTGTCAGGAAAGGGGCTTGCCACTTGTCATGGTGCGCAGTGCTGCGCAATGGCGCGCGCATGCGCACGGCCGGCTGCTGGTGGGCAGGCCGGCGATCGAAATCGAGCGAATAGGGGATGGCAGGCCCATGCCCTTCAAGGCCGCCCAAAGGCCGCTTGATGACATCAGGGTGCTGGAGAATACCCATATTCTTGCGGGCCCAGGAATCGGCCGATGCATGGCCGAACAAGGCGCGCAAGTGTTGCGCATTTCGCCGCCGCGCACCAGCGATCCGATCAACTTCATGATCGACACCGGCTTTGGCAAACGAGCAGCTTTTCTTGATCTCGATGCGCCTGACGATGTCGCAAGATACAAAGATCTCGCGGCCAACTGCGACCTTGTCGTTCAGTCACTTCGGCCAGGTGCGCTGGCGCAGCGCGGTTTGGGATGCGCCCAACTTGCCGCCGCGAGCAAAGGGCTCGTGTATGTCTCGATCAGCTGCTATGGACTGGACAATGGCCCCTGGTCCCGGTATGTGGGTTATGACCCCCTCGCGCAGTCGGCAACGGGTGTTTGCTCGGACGAAGGCGGCGCAGACGCGCCTCGGGTAGTGCCCTGCACGTTGCTCGCCGATTACCTCACCTCTTATCTGGGTACGTTTGGCGCGCTGGCCGGCCTCATCCGCCGCGCCCGTGACGGGGGCAGCTACCATGTTCGAGTTTCATTGGCGCAAACCTGCATGTGGGTTCAGGATATGGGCTTGCAGGCTCGGCCGGGCATCAGTGGCAATGCGGGCGGCGTGACCCCAAGCATCCTCACCATGGATTCGCCGTTTGGCGAACTCCAGTACCTTGCACCCGTCGCACAGTATGGTGAAACGCGGGCCTACTGGGACACGCCGCCAGTGCCGCTGGGCGCCTCACGGGCCGAATGGCTCAAGCCCTGACCGTCGCGCGCCGCTTCTTGGGTAAGCGTAGATCCGATGAGCCGACACAAAAAAACCCGCCGAAGCGGGTTTTTTTGCGAGTGCCGCGAATTACTTCTTGGCGCTGGCTGCCTTGGCGGCGCTTGCGGCCGGCTTGGCAGTTTCGGCCTTGGCTTCTTTCTTGTCTTCCTTTGCCGCAACTTTGGCTGCGGCCTTGGTGTCCTTCTTGTCTTCCTTCTTGGTCGTCGCTGTGGCCTTGAACGCAGCGCCGTTGACGGTCAGGCCATCAGCCGACAGCTTGGCAGCGCGAGCTTCGCCCACGCCCTTCACGCGCTGGATGAAGTCTTCCCAGCTCTTGAACTCGCCCTTCTTGCGCTCAGTCATGATGAGCTTGGAGGTGGCGGGGCCGATGCCCTTGATACCGTCGAGCTCAGCATCGCTGGCCTTGTTCACATCGACAGCGGCCATGGCCAGGGTTGCGTACAGCATGACCAGCAAGGTCAGAATTTTCTTGAACATAAATTTTCCCTTAAGTGAGTTGAGTGCCGAGGCCACCTGGCCGCCGGAACTGAGCATTCAACGTTGTTGCTACCGCGCTGGTTGACGTTCGGTTGCAGCGACGGCATGAATCAACGCTCCGACAGTGCGCCCATGTACCTGGCAGCGCCGGTCACGACAAATCAGTTCACGAGAGAAGCTCATCGAATGAAACGGTGGCCGTGCCAAACTTGCCCACCACGATGCCGCCGGCCCGATTGGCCAGTGGCACGGCTGTACGCAGCGTCATGCCAGAGGCCACCAGTGCAGCCAGTGTGGCGATGACAGTGTCCCCAGCGCCGGTCACATCGAAGACTTCGCGTGCCTGGGCATCCACATGCAACTGCCCCTTGGCGTCATACAGTGTCATGCCCGTCTCGCCCAGTGTGACCAGCAGCGCCTCCAGGCCCAGCGATTCACGCAGTGACTGCGCCTTGGTCCGCAATTCATCTTCATCACGCCATGCACCAACTACTTGTTGCAACTCGACCCGGTTCGGGGTGATCACAGTCGCGCCGCGATATGGAGAGTAGTCAGACCCCTTGGGGTCGATCAGCACCGGCTTTCCCGCAGCCCTTGCTGCCAGAATCATCGAGCCGATATGGGCGAGGCCGCCCTTGCCATAGTCGGAGAACAGCGCCGCGTCATGCGCTGGTACCAGGCGCGCGAAACTACCGATTTGTACCGCCAGCGACTCATGGTCGGGTTCGTTTTCGAAGTCCAGGCGCAGGAGCTGCTGTTGGCGGCCAATCACACGCAGCTTGACTGTGGTTCTCAGGCTCTTATCGCGCTTAAGGTAAGTTTCAATGCCGGTCTGGCGCAGCATGGCCTCCAGCCGATGACCGGCTTCGTCGTCGCCGACCACCCCCAGAAAACTCGCTCGAGCCCCCAGGGTGACCACGTTGTAGGCCACGTTTGCTGCGGCACCAATGCGCTCTTCCTCACGCGTCACCCTGACCACCGGCACCGGGGCTTCAGGCGAGATGCGGTCCACTGATCCGTGCCAGTAGCGGTCCAGCATGGCGTCGCCAATGACCAGCACGCGTGTTTGCGCCAATTTCTTTTTGCTCGGTTTCATAATTCCTCGACCCGACGTGCAGGGTAACTGTCCCAGGCTTGGCAACCCGGACATTGCCAGAAATGCTGTTTGGCCTCAAAGCCGCAAGCTGCACACCGGTAGCGCGTGAGCGGCTTGACAGCGTGGTCCAGCGCGTTCTGCACGAGCGGATGAAACTGTTCATGCTCAAGTTGTTCCCCGGCAAGCCATTTGGATGCGGCAACCAGGGACGGCTCGCGCTGGAGGTGCCGCACATACCAGTCGCGCGCTATTGACGGTTCGGGCTCCAGTGCCACGATTGCCTCCAGTACATCGAGCGACGCGGCCACCTCATAACTACCCTTGAGAATTTCCATGGCCCGGGCTTGCTGGCCTGTCGCCTTTGCCGCTTCAATCAGCGGCACAGCCACCAGCGCAACGGCTGCCGGTGCCAATTCGGCCAGTTCGGCCAAGGTCTTGAATGCGCCATCCGCCTGGCCAGCGCGCCACTGCAGCGCAGCGAGCTCAATGGCCGGTCGCGGTGCGGCTGGTGCGATGCGCATGGCTTCGCGCAGCAATCGTTCACCCTGAGGTGGTGTTGCATGGGTGGCCTGTTCGCAAAGGTAGTGGGCCTGCCTGGTACTGAAAGTGCCGTGCTCCGAAGCGTCCAGCTTGCGTGCAATCTCAGAGGCTTGGGGCCAATCGCGGGTGCGCTCATAAATGGTCAGCAGGGCCAGCAGGGCCTGGCCTTCGTAAGGGCTTGCCTCCAGCTTGCGCAGGGCCTCCTCCGCGCGGTCCATCAGCCCGGCCTTCAGAAAGTCCAGTGCCAGTGCATGCTGCGCCCGCTGGCGGTCTGCGCGGCTTAGGTCGGCACGCGAGAGCAAGTGCTCGTGTATCCGCACCGCACGTTCATATTCGCCGCGTCGGCGAAACAGGTTGCCCAGCGCGAAATGCAGTTCGGAAGTGTCCGGGTCTTTCTGCACTGCTTCGATGAAGGCGTCGATGGCTTGGTCCTGCTGCTCATTGAGCAGGAAGTTCAGGCCGCGGAAATATGCTTTGGGCGCTTGCCTATTCTCAATGCGCAACTGCCGCAAATCCAGGCGGGAAGCCAGCCAACCCAGAACGAAAGCGATGGGCAGGCCCCACAGAATCCAACTGAGGTCAAAGTCCATGGTGGCCTGCGCGTATCGCTTCATCGGAAGAGGCGGCGCCACCTTGCTCGGCACGACGGGCGGCCATGCGCTGCTTCCACCAGCGCGGCACCATGCCCAGGGCGCCAATGGCAAGACCGATCGCGAACGCGGCCAACACCACCAGAACCAGCGGCGCGCGCCAGAAGGTGCCGAAGAAGAAATTCACCGTCACGTCCTGCTGGTTGTTCAGCGCGAACGCGAAGAGAGTAAAAAAAATGGCCGCTTTGAGCAGCCACATGAGGTATTTCATTGGATTCCTCAGTGACGAGGAAATTCTAACGAGATGAAGGCCGAGGCTGGCGCTGCGCTTGGCAAACGACGGACGTCCATCGATTCGCCGGTGTTTTGCCAGCACTCAGTCGTCATTTCTTAGCCGCCTGGATCTGTACCGTACGCTGGTCCACTGCTTCGCGCAGTGCCTTGCCCGGTTTGAAATGAGGCACACGCTTTTCCGGAATTTGCACGCTCTCGCCTGAGCGCGGGTTGCGCCCCATGCGAGGTGGGCGCCGGTTGATCGAGAAGCTGCCGAAGCCGCGAATCTCGATCCGGTGCCCGCGCACCAGGGCGTCGCTCATCGCGTCAAGAATGGTCTTGACCGCGTATTCGGCATCGCGATGTGTGAGCTGGCCAAAGCGTGCGGCCAGTTCTTCTACGAGGTCACTGCGGGTCATTGCGGTGTGCTTGTCCTGGCGGATCGGACCTGCAACCCACGTCGCCCCGCAGCTTGAGCTGCACAGCGACGTGGATGCCGGACCAAGGTCAGCACGACAGTTTCCTGCCTACTTGTCCGTGTTGTCCAGCTTGGCGCGAAGCAGTGCGCCAAGGCTTGTCGTGCCGGCATTTTCGCGAGCCGATTGCTGCGACAGGTTGGCCATCTGCTCTTGCTGGTCGGCCATGTCCTTTGCCTTGATGGACAACTGGATGTTGCGGGTCTTGCGGTCGATATTGACGACCACGACATTGACCTCGTCGCCTTCCTTGAGCACGTTGCGGGCATCTTCCACGCGGTCACGGGAGATTTCGCTGGCGCGCAAGTAGCCGATGATGTCCTGGCCCAGATCGATCTCCGCGCCCTTGGGGTCCACGGTCTTGACCTTGCCCGATACAGCAGAGCCTTTGTCGTTGATCGACACGAAAGTAGTGAAGGGGTCAGCGTCCAGCTGCTTGATGCCCAGGCTGATGCGCTCGCGGTCCACGTC
Organism: Comamonadaceae bacterium; assembly: GCA_947476285.1. Taxonomy (GTDB): domain Bacteria; phylum Pseudomonadota; class Gammaproteobacteria; order Burkholderiales; family Burkholderiaceae_C; genus Ramlibacter. The sequence continues at coordinate 820 of CANJPU010000041.1, read as the reverse complement.
GACGGCCAGAACGATGGCGTCTACTTCCTGACCCTTCTTGTAGTTGCGCACGGCAGCTTCGCCGGTTTCGTTCCAGGAAAGGTCGGACAGGTGAACCAGGCCGTCGATGCCGGCAGCCAGGCCAACGAACACGCCGAAGTCGGTAATTGACTTGATCGGTCCCTTGACGCGGTCGCCGCGCTTGGTGTTTTGCGCGAACTCTTGCCAAGGGTTGGCGCGGCACTGCTTCATACCCAGGCTGATGCGGCGCTTGTCTTCGTCGATTTCCAGGACCATGACTTCAACTTCGTCGCCCAGAGAGACCAGTTTGCTGGGTGCGATGTTCTTGTTGGTCCAGTCCATTTCGGAGACGTGCACCAGGCCTTCGATGCCGGGCTCGAGTTCCACGAACGCGCCGTAGTCGGCGATGTTGGTGATTTTGCCGAACATGCGGGTGCCTTGCGGGTAGCGGCGGTTCACGCCCATCCAGGGGTCGTCGCCCATTTGCTTGAGGCCCAGGGACACGCGGTTCTTCTCGGTGTCGAACTTGAGGATCTTGGCGGTGATTTCCTGACCTGCCTGCACCACTTCGCTCGGGTGGCGGACACGACGCCAGGCCATGTCGGTGATGTGCAGCAAGCCGTCGATGCCGCCGAGGTCAACGAAGGCACCGTATTCGGTGATGTTCTTGACGACGCCGCGCACAACGGAGCCTTCTTTCAGGGTTTCCATCAGCTTGGCGCGCTCTTCGCCCATGGAGGCTTCCACCACGGCGCGGCGGCTCAGCACCACGTTGTTGCGCTTGCGGTCGAGCTTGATGACCTTGAATTCGAGGGTCTTG
>CANJPU010000040.1 GCA_947476285.1 Comamonadaceae bacterium | reverse complement strand
GCGCGAAGCGCAGACCGCCACAGTGAGCGCATGCCGGGCATCGCCTGCCGCGACGCGCAAACTAAGCAGGCCATCAACCGCAGCCTTACCAATGCCACGACTGGTTGGCTGGCGCGAGGGGACATTTCTAATTTGGGCTGACAAAGCCCTGGCTGGCGTGGACGGTTACTTCGATCCGCCCTTTGCAATGCCAGAAATTTGCGCCTCGTCGAAACCAGCTTCGCGCAAGATCTCCAGCGTGTGCTCGCCCAGCGTGGGTGGCGGCAGGCGAATGCTGCCGGGGGTCTCGGAGAACAGATGGGTGATGGCGGTGGTGATCAATGGCCCTTCGCTCGGATGCTGGTAGTGCTCGAAAAAGCCCCGCTCCTTCAGATAGGGATCGTCGGGCATGTCCTGCACCTTGTTCATGGGCCCATTCGGGATGTCGGCTTCGTCGAGCAATGCGCGCCACTGCGCCGTGGTGCGCAAGGCAATGTGATCGGCCACCAGGGAATAGAGCGCGTCGATGTTCGCGGCTCGGGTGGCGAAATTGATGAAGCGGGGGTCGGTGGTCAGCTCGGGCTTGCCAAAAAGAGCAAACATTTTCACCCAGTGCTCATCGCTATTGGCCAGCACGCACACGAAACCATCCTTGGTTGCGTAGGGCCTGCGGTGCGGGGAAACCGGCCGGCTGTAGATGAGATGGCCTTCGCTGCCGAACATGCCGGTGTGCATGTGCTCGACCAGATTGAAAGAGAGCATCGATTCAAGCATCGGAATCTGCACCAGTTGTCCACGGCCAGTGCGTTCACGGCTGTACAAGGCCATGCCGACTGCCGATGCCAGGAACACACCGCATAGCTTGTCGGCCAGGATGATGGGCGGATACCGCGGAACACCCGTGGCGATGTGCATGAGATCGGCAAGTCCACTCTCGCCCTGGATCACGTCGTCGTAAGCAGGACGATCGGCAAAGCGCCCTTCGGGGTGGTAGCCTGGAGCATAAGCGTAGATCAGCCGTGGATACTTCGCTGCCAGCGCCTCGTATCCCAGGCCCAGGCGCTCGATGGCCTTGGTGCGCATGCTGTGCACCAGCACATCGGCACCCTCCAGCAGTCGGTGCAGCGCTTGGAGTGCAGCAGGCTTCTTTAAATCGAGCACCACGCTTTTCTTGTTGCGATTGAGGCTGAGGAACAAGACGGCCATGCCCGGGTTGCGCGACGGGCCATGCCCACGAACCGGGTCGCCCTGCGGGACCTCGATCTTGATGACATCGGCGCCCATGTCTCCCAATGCCTGGGTTGCCATCGGCCCCAGGACATTGATGCTCAGGTCGATCACCCGCACACCTGCGAGCGCGCCTGTCGCCGGAGAACCCAGTGCGATTGTCACTTCTTGGCGCCGGGGTCGTTGCGGCACTTGACCATGCGCAGGGGTGTGTAGGTCATAGCGACCAGCCCGTTTTGCTTGACCACCTTGTTGCGGGTGCGCACAAGGCCGCGGCCAGGGCGGTTCTTGGACAAGCGCGCTTCGATGACCTCGCATTCGACATGAATCGTGTCGCCCGCAAAGGTGGGGTTTTCCACTTTAAGCTCCATGCCAAGAAATGCGTATCCGGTCTTTTGCATGGTGGACTGCGCGAGCAGGCCTTCGCAGCAGGCATAGACCATCGGTCCCGGAGCCAGACGCCCCTTGATGTCGGATTCATTCTTCAAGAATTCCATGTCGGTGAACAGCATCTCGGTGATGTGCACGACGTTGATGAACGCGCAGATGTCAGCGTCCTGAATGGTTCGCCCGAGGGTCTTGAATTTTCTGCCTACGGGCAAGTCTTCGTAGTAGAAGCCGATTCCAACTGTTTCCAGTTCCATGGGTTTTCCTTTTGTGTGAATGTGCCTGCTGGTCTGCTGGTCTGCTGGTCGATCAGCGAGTCGGGCGACCCAATGTGTGGGAGGCGATGATGTTGCGCTGGATCTGATTGGTGCCTTCGATGATCTGCAACAACTTGGCATCGCGAAAATAACGATTGATCGGATAGTCGTTGGATATGCCTGAGGCGCCATACATTTGCACCGCATCGGTTGCCACCCTCATGGCTGTGTCGCTTGAAAAACACTTGGCGATGGCAGAAATGGGAGCGAGCACCTCCGACGGAGCGCCTGCATCGACCATCGCCGCAGCGTTGTACAGGAGCTGGCGCGCGGCTTCAGTCTGAATGACCATGTCAGCCAGCATCCAGCGTATGCCCTGGAAGTCGCTGATCTTCTGGCGAAACGCCACCCGCTGCTGGATGTACTCGGTGGCATGATCGATCGCACCTTGGGCCAGGCCGACTCCGCGCGCTGCGATCAGAGGCCGGCTCTTGTTGAAGGCTTCCATCACCTTCTTGAACCCTTTGCCCATCTCACCAAGGATGTTGCCCTCGGGCACAAAAACATTGTCGAGGAACAGCGGGCAGGAGGGAATGCCTCGTCCACCCATTTTGTCTTCCTTGCGGCCGACGGTGAAGCCCTTGGTGCCGCGCTCGACGATGTAGAGATTGATTCCGCGTGTGCTGTCATCGTCGCCGGTCTTGGCAGCCACCACCACGAAATCGGCAATGTGCGAATTGGTGCACCAGATCTTCGATCCAGTAATGCTGTAGCCGCCAATCACTGGCGTGGCCCGCGTCTTGATGCCAGCGACGTCAGAGCCGCTTTGCGGCTCTGTGGTGGAGAACGCGCCACGCAAATCTCCGGCCGCAAGCCCAGGCAGGTAACGCGCCTTTTGATCTTCGGTGCCGCCCGTCATGATGGCAAGGAATGGCATCCACTGGGTCATCAGCAAGTAGGCGGTGTTGTAGCAAACCCGACCCAACTCTTCAATGGCAATGCAGGCCGAAACCAGGCTGTTGCTGCCACCGTATTTTTCCGGGAAGGGCAGCGTGAACAAGCCCAGCTCTTTGAGCAGATCGAACATGTCCTGCGGATACTCGGCGGTGCGATCGATTTCGTCGGCCCGCGGTGCCACGCGCTCTTTGGCGATGCGGCGGACCAAATCTCGAATCTGGATTTGGTCTTCATTGAAGCGAATTGACATGGGAGATGTTCCTCGTTGAAGAAAGGCGCTGCAAGCTGTGACGGTCGATCAGGCCTTCAGGCCTTGAACCCCAGGCTGCGCGCAATGATGTTACGCTGAATGTCGCTGGTTCCCTCACCGATGACATACAGCAAGGCGTCACGATGCAGGCGCCCGACGCTGTACTCGCGCATCATGCCGGCACCGCCCAGGATGCGCACCGCGCTCTCGGTGACGCGCACCGCCATTTCGGTCACGAACAATTTCACCTTGGAGGCCAGCGCTGTATCAAGCGTTCCACGGTCGACGTTCCAGGCGCCGTAGTACACCAGCCAGCGTGCAGCTTCGATTTCTGCGGCCATGTCAGACAGCTTGTGCGCGATGGCCTGGTAGTCGCCGATCTTGCGCCCGGCGACGATTCTTTCGCGAGCGTATTGAGTCGCCACCTCGAATGCGGCGCGCGCGATGCCCAGTGAGTTGGCCGCCACGCCGACACGATTTTCGGCGAGCGAGTCCAGGATGACCGGATAGGTGCCCTCCTGGTGCCCGAGCAGGCAGTCGTCCGGCACGAACGCATCTTCGATATAGATGACCCCTGTTTCAGATGATCGTATTGATTCCTTCTTGAGCTTGGAGATCACGAATCCGGGATTGGGCAATTCGACAATGAACAGGCTGATGGCTTCGGGGGTCAACTCTGGCGCTGTGCGCGCAGCCACAAGCAAAAAATCTGCAATCGGTGCGTTGGTGATGTACATCTTGCTGCCGCTCAGGCGGTAGCCTCCTGGCACCTTCTGGGCTCGCGTCTTCATCGCCCGGATGTTGGAGCCGCCATCGGGCTCTGACAGGCCAAAGCCCGCGATCTTGTGGCCAGAAAGCGCAGGGCGGAAGAAGCGCTCTTTCTGCTGCGGCGTGCCGATCTTCCAGATGGGCCAGATGCCCAGGTGCGTGTGCGCAGACCAACTGGAACAAAAGCCCTGGCAGACCGCGCTGAGTTCTTCTCGAATGATGCACTCAGCGACTTTGTCCATTCCGCTGCCGCCATCGGCTTGCGGGTAGCGCACGCCCAGCAAGCCCACCTCGCCCCATTTGCGAAAGAGATCGGGAGGGAAGGTTTCGGTTTCCTCCGCCTCTGTCACCAAAGGCGCCAGTTGCTCCAGCGAAAAGCGTCGCGCCAAGTCCCGCACCGCCTCATGTTCTGGCGAGAGGCTGAAGTCAAATGCCATCAGAAGGTCCTTCGAGGAAAAGCCGAAGCCCAGCTTTCTTGAAGCTTCCATATTGACAGTCGGCCGCCCGCGTGTCAAGGCAAATATGAACTGCGAGCCATGAATCACATGAGGCAGGAGCGACTGAACCTTCCACAAGTGAAGGCTCAAGCACCCTGCTCACGGCTTAGCTGCCGCCGGACTGTCAATCAGTGATTTGACGGGGCCCGTTGTCGGCCTTGCCAGCTTTGCCGCCTTTGCCACCTTTGCGCGCGGCTGGCCGGGCACCCCCCGCGAGAATGGCAGGTGTGACCGCATTCTTCGCAAACAATCCACCGCTGACGAGCTTCACATAGGTATCGAGCATGGCCTGACCCGACTTCGCCCGCGTGCTGCTTGGGCTGGCGCGCCAAAGCATCGTCAAATAACTGCGAGCACCCATCAGAAGGTACACCAGTGTTTCGATCTCATCCTCGCGGAAGTCACCCAATTCACCCGCTTCATGTTGGCGCTTTAACGCACCGGAGTATCGCTTGACGAAACTCTTGATGTGCTGCTTGAACGCCTGCGGCGCGAACACTTCGGCCTCGTTCACGATGCGCAGAAAGCCGGGGTTCTTGTCGAAGAACTCAAAGTAAGCAAGGATGCGCTGGTGCTCACGCTCAACACCAGCCTGGTGCTCCATCAGTCGCTCGCGGATGTAGTCCAGCAACTGGTCGCCGATGACGGGCAGAAGTTGATCAAACAACTGCTGCCGGGTTTCGAAATAGTTGTAGAAAGTGCCGTTGGCCACGCCGGCGCGCTTGGTGATCGCAGTCACCGATGCACCTTCGTAGCCAAGCTTGCCAACTTCCTTTGCCGCCGCGTCGAACAGCGCGCGTCGGGTTTCGTCGGCCTTGATCTCCCGCTTGCCACGCTTTTCAGAAGCACCCGTAGATTTGACTTGGTTCTTCAAGGTAGATTCAGCCTGGTAGATAGACGTTGATGTTGAAAGTTGAAAGACCGCGCAGGAAAAAAAATGAAGAGATTTTACTGGGCCAGCGCTTCCTTCGCCGCCTTTGTCAGAACGAAGCGCTGGATTTTACCGGTGGACGTCTTTTGAAATTCTTTCATGACCTGCACATAGCGCGGAACCTTGTAATCGGCCATTTTTTCTTTGCAAAAGTCGATCACATCTTGCGGCGCGATCTGCTGCCCTTCGTGCAGTTCGACGAACGCATAGCCCACCTCCCCGAGGCGCGCATGGGGCACGCCAACGACAATCGCCTGCTTGATTTTGGGATGCGTCTGCAGCATTCGCTCGATCTCGGCGGGGTAAGCATTGGAGCCGCCCACGATGAACATGTCCTTGAGGCGGCCGGTGATCTTCAGGTAGCCTTGCTCGTCATACACACCAATGTCCCCGGTGCGGAACCACCCGTCTTGCGTCATGACCTGCGAGGTGCCAACGGGATCCTGGTAGTAGCCCATCATCACGATGTGCCCACGCACCCAGACCTCTCCGTTGACGCCCGTTGGCCGCTCGCTGCCTGAATCCGGGTCGCACACTTTGACCTCGAACTCGCCAATCGGTTTTCCCTTGTTGTCGCACAACACCTCAAGGGGCGCATCGAATTCGCTCAAGGTGGTCATCGATGTGGTCTCGGTCATACCGTAGACGGCCTGCAAGGCTTCCAGGCCCAGCTCCTTGAAGGAGGTCAAGGCCACGTCGGGCGTGACCGGTGCCCCGCCAATCCAGCCCGATTTCATCCGCACCGTGCGCGGCCTGCGCCGGATGGCGTCAAGGCAGTCGATGTAATGGGTGGGAATGCCGCCGAAGATGGTGACTTTCTCTTGCGCGATGACATCGAGCGCTTCATCGGGTATCCAGTGAGGCAAGGTCACCAGCGTGCAGCCGACCAGCATGGCCTGGCCCAGACCTGCGAACGCGCCTGCCACGTGATAGAAGGGCATATGGCCCAGCACGATGTCATCGGGCGTGGTGTGCATCCAGCGCGCCATGTTGGCGCAGTTGCGCAGCACGATGTGATTGTGCATGGCGCCTTTGGGGTGGCCGGTGGTGCCCGATGTGTAGACGATGATGATCGGGTCAGCGGGGTTGGCCGGCGGCAGCATTTGCCCGCGATGGAGCATTTGCCCTCCTTGTTGGCAGATTTGCTCGAGGCAAAAGGTTCCGGGTGCACGGATGTTCTTCCACAGCACCACCGAGCGCAGGTGAGGAAGGCGGGCGCTTTGAAGTTGCCCTGGCGTGGCCGTGTCCAACTCCGGCACGATGGCGCGCAGCATGGCCAGAAAATCGATGTTCCAGAATGTGTCGAGCATGATCAATGCCTTGGCATTGGACTGCTTCAGGATGTACTCGACCTCTTCAGGCTTGTAGCGGGTGTTCAGCGGCACTAGGGTAACGCCAACACGCGAACACGCGATCCAGCAGGCAACCCAGGTGGCCGAATTGATCATCCACAAGGCCACCTGATCCCCGCGCACCAGACCAATGGACACGAGCCCTTGGGCGATCTCATCAGCCCAACGGTCCAACTGCCTGTAACTCAGGCGCGTGTCGCCATCGACCACAGCGGTATGGTCCCCCCGCGTGGCGGCATGCCCGCGAATCACCTCACCCAGTGTGACTTTGTCCCAGTCCATGCTCTTGTCTCCACTTGTTGCCGACCCATGCCTGCGCCCGCAGGAGTCGGCGTTTCAGTTCGCGCGCCGTATCGTGGCGGTACCACTGATCACCACGTCACCCTCACCATTTTGCGTCTTGACCCATACGTCGTAAACATCGTTCGACCCTTCTTGCAACTGGCCACCCCCGGCCACCGTGTCGCCAATGCGAACGGGCTTCATGAAGCGAATGTCCAGGTCAATGCCATCGAGCGCTTGCGTACCCAAGGTCTGCGCCAGCGCCTGCCAGATCAGCGCGACCGACATGGTGCCGTGAGCGATGACGCCGCCAAACGGTGTCTTGGCCGCGAACGCGTGGTCCACGTGAAGCGGGTTGTAGTCGTTGGTCAAAGCCGCGTAGTCCAGAATCGCCTGGAAATCCACATGGCGCGATGAGGGTTGGAGTTTTGATTGCATTGGGGGGCCCTCAACTTGCGACGATGCTGGTCATCACACCGGTGAACATCACTTCGCCGGTCTTGCTGTTGCGCGTGGTGGTCTGCACGCGCACAAGGTTCCGACTCTTCTTGATCTCCTTGTCCAAGCACTTGACTTCGGTGATCAGCTCATCTCCCAGATTGGGCATTTTCAGAACCTTGAAGGTCTGTCCGCCGTGCACACCGCCGGGTGGACGAGGTGTGTTGTAGGTAAGCACTGCATCGAGGATGATCATGGCGAGCATTCCGCCGGGCATCACCTTTGGATCGTTGTCACGTGGGTAGACGGCCCGCCACTTTTGCACCACTGCGTCGTCCACCGAAAAAGCCTTCTCTCCGTAGACTGTTCCTGGCACGTAATGATCGTATGTAAAAACTGGTTTGGCTTCGCTCATATCGGCTCCATCATGAATCACCAAGAATGTGATTGACCCTGTCCATGCTGTCAATGCACTCGTCCATCATGTCAAGATAAACTTGTCTGACGCTCAATTCATCTTTCATCTGGCCGACCACCTGGCCGATGGGTGTGCCGAGCAAGGGCTCAGATCGCACCCGCTCGATGCGGGCCGTGGCGGGCTTGGCCAGCAGGTGCTGAAGCGGGCGCATCAAGGCCTTGGGTGCTTGGTCGGATTCCCAGGCTTGGGTCCACTCATTCTTGAGATAACGTGCGGGCTTGCCGGTATACGATCGGGTACGAACGGTGTCGGATGACTTCGAGCCCAGCAAGATCCGTTTGGTCTCCGGCAGCAAATCACTCTGGCTGGTCGTCAACCAGACTGAGCCGCACCACACACCCTCTGCACCCAGCGCCAGCGCCGCGGCAAATTGCCTGCCCGAAGCAATGCCCCCAGCCGCCAAGACCGGAATCGGCGCGACCGCATCCACCACCTGCGGAGTCAGCACCATGGTTGCGATCTCGCCGGTGTGGCCGCCTGCCTCGTGCCCCTGCGCGATGACGATGTCCACTCCGGCGTCACGCTGGCGCAAGGCATGTTGCACGGCGCCCACCATTCCGCCTACTTTGATGCCGGCCGCGTGCGCGCGCGCCACGATGTCCGGCGGCGGTGCCCCGATCGCGCTGACCAGCAGCTTCACACCTTTGAACGCGAATGCAACGTCCAGCAAGGCAGATGAGTAGGCCGGTGTGCTCCTGCCGCGTGTAAGCCGATCGCGGATGATGGCCTCTTCTTGGCCGTCGGGCAGATGGGGCACGTCATGTCGCTCCAGAAGGTCATCCACAAATTTCTGGTGCCCCGGCGGAATGACCGACTCCGCGGCCGCTCCCTTTTGCTGACTCACGTCCAGGTATTTGCTGGGAAAGAGCACGTCGATGCCATAAGGTTTACCTTCGATGTGCTTCTCAATCCACTCCAGTTCGACGGCGAGTTCTTCCGGTGAATAAGTGTCTGCGCCGAATACGCCCAGCCCGCCTGCCTTGGACGCCTCGACGACGACGTCGCGACAATGCGAAAACGCGAAGATCGGCACTTGGATGCCAAACATTTCGCACAGTTTGCTCTTCATGGCTTGCTCTCCTTGGTCGTGACAGTCATTAAGGCATCCAGGATCCACGCGCCCTGCTGTCCAAGCGCATACGGATTGATCTCAAGTTCGCGCAATGATTCGTCGGCGGCAAATTTGCTTGCCAAGTCGTGAATTTGTCTGGCGCAAGCCTGGATGTCAACTGAGGGGCCGCCCCGGTAACCGCGCAACAGTTTTGCATAGTTCAGGCGCTCCAGCGCGGCCTGCACCTCGTGCGGTGTCACCGGCAAGATCAATGTGGCAATGTCAGGGTTGAGCTCCACCTCGACGCCGCCTCGTCCAATCACCAGCACGGGGCCAAACACCGCGTCGCGCCGCAAGCCCACCAGCAACTCGAAATCAAAAGGCATCATGCGCTCAACCAGCACACCTTCGGCGGCGATGCCAGCCGCCTGGGCCATGGCGAACAATTCCTTGCAAGCCTCAGCCGCCGCCGCATGTGTTTGCAGCTTCAACACCACGCCGCCATGCTCGCTCTTGTGCTTCATGGACGCGGCCTGAATTTTTGCAACCAGGGGCGTTTGCAGATGGGCGATTCTGGCTGCCACCGCTTCGCCGGGCTTTACCAGCACACCCTCTGGAACGCTCACTCCCGGCCAGTGCCTGAGGATGTCCTTTGCACTTGCTTCGCTCAGGTCTTCGCAGGCTTGACTCAAGGCAAGCGGTGGCGCCCCAGGCGAGAACGCATCGACTGCTCGCGCCCTCCTGGCCTCCAGTCGACACACCGCGCCAATGGCAGCAATCGCCTGCGGAAAATCGGTGAAGACAGGCACCTTCGCTTCCTCAAGCTTTTCCACCACATCACGGGTGGCGCCCATCCAGACGACAACGATTGGAATTCTGGAGCTTGATCGCTGCGCCACCAGCGCCTCTACCACCGGCTTGGCAATGCCCGGAAGCAGGCCGATGGCCAGCACCAGCGCGCCCACCGAAGGGTCCTTGCTGAGAGCTTCGAGGGTGCCAACCAGCAAGCTGGCCTGCTGCACGACCACGGCAGTCAAGTCCAGCGGATTTTGCGGCTTGGAAAAGCCCGGCAACAATGGCACCAGCGCAGCCTGTGTTTCAGGCGCGTAGGGCTCAACTTCCAGTCCGGCCTTCTCCGCCGCGTCTGCAATGAGCACCCCCAGTCCGCCGGACACCGACATGATGCCCAGCTTGCGGCTGAGTGGAACGGACTTCCATGCGTACAGGCGCGCCGCCTCTATCATGGCCGTGATCGATTCAACCCGTACTGCACCATATTGATCGAAGCAGGCGTTGAACAAAGCATCATCGCCCGCCAGCGCGCCGGTGTGTGAGGCGGCCGCCGCCGCGCCAGCCGCTGAACTTCCAGATTTGATAATGAGCACCGGCTTGCGAGCCTGCGCAGCCATCAGCAAACCTCTGCGCAGAGCAGCGCCATCGCGAATGTCCTCGATGTACATGCCGATGACGCGCGTGTCTGGGTCCTGCGCAAGAAATTCCAGGGCACTGCCCACATCGACATCGCATTCATTGCCAGTTGTGATCCAGTGGCTAAAGCCGATGCCCGAGCGAAGGACCATGTCCAGCCAATACGAGCCGAGCGCGCCGCTTTGGCTCACGAAGGCGAATGAGCCGCGCACCACTTCACACGATTCCATCGCCGTGTTGAACGAAGCCATCAGGCCTGTCGCGCTGTTGGCAACACCCAGGCAATTAGGACCCACGATGGCCAGATCATGCTCGCGGGCGATGTCGGTCAGCCTTTGCTGCAGGCGTCGGCCTTCTTCGTCCATCTCTGCAAACCCGGAGGAAAACACGACGTAGTTTCGAATGCCTGCCGCGACCCCTTCAAGCAAGACACTCTCGACGGTGTTCGCGGGTGTTGCAATCAAGGCCAGGTCCACCGGCTCACCAATCTCGCGCAGCGATTTCGCCGAGGGCAAGCCCTGCACTTCTGTGCGCGAGGGATTGACCGGAAACAGCTTGCCCGCAAAGCCCAACTTGCGCATATAGGCGAGCGGCCTGCCGGTGACCTTGCTCGGGTCATTTGAAGCACCCACGATGGCGACCGAAGTCGCGCGCATGATGCCTGCGATTTTTGGCTCTTTCATGAAGCGACCCCGTCTGCTTTCGGGTGGATGTCGCCTGTGCCTTTGTGGATCGTCATGACTTGCCGTTCACCTGATAATGCTGTTCTGACGAGCAGGTGCAACGCACCTGCCGCAGCGCAAATCAGTATAGCACTGGTGATTCGTGGCTCGCTATTCATATTTCTATTGACATGGGCCTGTGTGAGCAACAGAATGCCAGCAGTCAAACAGAACTAGGAAATCCTTGCGATGGTATCTGCCGTTGTCTGTCGTGAGTTGGCTGGCCCCGATGCCTTGACGCTGCAAGACGTTCCCGCGCACGCAGTCGGACAAGGCGAGATTCGAGTGGCTGTGCATGCCGCCGGGCTTAACTTTCCCGACACACTGCAAGTGGCGGGCAAGTATCAATTCATCCCCCCACTGCCCTTCTCTCCTGGAATGGAAGCCGCTGGCGTCATTTCGGAACTGGGGCCGGGTGTTACCGGCAGGCATGTGGGTGAGCGCGTGATGCTCAGCGCAACCCACGGCTGCTACAGCGAAGAAGTAGTGGCACCAGCCAGTGAAGTGTTGCCCATGCCGCAGGGGTTCAGCTTTGCGCAGGGCGCATCTTTCATGATCGCCGTGTCCACTGCGACGAACGCCTTGCTTCAGCGCGGACAACTCAAGCCCGGTGAAGTGCTGTTGGTTCATGGCGCTGCAGGCGGCGTTGGCCTGGCTGCGGTTGAAGTCGGCAAGCTGCTGGGCGCAACGGTGATCGCTACTGCGTCCAGCGCGGAAAAACTCGCGATCTGCAAGAGCCGGGGCGCAGACCATTTGATCGACTACACCCGGGAAGATTTTAAAGACCGGGTGCTGGAGATCACTGCTGGCGCAGGCGCGGATGTGATTCTGGACACAGTTGGCGGCGAAGTGTTCGAAGAGTCCATGCGATGCATTGCCTGGTACGGGCGGATTCTGGTCGTCGGATTTGCCAGCGGAACCATTCCGCAGGTCAAGACGAATCGCCCACTGCTCAAGTGCTTCAGCATCATCGGCGTGCGCGCCAGAGAGACTCTCAAACACAAGCCGCAAGAAGTCGCCATCTACCGCGCCTGGATGCTGGATCAGGCAAACAAAGGGCATCTGAAGCCTCACATATCGAACCTGTTTCCCCTGGCCCGGTTTCGCGAAGCCATGGCGCTTCTCGAATCGCGCAAGGCAATCGGTCGGGTCGTTCTGCAAGTACGTCCCGATTGACTCCGCTTCCTATTTCACGACCTTGATCTCGCGCATCTGGGCGATTTCATCTTTGGAGAACCCAAGAATCTCGTGACACACCTGATCCGTGTGCTCCCCCAGGTGAGGTGCGATGGAATAGATCGCGCTGGGTGTTCCGGAGAGGCGCGGATGAGGCGCGAGCATGGGAAGTCCTTTTTCGGCTCCATGATCGACCTTGACGATGCTCTGCCTGTCCTCAAGATGCGGACAGTTCACCACATCCTCAATGCTCTGAACACGACCAAAGGGCACGCCGCCTTCGTTCAGCGTCGCCTCAATCTCCCCGATGGTATGCGCGCTCGCCCATTCGCCCAGTAGCCGGTTGAGTTCTTCCACATGGCGCCCGCGTGCGGCCTTTGTCTTGTACTCGGGATCATTTGCCATCTCAGGCCTTCCGACCAACGAAGCCACCAAGGGAAAGTGACCGTCGTCATGCGCTGAAATGAAGATGTAGATGCCGTCGGATGAGCGGAAGGTACCGGCCGGCGCCACAGTGAGCACGCCACGCTGGGGCGTCATACCGCGCGCGAAGGTGGCAATGGAGTTGGCAACCGTGATCAAGCCGCCTTCGTACAAGGAAGCATCCACCACCTGCCCTTCGTTGGTTCGCTGCCGCCCTTGGAGCGCAGCCAGGGCGCCGATGGTGGCGTAGAGCCCACCGATGGTGTCCATGAGCACGCCGCCGGCCAGCACAGGCGGGCCGTCTGGATCGCCCGTCAGACTCATTCCGCCCACCATGGCCTGCACAACAAAGTCGAACCCAGCGCGCTGAGAATAGGGACCGGTCTGGCCAAAACCAGACACCGCAACAACGATCATGCGCGGGTTGATTGACTTGATGTGTTCATTGTCAAATCCGAGCCGCGCCATCACGCCGGGTCGAAAATTTTCGACCAGCACATCGCCCCACAGAACCAGGCGACGCATGACCTCCCGGCCTTCCTGGGTGGCCATGTTGAGCGCCAGACTCTTCTTGTTGCGATTGAGTAGCGGAAAGTAGCCGCTGCGGTCTTGGACCACGGGTGCGTTGTAGCGAGCCGGGTCTCCCGTCAACGGTTCGACCTTGATGACCTCGGCCCCCATGTCGCCAAGGTTCTGCGTGCACAGTGGACCGGACAGATACCGAGTCAGATCCACCACACGAATGCCGTCCAGGGCACCTTTGCCCGCCTGTTCACCTGCTGCCATGCCGCCTCCGCGTGAGTTGATCGTCGTCATACTGCCCAAGATTGTCGCCCCCCAGGCTGACGCGCAAGACAGACCTACCCGGTGAATTATCCGGATGCACGGCAAGGCGTGTCAAGGAAAATGAATTGCGAGCCATCAATCACGCATGCTATGCTAGCTGGGTTGCGAACCGATCAGGAGACATCATGTATTTGAGACGTTTCACAAGGATGGCACTTTGCGCTTTCGCGCTCACGGCAAGCCTCGCAGCGAGCGCGCAGACTTACCCCGATCGGCCAATTCGCATCATCTTGCAATACGGCGCTGGCAGCACCACTGACGTCGTCGCCCGCATCGTGGGCCAAAGGCTTCAGGAGCGCCTTGGGCAACCCGTGATCATCGACCCCAGGCCGGGCGCCAACGGTATTCTGGCGACTGAAATGGCAATCAAGGCGCCTGCGGATGGCTACACCATCCTGTGGGGCTCTAGCGGCACACATGCCATCAACCCTGCCGCGTACAAAAAGCTGTCCTACGATCCAGTCAAGGATTTCATGCCGGTGGCTCAGGTGGGCGAGGTAGGCTTCATTCTGACCGTACGCAATGGCCTGCCAGTCAAGAATTTGGCGGAGTTGATCGCCTTGGCCAAATCCAAGCCGGGTGAAATTTCCTTTGGCTCTGCCGCGAGTTCATCAGGCCTGGGAGGAACCTTGCTGGAAATGACGGCGGGCGTTCAGTTCAATAAAGTGAACTACAAGACATCGCCTCAACTGGTGACCGACGCCATTGGCGACCGCATCGACTTGCTGATGGAACCCATCCTGATCCTTGACACCCACGTGAAGAACGGAAGGGTTCGCGCCATCGGGTTCACCTCCAAGAACAGATCCAGCCTGCTGACCCAGATCCCCACTGTGGCCGAGCAGGGCTATCCCGAGTATGAGTCGATCGGTTGGCTCGCCCTATTCGCACCGGCCGGCACACCCAAGGCCATCGTCGCCAAGTTGAACACTGAAATCAATGCGGTCGTCAATTCCCCGGACATTCGCGAGTCTCTCCTGCAAAAAGGCGTTGAACCCAGGACCACCAGCCCCGAAGGGCTGGAGCAACTCATGAAGACGGACATCATCAAGTGGGAAAAGCTGTATCGCGACGCCAAGCTTGAACGGCAGTAAGCGGTAGACCTTCTCCTCTTCGGCCTTTCAGGCGACCGTCCCTCGCGCGCTCGCCCCCCAGGGGTGGCCCATGACGCTCACATGATTCATGGCTCGCTGTTCATATTTGTTGACCTGCAGCGAGAGACGTCCGATAATCGAAGCGGCCGCCAGCGCCTGTGAGGCCATCTCATGGCAATGATCTCCGACAGCCCTTGGCGCGACGATGTTGCACTCATTTCTTCAAAACCAATGCGCACCTACCCTCGTCTGTTCGAACCGCTCAAAGTGGGTTCGCTCACGCTGAAGAACCGAATCATCATGGGCTCCATGCACACCCGCCTGGAATGCGAGCCCGATGGCAAGGAACGCCTAGCTGCCTTCTACGCCGAGCGCGCAAGAGGTGGAGTAGGCCTGATGATCAGTGGCGGCTATTCGCCCGACGCGGCTGGGCTTCTTGAGCCCGACGCCGGCGTTGTGGACGATCCAAACCGGCTTGACGATCACCGCTTCATTACCAACGCGGTGCATGAGGCCGGCGGTTTGATTTGCATGCAGATTTTGCACACAGGGCGATTTGGCAAGCATCCGGATTTGGTCGGCGCGTCTGACATTCCCGCTTCCATCAATCGCGGACGGATTCCTCGCACGCTGAGTACGGCAGAAGTCGAACAGACAGTGAGCAACTATGCAAACTGTGCGGCGCTCGCGCAGCTAGGCGGCTACGACGGCGTTGAGATCATGGGTTCGGCTGGCTACCTGCCGACTCAGTTCTCCATGCTTCGCACCAATAATCGGACCGACAAATACGGTGGCAGCCTGGAGAATCGCCTTCGCTTCCCGGTTGAAGTGGTGAGTGCGACACGAGAGCGAGTCGGACCGAATTACCTGATCGTGTATCGAATGTCCGTGCTGGATCTGGTCGAGGGTGGGCTCAAGCCAGAAGAGATCATCATCCAGGCTCAGGCCTTGCAAGCTGCTGGCGTTGACATACTGAACACCGGCATCGGACAGCACGATGCGCGCATTCCCACCGTTGCTTATGTGGTGCCGCCCGCCGCATGGCGCGGCGCCGTCGCCCGGGTGCGGGCGGCGGTGACGATACCGGTGGTCGCGACCAACCGCATTAACACACCTGAACTCGCGGAAGAGTTGCTTGAGAAAGGGGTCGCTGATTTGATTGCTCTGGCGCGGCCCTTGCTCGCAGATTCAGAGTTCGCCATCAAGGCGCAGCAAGGCCGGGCGGACGAAATCAACACCTGCATCGCTTGCAATCAGTCATGCCTTGATGGACTCATCGTCGGCGAGGACATTGCGGGATGCATGGTCAACCCACGCGCTTGCCAGGAGACCCGCTACCCGCTGGGCCCTGCACCGCATTCGAAGCGTGTGGCCATAGTCGGCGCCGGGGCGGCCGGGCTTTCCTGTGCGGTCACCGCATTCGAGCGCGGGCACAAGGTCACAGTGTTTGAATCTCAAGACGACATTGGCGGCCAGATGAATCTGGCACAGGAAGTGCCTGGCAAGGAATTTTCTGAGACGCTGCGCTACTTTCGCACCCGCATCGCACGCAGCGACATTGTGCTCAAGACCAGCCATCAAGTTGACGCGGCCGAGTTGGCCTGCGGCGACTTCGATGAGATTGTGGTTGCCAGTGGTGTGCGCCCTCGTTCACCCGACATTGCTGGGATTGATCATCCCATGGTGCTGCAGTATGACGACGTGCTCTCAGGCAAGAAGGTGCCGGGCGGCAGAGTGGCCATCATCGGCGCGGGAGGAATCGGCTACGACGTGGCGAAGTTCTTGAGCGAGCCCGCGATCGAATCGAAGATTCCCACATTCCTCTCGGTGTGGGGAGTCGATCCAAAAGGGCTTGGCGACGGCGGCCTGGTTGCACCTTCGCCTGAAAAATCCCCACGCAGTATCGTCATGCTCCAAAGGAAAACCACCGCGCCCGGCAGAACTTTGAGCATGACAGTTGGATGGGTCTTGCGCGCCGAGCTTGCACGCCGCGGGGTTGCCGTTCTGACCGGCGTCACCTATCAGCGCATCGACGACCAGGGCCTGCACATCTTGCAAGACGGTCAGCCTAAGTTGCTTGAGGTCGATAACGTGATTCTTTGCGCCGGACAGGAATCCGTCAATGCGCTGCACGATGAACTCGCAAGCAAGGGGATCAAATCGACCTTGATCGGCGGTGCCGAGCGGGCCGAAGAAATCGACGCTCTGCGCGCATTTGAAGACGGCCTAAAGGTCGCCTACTCGCTGTAACTTGGCTACGCGAAACTGCGCTTGACACTGGCGCGGTCGATCAGCCCCTGATCATTGCGTGGAAGCGACTCGACAAAGACCACATGCTTGGGCCGCTTGAAGCGCGCAATTCGCCCGCCGACGAAATCAATGAGCTCTTGCGGCTCAGCCGTCTGACCGGGTTTGCAAACGCACACGGCCTTTATTGCCTCGCCCCACTGGGGATCGGGCACGCCGAACACCACCGCCTGCGCAATGGACGGGTGCTCAAGGAGAATCTTCTCGACTTCGACGGGATAGACATTCTCTCCGCCCGGCTTGATCAGCTCCTTGGCCGGCGACCGCCCGCCATACCAGAGATAGCCGTCGGAATCGATGCGACCAATGTCCCCGGTGTGGTGCCAATCACCGCGTGAGATGAACGCGTTCTCCTCCTCGCAATTCCAGTAGCCCAGGAAGACCATGGGCCCGCGCACGACGATCTCGCCCATGGTGCCAGATTGCACCGGCCTGTCGGCGTCATCGACGATGACAACACGATTGAGCATGGTGGGTCGGCCGGCGGAACCTGGCCGCTCCCGATACGGCGAAAAACTCACCGGGCCTGAAACCTCCGTCTGGCCGTAAACAACCCAGAACTTTGCCAAAGGAAACTCAGCTTCGAAGCGATCAATGGTTTGCGCGGTATCGAGCCCTGTGACATGGCGCAGGCTTGCCAATTGCTCGCGCGCGCCAGGCTGCTCCAGCAAGGTCGAGAGCATGGGCGGAAACTCGGCCATCACTGTGACTGCTTCAGACCTGATGATCTCCAGAGTCTGCGCCGCTTCGAACTTGGCCATCAGCACTGTGGTGCCGCCCGCCTGCTGCACCGCCAGCAAGAGTCCAAGCCCCAGCGCATGGAACAAAGGCAGGACGCCAAGAAGGACATCGCACGGCCCAAGATTCCAACTCGCAGCGAACTGAAGATTGGCCGCCACCAGGCCACCTTGCGACAACAGCGCTCCACGCGCTTTGCCGTCCACGCTGGCGGTGTGAATGATCACGAAACCACAATCGCCATCCGGATGTTTCACAAGCTCGGCCTGGTTCTCGCCAGCCATGAGATCGCCCAACTGCGCAAACGAAGCGCTTGCTGCGCCCAGGCAATAGCTGCGCTCTACAAACGCAAATCGATGGATCTGTTCTTGGAGAGCTGGCAAAAATCCAGTGGCAGCAATCAGCAACTTGGGCGTCGTGTTTTCAATTGCATGCGCAATTTCCCCGCTTCCCAGCCGCCAGTTCAAGGGCACG
Organism: Comamonadaceae bacterium; assembly: GCA_947476285.1. Lineage (GTDB taxonomy): Bacteria > Pseudomonadota > Gammaproteobacteria > Burkholderiales > Burkholderiaceae_C > Ramlibacter. Next base: position 30,294 of record CANJPU010000040.1, on the reverse strand, counting down.
ACAATAGCGCCAATACAGGCAGCTGCGCCATAGATGTCGACGTACTCCAGGCAGTTGTGGGCCAACACAGCGATGCGATCGCCGGCCCGAATGCCCACCCGGCTCAGACCTCGCGCCAGTCGCCCTACACGGTTGGCATATTCACCATGTGTGACTCGCCGATCTCCATCAATGAAGGCCGTCTTATCTTTGTAAAGCTGCGCGTTGCGTTCAATGACGTCTGGCAGATTGAAGTCATGCAATCCCATGTGCAGAGCCTATCCAACCATGCTGTAACCGCCCGACACAGACAGCACCTGCCCGGTGACGTGGCCAGCCATTGGGGAGGCCAAGAACACCACTGCATTGGCAATGTCCCTCGGTCGCCCCAGTTTGCGCAGTGGCATTGACTTGGCCACCTTCTCCAGTTGCTCGGGTGTGAACATCGCAGTCTTGTCGGACCACATGCTGGGCTCGCCCACCTCTTCATCATCTTGCGGTATGGTCGCACCAGGACAGACGGCGTTGCATCGTATGCCGTAGCGGCCATTTTCTTTGGCGATGGTTTTCATGAAGCTGTTGATCGCGGCTTTGATGCCCCCATACACGGCCTCACGCGGCTCGCCCTGCCGGCTGGCGTCCGAACTGATGGAGACAATCGCGCCGCGATTTTGTGGAATCATCAGATCAAGCGCGACCTTGGTGCAGTTGAGCACGCCAACATAATTGATCTGTATGACCTTCTGCCAGAAGTCCGGCGTCGTCTGCGTGAAGAACATCAGCTTGTCCCAGCCAACATTGTTCACCAGCACATCCACGCAGCCGAATTTTTTCGTCGCTGCCTGGAACATCGCCTGCACCTGTATCAAATCCGTGACGTCGGTGCGCACCACTTGCACTCCCGCAGCACCTCTCTTGATCGCGAGCTTGCCGACCTTCTCCGCTTGGTTCAAGTCGATGTCGCCGATGGTGATGTTTGCTCCCTCATCGGCAAATGCCAGCACGATAGACCGGCCAATGTTGGAGGCGCCGCCGGTCACGACCACCGACTTGCCAGCCAAACCCATATCCATTGCAATTCTCCTTGCCAATCTTTGACTTGCATCGCACGAAGACCTCAGACCACTCTAACATGCGTGATTCATGGCTCGCAAGTCATGTTCATGCCTGAACCCAGAGCTGCCCGATAATCGAGGTAGCAGTGCTTGCGCGGACTCGATCTTGCCGGCAATGTCCCTCACTCACTAAACCTCGAGGTACCCAGACAATGGAAACAAACATCGCACGCGGCCCACTCAAGGGCGTCAAAGTCTTGGAGCTGGCTGGAATTGGCCCCGGCCCGTTCTGCGGCATGATGCTCGCGGACATGGGGGCCGACATCTTGCGTGTGGACCGCCTGCACGGCAGTGACCTGGGCCTGCCCGTCGATGCAAAGTTCGATGTGATGTCGCGCGGCAGGCGCTCCATCGCGCTTGACCTGAAGCAAGCTGAGGCCATCGAGATTGTTCTTGATCTGGTTGCCAAGGCCGATGTGCTGATCGAAGGATTTCGACCCGGCGTGACCGAGCGACTGGGGTTGGGGCCTGATGCCTGCCTTGCCCGCAATCCGCGCTTGATCTACGGCCGCATCACCGGCTGGGGACAACACGGACCGCTGGCCCATGCGGCGGGCCATGACATCAATTACATCGCTGTGTCCGGTGCGCTCCATGCGGTAGGGCGTAAGGGCGAGGCGCCCCTGGCCCCCCTCAATCTGGTTGGAGATTTCGGCGGTGGCGGAATGTACCTGGCCTTTGGAATCGCATGCGCATTGCATGAGGCGCACAGTTCGGGCAAGGGTCAGGTCATCGATGCTGCAATGACCGATGGCGCGGCCAGCTTGATGGCCATGTTCTACGGCCGGCTAAGCTCCGGTCACTGGACCGACCAGCGTGGCACGAATGAAGTGGATACCGGCTCGCCGTGGTATGAGGTTTACGAAACTGCCGACAATCAACATGTCGCAATCGGTTCGATAGAGTCCCGCTTTTTCAAAGAACTGATCTCAAAGCTTGGCCTTGAACAAAGCAACTTGCCTGATCAATACGATCGCAATGGATGGCCACAGTTGCGCGCCATCCTGAGCGCGACCTTCAAGTTGAAAACACGGGATCAATGGTGCCGCGAACTGGAGGGCACCGATGTGTGCTTTGCGCCCGTCTTGTCATTGACAGAGGCACCCGAGCACCCGCACAACAAGGCGCGCGCCGCCTTCATCGATGTAGATGGGGTGATACAGCCCGCGCCAGCACCGCGCTTCTCTCGAACCCCCGGCGCTGTCATACGCGGCGTACCCGAGTCAGGGCAAGCTGGCGCCCAGGCGCTTGCAGATTGGGGATTCAGCGCGGCTGAAATCGAAAACATGAGAACGCGTGGCGCACGCATGCTTGACTGAGCGAACTCAGGCATGTCGAAGCAAGGCATCAAGGGTGCGCTCCAGGTGCGCGATGGTGTTGCACTCGCGTGCCATATGACAGTAGGGAGCGTAATTCTTCATGACCGAGTCGCCGACTCCCCACGATGACATCGACTCGGGGTTGAGCCAGATGATGCGGCCGGCCCGCTGATGCAGTTGCTCCATGATCTCGGAGTGCGCCTGCCCGTTGTTGTTGCGCGCATCACCCAGGATGATGACGGTGGTCTTTTGATCCATGTCGTCCATCAATTGGTCCTGTATGTCCAGCATCACCTGACCATAGTCGGTGCCACCGCCGCCTATCGTCTTCATCACCTTGTCCACCGCCACTTCGACGCGATGTTGATTGAAGGTTTCAGTCACTTCAACCAGTTGATAAGTGAATGCAAAGCTGCGCAGATCGGCGAGATGCTCACTCAGGCTGTGCAGAAATAGAAGCAGGAACCCCGCGTATTGCCTGACAGATCCGCTGACATCGCAGATGGCCACGACACGCGGCTTGTCGATTACCTTTGTTCGCCAGACCAGATCAAACATCACGCCGTCGTAGGCCACGTTTCTGCGCAGGGTTTTGCGAAAATCAAGTTGGCCACGCACCCGCCTCTTTTGGCGTCTTGAATGACGCGCAGCCAGCCTCTTGGCGATCTTGCGCACCACCTGACTCATCAGTTCGTGATCGCGTGGGCTGATGCGGTCCAGTCTTTTTTCGACCATGAATTCTTCGCGCAATTCGCGCATTTGAGTGGTGCCGTAGAGCGCCAGCTTTCGCTCCACATAATGGCGCACCTCGGCCAGCAGTTTCTTGCGCGCCTCTTCCAGGCGGTCGGCCAATTCCGAATCGGCATCCAAGCGGCGCGCTTCGGTAATTTCCCGCTCCAGCGCCCGAAGACCCATATCCTGCAAAATCCTCTGGGTGTATTGGCCCTTCTGCGTGAAAAACCAGATGTCCGTCAGCCCGACATGCCTGGCGGCCTGCTGCATTCGCCTGACCAGCGCAACTGCGTCACCTGACAGCAGCAACTGAGACAAAGTCTGGTCGGATTGACCGCCTTGCCCGCCGGACGAGCCTCCTCCTGCACCGCCGCCGCCGCCACTGCCCGCCCCATCACTGACACCGGCGCCGCCAAGCAAAGTGCCCGACGCATCCACTTGCGCATCAGACTGCTCTTCTGCGCGGCTTGCCTGCGTGGTCTCCAATGCACCGGTCAATGCCTCAGTACTGAAGAATCGATCGAACACTTCGTCAAACAGCGCACGGTCGTGCTGTGACTTGGCCAGCGTCGTTCCCAAGGCCGCCTTCACTACATGGTGATCAGACCAGCCAACCAATTCCAAGGCGCGGGATGCATCGACCTGCGCGTTCAGGCTGACATCCAGGTCGCTTCCCCGCAGTGCCTTGAAGAAGTCTTCAACCAGCGCGTGCATGGAACGAATCGTCCGGCTTGATTGCCCCAGCCACCAAGGCCGCAATATGATCCTGGGCGATGGCGATATCGGTCTCGAATTTCAGAAACACATTGAGGGTTTCCTTGACCGTGTCCAGCGACAGATGTTCTGCGTTGAGCAGCAGCAGGGTCTTGGCCCAGTCAATGGTTTCGCTGACGGAAGGCTGCTTCTTGAGGTCCAGCTCTCGCACAGCCTGAATAAAGTTGACCAGCTCACGATTGAGGCTGGCTGACAATCCCGGTACGCGCCGCTGCAAAATCAGGCGTTCAAGCGCTGGTGCGGGAAATGGGATGTACAGGTGCAGGCAGCGACGCTTGAGCGCATCGCTCATCTCGCGGGTATTGTTGCTGGTCAAGAATACAACCGGCTTGACTTTGGCCTTGATGGTGCCGAGCTCCGGCACGGACACCTGAAAATCCGACAACACCTCTAGCAAGAAAGCCTCGAATTCCGGGTCAGACTTATCGACCTCGTCGATCAAGAGCACGCAGCCGCGCTCCTGGTGCAAGGCTTGGTATAGCGGACGCGGTTCGAGAAAGTTTTCGGAAAAGAAAAGGTCATCGTGCGCGTGCAGCCGGTCCATTGAGGCTGCCAAGCCCTTTGCACCTGCCATCATCTCGCCCAGCTTGTCCTTGAGCAATTGCGTATACAACAACTGCTTGGCGTATTTCCATTCGTACAAGGCCTTGGCCTCATCCAGTCCCTCGTAGCACTGCAGTCGAATCAGGGGCACATCCAGAATCTGCGCCACGCTCTTGGCCAGCTCTGTCTTGCCGACACCCGCCGGGCCCTCCACCAGAATAGGCTTCTCAAGATTGAAGCCAAGGTAGACGCTTGTGGCGATCTCTCGGCTGGCAATGTAATCGACATCGGCGAGCCCTTGCTGCACTGCGGCAACGGACTCGAATTGAGCTTGGTGAATGGACTTCATGCGTGATTGTGGCGGCACACCGGCCTGCGGCAGAACTATTGTGACTGCAGAGCTGAGCGGCGCGCGTTCCCGGACTTGCGAACAACACCCCAATGCCATCCGCAGCCCGGCGGGACAGCCGGCACCGCATGCAGTGCCGGCCGCTTATCGCTTCACTATGGATTGGTTTTTGCGAACTCCGCAGAGCCCTGCTTCGCCAGATCCCAGACGACGTCGTCATAAGCGGAAATCCAGTCGCTCTCGGGCTGCCACTTGGCTCCATCCCACATTTCGATTCGCGTCTTTCCGCCGCCGCCATGGTCTTTTGCGGTCACAGTGACCGGCCCCATCAGGCCGTTGGCGTCATAGTTGCGCAGACTCTCAAGCCCGCGGCGCATCTTGTCCGGCGTAATCGGCCAACCGAACTGCCTTATCGCCAACCTGGCTGCTTCGAATATTGGCGCGTACACCGCAAGCCCCACGTTGTAATACGTTGTAAACACAGTCTCGCGCGGCCCGTTGCCCTTGCCCTTGTCGTAGAGTTCCTTGACGATTTCCTGCTTGAGCGGATGGTCATGCGTGCCAACGACATTGATGGTGCGCTTGAGGCCTTTGGCGTTGTCGGCGCCCATGGCGGCAATGTCCGACTCGCTGATCAAGCTCAAGGTGATGTACTTGTCCATCGGGATGCCGTTTCGCTTCATCTCGCGCGCCGCAACCGGATGCATGGCTGCGAAGTTCCAGGCGATGACCCAATCTGGATTGAAGCGACGAATCTGCGTCCAGGCTGATGCTTGATCATTGCCCGGCAGCGGATGGGGGAACAACTGCAAGTCGAACCCTTCACGTGCGGCCAGGGTCTTGAGCATCGGGATAGGTTCCTGCCCGAACGGGAAATCCACGTACATGAACGCGATCTTCTTGCCCCGAAGATTGTTGCCCGACTTGTTCTTGATGTACTGAACCTTGGTAGCGGCCTGGCCCCAGTAGGTCGGCCCAATTGGAAAGATCCACTTGAACACATCCCCGTCGATGGCATCGCTTCTGCCACCGAAGGAGGAGAGCAGCACATTGTTTTCCTTCATCAGGCGCGGGATCAGCGCCTTGGTGATGGGTGACGACAAGAAGTCAAAGGTGACCGCGCCATCGCGCTTCATCTTTTCGTAGCACTCAATGCCGCGCTGCACTTCGTTGCCATGATCCTGCACCATCACCTCAATCGGATGGCCTTCAATGCCGCCCTTCTGATTGAGAAGCTGCGCATAGTCGCGCGCTGCCTGCGCCTCGGGCACCGCGAGAAAGAAGGACACTTTTGTGAGGTCGAAGCACAGCGCGAACTTGACGGGTTGGCTTTGCGCCTGCGCAAGGGCCTGCATCGGCAAGCAAGCGGCGGCGGCCAGACCGAGTCCGGCCGCGATGGAGAGCAATCTTGATTTCATTTTGAAGAACTCCGCTGGTTGTCACTTCTTGGTCCGGGCGAACTCTGCCGAACCCTGCTTGACCAGTTCCCACACCACGTCGTCGTAAGCGGAAATCCAGTCGGTCTGAGGCACCCACTTGGCCCCGTCCCACATGTCGATGCGGGTCTTGCCGCCGCCGCCATGGTCCTTGGCGGTCACGGTCACGGGCGCAATCAGGCCATTGGCGTCATAGTTGGTGATGCTCTCCAGGCCGCGGCGCATTTTGTCGGAGGTCAAGGGCCATCCAGATTGCCGGATCGCCAGACGTGCACCTTCAAACACTGGGGCGTACATTGCGAGTCCCATGTTGTAGTAGATGTTGCTCAGGTGCTTGCGATCGCCGCTGCCCTTGCCCTTGTCATAAAGCTCTTTCAGAATCTGCTGCATCAGGGGGTGGTCTTGCCCGCCCACCACGTTGGAGCTGCGCTTGATGCCTTTGGCCTCTTCGTTGCCGATGTTTGCGATGTCCACTTCGTTGAGGAAGTTGAAGGAAATGGATTTTTCCATCGGAATTCCATTGCGCTTCATCTCGCGTGCCGCGACGGTGTGCATTGCCGCAAAGCCGAAATCAATGACGAAGGCTGGATTGAATCGGCGAATCTGAGTCCAGGCGGCCGACTGATCATTGCCAGGCAGCGGGTAAGGGAACAACTGCAGATCAAAGCCCTCGCGTGCTGCCAGGGTCTTGAGTACGGGGATTGGCTCCTGGCCCGACGGGAAGTCCGGGTAGACGTAGGCCACCTTGACGCCCTTGAAGTTGTTGCCCGATCGGGTCTTGATGTAGTGAAGGATGTTGGCGGTCTGGCCCCAGTAGGTCGGACCGATGTTGAAGATCCACTTGAATACATCGCCGTCCACCGCGTCAGCGCGTCCGATGAACGGTGACAGCAGGATGTTTCCGTCTTCCATCGCACGGGGAAGCACCGCGCGAGACGTTGCGGTGTAGAAGAAATCATAGGTGACCGGGTTGTCGGTCTTCATCTTCTGATAGCACTCGATGCCGCGCTGGATTTCCCCGCCATGGTCCTGCAGAGAGATCTCGATGGGGTGGCCTTCAATGCCGCCCCTCTGGTTGATGATTTGCGCATAGTCGCGCACTGCCTGGGCGATGGGCACCGTGACAAATGTCAGCATCTTGGTCAAGTCATAACACAAAGAAAACTTGACCGGCTGCGCACTGGCGGCTTGCGCGTGCGCGGGCGCATGTTGCAGCCCAGTCAACGCCATGGTCAGCGCGGCTACTGCAGAAAGTATTCTGAATTTCACTGCTTTGTCTCCTTCAGGTTGATGTTGCTCGACAGGGTTCAAGTGAGCCAGCGTTTGCGCCGGCTGTAATGTTTGACGTCACGGAAATTACGGCCCTTCGCGCCACCCAGGTAGAACTCCTGGATGTCTGGATTTTTCTTCATGGCCTGGGCGCTGTCATGCATCACGATGCGGCCGTTTTCCATGAGGTAGCCGTGCGACACAACTTCAAGCGCAGCCACTGCGTTTTGTTCGACCAGCAACACCGAGAGGCCTTCTTCCTTGTTGATGCGCTGGACGATCTGGAAGATCTCTGCCACCAGGAATGGCGCCAACCCCAGGCTGGGCTCGTCCAGCATCAACAATCGGGGTTGCGTCATCAGGGCTCGACCAATCGCAAGCATTTGCTGCTCGCCGCCTGACAAATAGCCCGCCTGGGCAGTGCGCCTCTCAAACAAGCGCGGGAAGTAGCCATAGACCCTGTCCATGTTGCGCGCCATGTCCTTGCGGCTGCCGCGCACTGCGGATGCGGCGATGAGGTTTTCGTCCGGCGTCAGGTGCTCGAACACCCGCCGGCCCTCCAGCACTTGCACGATTCCCATCTTGACGCGGTCCTGCGGCGGCACAGAGTCAATGCTGCGCCCCTCGAACTGGACCACGCCGCGCGTGACAAGGCCTCGCTCGGGCTTGAGCAAACCGCTGATGGCTTTGAGCGTCGTGCTCTTGCCGGCGCCATTCGCGCCCAGAAGGGCCACCATGCCGGCGCGCGGCACCTCCAGCGAAACCCCCTTGATGGCCAGCGCCACATGGTCGTAGATCACTTCCACATTGTTGAGAGTCAACACCGGCTCAGTCTGTTCTGCCTGAGGCATATCAGAAGGCATGGACGTGATGGGGATGTGGGTATTCATGGCATCGGCTCACTTGCGCGCGTAGCCAAAGGGCCAGAGCAGCATGTAGGTGCGCAAGTTGTTGTATAGCTTTCCAAGCCCCATGGGTTCGACCAGCAAAAATACGATGATCAAGCCGCCATATACCGCATGCGGAATATGCGAAAGCACCTCGATGCCGATTGACGCTCCCATGAGTTGGGACAACCATGTGATCAGGCTGTTCATCAATCCCGGCATCAACAAGATGAATGCCGCCCCGAAATAACTGCCGATGATGCTGCCCAAGCCGCCCACGATGACCATGGCAAGCAGTTCAATCGACACGTTCACTGCGAACTGCTCTGGCGTGGCAGCCCGGTAAAAAGAAAAGACGAGAATCGCGCCGCTCACTCCCCCAATGAAGGACGATGCCGCGAACGCGACCAATTTGTAATAGAGAGAGTGCACGCCGATGACCGCTGCGGCAAAGTCTTTTTCCCGCACCGCGATCAATGCGCGCCCAAGCGCCGTGCGCCGCAGGTTCAACATGAAGATGGTCACCAACACGCACCACCCCAGAGCCAGGTAATAACGGCCAGCCTCCGACGTGACCGTCTGGCCCAGCAGGCGAATCGCAGGCGCTTGCAATGCGGCCTGTATGCCGCCACTGATCGCCGGCACATGGGAGATGACCCAATCCATGACGAATTGCAACGCCAGGGTGCTGAGCGCCAGATAGAGTCCCTTGACCCGCAATGCGGCAAACGCGAACACGCATCCGATCGCGGCCGCCATGAGGCCGCCCAACACTGCGGCGATTTCCCAGGGAACACCCTGACGTGTTGCGTGCACTGCCGTGTAGGCGCCGATGCCCATGATGGCCGCGTAGCCGAAGTGAAATTGGCCTGCCCAGCCAAGGATCAGATTCAAACCCAGCACTGCCGCAGTCCAGATGAGCCAGGGCATCAATTTGGCGCTCAAGACCACTGAGCTCATCGTGAACGGCGCCGTGAGGGCCACAAGAAGGACGATGCCGATCATCCATCGGTCGGCAGCCAAAGGGAACAGCGACCTCGCGGACGCATAGTCAGTGTGCAGGATCCCGGCTTGTCTGTAGAACATGAGCTCTAAATCCTTTCGATGTCGTGGCGGCCGAACAGTCCGTGAGGCCGAATCAGAATCGTCAGAATCAATGTTGCCGCGACCACCAGGTCTCGACTTCCACCGCCCACCAGGGAATCCAGATAACCGGCGGCCACCCCCTCCAAGAGTCCGAGCAAGAGCCCCGCGAGCAGCGCGCCGCCTATGCTGTCCAGACCACCCAGCACCGCAACGGTAATGCCCTTGAGCAGCAAGTTCGCCAGCGACTGGTCCACGCCCTGTATGTAGCCCCACAGCACGCCAGCGACGGTGGCCACCACGGAAGACAAGGCCCACGAGAGTGCCACGCCTCTTTCCACTGAAATGCCCACAGACCAGGAGGCCGTGTAGTCGTCGGATATGGCGCGCAGCACAATGCCCATGCGGCTGCGAAAGAAAATCACGAAGCCCACGAACAGCACCAGCGCCACCGCAGCGCCCACCACATACGCGCGGTTCATGATGATGGGCCCCAGGAACAAGGGGGCATCGCTGATCCCGATTGGCATGGGCCGATTGGGTGCGCCGCCCACAGCCATCGTCGTCGCACGTATAAAGATATCCAAGCCCAGCGTCATCATCAGGATCATGATGATGGGTCGGCCCGCTAGGCGCCGCAATGCCACCCGCTCGATTCCCATGCCCACCAGAAACATGGTGACCATGGCCAGCGGTATGGCCACCCACAACGACACGTTCAAGCCCTTCGCGATGGCCAGAACCACATACGCCCCCAGCATCGACATGGCCCCTTGCGCCAGGTTGGGCACTGAAGACGATTTGTAGATCAGCACGATGCCCATGGCGACCAGTGAGTACATCATCCCGGTGAGCGCACCGTTGACCGCCAGCTCCGCGAACAGCATGAAGTCCATGTTCAGATTCCCTGCACCGAAAGTCGGCGTTCCGTGATTCCGATTTCGCCTGTCTCATAGGTAATCTGCGCCTTCACAGTCACCTCCGTGTCGCCGGCATAGATCGCATCAATGACCTGGGCATAGCGCTCTTCCACAACATTGCGGCGCAGCTTGCGGGTGCGCGTGATTTCCCCATCGTCCGGGTCGAACTCCTTGTGCAGACAAACGAACCGGGTCAGTTTCAAGCCCTCGGGCAGGCTGCTGTTCACACGCTGAACGGCGGCTCGAACCAGCTCCAGAACTTGCGGCTTTTGCGACAAGTCGGCATGCGACATGTATGAAATTCCGCGGGACTCGGCCCAGTGCCCCACGGGCTCCTTGTCAATGCAGATGATGGCGGCCAATGTGTCGCGGCCACTTCCCAGTACAGCCACGTCCTTGATGTAGGGGCTGAACTTCAAGCGGTTCTCGATGTAGTTTGGAATGTAGCGTTCGCCCTTGGCTGTGTACACCACTTCGGACAGTCGGCCCAGCACCACAAGATGACCATCGTTCTCAAGATACCCAGCGTCTCCGGTGTGCAGCCAACCATCTGCCAAGGCCTCGCGCGAAGCCTCTTCGCGCTTGTAGTAGCCACTGAACACGCTCTGCGATCGAATGAGAATTTCGCCGTCGTCACCAATGCGCACCTCCACACCGGGCAAGGGTCGGCCCACGGTGTGCAGGCGAACCTCGTCGGTTTCCTGCAAGGCGGTGAATGAGCCGCCCTCGGTCTGCGCGTAAAGCTGCCTCAGCTTCACGCCCAAGGCGCGGTAGAACACAAAGGTGTCTTCTCCGATCGACTCTCCACCCGTGAAGGTGTTGCGCATGCGTGTCAGGCCGAATTGATCCTTGATCGGCCCACACACCAGCAGCTCACCCATCGGTTTGAACAAACGCTGCTTCCAGGTCGGCGGCTTGCCTTCGAGCTTTCGCCGCTCCGCCATGATGGCGCTATCCATGAAGGTGCGATAGATCCATCGCTTGAACGGAGTCGACTCCTCCATCCTCACCTGTATGGTGCTGAGCATGTTGTCCCAGCTGCGGGGAGATGCGAAATAGAAAGTGGGTGCGACTTCGCGCAGATCATGCAGCACCGTCTCCTGCCGCTCGGGCACATGGATGGTGCAGCACATGCCAAGTCCAATGCTGACGGTGACCAGAAAGTCACCCAGCCATGCCATCGGCAAGTAGGCCAGTATGTCCTCATGGAAGGCGCATGCTCCGCCGAGAAACGCGCTGCGCGCACCTCCCAGCACATTGCGATGACTCAGCACCACGCCTTTGGGCTTGCCTGTCGTGCCGGACGAGTGAACGAACACCGCAGGCGAACCCGGCTGTGCGCGCCCAATCAAGTTTTCGCGAAGTTGCGGGTCCGCTGCCAGACGCTGCAGGCCCAAGGCCTGAAGCTCGTCCCATGAGATCAGGCCGGAGTCGGGATGCTGGGTCAAACCGCGCGGGTCGTCGTAGATGATGTGCTCGACAATGGCTCCGCTCTCGCGTAGCTCGATGAGCTTGTCCACCTGCTCCTGATCTTCTGCGAGCGCAAAGCGCACCTGCACTTCCTGCCTGAAGTGCTTGATTTCATCGAGCGTGGCATCAGGGAAGACCGGCATGGCATAGCCATCCAGCACACCTGCGGCAACCATTCCCATGTACAGGCGCGGCCGGTTGTCACCCAGCACCAGCAAGGCTTCGTTCGCGCCGAAGCCCAGAGCCTCCAGGCCAGCCGCGCAGGCCAGCGTGGACTCCAGCATCTGCGCGCAGGAAGTCTCCCGCCAAATGCCCCGCTTTTTTTCCCGCATGGCGGCCCGTTGCGGATTGACGCGCGCATTTCCCGCCAGAATGCGAATCAGCGTCGTTTCGGTGTCGAGGTCCCATGTCTGCACGCCGCGCTTGCCGGCAGACTCTCTACTGGACGGCATAGGCGCCCCCCAGATAGGCATTGATCACCCGTTCGTCCGCCATGACCTCCGAGGGAATGCCAGTGCGTATGGTCTCGCCGTAGCTGAGCACCATCATGCGGTCGCAGATGCCGGTGATCACATCCATGTGGTGCTCGATCATCAGCACCGTGACGTTTCGTTCGTCGCGCGCATCCAGGATGAAGCGCGCCATGTACTCTTTCTCTTCCTGATTCATGCCGGCCATGGGTTCGTCAAGGATCAGGAAGTTTGGCTCCGCAACCAGCGCGCGGGCCAGCTCCACCCGCTTCTTCAGCCCTATGGGAATGCCGTCCACCAATTCATCGCGCACGCTTTGCAACTGCATGAACTCGATGACCTCCTCCACCTTGATCCGGTTGGCAACTTCGTCCTTGCGACTGAGCCACGGATAGAGCGCGGTGCGTATGACACCGGGCTTCATGTGGATGTGGCGCCCGAGCAGAATGTTGTCCAACACACTCATTCCATTGAAAAGCGCGAGGTTCTGGAAGGTGCGGGCCACGCCGCGGGCGGCCACCTTGTGCGGCGCCATGCCGGTAATGTCATGACCATTGAGAACAATGCTGCCCACCTGTGGCGCGAAGAATCCGGTGATCAGGTTCACCAGTGTCGTCTTGCCGCTGCCATTGGGCCCCACCAAGCCGAAGATTTCACCTCGCTCGATGCGCAGGTCAACGCCCTTGAGCGCCACCAGGCCGCGAAATCTCCGCTCCAGCGAACGGCAATCGACAACCGCCCCTGCGTCACTACCGTCGCGGGTTGCGGATTCGGCATTCGCTTCTGGCAAGAACAACTCCTTTGTTCCAAAGACCGCGTTTGTCTCGTGCCGTACTCAGGCCGAGTCGGCTCCGCAGTCCGGAAAGTCAACCGGCTGATTATGGGCAGCTCATGCCTGTGGTGTCAATAAAAATGAATTACGATTCACAAACCATAAGAGTCTAAATCTCAGCGAAAACCCACCAACTCTGCGGACGAAGGATTTATCAGCAGACTCGTGGTTTTCCCCTTTGCGAAGCCGTGCCTTCTCCGGTAAGTTCAGCGCGCCTCGCCGCAGCGCCTGCCGGGGATCAACAATGAAAGACAAGCATGCGACAGTTGACTGCGGATGACGATCTGACCCACGAGCAAAGCCTGTTGCGCGACACGGTCGCTCAGTTCATGGCCAATGAAGTCAGCCCAACGGTGGGCGATTTTGAGAAGCGGTGCGAATTCGACTGGACGCTGCCAGCGCGCCTGCGCGAATTCGGCTACATCGGCGGGTTTCTGCCAGAGTCCGAAGGCGGCTACGGCATGAACCATATGGACTTCGCGGTCCTTATGGAAGAGGCTGGTTACTGCTGGCACAGCCTGCGCGCCATTCTCAACACCATGAACATGGCCGCCCTGCTTCTGGCGCGATTGGGAACGCCCGAGCAGAAAGAGCGCTACCTGCGCCCGCTGATGAACGGGCAGCTTCGGGTGTGGGTTGGCATTACCGAGCCCAATCATGGCTCCAATGTCGCGGGGCTGGAGACCAAGGCCGCCCTGGTTGGCGACAGTTGGGTCATCAATGGCAGCAAGCTGTGGATCACCAATGGCGCCATCTCGGAGATGGGCATCCTGATGGCCAAGGTCGCGCCGACCGAGGCGGGTGGTCCGCACGGCATCACCGCCTTCATTGTCGACAGCAATCAAACCGATTTCATCAAGAAGCGGGTCCACACCATGGTGCTGCAGGCGACGACCACTTCTGAACTCACGTTCGATAATGCGCGCGTTCCCGCTGGCAATGTGCTGGGCGGCGTGGGCCAGGGCCTCAAGAATATTTTGCTTGCGCTGAGCTTCGGGCGTTTGAGTGTCTCTGCGGGTGCAGTTGGCGCTGCGCAGGCGGCACTGGATCTGTCGATTGACTATGCGAAGACCCGACAGCAGTTCGGCGCGCCGATCGGCTCGTATCAGCTCATTCAAAAAATGATTGTTGACATGCGCGTGCGCACGGATGCTTCACGTCAACTGGTCAGGCGCGCAGCCCGCACGCTAGACCGTGGCAACTCGGGGCGAATGGAATGCTCGATCGCCAAGCTGTACAGCGCCCAGGCCGCACATGAGGTGGCTGACATGGCGCTTCAGGTGCATGGCGCCATGGGCTACAGCAGAGACTATCCCATCGAGCGAATCTACCGCGACACCCGGGGCGCCATCATTCCCGAAGGCACAACCGAAATTCAAACGCTGATCATCGGCAGAGAGCTGTTGGGCCTTTCGGCATTTGGCACGGGCGCAGGCTGATCGCTCGCTGCGCTGGCATTGTTCAGGCTGCTATCCCACCCACCAGGCCAAGCTGCCGCATGTGAGCAATCTCGTCGGCCCCATAGCCGGCTTCCTGCAAAATTGCGTCGGTGTGCTCCCCCACCAGGGGCGCGCGGTGGCGAATTTCTCCTGGCGTGCGCGACAGCGTGACAGGCATCTTGACCAGCGGTGCCGGCCGCGCAAGCCCTGGGTAATCGGTGGGCTGCAGGATTCCCTCGGCTTTGACATGCGGGTCGTCCAGCACCTGCCGGGGCGATTGAACCGGCCCTGCCGGAATCTTGCTGCGCTCCAGTTCATTCAATGCTTCTTCACGCGTGCGCGTGGCACACCATTGACCCATCAAGCCACTGAGTTCTTCGCCATGGTCGCCGCGCGCAAGATCGGTTTGCAAGCGCGGGTCTTCGAACAGATCGGGTCTTGCGATCAGGCGCGTCCAACGCTTGAAGGTCGACTGCCCAATGACCTGCACCATGATCCAGCCGTCGCGCACGCGAAAGATGTCCGATGGACTGCCGTATCGGGTGCGATTGCCGATCGCCTCACGGCCCACATTCAGCACACCTTCTTCAATCAGGCTGTTGCTTGCGATGGTGAGCGCTGTATTGAGCAAGGAGCCTTCCACGTGCTGGCCCTTGCCGCTTGTCTTGCGCTCATACAACGCAGCGATGGTGCCCATGGCACAAGCCAATGCAGTGCCGAAGTCCACATAGGGCACCATGGCCTTGGTCGGATGATCGGCAGTGCCTGAGAGATACACCGCGCCGCTGAGACACTGACCTATGCCGTCCAGGCCGGTCTTGTTTCGATTCGGCCCGGTGCTGCCAAAGGCCGATGCAGTGGTCACGATGATGTCGGGCCGAATCTGGCTGAGCGTGTCGTAGTCCAGCCCCAAATCGAGCAGCGTCTGCGGCGGCATGTTCACCACGACGACATCCGCGCTGCGCACCAGGCGACGAACCACCTCCCGGCCTTGCGGCTTGTCGATGTCCAGCGCGATCGATCGCTTGTTTCGGTTGGACTGCAGAAAAACCGCGCCGCCTCCACTTGTGCCGACGGGCATCACAAACCGGTCTTCACCCCCGCCAAGTCGGTCGATCCGAATCACCTCGGCGCCAAAATCGCCAAGCACCGCGGCGCAGTAAGGCCCTGCGATGTAGCGCCCAAAATCAAGCACGCGAATTCCGGCTAGAACAGAAGACATTGGCTCATTCCTTATGCGATTCTTAGATCAGGAGGTTGAACGCGATGGTCTCACTTGGTCCCGTTCGCATACTGCACGGCCACGCGCCCTGCTCGCTCTCGCGCCACAATCAATTTCATGATCTGGGCGGTGCCATCACCAATCTCAAGCCCCATCACGTCGCGAAGGCGCTGCTGGTGCGGCAGGTCCTTGGTCCAGCCGTAATGGCCGAAGGTCAGCAGGCACTGATGGATTGCATCGAACGCCGTCTTGGGGCCCATCCACTTGACCATGGCTGCCTCGGCCGTATGCGCAAGCCCGCCATCGCGCAACTCAAGCCCGTGGTAGCAAAGTTGCCGGCAGGCAGAGATCAAAGTTTCATATTCCACCAGCGGGAACGACACGCCCTGGTATTGAACAATAGGCACACCCATGGCCTCACGCTCCTTGGCGTACTGCCATGCCTCGTCGATCGATGCGCTGGCAGCGGCGATGCACATCAGGGCGATCAGGATGCGGCTGTAGTCGAAGCCCTGCATCACTTCGGTGAACCCCTTGCCTTCCTTGCCCAGAAGATATTCAGCGGGAATGCGCACGTCGTCGAAAAACACCGACCCACGGCCCACGATCTTGCTGCCCGTGTCGTCGAAACGGCTCTTTTGAATGCCGGGAAGATCCATGGGCACCAGGAAGGCGCTGACGCCGCGCGCCACGTCCTCGGACTTGCCGGTTCGCGCGAACAAGATCATTGCATCTGCCTGATCGCAAAAAGAGATCGACGTCTTCTCTCCAGACAAGATGTACTCGTTGCCCACGCGGCGCGCTTTGGTGACCAGGTTGGCGGCGTCAGACCCGCCGCGCGGCTCCGTCAGGCCCAGCCCGATGATCACGTCACCAGAGACCAGGCGGCAATTCCAGTGCCGCGCCAATTCCGGATTGGCGTTTCGGTGCACGATGGTGCCAATCAGCGAGCCCAGCAGTTGAATGTAGGAGACGTTGAAATCCCCGTAGGCGATCTCTTCGGTGATGAGACCCGAAGTCAACCCACTCAGACCAAGCCCGCCATACTCCTCGGGCACGTCCACACCGATGAGCCCCAACGATCCCATTTCCTTGACCAAGGCGCGGTCCAGGCGCGCCTGGGTTTCGCGCTTCTGATAATCGGGCAACAGCTTTTCCCGGGCAAATCGGCGCGCCACGTCACGTAAGGCAATCTGATCGTCATTGAGTAACATTGTTTGCACCTCGTATGAATGGATGACGCACTCAGCAGCGACCCATATGGCCGCCCATATCGCGCACAGGATAGCACGTGGTGATTCATGGCTCGCAGTTCATATTTTCTTGACACCGCGCCCCGCAGGCAACCATAATCTGACGAAGCGTCCTTTGCCGGACGTCAGAATTTTCATTGGCTCTGCCGCCCCGAGCGAGGCCTCACCGAAGGCCTTGCCGTCTTGCACGAGCGCGCACCTCACAATTCAAGGCGTAAAGTCAAGCCGTGCGGTTCGAACTTCGAAGGGCACCGAGAGTTCGCGCGCCCCGAAACCACAATTGCATCAAACTGGAGTTACTCATGGATATGGATCTGAAAGGCAAGTCGGTCGTGGTGACCGGCGGCGGTTCCAACATTGGCCGGGCCATCGTGCTCGGGTTCGCGGCAGAGGGTGCCAAGATCACCATCGCCGACATTGATGTGGAGCAGGGCGAGAAGACCGCCGCGCTGGCCCTGGCCCAAGGCGCCGCAGCAGCGCAAGTGGTCAAGACCGACATCACCAATCTTGATCAAGTGAAAGCCACCTTCAAGGCTGCCGCCGAGAAATTCGGCGGCGTTGACGTGCTGGTCAACAACGCCGGCTGGTGGGGTCCCATGGGGGCCTTCAGCCAGACCGAGCCTGACTTCTGGCAAAAGCTGGTGAACATCAACTTCATCGGCGTGCTCCACTGCACCAAGGCCGCACTCGAGTTGATGATCCCGCGCAATTCGGGCGCGATCGTCTTCATCAGCTCGGACGCCGGCCGCCAGGGCGAGCCGCGCCAGGCGGTCTATGGCGGCGTCAAGGCCGCCATCAATGGCTTCATGAAGACCGTGGCCAAGGAAAACGGGCGCTACGGCATCCGCTGCAACTCCATCTGCCCCGGCGCCACCATTCCAGCCAGCAGCGAGGAAGTGGGAAGCAACAGCAGTTGGCTGGACCCGGCTCAGACATTCACGCCCGAGCAAATGGAAAAAGTCGCAAAGTCGATGCCACTGCGCAAGCTTGGGCGGCCCCAGGACATCGCCAACGCGGTGATTTTCATGGCCTCGGCAAAATCCGCTGGTCACATCACGGGCCAGGTGCTCTCGGTGTCAGGCGGCTACAGCATGGTTGGCTAAAAGAAAAGCACCTCAAGAGCCCCGCGCGCCAAGGCATTCAAAATTCATTCACCCCCTTCAAGCCCACAACAAAAGGAGCCCTCATGTCAGACCGTTACGCCCACTACCAACACCTCACCTTCGACAGACCGCATCCGCGCGTGCTGCGCATCACCATGCGCTCGCCGCTCAAAATGGGCGCAATGACGGCGCTCATGCACAAGGAAGTGTCCGAAATCTGGGGCGATATCGATGCGGACGACAGCGTTTCCGTGGCCATCATCACTGGCGAAGAGCGCAACTACTCGGCCGGCGGCGACCTGAACCAAGAGAAGAAAATGCTCTCGGACAACAAGCTGCTCATGGAATCCATGAACGAGGCGCGCAATCTGGTGTACGGCATGATCAATTGCCGCAAGCCAATTGTCTCGGCCGCGCGCGGCTGGGCAGTGGGCGCTGGCCTGGCCACGCTGATTCTGGCGGACGTCTCCATCGTCTCCAAGGATGCGAAGTTCTCTGACGGTCACGTCAAGATCGGCGTGGCAGCAGGCGACCATGCGGCCATCATCTGGCCCCTGCTGTGCGGCATGGCCAAGGCAAAATATTACTTGCTCACCGCTGACAGCTTCACCGGTGAAGAGGCCGAGCGCATGAACCTGGTGTCTCTGGCCCTGCCCGACGAAGAAGTCGAAGCACGGGCCGTTCAGATCGCCAGCAAACTGGCCGACGGCGCCCCTGGCGCACTGCGCTGGACCAAGCTGGCGCTGAACCAGTGGCTCAAGCAAGCCGGCCCAATCTTCGAAGCCTCACTGGCACTTGAGTTCCTCGGCTTCTCCGGCCCGGAGGCCACTGAAGGCGTCGACGCCTTTCTCACAAAGCGCAAGACCAACTTCGACCCGAACTCGCCTGTGTGAGCTTCTGACACTCTGACCCACTGCAATTGCGGCCGCCCAGAAAGGCAGCCGCAATTCATTGGGCACACGCATTTTCCCCACGGCGGTCACAGTAATAAGTAAGTGGCAACGACTCGTCCCACGGGCGCGCACCCAAACCACCCCCTTGCACCGCACCCTATGCACCTGAAGAACATCACCAGGCAATGTTGTCGATCCACCACAGAGATGCTCGATCTGAGAGACAAGGCCAGCGCCAGACACCATAATTACTCGTGGCTTTGAAAACACACCAAGAGATGACCAAGCGCTTGCACTCTGTGCAGGTTCTGGCGCTTCAAGTGGTGGTCCTTGGCCATGATTCCCCTGCGCCCTTATTTCAACTCGCTATTTGTTAATCAAATATCCAACCCGGAGACCTCCAATGAGAAAGTCCCTGATTGCCCTGGCTGCCTTGGCGGCTGCTGGTGCAGCTTCTGCACAATCGTCCGTTACCATCTGGGGTGTTGCTGACGTGGGTTACTCCCACGGTTCTGGCAGCATCTCGTCCAAGAACCAGGTTAGCAACGCCAACACCGGCTCCAGCCAACTCGGCTTCAAGGGCATTGAAGACCTCGGCGGCGGCATGTTCGCCAGCTTCTGGTACGAATTGGGCGTGAACGCCGACAACGGCACTGGCCAGTCTGGCAATGCCAGCAACCAAGCCCAAGGCGCTGCCCTGGCAAACGGCCTGCAAGGCCTGATGTTCAATCGTCGCTCCACCGTGTCCATCGGCGGCAACTGGGGCGAACTGCGCCTTGGCCGTGACTACTCGCCTTCCTACTGGAACCTGGCTAACTACGACCCCCATGGAAACTTGGGCGTTGCTGCAGGCCAAAACTACATCGGCGCTGGCGCCACCATTGGCTCCACCCTGACTGGCGTGCGTGTTTCCAACTCCATCCAGTACATCTTCAACCAGCCGAAGAACGAATACGCTCGTGGCAACACCCCGAACATCGGCCTGAACGGCAACATCGCCTACTACCTGGGTGAGAACAACAGCGGCGCTGGCACCTCCAACGACGGCAAGGGCTTCTCTGCTCGCATCGGCTACAACATGGACGGTCTGAGCGTTGCACTCGGCTCTGGCAAGACCACCTACGCTGCTGGCGACATCAAGCAAGGCAACATTGGCGCTTCGTACGAAATCGGCGCGCACAAGATCATGGCTCAGTACAGCAGCGACAAGAATGGCGCCATCGCTGGCAAGGGCTATTTGGTCGGTGCGGCTCTGGCCGTCGGCGGTGCAGGTCAAGTTCGCCTGAGCTACGGCGCTTACAAGACCGACGCTGCTGGCACGCCGACAGGCAAGAAGATGGGCCTGGGTTATGTGCATAACCTGAGCAAGCGTACCGCCCTGTACGCCACCTACGCTGACCTGAAGAACAGCGGTGGCTTGGCCCTCGGCCTGAATGGCTCAGTCACTGGTGCCAACACCAGCTCCAACGGCTTCGACTTCGGCGTTCGTACCAGCTGGTAATCGACAGCCGGCGTAAGCCGGCTTAGATTCCGAAAAAGACAGAAGGCCCCGCGCGAAAGCGTGGGGCCTTTTTCTATGGGCGCCGTCTCACCTGTGGGTCTTATTTGTGCCTTCCGTCTGTACGTGACTTGCATGTATCGACAGACACATGCAGATCCGCACCCAAGCATCACCCCAACTTACGCAACTCCCGCAGCACCGCTGCCAACACTGCCAAATCGGGCGTGCTTGTCTCCCTCAGCTCGGCCAGAATATTTTCGGATCGATGCAGCGTGGCTGCATTGTGCTGCTGCCATTGCGCCAGCCGCGACTGCGCCGGCCCCTCTGACTTAGCGGCCACATCCTGAGTGATGGAGCGCTGCACTTCCAGCAAGTCATCGGACACAGCGCCCTTGGCCAGACTTTGCCAGTGATTTGCCTCTGGCAATTGGTCAACGCCTTCGCGCAGCTTGTCCACCTGCAGCTGTTGCGCCACCGCGATATGAATCTCGGCCGTGGTCTGCAGATCGGTGTTTGTGACTTGCGCCACCTCTGCCACATCGAGCGCATTGAAGATCTGCTGCGCGCCTGCAACCTGCCAGGCCAACTCGGCAGGAACCCCTGCAGCCAGCCACGCACTGAGTTGCGGTGAATCAGATTCCCGATTTTGCGCATGAGAGCGGAGCAAAGCGACTGCGGGGGCAAACCGCTGCACCAACTGCCCCATGGGTTCATTCACACGCCGGTAACGCAGGAACCAGGCGCAAGCACGCGTCATCAACAGTCGCCACTGCGCGATCAACTCGAACTGGACGGCATCGCTCACCCGATTGTCCAGGGACTCGATCTCGTGCCACAGCTCGACACTGCCAAACACTTCGCGCGCCAGCAGGTAAGCCCTGACCACTTGCGCCGGTGTGACACCCGCAAGCTCAACGAAACGATGCGCAAAGGTTGGGCCGACCCGATTGACCATGCTGTTGAGTACATGCGTGGCAATGATCTCGCGGCGCAAAGGATGGCGCGGTATGTACTCGCTAAATTGAGCGTGCAAGGCGGCCGGGAAATATCGATGCAGGGCCGTGGCCACCCAAGGGTCCTCCAGCAGATCAGAGGCCATCAGTTCATCGGACAGCCACATCTTGCTGTAGGCGAGCACAACCGCTTGCTCCGGCGTGGTCAATCCCTGGCCACGGGTTTTGCGATAGCCGATCTCTTCTTCCGTGGGAAGAAACTCGATCGCGCGGTCCAGCCGCCCTTTCTTTTCTAGAAAGCGGATGAAGCGGGCCTGTTCGTCCAGGGCGGTGGCCGCTATGCGCCTGCCCACCGACAAGGCCTGGGTCTGAAAATAATTGTCCCTCAACACCAAGGATGCGACCTCGTCGGTCATGGACGGCAACACGCCATTGCGCTGGGCCAAGCTCAGTCGCCCTTCGTCGATCGCCATGCCCATCAAAATCTTGATGTTGACCTCATGGTCTGAGGTGTCCACCCCGGCCGAGTTGTCGATGGCATCGGTGTAGAGCCTGACGCCCGCCACCGCCGCCTCGATGCGGCCACGCTGGGTAAATCCGAGGTTGCCGCCCTCGCCCACCACTTTGCAGCGCAATTCGTTGCCGTTGATCCGCAACGCGTCGTTGGCGCGGTCGCCCACATCTGATGCAGACTCGCTGCTGGCTTTGACATAGGTGCCGATGCCGCCGTTGTAGAGCAAGTCAACCGGTGCCCGCAGAATTGCGGAAACCAACTCCGAGGGCGCCAGATGTTCGGCATCGATGCCCAGCACCGAACGGGCCTGCTCGGAGATGGGAATGGATTTTTCAGACCGAGACCATACGCCACCGCCGGCGGAGATGATGCTGGCCTCGTAGTCCGCCCAGGAAGAACGCGGCAAGGCAAACAAACGCTGCCGCTCCTTGAACGAAGCCTGCGTGTCCGGCCGAGGATCGATGAACACATGCCGATGATCGAAGGCCGCGACCAGGCAGATGTGGGGTGACAGCAGCATGCCATTGCCAAACACATCGCCCGACATGTCTCCAATGCCCGCCACGGTGAAGTCCGCGGTCTGCGTATCGATGCCCATCTCACGGAAATGACGCTTGACGCTCTCCCATGCGCCGCGAGCGGTGATGCCCATGGCTTTGTGGTCGTAGCCCACGCTACCGCCGGATGCAAAGGCATCGCCCAGCCAGTGCCCGTATTCGAGGCTGATCTGGTTGGCATAGTCAGAAAAACTGGCCGTGCCTTTGTCGGCGGCCACCACCAGGTAAGGATCGTCTGCGTCCATTCGCACCACGTGTGGCGGCGCCACGGGCTTGCCGGCAACCAGGTTGTCGGTTAAATCAAGCAGGCCGCGCAGATAGTCCTGGTAGCAGGCAACGCCCTCTTTCAAGAAGGCCTCACGGTCTGAGGCAGAAGGCGCCTTTTTCAGCACAAAGCCGCCCTTGGACCCTACCGGCACGATCACGGTGTTCTTGACCATCTGGGCCTTGACCAGACCCAGCACTTCGGTGCGGAAATCATCTGGCCGATCAGACCAGCGCAGCCCGCCGCGCGCGACTTTGCCGCCACGCAGGTGAATGCCTTCAAAGCGAGGCGAGTAGACAAAGATCTCGTACAAGGGACGCGGCTGGGGCAGCCCCGGCACCTTGGCCGAATCGAGCTTCAAGCTCAGGAAGCTGCGCCTTGGCCCGGCCGCGCCTGAATTGCCAACACCAGTGCGCCAGAAGTTCGTGCGCAAAGTTGCCTGGATCAGCGCCAGCAGTTGGCGCAAGACCAGGTCTTCCGAAAGATTGCTGACTTCGTCCAGGGCCTGCTCGATGGCTCTGACTTGCGACGCAGCCGCCACTGCGTCATGCGCCTGCGGATCGAGCCGAAGCTTGAATAGACCGCACAACATGTGGGCGATGCGCGGGTTGGCGCAGAGCGTGGCGGCAATGGTGGCCTGAGACTGCGCAAAGCCGATCTGCTTGAGGTACTTGGCATAGGCACGCAACACCACGACATCATCGGCGGCGAGCCCGGCCCGCAGCACCAGACGATTGAAGTCGTCGCTCTCGACTTCGCCACGCATCACACGTGCGAATGCGTCTTCGAACAGCGCTGCCAAGGCCGAGGCCGGGGCGTCTGTGGTCACTGCGGCTTCGAGCTGAAAGTCGTGTAGCGCGATGGTCTGCGGGTCATCTGCAGTGCCAATACGCCAACCAGACTCTGCCAGGACGCGTGCGCCCATGTGTTCCAGCATCGGCAGGCTGTCGGAAAGCACCAGCGGCTGCCCCAAGCGATACACCTTGAGCCCGAGCGCGCCCGGCATGGCAGGGTCTGGCTGATATAGCGTGAGGCCCAGCGGCTGCTGTGGGGTGAGCGCCGCCAGCTTGATGACATCGGCCACTGCAGCCAGGGCGAGCACCTCATCGCGATACGCCGCAGGAAAAGAGCCGCCCCAGCGCTTGTGCAGGGCCAGCCCCATTGCTTCGCCCTGCGACTCGACCAGGGCACCACGCAACTCGTCATCCCAGCGCCGCGCCACGGCTGCCAACTTGCGTTCGATGGCCTTGCGATCGAATGTGGGAACCTGGCCCGGCGTGGTGCGAACCGTGACACGTATGCGTGCCAACACCGTGTCGCTGAGCAGCACATCGAAATCAGCGCCAGTTCCATTGAAGGCCTGCTGAAGGATGCGCAGGAACTTCACCCGCAAGTCAGTTGAGAAGGACTCGCGCGGAACATAGACCAGGCAAGAGACGAAGCGATCGAACGGGTCTTGCCACAGGAACAGGCGCAGGCGCTGGCGCTCGCCCAGGGCCAAAATCCCAAGCGCGGTGTCGTACAGATCGGCATCGGGGATCTGGAACAGATCATCGCGCGGGAAGGTCTCCAGGATGTGGTCCAGCGCCTTGGCCAGATGCCCCCCGGGCAAGAGGCCCGCCTGTGTTGCGATGGCCTGCACCTTGCCACGCAGCAGTGGCGTCTCTGACACTCTGGCGCTGTATGCGGTGGAGGTAAAGAGGCCAATGAACCTGTGCTCTCCAATGACTTCGCCGGCCGCGCTGTAGCGCTTGACGCCGATGTAATCGGTGTAGCCGGCGCGGTGAACAGTGGAGCGCGTGTTGGACTTGGTCACCACCAGCATGGGCAGCGGCGCACCGGCCAGGGACCGCGCCTGCAAAGGTAAGGCCGCGAAACTCGCAGAGATCTGCTCCAGGCCCGCCTCGCGAAGCAAACCCAGGCCGCTGCCGGGCACCGGTCGCAGCGCAGGCCCACCCGCCTCTTTGATCAAGTCGTGCTGGCGGTAACCCAGCAAGGTGATGTGCGCATCGGCAAGCCACTGCAGAAAAGCCCGGTTCTCGTCCACTGCGGAAGTTGGCAGACTGGCGGGGGCGTGCTGCAACTCAGAGATGACTTCTTGCAAACGCGTCAGCATGGGCTGCCAGTCCTGCACTGAAAGACGCACATCAGACAGCACCCGCTCGATGCCCGCGGCCAATGCGTCGCGCTGCTGCGCGTCAAACAGGCGATCGACTTCGATGTGCATCCAGGACTCGCGCGCTGCCTGCGGCGCCTTGCCC
Organism: Comamonadaceae bacterium; assembly: GCA_947476285.1. GTDB lineage: Bacteria > Pseudomonadota > Gammaproteobacteria > Burkholderiales > Burkholderiaceae_C > Ramlibacter. The sequence continues at coordinate 5,155 of CANJPU010000040.1, read as the reverse complement.
CGCGGGACAACGCTGGCGAGTTGCCCCTTGGCATCGCGTTCGACCGCGTAAATTGGGTGCACGATCAAATGCAGGTTCAGGCCCTGCCGATTGATCTCCAGGCTGGTTGAATCGACCAGAAAGGGCATGTCGTCGTTGATGATCTGCACGACCGAGTGTCGTGATGTCCAGCCATGTTCGCCCGCCGAAGGGCTAAAGATCCTCAGCTTGGGCCGGCCGGGCTCGCGTTGCTGGCCCAGCTCCAGAAGGGACTGCATTGCGCCGAGCAAGTCTTCGGGCGCGCGCTCGGCGAGGTCGTCCGGGTCCAGTCGGCGAAAGTATTCGGGGACAAACTGCTGCAAGATTTCAAGTCGCGCTGGATCGACGCGGGTGGCGGCCAGTGCCAGCACGCGATTGGCTTGCTGGTGCAGTGCTTGGGATGAGGCGTTCATACGGCAATACCTTACTGATTAGGTACGCACTCTAGGCGCCGCCCGCGCGAAGTGCAAATGCCTTATGCGCGCGAGCTCATGCAAACTACGCATGCTCAGCCCTGGGCGAGGAACAGCCCCTGCAAATCGCTGAGAAAATCAAAGCCCCGAACTGTCGGGCGCACCCAGGCCAGATCACGTTCGATCAAGCCTTTTGCCACGGCCTGCGCCAGCGGCCCTTCAATCGCACTCAGGGGCAGGCCGGTGCGTTCGGTGAACCAGGCCAGGGGGAAGCCCTGCCTCACCCTCAGCGCATTGAGCATGAATTCAAAGGGCAGCTCGGCGCGCGCCACTTCCTGATCCTGCGACAGTGCCATGCCTGCCAGGGCCTGGTCCATGTAGTTGCGCGGCTCTCGAAAGCGCACCTGCCGAATCACCCGGTGCGGAAAACTCAGCTTGCTGTGAGCGCCCGCTCCGATACCCAGGTAATCGCCAAACTGCCAGTAGTTCAGGTTGTGCCAGCACGGATGGCCTTGCCTGGCATAAGCCGACACCTCATAGCGGTCCATGCCCCGGCCCGAAGTCACCTCGGTGATGCGGTCCAGCATGGCATAGGCCGTGTCGTCGTCCGGCACGCGCGGCGGGTGGCTGGCGAAGTAGGTGTTGGGCTCAATGGTCAGGTGATAGACCGATAAGTGAGGCGGCTGCAAGGCCATGGCCTGGGCCAGGTCTTGATCGAGCTGCGCCAGGCTCTGACCAGGCAGGGCATACATCAGGTCGAGGTTGAACGTGTCGAAGACCGAGGCTGCCTCTTCCACCGCCGCCAGCGCCTGCTTGCCGTCGTGTACCCGCCCCAGCGCCTTCAGGTGGGAGTCGTTGAAGCTTTGCACGCCGATGGACAAGCGGGTGACGCCGGCGGATCGGTAAGCCCTGAAGCGATCTTTTTCGAAAGTGCCGGGATTGGCCTCCAGGGTGATTTCGCAGTCTGGCTCCAGGCGCAGCCGCGCTCGAATGGCGCCCAGCAGGCCATCGATGGCCTGTGGCGAAAAAAGACTCGGCGTGCCACCACCGAGGAAGATGCTGTGAACAGGTCGGCCCCAGATCAGCGGCAAGGCGGCTTCGAGGTCGGCCACCAGGGCATCAACATAGCGCTGCTGCGGCAATTCGCCAGTGCGCAGCTCGTGGGAATTGAAGTCGCAGTAGGGGCACTTCTTCAGGCACCAGGGCATGTGCACATACAGCGAGAGCGGTGGCAAGGCGGGCAATTGCAGAACACCTGGCCGCAAGTAGTGCTGCACGTCTGTCATGTCGTTCCCGCTGGCAGCCAGCGATCGCGAATCTGCTCCATCATCAGGCGTGCTGCCTTGCCACGGTGGCTGTTGGCGTTCTTCACTTCAATTGGCAACTGAGCGAATGTGCGCCCGAACTGCGGGATGTACATGACGGGGTCGAAACCAAATCCGTTGCTGCCCGCAGGCTCTTGCGCAATTTCGCCTGCCACCCTGCCAGTGGCAATCAAGGGCTCAGGGTCATCGGCCGAGCGCACCGCCACCAAGGTGCTCACCATGGCCGCGCGCCGGTTGGGCTGACCCTTGAGTTGCTCAAGCAAGGCACGCACATTGTTGGCATCGCTTTTTTCATAGCCGAAACGCGTGGCATAGAAAGCTGTGTCCACGCCGGGCAATCCGCCGAATGCTTCCACGCAAAGCCCGGCGTCGTCGGCCAGCGCCGGCAAACCGCTTTCGCGCGCGGCATGGCGCGCCTTTGCCAGCGCATTTTCAACAAAGGTGCGAAACGGCTCTGGCGCTTCGCCTATGCCCAGTTCGCTTTGGGCGACAAGCTGTACGCCCAGCGGCTGCAGCATGGCCTGCAATTCGGTCAGCTTGCCTGCATTGCCCGACGCCAGCACGATGCGAAAACTCATGGCCTGCGCGCTTTGACAACTCAAGACGCCAGTGCGCGCTGCTGCAGACGGACCAGTTCGGAGATCCCTTTTTCGGCGAGTCGAAGCAGTTCGTCCATTTCAGTGCGGGTGAACGCCACACCCTCCGCGGTGCCCTGCACTTCCACATAGTGGCCGGCGCCTGTCATCACCACATTCATGTCGGTGTCGCAGCTTGAGTCTTCGGTGTACTCCAGGTCCAGCACCGGCGTGCCTTGCACGATGCCTACCGACACCGCGGCCACCGGCCCGATGATCGGCGATGCGGTAAGTTTCTTCTCCAGCAGGAGTTTCTGCACGGCGTCTTGTGCTGCGACGAAAGCGCCGGTGATGGCTGCGGTGCGGGTGCCGCCATCGGCCTGAAGCACGTCGCAGTCGAGATGGATGGTTCGCTCGCCCAGCGCCTTGAGGTCGAACACCGCCCGCATCGAGCGGCCGATCAGGCGCTGGATTTCCTGGGTGCGGCCGCTTTGCTTGCCCTTGGCTGCCTCCCGGTCGCTGCGGGTGTGGGTCGATCGCGGCAGCATGCCGTATTCCGCTGTCACCCAGCCTTCGCCGCTGCCACGTTTGTGAGGCGGCACTTTTTCCTCCACCGAAGCGGTGCACAAGACCCGGGTGTTGCCGAACTCGATCAATACCGAGCCCTCCGCATGAATGGTGTAGCCGCGCGTGATGCGAATGGGCCGCAGTTGATCAGCGGCGCGGCCTGCGCTTCTTTGGAATGAGCTCATGGGGTGATTGACGAATGGGTCGCTGACGGATGATCGGATGACCTGGCCAGGAATCTGGCGCGAGGCGTGCAAGTGGCTATTTTCGCACTTGCTCAGGACTTGCGCGCTGCGGACTTGCGGATGGCTTCGTTGATTTCGGCGATGGACCGCTCGATGGCCGCGTCATCCAGGTCTTCCACCACGCCATCGAGCACGCCGGCCTGAATGGTCGAGGCGAACACACCGTCGCTGATGCTGTCGGTGGAGACGCCGCGGGTGGATTCGAAGGCGTCCGGTGTCTCCCACTCCAGGGCGATCACGGTGACGTTGTCGCTGCGCTCGCCGCCGTTGCGAAGGGCAGTCTCGACCAGATCGGGCACCGCCTGCGAGACTGTCTGCGTACTCAGGTGGCTGACGATCTCCTCCTCAGTCAGGTTGCCCCAAAGACCGTCTGAACACAGCAGGATCTTGTCGCCTTGCTGCAGCGGCACTGGGCCAGTGATGTCGAACACCGGCTTGGTCGGCGAGCCAAGGCAGGTGAACAGGATGTTGCGATTGATGTGGTCCGTACTCACCACGCCGGAGCTGCTTTGCTGCTCCAGGTAGGAGTGGTCTCGTGTGCGGGTGAGCAACTCGCCCTGGCGCACCACGTAGAGCCGCGAGTCGCCGCAATGCACCCAGGTGGCGGACTTGCCCTGTACGATGGCCGCCACCAGCGTGGTGCGAGGTGTGTCCAGCATGCCCTTCTCGCTGGCGTAGCGGATGATCTGGTGATGGGCGGACATGAGAGACGCGGAAAGAAACTCGGGGACATCCTTGACCACGGGTCGCGCCTGCTTCTGGTAGAGGGCCGATACAGTTTGCAGGGCAAGCTGCGCCGCCACTTCGCCTTCGGGGTGTCCACCCATGCCGTCGGCCAGCACGAACAAGCCGGACTCGCGGGTGTAGGAGTAGCCCATGCGGTCCTCGTTCTTCTCGCGCCCGCCTCTGCGGCTGACCTGGAATACCGAGAATTTCATGATGGCGTCCCTCCGACAAGGTGGTGGACTGTCTTCATTTGACCTTCACTCCGCCAAAGCCCGTGGCCCGTTTCACGTTTTTCTTGGTGTCTGACACCATGTTCTCGAACTGCAGCCTCATCTTCTCGCCGACCGTCAGCTTGGTGTAGCGCCGCTCGCCCTCGCGGCTGAGTTCTTTTTGCAGAGCAAACACCGATTGCGGCCGTGACAGGGGATCGAGCGACATACACCACTCGACCACCTCGATCAGGTTGTCAGAGTACACGCCCCGCAGCCGAGACAAGGCCAAGGCCAGGCGGTCTTTTTCAAGCCGCTGGGGTGCGTCGTTGGGCGGATAGCCCTGCATGCTGGCATAGATGCAGGCACCGATGGCATAGATGTCGGTCCAGGGACCCATGGAGGAATCGCGCCGATACATCTCGGGCGCGGCAAAACCAGGGGTGTACATCGGCCTGATGAAATTGCCCTCTTTGGAGAGCACTTCCCGCGCGGCGCCGAAATCGATCATCACCGCCTTGTTGTCGTCGGTGATGAAAATATTGGCCGGCTTGATGTCCAGGTGCAGCATCTTGTGCTGGTGCACGATGCGCAGGCCGCGCAAGATCTCGTCATAAAGCGAGCGGATGGTCGATTCGCGAAAGACCTTCTGCTTCTTCAACTCACGCGCGGTGATGATGAAATCCTGCAGGGTCGCGCCCTCCAGGTAGTTCATGACCATATAGACGGTCTCGTTCTCGCGGAAGAAATTCAGCACGCTCACCACCGAGGCATGGGAGATTTGTGCGAGCGCTCTGCCTTCTTCGAAGAAACTCTTGAGGCCCAGCCGGTACAGAGATAGCTTCTCGGGCTGCACCTGGGGCAGCAGCTCGCCTGGCGCGCGGCCAGCCAGAGAAGAGGGCAGGTATTCCTTGACAGCTACCTGCTGGCCTGACCTTGCCCCTGTTTACCGCACTCCATAGGCTGCCCATTATGCGGACTTCCTGTCTTGCTGCTGGGCCGCGATCCAGCGTTGCTCGAACGTCATCGGGCTGACGTAGCCCAGCGTCGAGTGCAATCTTGTATGGTTGTAGAAAT
>CANJPU010000039.1 GCA_947476285.1 Comamonadaceae bacterium | reverse complement strand
GGCTACAAGTTCTCCACTTACGCCACTTGGTGGATTCGCCAGGCCATCACCCGCTCCATCGCCGATCAGGCCCGCACCATCCGCATCCCGGTGCACATGATCGAAACGATCAACAAGATGAACCGCATTTCGCGCCAGCATCTGCAAGAGTTCGGCTTCGAGCCCGACGCCAGCATTCTGGCTGCCAAGATGGAGATCCCAGAGGACAAGATCCGCAAGATCATGAAGATCGCCAAGGAACCGATCTCCATGGAAACCCCCATCGGTGATGACGACGATTCCCACCTGGGCGACTTCATCGAAGACCAGGCCAACACCGCACCCATCGAAGCGGCCATGCAGGCCGGCCTGCGCGATGTGGTCAAGGACATCCTGGACTCATTGACACCGCGCGAGGCCAAGGTGCTGCGCATGCGCTTTGGCATCGAGATGAGCACCGACCACACGTTGGAAGAAGTCGGCAAGCAGTTCGACGTGACCCGTGAGCGCATCCGCCAGATCGAAGCCAAGGCCCTGCGCAAGCTCAAGCACCCCAGCCGCAGCGACAAGCTGCGCAGCTTCATCGACACGCTGTAGTCGGTTGCGGCATCCAGAAGAAAGGGCGCCTTACGGTGCCCTTTCATTTTTGTCCGCCCCCACGCTACGGCGACGACACCTGCAAGATGCTTGGGGAATGCTTCGTGTCGAATGCGTAGCCCAACATCAACATGGCGTCTGGAATGTCCGTTCGAGGAAAGTCAAGTCCCTCGAAGAATAGCGGCAGATTCATCTGCTTGGCCAAAGAATACGAGAACAAATCACCCATGTTCAGGCTGGCGGGGTTGTGCCCCTTTCCGTAATGAACACATCCATAACGGCCGTGCATCACCATCGGAGCATCCAAAGGTTCGATCCGAATGTTGAATTGAGCAAGAAGATCATCCAGAGGCCCAGTGCCCTCAGCAGACTTCTGTCCAATAAAGATGACGGACAGCTCCATCAGGGTACCGGCGCTCATATATAGCGCCGAAGATCTTTTGAGCCCTTGCCGGAACGCCCTGGCAGATGAGCGATTCTCAAAGATGCTCACTATCGGGGAGGAGTCGACGACAGCACCTTCGAGCTTCTTCAAGACCTTCATTTGGGCAAGCCAAGATCATCGTATTCGATGATGCCGTCCATAGGGCGTTTGTCTATTGTCGGAAGCTTATGGTAGCGATCCAAAATCTCATCGATCTGATCGCGCTTCGGATGATGCGACGAAGCCCTGGCCAGCATGGCCTCCTCCAGCAGAACGATAGCCTCCTGAGTGAGGCTGCGCCGATGTCCATCCGCCTCGCGTTGGATCAGTGATTTGAGTTGAACAGGGAACCCCTTCAATTGCAGCAGCGTTTCCGTTTGCATGAACTGCCTCCATATGACAGCGAATGGTAGCACAAGGAATTCCAATAGAAAGCATAAATGTTTCCAATGAATTTCCTTACGTATTTATTGTGCATTCCACCTGTGGACCCGTCAAGCCACTGCCATGTGCCCCCCCCGCCCACAGACCCTGAATCGATGGCGGCATCCAAGAGAAAGGGGCGCCCTGGGGCGCCCTTTTGTTTTCAGCCCCACGAACCTTACGGCTTGCGATCCCGTCCCTCTTCGGCGCGACCCCTCTTCTCATCGGGCTCGCTGGCCGCGGGCCTTTGCCCTTGTGCGCGAGCCGCACCCCTGGATTCAGGCCGGGCCTGTTCGGGAGGTGGCGCAGCCGGACGGGGACTTGCCTGCCGCTCGACCTGAGGGGGTCGAGCCACTTCAGCAGGAGCGGGGGCCGGCGCGGTCGCCCTGGGCGCTGGCTGTGGCGCTGGCTGTGGCGCTGGACTTGCGGGTTGGGCGCGCTGCTCTGCGTTCGCCCGCGGCTCTCTTTCTGGCCGATTGCCCTGATTGCCCTGATTGCGTTGACCACTTTGACCACGCTGCTCTGGTGCCTGCACAGCTGGCTCGACTGGTGTGGCGCGTCTTGCTGCCGGTGCCGGTGCCACCTCGACTGGCGCAGGCGACGCCGCTCTGGGCTGTTCGGGTGGGCGCTGCTGTCCGGACTGCTCGCGCCGATCCGCTTGCTGCGGCGCGGCACGCTGCGTCGGAGCCGCCTGCGTCGCCTGTGGCGCCGGTGTTGGAGCTACCTCGACAGGCGCAGGCGACGCCGCTCTGGGCTGTTCGGGTGGGCGCTGCTGTCCGGACTGCTCGCGCCGATCCGCCTGCTGCGGTGACGAACGCTGCGTCGGAGCCGCCTGCGTCGCCTGTGGCACCGGTGTCGGCGCCGGTGCCGCATCGGCCGGTGCAGGCGAGGCCGTTCTGGATTGCCCCGGTGAGCGCTGGCCGGATTCCTCGCGTCGACCGGCCTGCTGCTGTGGCGGACGCTGCGTCGGAGCCGCCTGCGTCGCCTGTGGCACCACCGTGACAACAGGCGCGGGCGCGGTAGGCGCAGGTTTCAAGTCCTTGCGCGCCGCATCGCCCAGCGGCCGCCCCGGCCTCTCAGCCAGTTGCGACTGTTGCGCTGCAAAGCCAGCGTGCGCGGCCGGCGGCGCCGTGCGGGCAACCACTGGCTTGTCGAACACTCTGGCGGGTGGCCGCTCGCCCTGCGCGGCCGCGCCACGCACGCTGGCCTGGGTTGGAGCAACGGGTGGGGCTATCGTCAGCGGCCGACTCACGATGGCTTCCTGCGCCACCCGCACGGCCGCCCTGGACACAGGCTGCGACTGCACGAAGGCAGTGGTAGGCACCGCAATCACAGCACCGGGCACGGCCCGATTGACGTAGGTGATGTTGGTGATGTTCGTGTTGCCGTAATAGTTATTGATGACCGTGTTGCTAACCACCGTGTTGCTGCGGTTGACGTTCTCGAAATAGCCGCGGCTAACCTGGTAGGCCGGCCGATAGACCTCGCGCGGCCCGAGCGGTAGCCAAGCAACACCACTCACATTGCCGGCTGAGAGCGTCAACTGAAAATTGTCGCCGCCAACAAACACAACCAGTGCAGGCGCATACCAAGCCGAGGTGCGCACCGGGCCTGGCACCCAACCCCAATTTCCACGCAGATTCGCCCAGCGCCCGTAGTGCGACACCGCGAAGCCCCAGGGCTGATCATCAACCCAGGTCCAACCCCATGGATCGACCCAGGCCCAATGTCCGTCTCGATACGGAGCCCAGCCGCTGGCTACCCGATTGGGAAACCAGACATTGCCGTAGTTTGCATCGACTCGCCAAGTGCCGTTCGTATCCAGGTCCTGGTAGCCCAGCACATCTTGCGACACATAGCGGGCCGACACCGAGGTGTCAAAGCGGCGATCGCGGTCACTGGACCATCGGTCGAATTCGTCAGCTTGCGGCATCGCAAGATACTGGAAATCGCTGAGGCCGTTGCCCGAGAAACGCAAGGGCTGGCGCGAATCCACCAGATAGGCCCTGCCCTCTCCGTATGCCTCGCCTTGGCCTGAACGTACGAAGATGTTGGTCGCATTTCCGTCGGGGTCCACGGTGATGCGATATTCACCCGGTTTGCGCAGGGTGAAGGCCAGGTTAGGCGTATCGACCTCGAACATCTGACCTGCACCGAGACGACGCACGCGCACATTCAGGCTGCCCTGTGTAAGCTGCAACTGGACGATGCGATCATCCAGATTGAGGATGGACAAGCTGGTGCCGCCATTGAGGCGAACCATGGCGCCGCCAATCTGAATTTCCGTACGGCCACGCGCGTCGGCCCAGATGCGGTCTCCGGTCGTCAACGGACGATTCACCGAAGCCTGCACCCAGTCGTTTTCACCGGCCGGCGAAAAGCTGACAGGCCCTGACATGTAGCCCAGCCGCGCAACCCGCGATGGCGGGTCTGCGGCGGCCAAGCCGCAAAAGGCCATCGAAGCGGTTGCGACAAGGAGCGAAATGATCCGATATCGGACTGATGGCATCTGCATGGGGAATCCTTGAATGAAGCACCGAGCACGGGCCGGCGAAAGACCGGCCCCAGGGCATCTGAGACACCGCCGTGCTCATCCTCTACAGGCAAGCATCAGGCCGTGACTCCCACCCGACTCAAGGCCGCACGACGATGTCGTTCCTGACCGAGCGCACGCCATTTACATTGCGTGCAATCCGCTCAGCCTCGCTCTTTTCCATGGCGTTCTTGGCGAAGCCGGAAATCATGACCGTGCCGTTGAGCGTTTCAACCCGAATGCTGGTGGCGGCAACGTCACGGCTTTCAACGTAGCGGGCCTTGACCTGGGTGGTGATGGTGGTGTCGTCGACATAGGCGCCCACGGTTTCCTGACCACGCGTGACAGCGCAGCCGGTGGCAGTGAGCAGAGCGACCGCAGTGACGATGGCGGTGAGAGTTGTGCGAATGAACATGATGAATCTCCTTGTTGTTCACCCTCATCATGCTCCGTCCAACGGCACAGTCTGTGCGATACCGAACATAGACTGAATTGACACTCTGACTCACATCAAAGAATTGCGATGGCAGCCCTTCTGCAGCGCAGGCTCGGCTTGCGACACGGTAAGACTCGTGCAGGCCGCCTCAGACCGGATCCCAGTCAAACACATCCTGCGAACGATCGAGCTTGTAGAAGTTCGGCTTCAGAGCCGGGATGACGCGCTCGGCCACGGTTTGTGGTGTCCAGCCTTCTTCGGTATGCATGCCGCGCAAGGGGCGGCTCTGGCTCATCAGGAAAATCTCATTGGCGCGCACCGCGAAGATCTGGCCCGACACATCAGCGGCCGCATCGCTGACCAGGTACACCGCCAGCGGCGCGATCTTGGCAGTCTCCATGCGCTGCAGTCGAACCACGCGCGCCTTCTGCTCTTCGGTCTCGGTTGGCATGGAGCCAATCATGCGGCTCCATGCAAACGGAGAGATGCAATTGGACCGCACCTTGAACTTGGCCATGTCCATCGCGATGGATTTGGACAATGCCGCCAGGCCCAGCTTGGCCGCCGAGTAGTTGGCCTGGCCCAGGTTGCCGATCAGCCCCGAGGTAGAGACCATGTGCACGTAGGAGCCCGAGCCCTGGCTCTTGAAATGCGGTGCGGCCGCGCGCGACACGTAGAACGCGCCGTTCAAGTGCACATCGATCACCGCACGCCACTCGTCCACGCTCATGTTGAAGAAGAAACGATCGCGCAGGATGCCAGCGTTGTTGATCACGCCGTCGATGCGGCCGTAGGTCTCCACTGCCTGTGTCACCATGCGATTGGCGGCGTCCCAGTCGGCCACGCTGTCGCCATTGGCCACTGCCGTGCCGCCGGCAGCCACGATCTCATCAACCACCGCCTGGGCACGGGAGATGTCGCGCCCTTCGCCCGCCACCGAAGCGCCCAGGTCATTGACCACCACCTTGGCGCCCTCGCGTCCCAGCGCCAACGCAAAGTCGCGCCCGATGCCGCCGCCCGCGCCCGTCACCAGCACGACCTTATCCTTGACGAAATTACCTTGTTGCATTGAAGTTTTTCCTTGTCACCAAAATCAGCTTTGAGCGGTGTCGCCGCGCAAATGCGCAGTGGCCTGCTCGTCCACCATGTGCCAAATTTCTTCGGCCATTGGATTGCGCGACTCTTCCAGAATGTGGCCCACCAGGCCCACGGCGCGCGCCATCACGCCCAGACCACGGCAGATCTTCCAGTCAAAGCCCATCTCGCAGCACAGCGCGCCAATGGCGCCTGTGGCATTCATGGGCAAGACCTTGCCGGTGGAACGGGAGGCTTCCTCGCAGATGGCCTGCATCAGTTTGAGGTAGGGGCCGTCAAAGCCGTTGTCGCGCGCCAGTTGCATCAGCCGGGGCGTGCGCGGATCAATGGGCTTGTGGAATGGATGGCCGATGCCGGGCAGGATGCGCTTTTGCGACTGGAAAGCCTGCACCACTGGCTTGGCTAGGGCTGCGAAATCCGCATTGGGGTCGGGCTTTGGCATGGCCTCTTGCAGGATGCGCGCCGCGCCTTCTATGCTGCCGACAAACACGGTGCCCAGGCCGCTCAGGCCTGCCGCCACTGCCGACTGCATGGACTCAGGCGCGCCCAGATAGGTCATGCGGGCCACCAACGCACTGGGCGTGATGCCGTGCTCCACCAATGTCACTGCCATCGCATTGAACATGCGTGACTCTTTTTCGTTGGGTACCCTCCCCGTCAGTTCCAGGAAGCCCATGTCTCCCAGGTTCAGCTTGCCCAGTATCTCGCTCGGGAAATCCTTGCCGAAAATCGTGATGCTGCTGGCGTTGCTCCAGCCGATGTCGGTGCGTATGGGTTTGTTCTTGCGTGCCAATCCACTCTCCTTGTACTTGAAGCGCTCGATGTTACGTACATCCCTGACTCGATACAACTCAAATAATCTGAGTGATAGTTCCAGTTTTTGGGACAATGCGGCATGACAACGCGAATGAATCCGCATCAGAGCGCCCCCCTGTAGATGAAGATCAATTTCAAACTGCTGGGTACCTTCCTGGCCGTCGCCCAGAACTCCAGCTTTCGCAAGGCCGCCGAGCAAACCCATCTGTCCCTGCCTGCCGTGAGCATGCAGATCAAGCAGCTCGAAGAGCAAATGGGCGTCGCTCTGTTCCAGCGCACCACACGCAAAGTCGAACTCACCCGAGAGGGCGAGCAATTGATGATCAGCACCCGCAAGGCAATGGCCGAGCTCGAATCGGGCCTGACCCAGATTCAGCACGCCGCTGATGTGCTGCAAGGCCACTTGTCATTTGGCTGCGTGCCCACTGTCGCGGGCACGCGCCTGCCCGTCATCCTCACCACATTCGCCAAAAAGTACCCAGGCATCACCATTCATGTACGCGAATTGGTTCACCATGAGCTGCGTGAGGCGGTGCGCCGAAGGGAGGTCGACTTTGGCATCGGCCCGGTTCCCGAGCGCCCCGGCGAACTTGATTTCGACCCGATCTTCGTGGACGAGTATTGCGCGCTGCTGCCCGCGGGCTACCGACACGGCGGGCGGGCCGGCATCTCGCTGCGCGAGCTCTCCCGCATGCCGCTGCTGTCTCTGTCCAGCTCCACCCTGTTTCGTGAGCACCTGGACCAAGCCCTCACCGCGGGCAGCCATGTGCCCGCGCGCAGCTATGAGTTCACCAGCGTCAGCACCCTGGTAGCCATGGCAGAGGCCGGCCTGGGCGTGGCCATGCTGCCGCGCATCGCGATTCCCCGCAAGACCACATTGACCGCGGTGCGCATCACCAGCCCGGCGCTCAGCCGCACCATCGCCATCGTCACCATCCGCGGCCACACCCTGTCTCCGGCCGCCGCCCGGCTGGTCGAACTGTGCCACGAGCTGATTGCCCCACAAAAGTAGTCACGCCGCCCAGGCTAGCGCAGATCAATAGTCAAATAAGCTGAACAATCACTAATATTATTTGACTTGTTACCGCAGGCCTTACGCATATACCATCGGCTTCATGAAGAACGACATCGATGTGGACAGTCGGGCCGATGGCTTGGTCTGGATCACCATCAACCGGCCCGATAAACACAACCCTCTTGCCCGTGCAGTTCTCGATGCGCTCGCCGCCGCAGTGCGCAGCACCGGGCAAGACCCCCGCACCCGCCTGATCGTGCTGCGGGGGGCCGGCGACAAGTACTTCGCCGCTGGCGGCGATCTGGTCGAGCTTGCGCAGGTGCGCACACCGGAGCAGATCGACGACATGGCCGGCAATGCCACACTCGCCCTGGACACGATTCGCGACTGCGAAGTGCCGGTCATCGCCTACCTCAACGGCGACGCCATCGGCGGCGGGGCTGAGCTGGCGTCGGCCTGCGACATGCGGCTGATGGCTTCGCATGCGCGCATCGGCTTCATCCAGGGCCGGCTGGGCATCTCATCGGCCTGGGGCGGTGGACCCGACTTGTGCATGCTGGTGGGCCCGGCACGTGCCATGCGCATGATGAGCCGCTGCGAAATGATTGGCGTGCAAACCGCGCTCGACTGGGGCTTGGCCGAACTCGAAGTGCGCGACGGGCCGCAAGGCGAGGACATCAAGGCTTTTCTCAAACCGATGCTGGACCGCTCACGTCTGGTGCTGCAAGGCATCAAGCAGCAAACAGCCGCCTGGCGCAAAGGCATGGGCCAGCCGCAGCGCCGCGAAGTGGAGCGCTCTCACGTGCAAACCACCTGGGCCAGCACCGAACACTGGGACGCGGTCGAGCGTTTTCTATCCAAGGAAAAATCATGAAGCAAGGCGAATTCACCCAAGCCCCGCGCGAGCTGTTGCCGCCCCGGCTGGGCTCGACCAGCTCCACCGGCATCGCAGTGCCCACGCAGGTTCATGCCAGTGCGGTGCATCCTGAGCAGATTGGCGCGCCGGGCGAATACCCTTTTACCCGAGGCATCTTCCCTGACGGCTACAACGGCCGCATGTGGACCATTCGCCAGTATTCAGGCTTTGGCACCGCCGAGGAATCGAACGAGCGCTACAAGTTTTTGCTGGCGCAGGGCCAGACTGGTTTGTCTGTCGCGCTCGATCTGCCCACCCAATGCGGCTACGACCCCACGCATCCCATGGCACGCTCGGAGATCGGCAAGGTCGGTGTCTCGCTGTCCAACCTGAGCGAGGCCGAGATTCTGTTTCAAGGCCTTGACCTTTCCAAGATCTCCACCTCCTTCACCATCAATGGCACGGCAGCCATCATCTACGCGATGTACCTGGCGGTGGCCGACAAGCAGGGCGTGCCGCGTGACAAACTCACCGGCACCATCCAAAACGACATCCTCAAGGAGTACGTTGCGCGCGGCACCTGGATATTTCCGGTCAAGCCTTCGATGCGGCTGGTGGCCGACTCCATTCTTTACTCGAACGACGCCTCACCGCGCTTCAACCCGATCAGCATCGCCGGTGCCCATGTGCGCGACGCCGGCTCCACTGCCGCCGAGGAGATGGCCTACACCCTGGCCAATGGCCTGGCGTATGTCGATGAGTTGCAGGCACGCGGGGGCGACGTGGAGAAGTTTGCCAAACGCCTCTCGTTCTTCTTCTATGTCCACATGGACTTCTTCGACGAGATCGCCAAGTTCCGCGCGGGCCGACGCCTGTGGGCCAAGCTGATGAAAGAGCGCTACGGCGCACAAGACCCCAAGGCCCAGCACTTCCGCTTTGGTGTGGTGTGCGGCGGCTCATCACTGATCGCGCCCCAGCCCTATAACAATGTGATTCGCGTGGCGGTGGAGACCATGGCCGCAGTGTTGGGCGGCGCACAGTCCATCTTCACCTGCGCATTCGACGAAGCCTTTCAGATACCCACTGAAACATCGGCAGAGCTGGCGGTGCGCACGCAGCAGATCATTGGCTTTGAGAGCGGCATCGGCCGCACCGTCGACCCACTGGGCGGCAGCTACTTTCTGGAGCAGCACACCGACCGCATGGAAGCGGAGATCACCAAGGTCATGGGCGAGATCGATGCCTACGGCGGCGTCATTCGCGCCATAGAGGACGGCTGGATCCAGATGCGCCTGGCCGAACGCGGCCTGGAGCGCAAGCGCAAAGTCGACTCAGGTGAAACCGTCATCGTTGGGCAAAACCACTTCCGCCGCGAGAATGAGGAAATCGCCGTGGGCGAAGTCTTCAAGCTCGACCCCACCATCGCCAAACGCGCTCTTGAAAAATTCGAGCGCGTGCTGGACACCCGCAATCAAGCCGAGGTCGACAAATGCCTTGTGCGTCTGTCCGAAGCGGCCCGCAACGACCGCGAGAACATCATGCCCTACCTGGTCGACGGCTGCCATGCCTATGCGACCGTGGGCGAAATGGTGGCGGCGCTCAAAAATGAATGGGGCGAATTTCAGGAGCCGGTGAACCTATGAACAATCCAGACCAACGCCCGCTCGCGGGCAAGCGCATCCTCATTGGCAAGCCAGGCCTCGACGGGCACGACATCGGCGCCAAGATCATTGCTCTGACCCTGCGCGATGCGGGCGCAGAAGTCATCTACACCGGCTTGCGTCGCAGCCCCGAGCAGATTGCCCGCGTGGCGGTGGACGAAGGCGTGGACGCGCTGGGCCTGAGCATTCTGTCGGGCAGCCATAAAGAGTTGGTTGGCGATGTGTTCGCGCGCCTGCACGATCTGAACGCCGACGACATCAAGGTGTTTGTGGGCGGCACCATACCGCGCGAAGACCAGCAGGAGTTGCGCGACCTGGGTGTGGCCGGCGTCTACACCGCCGACATGCACCTGGACGATGTCGTCAGCGCCCTGGCAAAGGCACTCGCATGAGCGGGCCGCTGCAAGGCATACGCATCATCGAGATCGGCCACATGCTGGCCGGCCCTTATTGCGGCCAGGTGCTGGCCGATCTGGGTGCGGAGATCGTCAAGATCGAGCCGCCCGAGGGCGACATCGCACGCAGCATCAGCCCACACCGCATTGGCGATCACAACGCGTATTTCGCCAGCCTGAACCGCAGCAAGAAAAGCATCGTGCTGGACTTGGGCAGCCCGCAGGGGCGCGAAGACCTGCACCGCATTGCGCGCAACTCACATGCCCTCATCACCAATCTGCGCCCCAGCGCCATCAAGAAGCTGGGCCTGACCTACAACGCCTTGAAGACCGTCAACTCCAAACTGGTCTGCGTGGCTCTCACTGGCTACGGCCTGGATGGCTCGCACGCCAATCGGCCGGCCTATGACTACGTGATACAGGCCATGACCGGCGTCATGTCACTCACCGGCGACCCTACGGCGCCGCCAACCAAGGCCGGCTACTCCGCAGTGGACAACTCCGCCGGGCTGGTCGCCGCCGTGGGCTTGCTCGCCAAGATCGTGCAAGGTCAGGGCGGGCAGGTGGACGTGTCGATGTACGACGCCATGCTCTCGCAACTCAATTACCTGGCCGCTGCCTGGCTCAATGCGGGCGAGATGCCCGAGCGCTTCGCCAATTCCGCGCACCCCTACATCGTGCCCGCGCAGATTTTCCCGACTGCCGACGGCTGGCTCACGCTGTTCATCACGCACGATCAGTTCTGGGAGAAATTCTGCGGCGAAGTCAGTCGCCCCGAATGGATCACCGACCCTGTTTATGCCAATATGACCGGGCGCCGGTCCAACCGTGAGCGGGTGCTCAAGGACATCGCGCAGGTGCTCGCGACCGACACCGCATGCAACTGGGTCGCCCGTCTTGAGCCACTGGGTGTTGTGGTCGCGGAAATCGGCACGCTCGATGCGGCCTTATCCAGCAAACTCGCCGCCGAGCGCGAACTGGTTGTGCAACTTGGCGATCCAGCCCTGCGCCTTCGCGCGGTGGGCAGCCCCATCAAGTTCAGCGACTCCACTCCCACCTACGGCCCGCCTCCCTTGCTCAATGAACATCGGGAGCAGATCCTGGACGCATGTCGAAAGTGAATCCGACGCCACTGGACCGACGGGCCCTGGGCCTGGCATTGACCCGCGTTGCCAACCTGGGGGCCGCGGCCGCCGCCGACGATACGCCACCCACTGGCGGGACGCCCGCGCGTCGCATCGGCGTGACAGGCGCGCCCGGCGCCGGCAAGAGCACGCTGGTCGGGCGCCTGGCAATGCACCGGCTGCACGGCGGGCGACTGGGCGTACTGGCCATTGACCCAAGCAGCCCCAAGACCGGCGGCGCGATTCTGGGCGACCGCATCCGCATGGACGACCTGGCCGGCTCGGAGAATCTCTACATCCGATCGTTCGGATCGCGCACCACCTCCGACGGACTCACCGACAACCTGCCGGAGTTGCTCGACACCATGGATCGCTTCTGCTTTGACGAGGTGATCGTCGAAACTGTCGGCGTCGGCCAGGCCGAGACCGCCGCCAAGAGCCAAGTGGACACGCTGGTGCTGGTGATTCCGCCCGATTCAGGCGACGTGATCCAGGCGATGAAAGCCGGCATCATGGAGATGGCTGACATCTTCGCCATCAACAAGAGCGACATGCCATCGGCGGCGAAAATGGCGACCGAGGTGCGGCGCATTATTGCGCTCACACAAAAGAACGGGCAAGGCTGGGTGCCGCCAGTGGTGCTCACCTCGCACACCAAGCCAGACTCCATCGCGCAGTTGTCCCAGCAGATCGACAAGCACCTGGAATGGATTCGCGAAAGCGGCCAGTATGCGCAGGTCAATCTGGCGCGCCGCAGATACGGCCTGGCCCGCCGCGTAGAGCGCCTCGTGCGCAGCGCGGTGCAGCAACTGCCACCGCAATTCTTTGAGCAGGACACTGGCGCGCAAATCTCCAAGCTGCTGGCTTCGCTTATAGAGGACCGACGGTGTTGAGGGTTTCCTGATTCACGACACTTTCAACCACGCGCAACGCAGCCAATATCGGTTCGAGCTGAGTTCAACCTGAACTGGGAAACTCCATCAGCGCCGCGCAAGCCCTCAATGTGCCATCAGCACCGGCAGGGTCATGGAACGCAGCACTGTGCGAGATGTGCCGCCCAGCACCCACTCGCGCGCACGGCTGTGACCGTAGCATCCCATCACCAGTAAGTCGGCACCCAGATCGAAGGCGCGCGAGAGCAGCAGCTCGCCCAGGAAATCCGGCTCCGGCCCGGCTTGGCGGTGCCAGGTCGGATCGATCCCACGCAGCTTGAGGTAGGCGTCCAGACTCAGGTGCGATCCGCCCACGCCGTCATCGCTTTCGGCCCATGAAAGCACATGCACTTTGCGCGCACGCTGCAGCAGCGGCAATGCCGCGCTCACTGCGCGCGCGGCCTCGCGGGTGGGTTTCCATGCGATCACGATGTTGTGACCCAACTTCGAGCTGCCACCTGCGTACGGCAAAACCAGCGCCGCCTTGCCGCTTGATGCCATGACCGTCTCCGGGAAATCAAATGGCACGCCAGTCGATGCCAGCTCGGGGTTGCTCTGGCCCAGCACCAGCAAGTCGGCATACAGCGCCTGCCGGGCAAAGGCCGGCACGATTGGATAGTCGCGCACCTCAGCCCATTGCGCATGCACACCGGGCGTGGACAAGCCAGCTTCCAATAGTGCGCGGGCCGCGTCGCGGCGCTCATCGTCGATCGCCTGCAAGGCCGAGGCCACACTTGGCCCGGCCTCAGGCGCGAATGGCACCACCAGCAAAGCGGGAGTGACCGCGTACAAGGCCGTCACTGCGGCCCCTTGAGTCTGCGCGATGCTTCGCGCCACTTCCAGTCGGTGCGAGGCGCCAGGGGCGGCGTCCAGGTGAACCAGGATTTGTGTAAAAGACTCTTTCATGATCGGCTCTCCTTGACATCATGCGATGCGCGAAGCTTAGGCCTGGGCGAGGCCGCCCCCCTTGACTGCGGTCAAGCGTCAGGCGATTAGGAATCGAGGGAGTCTGCCAGCCCGTGCTTGAGCGCGTAGCGCACCAGCTCACTGCTGTTGTTCAGGCCCATCTTGCGCATGAGGTTGGCCTTGTGGGTGCTGACGGTCTTGACCGAGAGATTGAGCTTGAGCGCGATGTCCGTCACAGAGTCACCGGCCACCAAACGCTGGAACACCTCGAACTCGCGGTCAGACAGACTTTCATGCGGATGCCCTTCATTGCCGGGCATGGCACCCAATGCCAGTTGCTCGGCCACTTCGGCGCTCACATAGGCGCCGCCGGCCGCAATCTTGCGTATCGCCTGCTCAAGCTGATCCGGCGCGCTCTCCTTGGTCAGGTAACCACTGGCCCCCGCTTTGATGGCGCGCACCGCATACTGCAACTCCTGATGCATGCTTAGCACCAGGATGCGAATTCTGGGCTTTTCGGCGCGCACCAGCTTGATGGTCTCCATGCCGCTGCGACCGGGCATGGATAAATCCAGGATCAGCACGTCGAACTCAAGTTCGCGCACACAGTGCATCACCTGCAAGCCGTCGGCCGCCTCGCCTACCACCTGCATGTCGGCCACCTCGGACACAATGCGCTTGAGGCCTTCACGCACAATTGCGTGATCATCCGCAATCACCAGCCGCGTCATGGGGCAGCGCCTTCCTGGCGCAGCGGAATGCGCACCTGCACCAGCGTGCCCTTGCCGGGCTCGCTCTGGATTTCGACATTGCCACTGAGCAAATGCGCTCGTTCCTTCAGGCCCATGATTCCGAGCGATTGCGGCTTGCGCGGCGTATTCACCACGAATCCGCATCCGTTGTCGCGCACCGACAGCGTCACCTCGTCACCCACTCTTTCTATCGCCACATGCACTTGGCTGGCGGCCGCATGCTTGGCCACATTGACCAGCGACTCCTGAACAATCCGAAAGACCGCCGTGGCATAGGGCTCTTGCAAATCCAGCTCTTCATGCACGTCCACATCGGCCGCCACACCGCTGCGTTGAGTGAAATTGCCAACCAGCCACTCAATGGCCGGCACCAGGCCCAGATCATCAAGCAGCATGGGGCGCAGATCGGCAGCGATGCGCCGGGTCGATGCAACCGCATCATCGATCATCGCCACCATGCCGGTCAATTTGTCTGCCACCGGTGTGCCTGCCTGCGCTGCCCTGTCGCGCACCCAGATCGCGTCCATCTTCAAGGCAGTGAGTGACTGGGCCAGCTCATCATGCAGCTCGCGCGCCACTCGGGCTTTTTCTTCTTCGCGAATCGCATGCGCGGCCGCAGCCAGCTCGGTGCGCTCTTCCTGCGCCTTGACCCGCTCGGTCACGTCGCGCAGGATCACCGTGTAGAGCTTGCCTTGAGGTGTGTCGAGCTGGGAGATGGACGCATCCAGCGGAAACTCCTGGCCGTCGGCGCGCAGGCCGTGAACCACCGTCAGCCCAGCCATGCGACGCGAGGTGACACCAGTGCGGCCAAAGCGATCCACGAACTGTGCATGTCCGGACCGAAAGCGTGGGGGCATGAGCTTGTCAAGCGATTGGCCCAGTACCTGATCACGCGGCCAACCGAAGATCTTCTCGGCTGCGCCATTGAACAAAGTGATGCGCTGCTGCCCATCCATGGTGATGATGGCGTCCATGGCAGAGTCGAGCACTCCAGCCAATAACGCGGCGGCGTTGGCGGGGTCCGAGCCCAGCCCTGTCATTTCGAAATTCGTAGGTTTCGCTTGCACGCTTTCAGTATGACAGGTCTTGATTTACCGCAACTTACATCAGAAAAATGCAGGCATCGTCGGTCTGACTTTCATTGCGAATCAGTGAATCAACACCGACCCTGCTGATTCTCCAGCCGGCTGGAACGGACCCAGCGGATTGAACTGTCGCTCGACACGATCGGTGCTCGCCTGTCCCGCGAAGTTGCGAAACAGCACTGTTCCGTCGGTCACAACAATAAGCGCGTCGAACACCCAGCCGCTGACGTAAGTGGTGCGACGAATATTGAGAAAGTCCAACCAGAAACTGCCGGCGCGCTTGCGGTCTTGCCGCTCGAAGTGGAACAGATAACCCCGACAGGCGGACTGCGCTTCAATGCACTTTCGAATGCCCACGTCAAGCTTGTCAAAGGGCACGCCCGGATGCGGCGCGAGGCGGCCCACGATGTCTGGGTAGGGAATCAAGGTGACGTTGCGACCGGCAGGGTCGAAGCCAAGGCCCTTGAGTTCCGAGGTGGGCGTTTGCAGTGCGACGATCCGTTGCACCGCAGTCTGTGCCTGCTCGAAACTGGTGAAGCCGGCGGGCGTGTCCATGCTGCCGCTGGGCAGCAAGGTGCCGCAAGAACACAGCATGGTGCAGGCAAAAGCCGCCGCGAAGATACCTGATCTCATACTCTTACTTTGGGCGCGTCACGACCAGCCCGACTTGACCAGAGTCAAGCACGCCAAGAATTGACGCGGCTCAAAATAGCCGCCTCCCGAGTTCGACCATACGGCGCACCTGCTCGTCGGTCACTGTTCGATAGTCTGCATACGATGAAGCGATGCCGTCAAAATTGGCGGGGCTTTCCAAGCACACGAATTCGTCTGCTGCCGGATCGATGCGATCCTGCGCGCGCGCCGGCGCCACCGGCACCGCCACCACCACCCAGGCCGGTTTGGCTTGGCGCAATGCCTTGAGTGCCGCTGACATGGTGGCTCCCGTGGCGATGCCATCGTCCACCACGATGACGATGCGCCCTTCCAGCAACTGCGAATCGTGCACGCCCTGGAACATCGCCTCGCGGCGCAATAGCTCAACCGTTTCGGTAGAGATCACCTTGTCCAGTTGCAGCGCGCTCACGCCATGGCGCAGCAAGACCTTGCCATCCACATGAACTGCGCCCTTGACCATCGCGCCCATCGATACCCCGACCTGGCCGGGAACCCACAGGCGACGCACCGGCATCAGTTCCAGCGGAGCGCTCAGCAAGGCAGCGACTTCGCAGGCCACCGGCACGCCGGCGCAGGCGAGCGCCGCCACCACCACGTCAGCCCGACCGGCATAGGCACGCAGGCGGTCCGCCAATACGCGGCCCGCGGCAGCACGATCAGCAAACAAAGCGGCCACGACAACTCCTGCAAGCAGCCCACCTTAGGTCAGGCGGGATGTCGCGGCATTGACCCAACTCAAACTCGCTTGCAAACAGCGCCTGCGGGCATGAGTAGGCGTAGCACGGCCAGCCACAGCGCCGACACCACCACCACAGCAGCGATCACCGCCACCGAGCTTGCCTGCGGCATGGCAAACCCCATGACCTGGCGCAGCCAGGGCACGCCCAGCGCCAGTGCCAGCATGACCAGCACCGCCAGAATCAGCCGACCGAGCCAGGGGTTGTGCACGGGCCGATCGTTCCCGCTTCGCTCCTTGCGTGCGCGCTGGGCCCACACCAGCAGAAACACGCCAACCACCAGCGAGAGAAACGACACCGTGCGAATCTCTTGCGCCGCCCAGCCCGCCTGAACCATGAAGTGGCACGAGACCAACATCGCGATCGCCAGGCCCGCCCCTTGGAGCACACCCATCGCCAGATTGGTGCGCGCAAACGGCGATGCAGCCGCATCACGCGGTGGCCGCTTCATCACATCGGCCGCTGCCGGTTCGGCCTCGAACACCACGGAGCAGGCCGGATCAATGATGAGTTCGAACAGCACGATCTGCGCTGGCATCAAGAGCACCGGCCAGTGCATCAGCACAGGCACCAGCGCCAGCGCAATCACCGGCACATGCACCCCGAAAATAAAGCGCACCGCCGTGCGAATGTTGTCGTCAATGCGCCGGCCTTGCCCGATGGCGGTGGTGATGCTGGCAAAGCTGTCGTCCAGCAGCACAATGGCGGCGGACTCGCGCGCGACGTCGGTGCCGCGCTCGCCCATGGCGATGCCCACATGCGCGGCCTTGAGCGCGGGTGCGTCGTTCACGCCGTCGCCAGTCATGCCCACGGCTTCGCCCATCGATTGCAAGAGCCGCACCAGGCGCAGCTTTTGTACCGGCACCAGGCGTGCACAGATGTCCACCGTGGCCAGGCGCTCACGCAGTCGCGCGTCGTCCATCGCGTCAACTTGCGGCCCGGTCAGCACCTGTGCATCCACCGCCAGGCCAACCTGTTGTGCAATGGCTTGAGCCGTGGCTGCGTGGTCGCCCGTCATCATGATGACGCGTATGCCCGCCTCGCGGCAGGCTCGCAAAGCGGCAGGCACCTCCGGGCGCGGCGGATCAATCAGCCCGACAAGGCCGAGGAAACTGAAGTCGAAGTCATGTTGACTCTTGGGCCAGTCTTGCCCCTTCCATCGGCCCTTGGCCACCGCCAGCACACGCAGGCCGCGCGCGGCCATCTGCGCCACATCGGCATGCACCCGCGCGCGGGCTGCTTCGTCCAAGTGGCATAAATCGGCCACTGCCTCGGGCGCGCCCTTGGTGGCCAGCAAGTGCTGCTGCGGCAAAGCCACGGGGAACACGTGCGTCATCGCCAAAATTTCAGGCGACAGCGGATACTGCTGCTCGGGTGTCCAGTCGCCGTGTACATGCT
Source organism: Comamonadaceae bacterium (assembly GCA_947476285.1). Lineage (GTDB taxonomy): Bacteria > Pseudomonadota > Gammaproteobacteria > Burkholderiales > Burkholderiaceae_C > Ramlibacter. The sequence goes on along the minus strand of CANJPU010000039.1, from coordinate 31,571 downwards.
CGGTGCCGCTGAGGTGGCGCCCAACGAACTGACGAATCGCCTTCTCCATCGGATCAAAAGGATCGGCCGGTGTGGCCAGCTGGGCAAACTCCGCCAGCTCATGAAAGGCTTCAGGCAATGGCGCATCGGCGCCGTCTGCAAAGCAATCACCTTGCGCGCGAAGCTGTGCCACCTGCATACGGTTTTGCGTCAGGGTGCCTGTCTTGTCCACTGCCAGCAGGGTGATCGCGCCCAGGGCTTCCACCGCCTGCACCCGCCGCGTCAACACCTTTTGCGCGGACAAACGCCACGCACCCAATGCCAGGAACACGGTGAGCACCACCGGTATCTCTTCGGGCAGGATGGCCATGGCAAGGCCGATGCCCAGCAGCAGGCTCTCCAGCAGAGGCCGTCCGTCCCAGCGCCAGGCCAGCAAGACCAGCGAGACAGCCAGCACAAGCCCGGCGATGGCCATCCATCGCACCACCCGCCGCGAGCCCCGTTGCAGCTCCGAGGTGACCTCCGTGGTGGACGCCAAGGCCTGCCCGATGTGGCCCACCGCGGTGTTCATGCCGGTGGCACGCACACGGGCCATCCCTACGCCTTGCGTGACCAAGGTGCTGGCAAACACGAATGGGCTACCTTCCACGCCGGGCTCACCCATGGGCACATCATCTGCGGCAGGCAGCCGGTGCTGCGCAGCCGCTTCGCCGGTCAGCAAGGACTCGTCCGTACTGACCTGGCCTTGCAGCAACACTGCATCGGCCGGCACGCGGTCTCCCTCGCGCAGTATGAGCAGATCACCGCGCACCACCTGGCCGCTTGCGATGCGTTGCTCTACGCCTTCGCGAATCACCAAGGCCCTGGGCGATGAAAGATCGCGCAGCGCCTCCAGTGCGCGCTGGGTCTTGCGCTCTTGCACCAGTGTCAGGCCGATCACAGCGAACACCGCGACCAAGAGAAACACCGCTTCGGCCGCATCGCCAATCAGCAGATACACGCACCCCGCTGCCAGCAGCATCAAGAACATCGGCTCGGCCAGCACATCGACCACAATGCGCCAGAAGGGCTTGGGCTCGCTGCCTGGCATGGCATTGGGGCCATCGGCAGCGAGGCGGCGCGCCGCCTCCTCCTGACTCAGGCCCTGCAGCTCAGTTGTTTTCACAGGCATCAGCGCTGCGGACAACCCTCCGGTCGCTCCCCACCCGCGGGGCCGCAGATGTTCACCTCCACCGGCGGCGTGCACAGCAGCGCGGTGAGCGCGTTTGAGCCAACGCTAATGGCCCAGAACACAAAGAAGCTAAGCGTATACACCCCCTGGCGCGACAAGGGCAATGCCTGACCGCCCCAGTGCAAATCGTGTGGGTCCACCATGGCGAAGACCACCAGCTCCAGCACGCACGCCGACAAGAAGGCAGGCCACACGACCCGCATCAGTTTCAGGCTCCACATGGCTTGTCTCCTTGTAGTTGGGCGGGCTCAGCGCGCCGGTGGTGCAGTTGCCGCGTGATTGCGCCCCTGCACTGCGGGCAGCAGGTCTTTGTCTGCGGCCAGTGTCTTGTTGATGTCCAGGCCGCGACGGTAATAGTCTTTCTCCAGCACTGGATCGGGATGACTCACGGCGATCCACAGCGTGACGAAGCCTGCGATCACCACGGCCACAGGGCCTGCGATCACCAGCCACACATAGCCATACTTCCACCAAGGGGCGCTGGGGGGATGTGAATTGTTCATCTAGACGTCCTCATATCATCTGGGCACCAAGAAAACCGATTTCTCACGCACATGGGAATCACCCGCTGAGTCGCCCGCCAGATTGCCAATGTCGAAGGCAATCGGATGTGAACCCGGCTTGGCTGAACCGTACTCGATTTGCAGGCGCACCGCCACCCATCGCGATTCGGCCGCGCCTACACTCACCTCGGCGTCCGAGGCCACGACCAGCCCATCCATCCCGCGCGCGGAGATGCGATAACGCTGCGGCATTTCAGTGGCGTTCATGATCTGCAGACGATAGACATTCTCCAGCCGGCCACCGGCCACGATGCGCGAGAGCGCCGCGCGGTCGCGCACCACATCCACCTTCAGCGGCGTGCGAACGACCAGGCTGGCCAGCAAGGCCGTGCACAGCGCGAGCAGTATGGCGCCATAGACCAGCACCCGCAGGCGCAGGGCGCGCCGCCACATCTGCGGCCGGGTCCATCCTGCTGTCAGCGCGTTCTCCGTGGTGAATCGGATCAGCCCACGCGGGTAGTTCATCTTGTCCATGACGCTGTCGCACACGTCCACACAACCAGCGCAGCCTATGCACTCATACTGAAGTCCCTTGCGGATGTCGATGCCAGTGGGGCACACATGGACGCACAGGCCGCAATCGATGCAGTCACCCAGCGACAATGCGGCAGGGTCGGCCTTGCGCGAACGCGACCCGCGCGGCTCGCCGCGCTGCACGTCGTAACTCACGATGAGCGTGTCGCGATCGAACATCGCGCTCTGGAACCGTGCGTACGGGCACATGTACTTGCACACTTGCTCGCGCATGAAGCCGGCATTGCCATAGGTGGCGAAACCGTAGAAGAACACCCAGAACATTTCCCATGAGCTCATGCGCAACTGCACAAACTCCACACCCAACTCGTGGATGGGTGTGAAGTAGCCCACAAAGGTAAAGCCGGTCCACAGTGCAAGCATTGCCCAAAGAAAATGTTTGAACGACTTTCGTGAAAGCTTGGCGCCAGACATGGGGGCCGCGTCTAGGCGCATGCGGGCAACCCGATTGCCCTCGACCTTGCGCTCGATCCAGAGAAAAATTTCGGTGTAGACCGTCTGCGGGCAGGCAAAGCCGCACCACAGACGCCCGGCCAAGGCGGTGAACAAGAAAAGCGACAGCGCGCTAATCACCAGCAGCCCGGTGAGATAGATGAAATCCTGCGGGTACAGCACCAGCCCGAAAATGTAGAAACGCCGCGCACCCAGATCGAAGAGCACCGCCTGACGCTGACCCCACTCCAGCCAGGGCAGGCCGTAGAAAATGATCTGTGTAAGCCAGACCATGCCCCACCGCCAATTGGCAAACTGGCCAGTCACCTCACGCGGGTAGATTTTCTTGTGCGCTTCGTACAGCGACCCGCCCTCCTCGCCCTGAGGTGCGGGAACAATAGGTATGACTTTGCTGACAGGGCGAGGCTGTGACACGAAACATGCTTTACGGTTTGGCAATTGCCGGCTTGCGTGAGAGTCCCCACACATAAGCAGCCAGCACATGAATCTGCGCTTCGGTCAGTTTGCCCTCCTGAGCAGGCATTTCATTGATCTTGCCGCTGTTGACCATCGAAATGATGGCTTGCTCGCCCCAGCCATGCAGCCAGATGTCGTCGCTGAGGTTGGGCGCGCCCAGGGCCTGGTTGCCCTTGCCGTCCATGCCATGGCAGGCGGCGCAGGCTGTGAACTTGGCCTTACCTAACTGGGCCCGCAGCGAATCATGCGGACTGCCCGATAGGCTCATCACATAGTGAGCCACGTTCTTAACCTCGTCGGGCGTGCCCACTGCGGCGGCCATCGGCGGCATCTGGCCGCGACGGCCCTTCAGAATGGTCTCGGCGATTTTCTCCGGCGCGCCGCCGTGCAGCCAATCGGTGTCGGTCAGGTTAGGAAAGCCCTTGCTGCCACGCGCGTCCGAGCCGTGGCACTGCGAGCAATTGTTCATAAACAGCCTCTCGCCAATGGCCATTGCGTTGGGGTCGGCCACCAGCTCTTCGGCTTTCTTCGCCGCGAACTTGGCGTAGAGGGGAGCGAGTTCCTTGTTGGCTTCGTCAATCTCACTCTTGTACTCTTCGCTGGTGCTCCAGCCCAACTTGCCGGGGTAGGACCCCAAACCGGGATATGCCACCAGGTAGAGCAGGCCATAGACGATGGTGATGACGAACAGCCACATCCACCAGCGCGGCAGCGGGTTGTTCATCTCGCGAAGATCGCCGTCCCAGACATGGCCGGTGGTGTTGTCGTCCTGGCGCGCGATCTTCTTGCGCGCGGTGATCCACAGCAAGAGCAGGCATGCCAGGATGCTGATGATGGTCAGCGCAGCCACATAGACCGACCAGAAATTACCAGTGAAGTCGCTCATGATGATCAGTGTCCGCTCAGTCTTGATCGAAAGGGATGCGGGCCGCTTCATCGAAGCGCTCGCGGTTGCGGCGGGCATAGGCCCAGCAGGCAATGCCAAGGAAGGTGCCAAAGCACAGCAAGGTGCCCAGAATGCGCAAGGTGGTGATGTCCATTTGTTCCTCCTGCCTTACTTCAAAGACCGGCCCATCACCTGCAGGTAGGCGATCAGCGCTTCCATCTCGGTCTTGCCTTTGACATCCTGCGAGGCTGCGGCGATTTCCGCATCGGTATAGGGCACGCCCACTGTGCGCAGGGCCTTCAGGTGGGCTGGCATGCTGGCGGCGTCCACCTGGTCCTTTTCAAGCCAGGGGTAGGCCGGCATGTTTGACTCAGGCACCACGTCACGCGGATTGATCAAGTGCGTGCGATGCCACTCGTCGCTGTACTTGCCACCCACCCGGTGCAGGTCGGGGCCAGTGCGCTTGCTGCCCCACTGGAAAGGATGGTCGTACACAAACTCACCGGCCACCGAATAATGGCCGTAACGCAGCGTCTCAGCCCGGAAGGGCCGGATCATCTGCGAGTGGCAGTTGTAGCAACCCTCGCGCACGTAGATGTCGCGCCCGGCAAGCTGCAGCGCGGTGAGGGGCTTGAGGCCCTGCACTGCCTGGGTGGTGCTCTTCTGGAAGAACAGCGGCACGATCTCCACCAGCCCGCCGACAGCGATGACCAGCAAAATCAGCACGATCATCAGAAGGTTGTTGGTCTCGACCTTCTCGTGCGAGAAGCCGCCAGCCGATGTGTTGTTGTCGCTCATGATCTTGTGTTCCTGTTCAGGCTGCGGCGGGTGTGGCAACTGGCACCCGCACTGAATAGCCGCGCGCCACTGTCATCCAGGTGTTCCAGGCCATGATCAGCATGCCCGACAAATACAGCAAGCCGCCCAGCACACGGATCACATAGAAGGGATAGGTGGCCTTGACTGATTCGACAAATGTGTAGGTGAGCGTGCCGTCGGCATTGATGGCGCGCCACATCAGCCCCTGCATCACGCCGGCGATCCACATCGCGGCGATATACAGCACGATGCCGATGGTGGCCACCCAGAAGTGCAGCTCGATGGCCGGCACCGAGTACATCTTCTTCTGGCCGAACAGGCGCGGGATGAGATAGTAGAGCGAGCCCATGGAAACCAAGCCCACCCAGCCCAGCGCGCCGGAGTGCACGTGGCCCACTGTCCAGTCGGTGTAGTGCGACAAGGCGTTGACGGTCTTGATGGACATCATCGGCCCTTCAAAGGTGCTCATGCCGTAGAAGGACAAGGAGACGATGAGAAAGCGCAACACAGGGTCGTCGCGCAGCTTGTGCCAGGCACCTGAGAGCGTCATCACGCCGTTGATCATGCCGCCCCAGCTAGGCGCCAGCAGAATCAGCGAGAACACCATGCCAAGCGATTGCGTCCAGTCTGGCAGCGCGGTGTAGTGCAGATGGTGTGGGCCGGCCCACATGTAGGTGAAGATCAGCGCCCAGAAGTGAACAATGGACAGGCGGTAGCTGTACACCGGCCGCTCAGCCTGCTTGGGGATGAAGTAATACATCATGCCCAGGAAGCCGGCCGTGAGAAAGAAGCCCACCGCATTGTGGCCGTACCACCATTGAATCATGGCGTCTTGCACGCCGGCGTAGGCTGAGTAGGACTTCATCCAGCCGGCCGGAATGGCCGCGCTGTTGACCAGATGCAAGATGGCCACAGCCAGGATGAACGAGCCGTAGAACCAGTTGGCCACATAGATGTGGCGGATCTTGCGCGTGCCGATGGTGCCGAAGAACACCACCGCGTACGACACCCACACCAGCGTGATGAGAATGTCGATCGGCCATTCGAGTTCGGCGTATTCCTTGCCTGACGTGTAGCCCATCGGCAAGCTGATGGCTGCGGCCAGGATCACCGCCTGCCAGCCCCAGAAAGTAAATGAGGCCAGCTTGCCCGCGAACAGGCGCACATGGCAGGTGCGTTGCACCACGTAGTAGCTGGTGGCGAACAGCGCGCAGCCACCAAAGGCGAAGATCACCGCGTTGGTGTGCAGCGGCCGCAGCCGCCCGTAACTGAGCCAGGGGATGCCGAAGTTCAGTTCGGGCCATGCAAGCTGCGCGGCGATGATCACCCCCACCAGCATGCCCACCACACCCCAGACCACGGCCATCAACGAGAACTGCCTGACAACTGTGTCGTTGTACAAAGCAGCTTCGGCGGGCTTGTTGTTCATTGAATTCACCTCTTATGTCGCGACCGCCTCAGTGTCCGCCGCTTTGCGGATGAGCGCCTTGACGAAAATCAATCCGACTTGAGAATGCGCTCGCCCTCGGCCTCTACACCATCGAATTGCCCACGCCAGACCGCCCAGCCCAGTGCGCCCAGGATCAACAAGGCCAGCGCGACTGACAGGGGGATGAGAAGGAAAAGTATGTCCATGATTTATTTCTGATAGTCATCACGGGCCTGAGCCGCGACCCATGCCGCGCCGGCCAATTTACCCGCCGACTCGACCGGCGCAGTCAAGCGCGCCAGCCGCGCAGAATTAGCCACCACCAGCAAGGAACTCGCCGCCATGCCCAGCCCCGCCAACCAGGGCGGCATGTAGCCGGCCACGGCAAGTGGCACGCACAAGGCGTTGTACAGAACAGCCCAGCCCAGGTTTTGGCGCACGATGCGCTGGGTGCGCCTGGCCTGGTGCAACAGCACCGGCACCGCACTGAGCTGCCCACCCAGTACCACGAAATCAGACTGCGCCTGCGCCAGCGGCACGGCCTGGCCCATGGCCACCGACACATCGGCGCGGGCCAGCACCGGGCCATCGTTCATGCCGTCGCCCACCATCGCCACCCGATGGCCCTGCTGCTGCAATCGGCCCAGGTGTGCGAGCTTGTCTTGCGGCGTGCAGGACCCCAGAGCTGACTCGATGCCCACGCGCCGGCCCAAGCGCTGCGCTGCGTCGGCCCGATCGCCCGAGAGCAACTGCACCTGCAGCCCCGCAGCACGCAAAGCACTCACCGCGCCGAGCGCATCACCGCGCACCGCCTCATCCAACGCAAAGCTGGCCATCCAGCCCGCATCATCGGCCAGATGCACCACTTGCCCCGAGAAGTCCGCAGCATCAGCCGGTGCGTCACAAAGCGCTGAGGAGCCAAGGCGCAGATGGCGAGCGGGTCGCATTCCCTGCGCGGGCAACAAGCCAGCAAGACCGCGCCCCACCTCTTCCGTCACCTCCTGCACCAGCAGCCCATCCCCCTCGCCCGCCGCCGCCGAGATGGCCCGCGACACCGGGTGCAGCGACATGCGCGCCAAGGCACTCGCCATGGCCAATGCCTCGCCCTTGCCCACACCCGCGCGTGTGCGAACTTCCACCAGTGCCATGCAGTCTTGGGTGAGCGTGCCAGTCTTGTCAAAGATCACCGTGTCTACCGCAGCGCCAACCTCCAGTGCCTGCAGCCTGCGCACCATCACACCGCGCCGCGCCAGCGCACCTGCGGCAGCAAGAGTGGCGGCCGGCGTAGCCAGCGACAGCGCACACGGGCAGGTGACGATCAGCACGGCCACCGCCACACTCACCGCATGGCTGGGATCAAGCGGCCACCACCAGAGCGCGGCGCCTGCAGCGGCAAGCAACACCCCCAGCAGAAACGGGCTAGCGATGCGATCAGCCATCTGCGCGAGCCGTGGCTTGTCCATGCTGGCGCGCTCCATCAGGGCGACGATGCCTGCATAGCGCGTGTCCTCACCTACGCGGTCCACTCGCGCCATCAGGCCAGCGCTGAGGTTATGGCTGCCCGCGATCACCGCGTCACCGGGCCCACGCAACAGCGCGTTTGCCTCACCCGTGAGCAAGGCTTCGTCCACATTGCTTCGGCCCGCCAGCACCGTGCCATCGGCCGGAAACGCCTCGCCCGGCAGCACGCGCACCACATCGCCCACCCGCAGCCGGCGCACAGTCACCCGCTCAAAGCGGCCGTCAGCCAGTTGACGCTCAATGGTTTGCGGCAAGCGCCGCATCAGCGCCTCCAGCGCGCCAGCGGTGCGGTCACGCAGGCGCTGCTCCAGCAAGCGCCCCGACAGCAGGAAGAACACAAACATGGTGACCGAGTCGAACCACACCTCACGTCCCAGCAAACCAGCCGGATCAAAGGTGGCCGCCGAACTGGCCAAGAACGCAATGCCAATGCCCAGCGCCACCGGTACATCCATGCCGATGCGCCGCCCGCGCAAATCGCGCCAGGCCGCAGCAAAAAAGGGCCAGCAGGCGAACAACACCACCGGCAGGGTCAGCACCCACGAAGCCCAGCGCAGCAGCGATTCGATGTCGGGCGTGATCTCGCCGGGCTCAGCCACATAGGCCGGTGTGGCATACATCATCACCTGCATCATGCAAAAGCCCGCCACCAGCCAGCGCCACAAGAGCAGGCGCTGTGCCTTGCGGCGCACCGCTGCCGCCAACATGTCGCCAGCGGGCACTGCGCCATAGCCGGCCTGCTCCAGGGCCTGCAGCCACTGCGAGGGGCTGCTGTGTGCGCTGGACCACTGCAAGCGCGCGGTGGCGCTCGCGCCATTGACCTGCACTGCCTGCACGCCGGGAAGGCGCGACAAGGCGTCTTCCACAGTGAGTGCACAGGCGGCGCAGTGCATGCCTTGAATGGCCAGATACGATTCATGCCAGCCCTCGCGCCCCGGAACTGGCTTGCTAAAACTTTCCCACTCTGGCGCGTCATCCAGCGCCTGCCAAGGTGCTTGCGCGGCTAAGCTGGCGTCAGGCACAGCCGGATCAAGCGCAAGACAGACAGATTGCATTGGGCCAAGGCTAAGTGCACTGAGCTACCATGCGCTTGACAAAGATCAAACGGCGTCCATCATGGGGCGCCTAAGCTCAACTTAAACAACCCCGGAGAAAATTCCATGTACAGCAAAATTCTCGTCGCCACCGATGGCTCCACCCTCTCTAAAAAAGCGGTGCGCAGCGCCATCGACTTGGCGGTCGCCATCAATGCCGAAGTCAGCGTGCTGTACGTGGTGCCGCGCTATCCGGTGAGCTATTTTGAAGGCGGCGTCACTGTCTCCATGCAGGAAATCGCCCGCACCGAAAAACAATGGTCCGACAAGGGTCAGGCCGTGGTGGACGCTGCCGTGCAGCAGGCCCAATCAGAAGGCGTCAAGGCCAAGGGCTTGGTTTCGCGCTCTGATCTGGTGGCCGAAGCCATCATGTCCGCCGCCAAGAAGACCAAAGCCGACCTGATCGTCATGGCCTCGCACGGCCGCAAGGGCATCAAGCGCATCCTTCTGGGCAGCGAGACCCAGCATGTGCTGACCCACAGCGTCATTCCGGTGCTGGTGCTGCGCTAATAAAAAGACGGAGATAACTGAATGAAAGTACTTTTCGCCGCCGACGGCAGCAAGTACACCAAGAAGGCGCTGGCCTTCCTGGTGACGCACGAATCACTGGCCGGCCCAGAAGACGAGTTCGTGATACTTCATGTGCAGGCGCCGGTGCCCCCGCGTGTCAAAGGCCTGTTGGGCACGGCTGCGGTCAACTCCTATCACGAGGACGAAGCGCAAAAGGTGCTCAAACCCATCGAAGCCTTTCTGAAGCGCCACAAGCTGCGCTTTACCGCCCGATGGAAGGTTGGCTCACCAACCGAAGAAATAATCCGCGCCTGCACCAAAGAGAAAGCGCACATGATTGTGATGGGCACCCACGGCCACGGCCTGTTCGGCCGCGCGCTGATGGGCAGTGTGGCGCAGCGCGTGGTGACTGATAGTGAAGTGCCGGTGCTGCTGGTGAAGTGAGTGGCGGGGCGGGGTGATGTGGAGAAGGGTGGTTGGGGTCGGGCTAGGTGTTCATCATCATCCGCCTAGCCCTCGCCTTGGGCCCACGCGTGGTACTGCGGCTGGAGGTCTAGTGCTGTTGCCCACCACAGTGAAGTGGCCCGGTTCGCCGGCTCTGGGCTGGGGTGGTCGTCCGCCAAGCGGGCCGGTGATCGGTCCGACGCCAGGTCCTGTGCGAGGTTGTGCTGAAGGAACAGCGGAGAGGGCAGCACGAGCAGCGGCACCACCAAGAACGGGAGCTGTGGCAGCTGCATCACGAGAAGCATCACCTCCTGGCGCTGGCAATGGAGAAGCTCCAGGAGCAGAAGCGCCTGCTTTCGGTTCGGTCTTCGTTGCAGCCTCATGACTTGGTTGATCACCCTGTCCAGCCTCACGACCCCCACCGCGGAGTTTCTTGAAAACCCCTTTGACGGCCTTCCTCGCCCGGGCGCTTTTCGCGACCTGTACCGCGCCCAATACCAATCCAGCAACGAGCACAACAGCCGCCATGGGTGGGGCCACGGCCATACCGACCAGACCAACCCCAATAAGCATCGCAGAAAGGCCCTTCGCCCCACCGACTGCGGCCAGACGGCCCTTTGGTTTGGATTCAGGGGGAGATTCTGACGCTTCTGGACTGGTCGGGGGTACAGGTGCTGGAGACTCTGCGTCGGGGGACTTTGGAGACTCGGGGGATTTGGGTGACTTGTCAGCAGCATCGATTGTGGCTGCACGGATGCGATCGGCAATTTCCGGATCTCGCACCCGTGTCTCGTCCGCAAGATTCTGCGCCTTCAGTCGGGCCAGATCGACTGCCCGGCGCGCTTCGTCTGCATTCTGCTTTGCAGCTTCGACGGCCTTTTCCGAAGCCTCTCCGGCAGCCTTGGCCCCGGCCTCGGCCGAGTCCTGCTCCGGATCCTTTTTCTGATCCTGCGCCAACTTGGCCAGCGCTGCTTCGGCCCTCTCAAGCTCTTGCCTAGCCTTCAGATCAAGCACTCTTGCTTCACCAAGGGCCTTGAGGATTTCCTGCGCCGCCTTCTCTGCATCAGCCTTGCCCGCATCGGCTGCATCGGCAGCAGGGGCAGCATCAGCCACAAGGGCTGCAGCCGCGGTAAGGGCGGCAAGGGCGGGAAGGACGTTAACTGCAGCGCCATGTCGCGGCACAGCCGGGTCCTGATCCGCCCGTGGTGTTCCCGGCATATTCCCATCCTTCCATCGAACTAACCCGCCGCCCAATTTGCGACGCCTCGATATTGAACAAGCCCCTACCCTGGGATCGCAGGAAGTCACGAACACATCCGTCTGGGCCACGAAATGCAGGTTTCTCGCCACGAAACCCGCCGACGGGCGCAACTGAGTGGTTTGCGTCGGAACCAAAAGCTGATGCAAATCAGAGTTTTGCTACCGCCTTTGGCGCAGACTGCATCCATGCCCGTGCTGCACCTCCTCATTCAATCCTGCATCAAGGTCGGTCGCTCCAAATGGATGGCGGCCAACTGCGCTGGTGCGATCAGGAGAACGGACTTTGCGGGCGCCACATGAGCTGCCCAACCCTAGCCGAACACGGCGGCTCAGGCGCAGCCCAACCGCAGCCGCCTATTGCCAGCATCAACGGCATCGCATTGCACCGGCCCGGCGAGCGGCCCGACCCGCTCACCCTGCGCGAGCGCGCCCATGTCGAGCTGCTGCGCCAGGAGGCCGTGCGGCGCGGTTTGCTGCCGCGCCGAGCCGTACTGGAGGCGCCCACCCTCTGCCCCGAAGAACAGCAGATCGTGCAGCGCATGCTGGAAGAATCGATCCAGGCGCCGGCCCCAACGCCGCAGGAATGCCTGCAACACTACAAGGCCCACAAGGATCAATATCTGCAGGGAAGACTGGTCCATGCGCGGCACATCTTGTTTGCGATGGGCGATGGCGTGGACGTGCACAAGCTGCTGTTGCGGGCAGAGGCCGCGCTGCAGGAGCTCAGCCGCGCCGATGTGAAGCCCGAGCGATTCAACGAGCTGGCTCATGAATTGTCCGACTGCCCCAGCTCCGCCGAGGGCGGCGACCTGGGTTGGTTCGGCCCACATGATTGCGCCGACGAACTGGCCAACGAACTCTTTCGTCAAAAAAGCCCTTTGCGCGGCATCGGCCTGCACCCACGGCTGGTACACAGCCGCTATGGCTTTCACATTCTGGAGGTGCTGGGCCGCAAACAGGGCCGGCAAGCCAGCTTTGAGGAAGTGCAGACACGGATTGCAACCCAGCTCACCCAGCAATCGCGGGCGAACGCCCAGCATCAGTACATGCGCGTGCTGGCGGGGCAAGCGGTGGTGGAGGGAGTGGCGATCGAGGGTGACAAACCGCCGCCACGACCATGACGCGGCATCCACGCCCAACCCAGCGATGCGTTGAACGGAAAGTGCTTGCGTTGCGGAGAACCTCTTGGTAATTGCCAGGCGCTGATTCTTGATGTTTGCGAAATTCACGCACCTCCATCCCCGTTCGCCCTGAGCCGGTCGAAGGGCCTTGGCAGAGACTTTTCGGGCGTAGCAAGAAGGCTTCGACAGGCTCAGCCCGAACGGATATTTTGGCTCAGCCCGAACAGATCGCATGAGCTCAGACCGAATGGTGTGCTGTTGTTACCCATGAATACATAACTGAATACAGGAGAAGCACCTGTTATTGACCCACGGCAAAGAGATTCCATTGCGGCTTCTGTAGCCTCCGACAACGGCACTGAGCCATACCAACCTGAATCAAAGCGCGATGCACGAATCCTTGTTGACGGAGCCGGTCTCATTGGCCGAAGAATTGAAGAGTCTTGCGCGCGCATCGGGGCTGCGCCCTTGGCACCTGAATGGCAAAGAACTGATCCCCGTGGTGCAAGGCGGCATGGGTGTGGGCGTCTCGGCTGGCGGGCTTGCAGGCACAGTGGCTGCGCTGGGCGGTGTGGGCACGATTTCATCGGTGGACTTGCGCCGGCACCACCCCGACCTGATGGCGCAGACAGAGCACCTGGATGGCGAAGTTGCCAAGGAAAAGATCAACGAAGCCAACCTGGTGGCGCTGGCCCGCGAGATCGCGCGGGCACGGGCCTTGTCTCAGGGTCGCGGTCTGCTTGCGGTGAACATCATGCGCGCGGTGAGCGAGTACGAAGCCTACGTGCACCGCGCCCTTGAATGCGGCATTGATGCGGTGGTGGTGGGCGCCGGCCTGCCGCTTGATCTACCTGAGCTGGCACGCGATTTCCCCAAGGCCGCGCTGATTCCGATTTTGTCCGACGCACGTGGCGTGCAATTGCTGGTGCGCAAGTGGGAAAAGAAAGGCCGGCTGCCCGATGCCATTGTGATCGAGCATCCGCGCCTGGCCGGTGGCCACCTGGGCGCGGCCAAGATCGCCGATTTGAACGACAAGCGTTTTGAATTCGATGTGGTGCTGCCCGAGGTGCTGGCGTTCTTTCGCGCCAGCGGCATCGAAGGGCGCATCCCGCTCATCTGCGCGGGCGGCATCAACAGCCTGCAAGACATCCGCGAACTGCAAGGCCTGGGTGCCTCGGCAGTTCAATTGGGCACCGCATTTGCCGTCACCACCGAATGCGATGCCAACCCCGAATTCAAACGCATCCTGGCGCAGGCCAAACCCGAGGACATCGTCGAATTCACCAGCGTGGCCGGCCTGCCCGCGCGCGCGGTCCGCACGCCCTGGCTTGCCAAGTATCTGCGGCTGGAGCCACGGCTGCAGCAGCATGCGCACGTAAAGTCTCACTGCAACATGTGGTTCGATTGTCTGGCACACTGCGGGTTGCGCGACGGCAATCCCGCATGGGGCCAGTTTTGCATCGACAAATCGCTGGGCCATGCGCTGGATGGCCATACCGACAAGGGCTTGTTCTTTCGCGGCGCGGGGCGTCTGCCCTTTGGCGAGCAGATCAGGCCGGTACATGAATTGATGCAGTGGTTGCTGGGCGGCATTTTGCCGGCCGGCGTTTCGATGGAGCAAGCCGCATGAAGCGCGATGAAGTACCCGCCCAGTTGGCTATTCAACCCATCAGCCGCGATGTGCTGCGCGAGGAATACCTCAAACCTGGCGAGAACGATGTCGATGAATTGTTCGCCCGCGTCGCCACTGCCCTGGCTTCGGTAGAGGCCGATCCAGCCCACTGGCAAAAGCTTTTTCACGCCAACATGCGCGCTGGCGCAATAGGCGCGGGCCGCATCATGAGCGCGGCAGGTACCACGCTGTCAGCCACGCTCATCAACTGTTTCGTGCAGCCGGTGGGAGACAGCATTCAGGGTGTGGATGCAGAGGGTTACCCCGGCATCTACGAAGCCCTTCGCGAAGCGGCCGAAACCATGCGCCGCGGCGGCGGTGTCGGCTACGATTTTTCGCGCATCCGTCCGCGCGGTGCAGAGGTGCGCGCGACTGCATCCATTGCCTCGGGGCCGTGCAGCTACATCGATGTGTTCGACCATTCCTGCGCCACGGTGGAGAGCGCGGGCGCACGGCGCGGCGCGCAGATGGGCGTGCTGCGCATCGACCACCCCGACGTTCTCGAATTCATCACCGCCAAGCGCAAGCCCGGGCGCTGGTCCAACTTCAATGTGTCGGTGGCTGTGCCGCACGCTTTCATGCAATTGCTGGAGGCTGGTGGCGACTGGGAACTAGTGCACCGCGCCAAGCCCGGCGACGCCCTGCTGGCCAAGGGTGCCTACCAGCGCGAAGACGGCCTGTGGGTTTACCGCAGCCTGCCCGCAGCGCAACTGTGGGACACAGTGATGCAATCGGCTTACGACTTCGCCGAGCCGGGCATTTTGTTTCCCGACACAATCAACCGCGACAACAACCTGCGCTATTGCGAGAATATTGCGGCGACGAATCCTTGCGTCACCGCCGACACATGGATATTGACTTCACGTGGGCCGACTCAGGTACGCGACCTCATCGGAAGACCCTTTGAGGCCATCGTCGATGGCAAGGCCTTTGCGTCGACGTCGCAAGGCTTCTTCGCCACCGGCCATAAGCCAGTGTTTGAACTGCTCACACGCGAGGGGCACGGCCTGCGCCTGACCGCTGACCATCTGGTGCGGCGCGTGGCTCGCAAGACTCGCTACACCCTTTCGCTGGAATGGACGCAGGCATCGCGACTGCAGCCCGGCGACGAAGTCGTGCTGCACGACCACCGCGACCTTGGCGGCTGGGACGGCGAGGGCACCCACGAGCAAGGGTATCTCCTAGGCTTGCTGATCGGAGACGGCACCCTCAAGGACGACAAGGCGGTGATCTCCGTCTGGGCGCCCGAGCTCAAGGAAGTGGCGCAGGGCGCACCCGTACATGCGTTGAGCGGCGCGGCCGGGATCATTGCGAGAGCGCAGGCCGCTGCATTCACCCTGCCGCACCGCGCCGACTTTCGAGGCTTCCAGCGCGCGGTTGGCGACGGGCGCGGTGAAGCGCGCATGGCGTCGGCGGCGCTGCGCGACCTGGCTTTGTCGCTGGGGCTGCGTCCTGGACGCAAGACCATCACACCCCAGGTCGAAGCCCAATCGAGCGCATTTGCGGCAGGACTGCTACGCGGTCTGTTCGATGCTGACGGTTCAGTGCAGGGCAGTCAAGACAAGGGCGTGAGCGTGCGCCTGACCCAAAGCGATGCCTTCTTGCTGAGTGCCGTGCAACGCATGCTGCTGCGCTTGGGAATTGTTGGCACAATTTACCGTGCACGCAAGCCTGCGCTGGTTCGCCCCATGCCCGACGGACGTGGTGGTATGCGGCCCTACGAATCGCGAGAAGTTAATGAACTCGTCATTAGCGGCGAGAACATGCTCCACTTTGCCCAACGCATCGGTTTCGCCGATACAGCCAAGGCGGCGCGGCTTGAAGGGTCCCTGTCAGCCTACAAGCGCGCGTTCAATCGCGAGCGCTTCGTCGCCACCGTAGAGTCGCTGCGCGAATGCGCCAGTGAGGACGTCTTTGATGCCACCATCGCCGACGTGCATGCCTTCGATGCCAACGGCTTCTACGTGCACAACTGCGGCGAACAACCCCTGCCCCCCTACGGCTGCTGCGATCTGGGGCCGGTGATTCTCACGCAATTCATCCACCACCCCTTCGGCTTCGCTGGCACGCCCGAGTTTGACTTCGAGGCCTTTGCGGCGTCAGTCAGCCTGCAGGTACGCGCACTGGACAATGTGTTGGACATCACCTTCTGGCCGCTACCGCAGCAGCAGGCCGAGGCCGCCGCCAAACGGCGCATCGGCGTGGGCTTTACCGGCATGGGCGATGCGTTGGCGATGCTGTGCCTGCGCTATGACGAACCGGCCGGGCGCGAGATGGCTGTGAAGATCGCCCGCTGCATGCGCGATGCGGCCTACCATGCATCGGTGGCATTGGCGCAGGAGAAAGGCGCCTTCCCCGCCTTCGACGCGCAAGGCTATCTGGCCGATGGCACCTTCGCCAGCCGGCTCGATGAGCCGCTTAAGCAATTGATCCGTCAGCACGGCATTCGCAACAGCCATTTACTTTCCATCGCCCCCACGGGCACGGTGAGTCTGGCGTTTGCCGACAACGCGTCCAACGGCATCGAGCCAGCATTCTCCTGGACCTACACGCGCCGCAAGCGCGAGGGCGATGGCTCGGTGAGCGAATACGAAGTGCAAGACCACGCCTGGCGTCTGTACAAATCATTGGGCGGCGAGGTGAGCAAGCTGCCGCCCTATTTCGTCAACGCGCTGGAGATGTCCGCCGCCGGCCACATCGCCATGATGGAGGCGGTGCAACCCTTTGTGGACACCGCCATCTCCAAGACCGTGAACGTGCCGGTGGACTACGCCTATGCCGACTTCCAGGACTTATACATCAAGGCCTGGCAGGCCGGCCTCAAGGGCCTGGCCACGTATCGACCCAACAGCATCGTGGGCGCTGTGTTGCAGACCGATGCGCCCGCGCCGGCCAGCAAGCCAAGCATGAGCGCGCCACCGGTGGACCCGATGCGCGGCGTCATTGCCAGCCGGCCCAAGGGCGCGCTCGCCGCGGTGGCCGAAAAGATCGAGTACTGGACGCAACAAGGCCGCCAGCATCTGTACCTGGTGGTGTCCTTTCTGCCTCTGGCCGATGGGCGCGAGCGGGCCATTGAGTTCTTCATGCCAGTGGGTCAGACCGGTGAGTCGCAGCAGTGGGTGACATCGAGCATGCGCCTGTTGTCGCTGGCCGCGCGCGGCGGTTTTCTTGACCGCGCACTGGCCGACATGCGCAAGGTAGCCTGGGATCGCGGGCCGGTGCGGCTGGGCACCTACGACAAAGTCGACGGCACGCAGGTGCCGCTGTGGCACGAGTCCGAAGTTGCCGCCATTGCCTATGCGGTACAAAACATCATCGCCCGGCGCAATGGCGCGGCCGGCCCCGACCCACTGGCCGAGACCGCAGCGCCCACCGCACCCATGGCCGGCAGCAAGTGCCCCGAGTGCGGCGCCCACGCGATGATCCGCAAGGACGGCTGCGACTACTGCACGCAGTGCGGGCATCTGGGCTCCTGCGGATGAACCTGCCAGTGCCTGCAGTCGGCCCGGCTGACGCGGCCGGCGCGGCGCCATGGCTGGCCGGGCTGATCAATCACCGCCAGACCATCCTGCCCAAGCGTCTGTTGGACCCGGCGCCCACGCAAGACGAGCTCGATTTGATCTTTCGCGCAGCAGCTGCCGCACCTGATCACGGCGAGCGGGTGCCATGGCGATTCATCCTTGTGCCGCAGGCCTCACGCGGCAAGCTGGCCGAGGAGTTTGCCGCCGCGCTGATGCAACGCGACTCAGCCGCCACACCCGACCAGGCCGCACAAGCTCGGGAGAAAGCCTTCCGCTCACCGGTACTGATGCTGGTGGTGGTGAACACCGGCTCGCCGCAAGATGAGATCCCCGCAGTTGAGCGATTCATCAGCGCCGGCTGCGCCATCCAGAATATGCTGCTCATGGCCACCGCGTTGGGCTACGGTTCGGCCCTGACCAGCGGCAAGGCTATGGACTATTTGGGCCTGCGGCAGTTGTTCACGCTGGCACCGCAAGAGCAGGCGGTGTGCTTCCTCAGCCTGGGCACGGCGGCCCGGCGCAAGCCAGCCAGGGCGCGGCCACAGGCGCCACGGTTTGTGAGTGAACTGGGCGGCGGCTGAACTTGGGAGGTGGGTTGGATTGGCGGTACGCACCACGCACAAATATCACATGTTTATGTATAACTTTGCACATAAGCAATGCACAGTCCGCATCAACAGTCCAAGCTGTCAGGAGCGGTGCACCATCTTCAACGCCTCGCTTCGCCCGGCCCAGAGAAACGCGACCTTGTTCTGGATAAACGGTGTTTCGTTCCATACATGAAAGGGTTTGGGTTGAGGGCTTAATAATTCCCTCTTCCTCGGGGGCATTTCGCAATTAACGATTGTCAGGCGTGAGTGCATGAGATCACCAATGAATCCGTCCTTGCGATAGCTTGCAAAAATCAAAAACCATTGCCCTATGACTATCTGGAGTTAATAAATGCCTGAAGTTATCGTTATCGGTGAGACCCATACCGGCCCCGCTTCCAAGGAATTTCTCATCAGGCACGCTAGAGATCTGCAAAGAAGGGGTTTTGTTTTATACAGCGAGATGGACCTGGCACGAATGCAGCAGGCGATTGCTCGTGAAAAAGAAATCCTCGATCAAACTTGTCCGGGCGCGGTCCCAGACAGAGAGAGGATGGGTTGGGTCAAATTAGCCGAAGCCTGGCCTCCTAGGACCCATAGCTTTCCTGCGGAAAACGAGTTGTTGCATCACCTTTCATCAGCCGCGCAGCGCGGAGTCTTCCACACACAATGGGATCGTGATCCTAAAATCCGTGAACATCAGCTCGTGCACGAAACCACCCGCTCGAAATTCTTGCCTTTTGATGAGATGAACCAATTGCATCTTGGTTCAAGAATCCTCACCGCTCGACGTCCTGCTGCTAAGACCATTGAATTTTCGTTGGGTGAAGAGCGTTTCACCATCCGTGGCGTGCCTGATGAACTGATCAAGGGACATGCTCTCTACGATTCCACTCGAACCCTGCAGGATGTGCGCGAGGAGGCTACTGTCAACGCGGTGATGCTCAGCGGCCAACAGCGCGTGGTTCTGTTGGTGGGTGATGCTCATTTAGACCCTATTTGCGCAAGACTGAGGGCCATCGATGGGAATGTTGTGCACCCCATGACGGTGACTAGAACTCCGTTCCCTCGACCTGCCCTATCGCGCCCTGCTCGGCAGCATACGCCGGATGAAGCCATGCTCCGAATCATAAAAGATCTCGATACTGCATCGTCCGCTGCTACTGGCGGTGCACCTGCTGATACTTCTGCGGGCAGTTCACCAGACCGTGCAGCGCTGCTTGCTGACTGCGCCAAGCAGATGAAGACTAATCCCGGACCATTGCCAGAAGTTCTGAAAGCACTAAGAAACATCTATGAAAAGACGAGCGACTTATCAAAAGAGGACAAGGCCAACATTGCCTACAACATAGGTTCGTTGTATGCCCGTGACGGTAAGTACGTGACGGCTATTCAATGGACTGAAACCGCAGGCACCCTCGGATGTCCGATGGCGAAGGACAAGCTGACGAAGCTGAAGGCTCATCTCGCGGGTACGCCTGCTGGTGCCTTAGGTACGACCGAAGGACCCGGATCAGAGCCAGCATTAGCAGAAGCTGCAGGCGCAGCAGGAGCAGCTCCTGCCAATGCTCCGATAACCGTGCGTGGAGCTCCGGCTCGCCGTCCCCCTTGTCCTTGTGTTGTTATGTGAACCGGCCCAGTGTCAGGCGCCTTCAGCCCGAGTGAGTACAGCCGCGCGCACGACTCACGCGTCAGCTGAGCGCCACCACCAATTCACCGTGCCCGCACTGAACCGCGTAGTCCAGTGCGGTCTTGCCTTCGCGGTCCTTGGCTTGCAGAGCGCGGCGGCTGACGCCGGCTGCTTGCAGGGCGTCGATGACGGCTGCGTGGCCATGCTGCGCGGCCTCGTGTGCGGCCGTCTTGCCGCAGCGGTCAGGGGCCATCAAGGCCAGGGGGCTGACACCGGCCTCGTGCAAGGCTGCAATCACACAGGCATGGCCATGGCGCGCCGCTTCGTGCGCCGGGGTTCTGCGAAAGCGGTCGCCTATCATCAGATCGACGCCGGCGGCACGCAGCGCGGCGAGCGCCGGCGCATGGCCACCGATGGCGGCTTCTTGTGCGGGCGTGGTGGTGTTGCTGTCGTGCGCGGTAAAGGCGCCGGCTTCCATGTCGGCGGCGCTCACGCCAGCTGCGGCCAGCGCTTGAATCACCTCAGCCTGGCCGCGCTGCGCTGCCTCGTGCGCGGGGGTCCAGCCGTCCCAGCTGTACATCAACGCGGCAGGAGGCACGCCGGCCGATTGCAGGGCGTCGATAACTCTGGCGTGGCCGTGGCGTGCGGCTTCGTGCGCCGGCGTGCGGCCATGGCAATCGACCTTCATCAAGGCCTGCCCGGTGGGCACCGTGGCTCGCAAGGCCTTGATCATCCCGGCATGGCCGCCGCGCGCGGCCTCGTGGGCCAATGTCCAGCCATCGCGCGCTGCGACGGTTGCCGGTTCGGGTTGGGCAAAGGTCTCGGGGTGCTGCTGAGTGAACATGGCCATTTTCCTGTGCTGCGGTGTCCATGATCGGCCGCGCGTGTCGCCCATGTTCACTGAGGAACCAATCGACAGGAAAAGCCCCGCGACCTGGAAAATCTGGGCACCAACTGCGTATGCCCATCGACCCTGCGCGAGCCACGGCCATGGACCGCCACCCCGCAGGCCGCACAATGGACTCATATTGGATGAACCTCAGAAACGTCAGGCCACGCTTCACATGACCGCCTTCATTCGCATCGAAGAGCCCGCCCGGGCGGCGCCGCCGCCGCGCGGCTTTGCCCTCTTGCAGTTGGGTTTTCGCCCGTTCTACTTGCTGGCGAGCGTGTTCTCCGCGATCTCCATCGCCTTGTGGGCACTGCAGTTTTCAGACTGGATCGCGCAGCCATACTTGAAGGGGCCGATATGGCATGCGCATGAGATGCTGTTTGGCTTCGCGTTGGCGGTGGTGGTGGGCTTTCTGTTCACTGCCGGGCGCAACTGGTCAGGCAGGCCCACGCCGACCGGCTTGCCACTGGCCGCATTGGCTGTACTGTGGGTGGCTGGGCGCGTACTGGTTCTCACACCCTATGGCTGGGCGGCAGCGGTGGTCAATGCCGCCTTTCCGCTTGCGGCTGCCATTGCGCTGGCCGTTCCATTCATTGCAGCGGGGCTGCGCCGCAATTACTTCTTCGTCGCACTGCTGGTCTTGCTGTCGTGCGCCGAGATGGCGGTGCATCTGAACCAATTGAACGTTTTGCAAGTGCCCCCCTGGCTGGGCATACAGATCGGCCTGGATGCGCTGCTGTTCATCATGGCCGTGATGGGCGGACGAGTGATCCCGATGTTCACCAACAATGGTGTGCCCGGCGCACGAGCGGTTCGTCACCCATGGGTCGAGAAAGCCGCCTTGGGTAGCGTCTTGCTGCTGCTGGCGCTGGACGCATCGCAAGTGCAAGGCGCGTGGCTGGCCGCTTTGGCTGGGGTGTGCGCTGTGGCCCACTTGATCCGCTGGCTGCTTTGGCAGCCATGGAAAACGCTTGGCACGCCGCTGGTGTGGGTGCTGCATCTGGCCTATGCCTGGATTGCACTTCACCTTGCCATGCGCGGCCTGTCGGCCATCGGTTGGCTCGCGCCTTCGTTGTCGGCTCATGCCTTGACCGTGGGTGCCGCCGGTGGGCTGATCATGGGCATGATGACGCGCACTGCGCGCGGGCACACCGGCCGTCCACTGCGCGCAGACCGCTGGGACATCGCCTGCTATGTGCTGGTCAGCGCGGCCGCAGTGGTGCATGTGGGTCTGCCCTGGCTGTCGGCACAGTACACCGTGCACGCAGTTTTGTGCTCAGCCGCCTTGTGGTCGGCTGGATTTGGCCTTTATGCGATTGTCTATTGGCCGGTCCTGATGCGCCCGCGCCTGGACGGCAAGCCGGGCTGAACCAGGTGGCGAACAATCTTGACCTGAGTCAAGGTTGAACTGAAGCGGCGGGCTACATTGCGACTGTGAACATATTCTCAGCACTCATCCGAGCGTGAGCCGATGAAACCGCACGCGCTGGAAGTCATTCAAAGCGAGCACAGCACGCTCGCTGCGGTGCTGCGCTCGCTCGCCCTGATGGCTGAGCAGGGGCCATCCAATGAACCTGAACGCTTCTTCGATGTGTTGCGGGCGATGCTGTTCTACATCGACGAATTTCCAGAGCGCCAACACCATCCCAAGGAATCTTCGCTGCTGTTTCCCATGCTGGTTCGCGCCGAACCGCAGTTGCAGACTGTTGTCGCCCAGCTCGACAAGGAGCATCAGGCAGGCGAGGAAAAAGTCAGGGCGCTCCAGCAAAAGCTGCTGGCCTGGGAACTGATGGGCGATGGCCGGCGTGCCAGATTCATCGACACACTGCAAGACTATGTGCGCTTCTACCTGGAGCACATGAGCGTTGAAGAAGAGCATCTGCTCTGCGCCGCGCCATTGCTGCTTTCTTCACATGATTGGATCGAACTTGATCGGGCCTTCAACAGCCACCGCGACCCCTTGGCCACTGGCATACGCGACCCCAGCTTCGAGCGCCTCTTCACCCGCATCGTGATGTCAGCGCCAGAGCCTTTGGGCATTGGCCGGGCGTTTGAGAGCCAGGCAGGTCAACACACTTGACTTAGGGCTGGAACAATTCGCGATGTTGGTCGCGCAGGATATTTTTCTGCACCTTTCCCATCGCATTGCGCGGCAATACATCGACCACAAAGCAGCGCTTGGGAATCTTGAAATTGGCCAATTGCGATTTGAGCTGCGCCACGATCTGATCACCGTCGATGCGTGAGCCAGATCGCGGTATCACCACCGCGACGCCGACTTCACCAAAGTCTGGATGCGGCACGCCCACCAGCGCGCTTTCGTCCACGCCGGGCATGTCGTTGATATAGCCTTCGATCTCTGCGGGGTACACGTTGTAGCCGCCGCTGATGATCAAGTCCTTGGTGCGGCCCACAATGGTGAGGTAGCCGCGCTCGTCAAAGCGCCCCACGTCACCGGTCTTGAACCAACCGTCGGCGGTGAATTCGTCGCGGGTCTTCTCAGGCATGCGCCAATAGCCGCAAAAGACATTCGGCCCCTTCACCTCAATGGCGCCAATTTGGCCGGCGGGCAGCTTCGCGCCGTCGTCGCCGCACACCCGCACGCCCACGCCAGGCAGCGCGAAGCCCACTGTGCCGCCGCGTCGCTCGCCATCCTTCGCCTCATAGGGGTTGGATGTGAGCATGACGGTTTCGCTCATGCCGTAACGCTCCAGGATGGTGTGTCCGGTGCGATCTTGCCATGCGCTGAAAGTTTCGATGAGCAGCGGTGCGGACCCAGAGATGAACAAACGCATGTTGCGCACCGCCTGCTTGTTCAGGCCCGCTTCGGCCAGCATCCGCACATAGAGTGTGGGCACACCCATGAACACGGTGGCGTCGGGCATCCTCGCCACCGCCAGCTTTGGATCAAACCGGCCCATCCAGATCATTTTGCTGCCGCTCAGCAGCGCGCCGTGCGACGCCACAAACAGGCCGTGCGCATGGAAGATGGGCAAGGCATGAATGAGCACGTCGCCCTTCTTCCAGCCCCAGAAGCGCTTGAGCACCTGCGCATTGGACAGCAGGTTGCCATGCGTGAGCATTGCGCCCTTGCTGCGCCCGGTGGTGCCGCTGGTGTAGATGATGCTGGCAAGGGCAGCTTCGCTCACATGGGCGATCTCATGCGCATCGCTGTGGTGCGCGGCGCGCTCAAGCAATGAGCCGGTGCGGTCGTCGTTCAATGTGAACACATGGCGCGTGCCGGCCTTGAAAGCGAGCTTGCTGACCCAGCCGAAGTTGGCTGCGCTGCACACCACCACCGAGGGCTCGGCATCGCCGATGAAGTATTCGATCTCGGCGCTTTGGTAGGCGGTGTTGAGCGGCACGAAGACATAGCCCGCGCGAACAGTGGCCAGATAGAGCACCAGTGCCTCCACCGATTTTTCTACCTGCGAGGCAACACGCGCGCCCTCGGGCAGCCCGAGTGAGCGCAATAGATTGGCCATCATGGCGCTGGCCCGGTCGAGGTCGCGCCAAGTGTAGAACAAGCCGCTGTCGGTCTCAATGGCTATGCTGCCCAGGTCATTCGGGAAGGCCGCGCGCAAGGCGGCGAACAGGTTGGAATTGGTGCGATCGCTTGCTGCTGACATTGCTAATCCAGTTTGGCTCCTGATGCCTTGACCACTTGTGTCCAGCGCTTGATTTCGCCGCTGACGAAGCTGGCGAACTGCTGCTGGCTGAAGTTGGAAAACTCCGCGCCCTGCGATGCCCAGATGGCCTTGAGTTCATCGGCTTGCACAGCGCGGCGCACTTCCTCAACGATGCGCGCCTGCGCATCGGTTGGCGTGCCCTTGGGCGCCCACAGGCCATACCAGGTGGTAACTGTGTAGTCGGGCAGGCCCAGCTCGGCGGCGCAAGGCACATCGGGAAAGGCGGGGTTGCGTTTGCCACCCGACACCATCAGCGCCTTGATACGGCCGCCCTTGATGTGCGCAGCAGAAGAGCCCAGGCCATCGAACATCATGTCAACCTGGCCGCTGACCAGATCACGCAGTGCCGGGCCAGCGCCGGTGTAGGGAATGTGGGTGATGAAAGTTCTGGTTTGCTGCTTGAATAATTCACCAGCCAAGTGATGTGAGGTGCCGGTGCCCGCTGATCCGTAGTTGAAGCGGCCAGGGCTCTTGCGGATGAGTTCGAGAAACGCAGCGAAGTCGGGCGCGGTGATGTTTTTCGGATTGACCACCACCACCTGCGGCACGCTGGCCACCAGCGTGAGCGGCACGAAGTCGCGCTCCAGGTCGTAGTCGAGTCGGGGGTACATGGCCGGTGCGATGGTGTGGTGCACCGCACCCATGAACAGCGTATAGCCGTCATTGGCCGCGCGCGACGCGATGCCTGCGCCCAGAGTGCCGCCAGCACCGCCTTTGTTGTCAATGATGAGTTGCTTGCCGGTCTGCTTGGTGAACTGCGCCGACAGCGGTCGCGCGAATGCGTCCGTGCCGCCACCGGCGGGAAATGGCACAACCAGCATGACCGGCTTGGCGGGCCAGGTGGACTGCGCCTTCGCCACGCTACCTGTTGCAGCAGCAAACGCCGCTGCGGCACGGATGAGTTCGCGCCTGTTGAATACAAATTGAAGCATTGGTTTTGTCTCCGTTCATCGGGCAGCGCCCAGATGACATGTCGATTATGCGGCGCGGCTGTCCCGCCGCATTGAGCTACTTCAAGCCTTGGTGCTTTGCCTCGCCGCCCATAACCACAGTGCCACGCCCGCCATGATCATCGGAATGCAAAGCCACTGCCCCATGCTCAGGCCCAGCGACAGCAGGCCAAGATGGCTGTCGGGCTCGCGGAAGAATTCTGCAATGAATCGGAAGGCCCCATAGCCGATGAGGAAGGCCGCCGACACTTGCGCGGGTCTGCGCTCCTTGCGTGCATAGAGCCACAAAATGACAAAGAGCAGCAGCCCTTCCAGCAGGAACTGATACACCTGCGAGGGGTGGCGCGGCACCATGGAGCCGCTCTGCGGAAACACCATCGCCCAGGGCAGCGTCGCATCGGCCGCGCGGCCCCATAGCTCGCCATTGATGAAATTGCCGACTCTGCCGGCGGCCAGGCCAGTGGGCACACAGGGGGCGACAAAATCCATCACTTGCCAGAAGGGCTTCGTGCGCGAGCGGGCAAACCACCACTGCGACGCGATCACGCCCAGCATGCCACCATGAAAACTCATGCCACCTTGCCACACGAAAAAAATCTCCAGCGGATGCGACAGGTAGTACACGGGCTTGTAGAAGATGCAGTAGCCTAGCCGCCCGCCGATGATCACGCCCAGCACACCCAGAAACAGGATGTCCTCCACATCCTTGCGGCTCCAGGCGCCCGGGCCGATGACTGAAGCAAAGGGCTGGTGGCCAAGGCGTCGCAAGGCCAGCAGCATGAACAAGCCAAAGGCAGCCAGATAGGTCAGGCCGTACCAGTGAACTGCGATGGGGCCCAATTGAAGGGCCACCGGATTGATCTGGGGGTACATCAGCATGCCCGGTATTGTGCTGCAAGGCCGGCTCAGCCACCTTTGCCAAGCGTCGGCCACTGTGTATTAACATCTGCGGCAAACCAAGAGCACGCCATGGAAACCAAAATCATCAAGATCAACAGCCGCAGCCAAACCATCACCGAGGGCAAGTCGCGGGCGCCCAATCGCTCCATGTTCTATGCCATGGGCTATCAGGAGAGCGACTTTCGCAAGCCCATGGTGGGCGTGGCCAATGGCCACAGCACCATCACCCCTTGCAACAGCGGTCTGCAAAAGCTGGCCGACGCGGCCATCGCCGGCATCGAAGAAGCCGGTGGCAATGCGCAAGTGTTTGGCACGCCCACCATCTCCGACGGCATGGCCATGGGCACCGAGGGCATGAAGTATTCGCTGGTCAGCCGCGAAGTCATCTCCGACTGCATTGAAACCTGCGTGCAAGGCCAGTGGATGGACGGCGTACTGGTGGTAGGCGGCTGCGACAAGAACATGCCCGGCGGCCTGATGGGCATGCTGCGTGCCAACGTGCCGGCCATCTATGTGTATGGCGGCACCATCCTGCCGGGCCGCTGGAAAGGCCAGGACTTAAACATCGTCAGCGTGTTCGAAGCCGTGGGCCAGAACGCCGCAGGCAACATGAGCGACGCCGACCTGCGCGACATCGAGATGCACGCCGTGCCCGGCACCGGCTCGTGCGGCGGCATGTACACCGCCAACACCATGTCCTCGGCATTTGAAGCGCTGGGCATTTCGCTGCCCTACTCTTCCACCATGGCCAACCCGCACGACGAGAAAATGAACTCGGCCAGAGAATCAGCCAAGGTGCTGATCGAGGCCATCAAGAAAGACATCAAGCCGCGCGACATCGTCACCCGCAAGTCCATCGAGAACGCGGTCGCGGTCATCATGGCCACCGGCGGCTCAACCAACGCGGTGCTGCACTTTCTGGCCATCGCGCACGCTGCAGAAGTGGAGTGGAGCATCGACGACTTCGAGACCGTGCGCAAGCGCACCCCGGTGCTGTGCGACCTCAAGCCCTCGGGCAAGTATCTGGCGGTCGATCTGCACCGCGCCGGCGGCATTCCCCAGGTGATGAAGATGTTGCTCAAGGCTGGCTTGCTGCATGGCGACTGCATCACCATCACCGGCCAGACCATCGCCCAAGTGCTGGCCGATGTGCCCGATGCACCGCGCGCCGACCAGGACGTCATCCGCCCCATCTCGCAGCCCATGTACGAACAAGGCCACCTGGCCATCCTCAAGGGCAATCTCTCGCCCGAGGGCTGCGTGGCCAAGATCACTGGCCTGGTGAACCCGGTGATGACCGGACCAGCGCGTGTGTTTGACGACGAGCAGTCTGCCCTGCAAGCCATCCTGGCCGGCAAGATCAAGGCGGGCGATGTGATGGTGCTGCGCTACCTGGGCCCCAAAGGCGGCCCCGGCATGCCAGAGATGCTGGCGCCCACCGGCGCACTGATTGGCGCGGGCCTGGGCGAGAGCGTGGGCCTGATCACCGATGGCCGTTTCTCAGGCGGCACCTGGGGCATGGTGGTGGGGCATGTGGCGCCTGAGGCTGCTGCGGGAGGCACCATCGCCTTTGTGCATGAGGGCGATTCGATCACCATTGATTCGAAGCAACTCAAGCTGGAGCTGAACGTACCCGAAGCCGAGATCGCCAAACGACGCGCCGCATGGACAGCCCCCGCACCGCGTTACACACGCGGTGTGCAAGCCAAGTTTGCGTTCAATGCAGCCAGCGCGAGCAGGGGT
Organism: Comamonadaceae bacterium; assembly: GCA_947476285.1. GTDB lineage: Bacteria > Pseudomonadota > Gammaproteobacteria > Burkholderiales > Burkholderiaceae_C > Ramlibacter. The sequence continues at coordinate 3,684 of CANJPU010000039.1, read as the reverse complement.
GCGGTGCTGGACGATTATTGACGCAGCTCAGGCGCTGCCTCAACGCTTGCGCCGGGTGTTCATCCCCAAGGCCTCGCGGCTCTTGTCGATGCGGGCCTGCTTCTTGGCGTTTTCTTTCTCGACGGCCTTCTTCTTGGTGTAGCCTGACCAATCGGCCCAGGCCCACCAAGCCACAGCCAACCCGAACGGAGACAGCACCACCCACCAGTCCCAGGCGGCGAAGGGCCCCAGCTCCAGGTACTTCGCCAGCAGCAAGGCAACTCCGAGTGCCAGAAATAACATCAAGATTCTCCAATGAGATAAACGCTGCATGGACATTGCGGCTGTTACCTGCGAGGGGTCAACCGCAGTCACTACAATCGCGTTGATCAATGTAACCCAACTCAAGAGGATAACGATGAAACGAGCCCTGTTTGCCCTGGCCGCTGTAACCGCATGTGTTCCGGTGCTCGCTGACCAGGCACTGGCCACCGCCAAGAACTGCATGGCCTGCCATGCCACAGACAAAAAACTGGTCGGACCAGCCTACAAAGACGTCGCCGCAAAATACGCCGGCCAGAAGGACGCCGCGGCCAAGCTGGCCACCAAGATCATGAAGGGTGGCTCTGGCGTGTGGGGCGCTGTACCCATGCCAGCCAATGCACAGGTCAATCAAGCTGAAGCCACGAAGCTGGCGGCTTGGGTGTTGACGATCAAGTAAGTTGTTGCACTGCTTCAATGCAAAAGGCCCGCGATGCGGGCCTTTTGTTTGGGGGTTGACTGGTGAGGGCGTCTTTCACAGGGAGAGAGGTCGTCCTGGTGACACGGGCCGGCGCGGGCTGCCGGGCGGTGATTCGACGCCAGGCGTTGTAGCGCTCTTTCGCCTGTGCAACGGCAGTTGATTCCATGGATCTGAACCACGACGATTGGGCCCTGCTTTTTGAGACGAGGGACTTGACGCAGGCGCGGCGTCCGCACCCGACGCCACCTTCGCCCCGCCCACATTTGACTGCAATGACCTGGCCCAATCGGTGACCTGCGCCACGGCCCTTTGCCCCGCGTCGGTCTTCAAACCTCCTGAGATCACCATGCCGGTACCCGTGACGATCAACGGGACGCCCGCGATAACGCCCCCAGGAACCGCCGCCACCAGCACAGCACCGCCAGCGACCGAGGCCAAGCCAGCAGCCACTGTGCCCCAAGCGGCCCAGTTGCCACCCCCTTTGGTCACCGAATCAATTCCGTCCGACATGTCCCGGTCCTTTCCGATCAAATCACTCGACACGCCATGAGCGCTCAGGAAAGTATGCGGATTGGAAACTGGCACGAACGCATAAGGTACGAAGCGGGTCTGCCAGGGTACGAACTGCAGAAGCGGCTCTCCCAAGACAGACCCATGGTCGTGGCCGCCTCGAGCCCGAACAGCAGTTGGGCCGGCGATCGTCTCAAAGCTTCTCCGCCAACTGCTCCAAAATCGCCGGGTTCTCCAGCGTGGAAGTGTCTTGCGTGATGGCCTCACCCTTGGCGATAGAGCGCAGCAGACGGCGCATGATTTTGCCGCTGCGGGTCTTGGGCAGGTTGTCGCCGAAGCGGATGTCCTTGGGCTTGGCGATGGGGCCAATCTCTTTGGCGACCCAGTTGCGCAGCTCGTTGGCGATCTGCTTGGCTTCTTCGCCGGTGGGGCGCGAGCGCTTGAGCACGACGAAGGCGCAGACGGCCTCACCGGTCAGGTCATCGGGCCTGCCGACCACGGCAGCCTCGGCCACCAGATCGGTCTTGGACACCAATGCCGATTCGATCTCCATCGTGCCCAGACGGTGGCCCGACACATTGAGCACGTCGTCAATGCGGCCGGTGATTCGGAAGTAGCCGCGGTCGACGCTGCGCACGGCGCCGTCGCCGGCCAGGTAGAGCTTGCCGCCCATCTCGTCTGGAAAATAACTTTTCTTGTAGCGCTCAGGGTCGCCCCAGATGGTGCGAATCATCGATGGCCAGGGCCGCTTGACCACCAGCATGCCACCCGCGCCATTGGGAATATCGTGCCCCACCTCGTCAACAATGGCCGCCATGATGCCCGGCAGCGGCAGCGTGCATGAGCCCGGCACAGTGGGCGTGGCGCCCGGCAGCGGTGTGATCATGTGGCCGCCTGTCTCGGTCTGCCAGAAGGTATCCACAATCGGGCAGCGCTCGCCGCCCACGTGCTTGTGGTACCACATCCAGGCCTCGGGGTTGATGGGCTCGCCCACGGTGCCCAGAATGCGCAGGCTGGTCAGGTCATAGCGCGCGGGGTGAATTTTCTCGTCGCCCTCGGCCGCCTTGATGAGCGAGCGTATCGCTGTCGGCGCGGTGTAGAAGATGTTGACCTTGTGCTTCTCGATCATCTGCCAGAAGCGCCCGGCGTTGGGGAATGTGGGAATGCCTTCAAAGATGACCTGCGTGGCCCCCGCCGCCAGCGGCCCATAGGCCACATAGGTGTGGCCGGTGATCCAGCCGATGTCCGCCGTGCACCAGAACACATCGCTCGGTTTGATGTCGAATGTCCAGTCCATGGTGAGCTTGGCCCACAGCATGTAGCCGCCGGTGGAATGCTGCACGCCCTTTGGCTTGCCGGTGGAGCCCGAGGTGTAGAGGATGAACAGCGGATGCTCGGCGCCGACGATTTCGGGCTTGCATTCGCTGGGCTGGCCTTGCAGCACTTCGGTGAAAGTCTTGTCGCGCCCGGCCACCATGTTGCAGGCCGTGGGCGTGCGCATATACACCAGCACGGTACGCATGGTGTCGCATCCACCCATGGCGATACCTTCGTCCACAATCGATTTAAGCGGCAGCTCTTTGCCGCCGCGCATCTGGAAGTTGGCGGTGATCACGGCCACCGCGCCGGCGTCGATGATGCGCTCGTTCAATGCCTTGGCCGAGAAGCCGCCGAACACCACACTGTGCGTGGCGCCGATGCGTGCGCAGGCCTGCATGGCCACCACGCCTTCAATGGTCATGGGCATGTAGATGACGACGCGGTCGCCCTTTTGAATGCCTTGCGCCTTGAGCGCGTTGGCAAACTGGCTCACGCGGCCCAGCAGCTCTTTGTAGGTGACGCGGGTCACCTGGCCGTCGTCGGCCTCGAAGGTGATGGCGGTCTTGTTCTCCACCGGCGTGCCCATGTGCTTATCAAGGCAGTTGGCCGATGCGTTGAGTTCGCCGTCTTCGAACCATTGGTAGAAAGGCGCGTTGGATTCATCCAGCGTCTTGGTGAAGGGTTTGGACCAGACCACGTTTTCACGCGCAAGACGGGCCCAGAAGCCTGCGAAGTCTTTGTCTGCCTCGGCGCACAGCGCCTCATAGGCCGGCATGCCAGAGATGCGCGCGCCATTGACGGCCGCCTCGGACGGGGGAAAGACACGGTTTTCGACCAGGACTGATTCGATGTTGCTCATGACGATTTGACTCCGCAGCAGGGTTTGAATTTCGCCGGTACTAATTGGCCGGTAATGTCAGGCTTGGCACTTACAAGCCACTGACTGATACGAACCTGACAAATTTAACCCTCAAAGACCTATGTCAGGCGATGTCCCAGAACTTGTTGAACAGATGAGCTGAGGGTGGCGGCTCCTTTCGCCCGCATGTGAACATGCGGGTGCCTAGCAAGCAAAGAAAGGAACCACCGAAATGAAGTCTCTCACAAAGTCCGCACTGCGGGCGATCCCTGCT
>CANJPU010000038.1 GCA_947476285.1 Comamonadaceae bacterium | reverse complement strand
ACTGGATGACGTTCTACAACCACCGCAGAATTCATTCGACGTTGGGCTACGTCAGTCCGATGCAGTTTGAGAAAAGCTGGCACGAGGCACAGCTGCTGAAGGCCGCATAGTCGAGCAGCTAAGAGGTACGTCCAACAGGGGCAAGTTCAAAGCTCATTTCCGACAAACTGAACGATGGCTACAACATCATGCGCCCGTCCAGATATGTTGAAGATGCCGACAAGCCAGCCATCATTTCTGGCGCGAAAATGCTGGTTTACCCCAGTCATTACGAAGGCTTTGGTTTGCCGCCCCTCGAGGCCATGGCCTGTGGCGTGCCGGTTATTTGCGCTGATAACTCCTCCTTGCCAGAAGTCGTCGGACAAACCGCCAAGATGGTTAGCAGTCTTGATCAGCCCGGCCTGCTAGCTGCCATCAAAGAGTACCTGACCAACAATGATGAACTTACGCAAATAATGATTCGCGCAGGACCAGATCGGGCTAGCCACTTTTCCTGGACCCAAAGCGCCCAAGTATGGCTGCGTGTGGCCAAGGAGCTAGATTCATGAAAGTGTCCAGCGAATTATCGTTTCCACAAAATGCTCGCTAAACTGCCCCGGTTTTCGTGCGGCCAGAAGCACCGACCTTTTGAAACACGTTCATAACGTGGGTCTTTTTCTAGGTAGGCACCCGAATGTGTCCATGCGGGTCAACGGAACTGCCGTTTTTGGCTCGCGATTTCAATAGAATCTGGCACATCAACCTACGCACAATCCGCTAGCCCGTCGACTCAAGGTGTCGACACACAGGAGACTACAAAATTTTTCCGCCGCATGCGCCCGAGGGTGCACTGAGCAGCGCAGCCCCAAGGCTGGCGCCTTCGCCGAACGCCCATGCATCAGCATTGCTGGTAGGGTGCGCGCTGCTGGCGGTGGCGTGTATCTGGTTCTGGACCTTGGACGCGCGCCATTTGCTGCGCCCCGATGAGGGGCGCTATGCTGAGATTGCGCGCGAGATGTTTGCCAGCGGCGATTGGGTCACAGTCCGCTACAACGGCTTGAAGTATTTCGAGAAGCCCCCCTTTCATTTGTGGATGACCGCGCTGGCGTATCACGCCTTTGGTGTGGGCGAGTGGCAGGCTCGATTGTGGGTGGGGCTCAGCGGGGCCATTGGTTTGCTGATGACGATGCTGGCCGCGCGCCGCTGGTTCGGCGCTCGGGCGGGCTGGCTCGCCGGCTTGGTGTTGCTGGCCACCCCGGCGTGGAACCTGGGCAGCCACTTCAATTCGCTAGACATGGGTGTTTCTGGTGCCTTGGCTTGCATGCTTGCCGCAGTGTTGCTGGCACAGCACCCGCAGGCTACAGTGCAAGCGCGACGCCGGTGGATGTGGCTGGCGTGGGTGGTCATGGGTGTGGCGGTGCTGACCAAGGGTTTGATCGGCGTCGTGCTGCCAGGGCTGGTGTTGGTGCTCTACACCCTACTGGCGCGCGACTGGGCGCTTTGGCGCCGCCTGTATCTGGTGAGTGGCGGGCTATGGATGCTCTTGATCACAGTGCCATGGTTTGTGCTGGTGTCACAGCGCAACCCCGAGTTCGCGCAGTTCTTTTTCATTCACGAACATTGGGAGCGCTATACCTCCAGCGTGCATCAGCGCGGCGCCCCGGTCTGGTACTTCGTGCCGCAGTTGCTGGTGGGATTTTTCCCATGGCTAGGGCTCTTGCCTCGCATGGTGGGTGTGGTGCAGCCTTCGGAGCCGGGTTTTAGACCAGCCTTGCTGCTGTGGGTGTGGGTGGCGGTCATCTTTGCCTTCTTCAGTCTATCGAGTTCCAAGTTGCCGGGCTACATACTGCCGGTTTACCCCGCGCTTGCGATATTGGCCGCGCTGGCGCTGGACAAGCTCGATGCACGGGTGTGGAGTCGACAAGTGCTGTGCATCTTGGCTCTGACGCTTGTTGGGCTCGCGGCCAGTCCGCTGGTCGGCCGGATGGCATCCGAGGGCACGCCCAATGCGCTGTATCGTGCTTATGCATGGTGGGTCGCCGTGGCTTGCTTGCTGGCCACGGTCGGGCTTGGCATGGCCTGGTACCTGAATCGCAAGGGTCAGCTCTGGCGCAGTATGGGCGCGTTTTCACTGGCGTTGTTTGCGGCCACGACAGTGGCACTGGTGGGCCACGAAACCTTGGGGCGCAGTGCCTCGGGGGTTGCGCTGGTCGGGCCCGTGCAAGCGATTCTTACGCCCGATATGCCTATCTATTCGGTGCGCATGCTCGACCACACCCTGCCGTTTTATCTGCGCCGCACCATGATCATGGTCGAGTCACCCAACCTCGAGACGCACAACGAGTTGGCCTTTGGCACTGAGCAAGAGCCAGACAAGTGGTTGCCCTCGATTGCCGCCTTTGTGCAGGCCTGGTCGGCGGGGCGGCCCGCATTGGCGATCATGTCGAGTCAAACTTACTCTTTGCTGCGCAGTCAGCAGCTGCCCATGACCTTGATTGCCCAGGACGCGCGGCGTGTGGTTGTCGCCAATTTTTCGAAGGCCTCGCCATGACCTTAACTACCTTTTTGTTCATCTTGACGGGTGTGCTGCTCAATGCCGGCGCCCAGTTGCTGCTCAAGGCAGGCGTGCGCCCCTTGGGTACACTCACCGTCGAGTGGTCGACCTTGCTGCCCACCGTCGTGCAGGTGCTGGGGCAGTGGCCGATCATCGCCGGCTTGGCTTGCTATGTACTGAGTGTCGGGGTGTGGATCGTCGGCTTGTCGCGGGTTGATGTGTCGGTAGCCTACCCAATGTTGTCACTCGGTTATGTGGTCAATGCTGCTGCGGCCTGGTACCTGTTCGGCGAGGTGCTTGGGCCCATGCGGCTTGCTGGCATGCTGTTGATTTTGGCCGGTGTCTTTGTGATGTCGCGGGCATAAATACTATTTTCCACACCTTCCCATGTCCGACTCTACATTTCTTCCCTTTACCCGTCCCGATATAGACGCGCAAACCATTGCTGAAGTTGGCAAGGTGCTGGCTTCGGGTTGGATCACCTCGGGCCCCAAAGTGCAGGCGTTCGAGGCGCAGTTGTCGGCGCTGTTTGGCGGGCGCCCGGTGCGCGCCTTCTCGAATGGCACGGCGACCATGGAAGTGGCCTTGCGCCTTGCAGGCGTCGGGCCGGGCGACGAGGTCATCACCACCGCCATCACCTGGGTGGCCACGGCTAACGTCATTGTCGCGGTGGGTGCAAAGCCGGTCTTTGTGGATGTTGATCCGCACACGCGCAATATCGACTTGGCTGCGGTGGAGGCGGCCATCACCCCGCGCACGCGGGCCATCATGCCGGTGTACATGGCGGGCTTGCCTGTTGACATGGACCTGCTTTATGCCATCGCCAAGAAGCACGCTTTGCGCGTGATCGAAGACGCGGCGCAAGCGATCGATTCACGCTGGAATGGGCAGCGCATCGGCAGCTTTGGCGATTTGGTGAGCTTTAGCTTTCAGGCCAACAAGAACATCACCTGCGCAGAAGGCGGTTGCCTGGTGCTCAACTCGCTGGGCGAGGCCGAGCAAGCCCAACGCCTGCGACTGCAAGGCGTGGTGCGCTCTGGCCTTGACGGCATGGACGTTGAGGCGCCGGGTGGCAAGTTCAACCTGACTGACATCAATGCGGCCATTGGTTTGGGCCAGCTTGCGCACTTGCCTGAGGTGACGCGGCGCCGCGCCCAACTTGCGCAAGACTATTTTGATGCTGCCGCAGCGGCCAAACTGGAAGCCCTTGGCATCGAGTTGCCGCCGCCCATCAACAGCAGCGGCGCCATGACCAATTGGCATATGTTTCAAGTCGTGCTGCCCGCAGATCGCCTGCGCGGTGGCCGGGCCGCCATCATGCAGGCCTTGCAAGATGCCGGCATTGGCACGGGTGTACATTACCCAGCTTTGCATTTGTTCTCGTACTATCGCTCGCTCGGATGGCGCGAAGGCATGCTGCCCCACGCCGAGCGCATTGGACGCAGCATCCTCACACTGCCTCTGTTTCCATCCATGCGTTCAAGCGATCCTCATCGTGTTTGTCAAGCCCTGGCGCAATCATGCAAACGTCTGCTCAAGTGATCATGCCTGCGGTATCGGTGGTCATCCCCGTCTACAACGAGGAAGACGTATTGCAGGCGCTGTTTGATCGCTTGTACCCTGTGCTCGACGCACTGGGCGAGCCCTATGAAGTCATTTTCGTCAACGATGGCAGCCGCGACCGTTCGGCGCAGATGCTGGCGGCGCAGTTTCACAAGCGGCCAGATACCACGCGTGTGGTGCTATTTAATGGAAACTTTGGCCAACACATGGCCATTCTGGCGGGCTTCGCGCATGTGCGCGGCGGCATGGCGATCACGCTCGACGCTGATTTGCAAAACCCGCCTGAGGAAATCCCGCGTCTCGTTGCCGCCATTCGTGCAGGCCACGACTACGTGGGCACCATCCGGCGCCAACGCAACGACAGCATGTTTCGTCGCGTGGCCTCACACCTGATGAACAGGCTGCGCGAACACATCACGCACATCAAGATCACCGACCAGGGCTGCATGCTGCGCGCTTACGACCGTGCCCTGGTGAACACGCTCAATGCCTGCCGCGAGGTCAACACGTTCATTCCAGCCTTGGCCTACACCTTTGCGGCCACGCCCACCGAGATCGAGGTCGACCATGAAGAGCGCTTTGCGGGTGAATCCAAGTATTCGCTGTACAAGCTGATCCGCCTGAACTTCGATTTGATGACCGGGTTTTCTATCGTCCCACTGCAATGGTTTTCGGTGATCGGGATGCTGCTGTCGCTGTTCTCGGGTGCGCTGTTCCTGCTGCTCGTGGGGCGGCGTTTTTTGCTCGGCTCTGAAGTCGAGGGCGTGTTCACGCTGTTTGCCTTGCAGTTTTTTCTGATGGGAATCATGCTGTTTGGCGTGGGCTTGATGGGCGAATACGTGGGGCGCATTCAACAACAAGTGCGCGATCGGCCACGCTACCGGGTGAGTGCCGTGCTTGAGTTGCAGGGCAAGGCGCCTGGCGCCAAGGAGGAAGCACCATGAAGGCGGTGGTGTTTGCCTATTCCAACGTCGGCGACCGCTGCCTGCGCGTATTGCGCGCACGCGGCGTTGAAGTGGCGCTGGTGGTGACAAACAGTGATCAAGCCTCAGAGACGCTGTGGTTTGCACGTGTGGCCGACACGGCCGCTGAGCTGGAATTGCCGCTCCTGTGTAGCGACAATCCAAACGACCCAGAGTTGGCCGCTTGCGTGGCGCGGGCGCAGCCCGATGTGATTTTCTCTTTTTACTACCGCGCCATGATCCCGATGTCGGTGCTGGACCTTGCCCCTTTGGGCGCGTTCAACATGCATGGTTCATTGTTGCCCAAGTATCGCGGCCGCGCGCCCGCCAACTGGGCGGTGCTGCACGGTGAGACCGAGACCGGCGCTACCTTGCACCAGATGTTGGCCAAGCCAGATGCGGGCTTCATCGTTGACCAGAGCGCCGTGCCAATTCTGCCCGACGACACCGCGCGGCAGGTGTTTGACAAGGTCACAGTGGCGGCTGAGCAGGTGCTGTGGCGCAGCTTGCCAGCCATCATGGCCGGCAAGCCGCCGCGTCTTCCCAATGACCTGTCCCTTGGCAGCTACTTCGGCGGGCGCAAGCCTGCAGACGGGCGTATTGATTGGGCGCAGCCTTCCTCCCAGGTCTATAACCTGATTCGTGCCGTAGCGCCGCCTTACCCAGGCGCATTCACTGAACTTGCCGGCCAGACACTGGTGATCGCGGCCGCGCGGCCGATCGCTGAGGCCAAGCGTCCAGCATTCCAGCCGCAGGCGCTTGGTCTGCATGTTGTTGGTGGGCGAATCATGGCGCTCTGTGGTGACGGCGGCTGGCTCGACATTCATCAACTGAGCTCGGGTTCGACGACCATCGATGCCGAGTCACTTACCGCGCTGCTGAACCGGCCGCGCATTACTTGAGTTTCAACGAATGAAAAAAGTTCTTATCCTGGGTGTCAATGGCTTTATCGGGCATCACCTGACACAGCGCATTCTGAAAACAACCGATTGGGAGGCGTATGGCATGGACATGTCGTGCGACCGCCTCGGCGAGGTGTTGGCGCACCCGCGCATGCACTTCTTTGAGGGTGACATCACCATCAACAAGGAATGGATCGAGTACCACGTGCGCAAGTGCGACGTGATTTTGCCGCTGGTCGCCATCGCCACACCGGCCACCTATGTGCGCGAGCCGCTACGGGTGTTCGAACTCGACTTTGAGGCCAACCTGCCCATCGTGCGCGCCGCCGTCAAATATAAAAAGCATCTGGTCTTTCCTTCGACGTCTGAGGTCTACGGCATGTGCTCTGATGCCGAGTTTGATCCCGAGAGCTCAACGCTGGTGTATGGCCCCATCAACAAGCCGCGCTGGATTTACGCATGCTCCAAGCAACTCATGGACCGTGTGATCGCTGCCTACGGCATGGAGCAGGGGCTTAACTACACTTTGTTCCGTCCGTTTAACTGGATTGGTCCGGGATTGGATTCGATTTTCGAATCCAAGGAGGGATCGTCGCGCGTGGTGACGCAGTTTCTCGGCCAGATTGTGCGCGGCGAACCGATTCAATTGGTCGATGGCGGGCAACAAAGGCGCGCCTTTACCGATGTCTCGGATGGCATTGACGCGCTGATGCGCATCATCGCCAACCACAAGGGCGTGGCCAGCGGCCGTATCTTCAATATCGGCAATCCGCGCAACCATTATTCGGTGCGCCAACTGGCCGAAACCATGCTGGCAATGGCAGCCGAGTACCCCGAATACGCCGAGTCGGCCAGCCGCTGCAAGATCGTCGAAACTTCGTCGGGCAACTTCTACGGCGAGGGCTATCAAGACGTGCAAGACCGTGTGCCCAAGATCAGCGCCACGGTTGAGCAGCTGGGCTGGCAGCCCACGACCGACATGGAAACCTCGTTGCGCCGCATCTTTGAGTCCTACCGCTCAAAGGTTGTTGAAGCTCGCTCTTTGATCGACAACGAGGCCTGACCCGGTTGGCGCGCATCGCTTTAAAGGTCGACGTCGACACTTTACGCGGCACACGTGAAGGCGTGCCGCGCCTGCTCGACGTGCTGGCGCGCCTTGGAGTACGTGCCACTTTCTTGTTCAGCCTGGGCCCTGATCACACCGGGTGGGCGCTGCGGCGTGTGTTTCGACCGGGCTTCTTGTCCAAGGTGTCACGCACCTCGGTGGTCAAGCACTACGGTTTGCGTACCCTCATGTACGGTGTGCTGCTGCCGGCGCCCGATATTGGCCTGGTGGCCGCAGGGCCCATGCGGGCTGCTCGCAGCGCCGGTCACGAATGCGGCATTCACACCTGGGACCATGTGGTCTGGCACGACCAGGTCCGCGGGCGTGACGAAGCCTGGACGCGGGGCCAGATGCGCCTGGCGTTCGAACGCTTCTCTGACATCTTTGGCCAGGCGCCCACAACGCATGGCGCCGCTGGCTGGCAAATGAACCCCAGTGCGTTTAGGCAGATCGATGATTGGGGCATGCCTTATGCATCAGATGGCCGCGGTCAGCGCCCTTATCGAATCAGTGTGGAGGGTCAGACGCTGGCGCATGTTCAATTACCCACTACGCTGCCCACACTTGATGAGGTGCTCGGTCACGACGGCATCGATGAGCAAAACGTTGCGCGGTCTTTGCTGGCTTTGACCGACTGCGACGTGGATCAGGTGTTCACCCTGCACGCCGAACTCGAAGGCGGCCTACTGGCCCCGGCGTTTGAGGCCCTGTTGCGGGGCTGGCAGGCCCAAGGCCACGAGCTGGTCTCGCTGGCGACGCTGTACGAGCACATTGACACGGCTTCTTTACCGACCATTCCTCTGACATGGGGTAGTGTCCGGGGGCGCAGCGGCGAGTTGATTGTTGCGGCAGATGGGCTGTGATGGGGACACACGGTGCCGTTCGTTTGCAACTTCATTTCTCAATTGCCGTTTTCAGCCTCAGTGCGACACCCCGCCCCCCCTCAACATCATGACGAATGTCAGCCACAGGATGCGCATGTCAAACCACAGAGATTGGCGCTTCAGATAGGCCGCATCCAGCCTGACTTTTTCAGGAATTGACAAGGCATCACGGCCGTTGACTTGCGCCCATCCAGTCAGGCCCGGCACCAAGGTGTGCACCCCCAGTTCGGTGCGCAAAGCAACTAAGTCATGCTGGTTAAACAAGGCCGGGCGTGGGCCCACAAAACTCATGTCCCCCACCAGAATGCTCCACAACTGAGGCAATTCATCCAGGCTGCTTTTGCGCAAGAACGAACCAATCGGCGTTAAGTGCGGCTCAGGGTCGCTTAGCAAATGGGTCGCCACCGCAGGCGTGCCTACGCGCATGCTGCGGAACTTGGGCATTTTGAAGATCACATTGTCGCGGCCAACTCGGTCAGACCAATACAGGGCCGGCCCCTTTGAAGTCAGGCGCACGGCAAGCGCCAGCAGCAGCACAGGCACAAACAAGATCACAGTCGAGAGACAGCCAAGAAAAATATCGAACGCTCGTTTCATAAGGCCTTGCGAGCCAAGCTCGGTAATACATTCCCAATCCCCATCCCCATCGCTCGCCTCATCCCGTCCTCAACAGAAAGCGGCGGCACCCAACCCAACAAACTACGCGCCTTCGAAATATCAAGCTGCAAATTGGCGCACAAGCGCCGCACCGCATCACCCTTGCCCAGCAATGTAGCCCCCGCTTGCAAGGCCCACACCGGAACAGGCAGCAAACGAGCGGACACGCCCGCAGCTTTCGCCATGGCGCGCACCAGCTCGGCGGTGGACAGGTCTTGCCCGTCGCTGACCAAAAAAGTCTGATTGGCCGCTTGGGGGTGAGTCATGCATATTACGATTAAATCCACTAGATTATCCAGTGCCACCAAGCTGCGCCGATTGTGCACTGCCCCGAGCGGCAAGGGTAAGCCGCGCTGTACGGCGCGCACAAGAGCTGCAAAGTTGGCCTTGGCACCCGGCCCATACACAAGCGGCGGGCGGATGATAACAAGCTCCATGTCTGAAACTGTTGCGAGTTGGCGCAAGCCTAGCTCCGCTTCATGCTTGCTCAGGCTATAGGCATCCTGTGGGTCGGGCGCATCTGCCTCGGTAAACGCTTGTCCGGGCTGCGTAAACTCACCGTTGACTTTAATCGAACTAATGAACACAAACCGTTTCACACCTGCTGCTGCAGACTGCCGGGCTAAATTAAGAGTCCCCTCCACATTGACGATCCGAAACTCAGCCATCGGATCGACTGAGGTGTCGTGCATGACGTGAACGCGAGCGGCGGTGTGGACTACTGTATGAGCGCCTACCAAAGCGTCCTGCCACTGTAGTGGTGCAGTCAAATCTCCAGCCACAAGATACTTTGCCCCGGCCATCGGATGCGTTGGGGTTTTCCGTGTCAGGGCGAGCACGTCAAAGCGCTTGTGCGACACCAATTGGGCCACCAGTGCTTGACCAATCAGCCCACTCGCGCCAGTGATGCAAATCTTGGGTTGCGGCATTCTCACAAAACTCCCGAGATTTTTAATATAAGAGGGCGGACACCAAAGCTGGTCTGCGCCAGCCAGAATTTTACCGCCACATGTGCGGGGCATCCAACCAGCCCCTCTGACGCCCATTCATCAACTTCACACTGACGCAAGCCATCCGGACTTAGGTCCGTTCTCAAAAGGGGCGGCCTCGCTTTTCTGCTAGGTGATGTCGATGTCATGCACCCCGTAGTGCCCCCGCTTGCGGTCTTCAAAGTAGCGCTGCAGGGTTTCCTTAACTGTGCGGAAGGCGATCTCATCCCAGGGGATTTCGGCTTCGGTGAACAGGCGCGCTTCCAGGGTTTCATGGCCAGGTTTGAATTCGTCGCTGAGCAGCCTGGCCCGATAGAAAAGATGTACTTGTCCCACCCTTGGCACGCTCACCACCGAGAACAATCCTTCCATCTCGAATTGCGCACCGGCTTCCTCATCGGTCTCGCGCGCCGCGCCTTCGGTGGTGGTTTCGTTCAGCTCCATGAAGCCGGCAGGCAAGGTCCATTTGCCCCAGCGCGGCTCGATGTTGCGCTTGCATAGCAAGACCTGCTCACCCCAATGCGGCACTGTGCCAACCACATTGAGCGGGTTTTCGTAATGGATGGTGTCGCACGCGGGGCAGACGGCGCGATTGTGGGTGTCGCCGTCGTCAGGAATGCGATAGACCACGGACGTGCCGCAATTACGGCAATGCTTGATGGGGGTGCGCAACATGCCCCCAGTGTAAACAAGCCTCCCCGTGCCTGCTGCGCGCGGGGGAACTCAGCCTAGGCTCAGGCGTGCCCGGCTGGAGTGTCAGGCTTTCTTGTTGGCAGGCGCCGGGCTCTTGCCGTGCTTCTCGATCAGCGCCCTGGCCGTATCCATGAGCTTGCGGCCATCGAACCCACGCTTGTTCATGTCTTCCTGCCATTCGACTTCGACCAGGCGGGACTTTCGCTTGAACTCCTGCGCCTGTGCGGGCGGGATGGTGTAGATGGTGTTCTTGCGGTCTACCGCTGCCTTGCGCCCGCTCGGGTCATTGCCCTGTTGTACTCGGCCAAGCCAGGCCGAGGTGGCCATGCCTGAATTGTTGTCTATCACTTTCTTCAGATCGGGCGCGAGAGAGTTGTACTGGGCTTTGTTCATTGCCATCACGAAAGTGGTGGTGTAGAGAGCGCCGCCTGCGGGATCGAATTCGCTGTGGAATTTGGTGAGCTCATGCACCTTCACCGACGGCACCACTTCCCATGGAATGGCGCAGCCGTCGATCGTGCCCTTGGAAAGCGCGTCTGGAATGGCGGGCAAGGGCATTCCCACGGGCGTGGCGCCCAGGTAGCCCAGCATCTTGGTCACTTGGCGGGTGGGGCCGCGCAGTTTCATGCCCTTGAGGTCATCGACCGTCTTGATCAGCTTGTCCTTGGTGTGGAACATGCCAGGGCCGTGTACATGCAGGGCGAGTGTCTGCGTGTCCTTGAATTCATCCGCCGCCACTGTCTGCACATATTCCCAATACGCCTTGGAAGTGGCCTCGGCATTGTTCATGATGAACGGCAGCTCAAACACTTCGATCCGGGGAAAGCGCCCGGCTGTGTTACCCGGCAACGTCCAGACGATGTCCACCACGCCATCCTTGGCCTGGTCGTACAACTGCACCGGTGTGCCGCCTAGCTGCATGGCCGGATAGCCTTCGAACTTGATGCGCCCACCTGATTCCTTCTCGACTTTTTCCATCCAGGGCTTGTTCATGGTCAGCCACACATTGGACTGTGGTGCCATGAAGGTATGGAACTTCAGGGTGACCGCCTGCTGGGCCAGCCCGCTCAGGCCCGGCGCGCCAAGCAGGGCGGCGGCGGAAGATTTAAGAATGGTGCGGCGTTGGATCATTGGTTTGGTCTCCTAGGGTTCATAAAGTAACGCACTGTCGCCCCTGTAGAGGCCCGGGGTTTCCCTCAGCCGATGTAGCTCACCAGCCACAGACAAATGGCGGGAAAGAACAGCAGCAGCAAAGTTCTGAGGGTGTCGCTGATCAGAAAGGGCATGACGCCTCGGTAGCTTTCTGAAATAGGAACGTCCTTGGCCATGCCATTGACGATGTACACGTTCAGGCCGACCGGCGGCGCCAGCATGCCAAAGCCCACGGTCATCAGCACCATGATGCCGAACCATATGGCTACCGACTCCTTGGGCATGCCGAAATCCAGGCCCATGACCATGGGAAAGAAAATCGGGATGGTCAGCAAGAGCATGGACAACTCATCCATCACTGAGCCCAGCACCACATAAAAAAGCAAAATCGCCGCAACCACGGCAATGGGCGGTAGCCCCCAGCCGCTGACCACAGCGGCCAGTTGATTGGGCACCTGAGTCAGGGCCAATGCGGAATTCATCAAGTCTGCGCCCAGGAAAATCATGAAGATCATGGCCGAAGCTTCTGCTGTGGCATAGAAGCACTGCTTGAATTTGCGCCATGTCATCTCGCGCCGCAAGAGTGCCGCCACAAAGGTGGTTGCCGCGCCCACGGCAGCGCCCTCTGTCGGGGTGAACAGGCCGCCGTAAATGCCGCCGAAGACCACCGTGAAGACGATGGCGATGGGCAGCACGCCGGTGAGTGCGTGCATTGTCAAACGGGGCGCCTCGTCGCGCTCGGGCGCATGGCCGGGCACCAGCCTCACATAGATGGCAATTGCAATCATGTAGCCCACCATGGCGATCAGGCCGGGCACCATCGCCGCCGCGAACAGCTTGGCGATGTTTTGCTCGGCCAGGATGGCGTAGATCACCAGAGGGACCGAGGGCGGGATCAGGATGCCCAGCGTGCCACCCGCAGCCAGCGTGCCGGTAGCCAGCCGCCCGGAATAGCCATGGCGCTTGAACTCGGGCAAGGCCACTGATGTGATGGTGGCTGCTGTGGCCACCGAAGAGCCGCAAATGGCGCCGAAGGCCGCGCAAGCCAGCACGGCAGCCATTGCCAGGCCGCCCTTGAAGCGCGACATGATCGAGCTGGCCACCTCGAACAAGGCCTTGGAGATGCCACCCTGCGTGGCGAAATTGCCCATGAGTATGAAGAGCGGGATCACCGACAAGTCATAGCTTGCAAATCGTGCGAAGGCCTGGGTGTTGAGAAAATTGGCGAAGGGCAGCCAGCCGGCTTGCAACACGTAGCCCACCGCCCCGGCGGCGAACATCGAAATCGCGATGGGCACGCGAGCGGCCATCAGGACCAGCATGATGGCAAAGATCAGGAGGGCCAAAGTCAGTGGTGTCAAAGCGCGGGCTCATCGTTGCTGAAGCCGCAGGCCGCCTGCATCAACCCAATGAGGGCCGTGAGCGCCAGCGGCGGCACCATGCAGGCATAGACGATCCATTCCGGAAAGCCCATCATCATGGTGCCCGAATGGGTGTTGTATGCGTTGAGTCCGCCCACCGCCGCGCGCCATGCCATCAGGCCCATGGCAACACCCAGCAGCATGGCGCCTAAGCGGTCCAGGCGATCTATGATCGCGGTGCTGGCTCGGGCAGTGAAGAAATCGACGATGATGTTGCCCCGGCGCACCTGACACCAGGGTAGAAAAAGTGCAATGGCCGCTCCGGCGGCCACACCGGTTAGCTCAAAATCACCCACCAGCGTGATGCCCACAGTGTTTCGCCCCAGCAGGCTCACGCACGTCATCAAGGTGATGGCGGTCAAGAGCACGCCGGCCAGCACGGCGCAAAGTTTGGCGAGTAGCTCCAGCAATCGCAAAGCAGATCTCTTGTCGTTTCTGAGTGGATGAAGTGTGGGTGCGGCCACCCCCAACAGAGGAGGGCGAACCGGCGAGCAGCGCGATTATGCGACGCTTATGCTGCCGCGATCCTGACGCACAGGCTGCCCAGACCGCTGACCCCGCCTTCCAGCAGATCGCCAGCCACCACGGCAGCCACACCCTCGGGTGTGCCGGTGAAAATGAGGTCGCCCGGCTGGAGTTCCCAGGCTGCGGACAAGTGCTCAATGGTCTCGCCGATGTTCCAGATCAATTTGGACACCGTGCTGCGCTGACGCTGCGCGCCATTCACATTGAGGTGGATCTCAGCCTGGCTTACATCACCCGCCTGCGCCGCAGGCGTGATAGGTCCGATGGGTGCGGACTGGTCGAATGCCTTGCCTATGCACCAGGGACGGCCCTGTTTTTTCATCTCGTTCTGTAGGTCGCGCCGGGTCATGTCAAGGCCCACCGCGTAGCCAAAGATATGTTGGGCCGCGTCGGCTGCCCGGATGTTGCGCCCGCCCGTGCCGATGGCCACCACCAGCTCGATCTCGTGGTGCAGGTTGGATGTGAGGCTGGGGTAGGCGATGGCGCCGGTCTGCCCGGCATTGACCGGCACCACCGCGTCAGCCGGCTTCATGAAGAAAAACGGTGGCTCGCGTCCGGTGAATCCCATCTCCTTGGCGTGCTCTTCGTAGTTGCGCCCCACACAGTAAATACGGCGCACAGGAAACTGAGCTGCGCTGCCCAGAACAGGCACGCTGACTACAGGGGGTGGAGGGAAAACATAGCTCATGACAACCTTTCTTCCTTGTGTATGCCCAGGGCCTGGTGCACCGGGCGGTCCGAAAAACTGAACAACACACAGCCGCGCTCAGATGAGAAGCGGGCAGTGTGCCATGAAGGCACGACGAAATGATCGCGCGGGCCGAATTCAAAAAACCAGCGTTCGCCCTCGGCCTCAATGTGAACCTGCCCTTGGCCTTCGACCACGCTGTACACCGCGCCATCGGTTTGGCGCCAGCCCTGCCCCTTGAAGCCGGGCGGGAGCTTTTGCATGAAGGTGGCCATGGTGGGCATGGGCGAGCCGCCGCTCAGCGGGTTCAGGTAACGCAGCTTGACGCCGTCCCAGGCATCCAGCGGTGAGTCGCGCATGAGCCTGTCCAGCGCCTGGCGGCTGCGCTCGTAGGGGTAGCAAAAGAGGGGAGAGGTGGCGCCGTAGGGTGCATCGTGGCGCACCGGCGCCATGTTGTGGCCGTAGCGCGCAAAGCTGGTGCCCTCGGTGCGCGAGACGCTCTGCACGTGGCTGGTGCTGGTTTGCGCGAAGCCGGCATCGAAGAAACGAATCATGGGAATGTCCAGGCCATCGAGCCAGACCACTGCTTCGCCCGAGTCATTGCCGTGTTCGTGCCAAGTCCAGCTTGGCGTGATGATGAAATCGCCCGGCTGCATGATGGTTCGCTCACCGTCCACCGCGGTGTAGGCGCCCTTGCCCTCCAGGACGAAGCGCAACGCGCTCTGGGTATGTCTGTGGCTGGGCGCCACTTCACCGGGCAATATGAGTTGCAGCCCGGCGTAAAGCGATTGTGTGATGGCGGACTGGCCGCGCAAGGCGGGGTTTTCCAGGATCAGCACGCGGCGCACGGCCTCTTCGGCTGTGATGGCCTGGCCTGAGCGCATGAGAAAGGGGCGGACGCGTTCGTACTGCCACAGCGCCGGCACGCAAGGTGAGGCCGGCTGCGGCGGCACCAGAGCATGCAACACCTCCCACAAGGGGGTGAGGTGCAGGGGGTTCATGTCGCGGTAGAGTTGCTCGCGCACGGCGCTTGGCGTAGGTGTTGCGTTCATGTGTTGCCTTCTTCGTCACCAAGTGCGGCCGAGGTAGGCGCCGTCTGCTTCCAGCCGCGCTTGCAGTTGTGCGGGGTTCACGGCCCCGGCATCGCAGCCTTCAGTCAGGGCAATTGCCGCTGCGCTGCCTGCGGCCTGACCCATCACGAAGCAGGCGCCCGATACCCGAGCGGCCGACTGCGCTTCATGGCTCATCGAGGCGCAGCGCCCGGCCACCCACAGGTTGTGCATTTCAAGTGGCACTGTCATGCGGTAGGGCAGGTGATTGAACCCTCGGCTCTCGGGGATCTTCGGCCAGCGGAACTCCACATCACCCTTCATGTGTAGTTCAAGCGGCCATCCGTTGACGCCCACGGTGTCGTCAAAGCTGGCGCATTCGAGCACGTCGGACTCGCAGAGCATGTAGTGGCCACGCACCCGCCGCGTCTCGCGTATGCCCACTTGCGGGGCGATGTCCACGATGTAGGAATTTTCGAAGCCCGGCACTTCTTTCAGAAAGCCCGCCACACTGGCGATCTGGCGCCGCCCCAGCATCTCGGCGTCGGTGAGTTCCTGCGCATCGGTGCCGTCCATGGCATTGCCTTGTGCATTGGCCAATTGGGTGAGGTTGACGCGCCACTCGATGCCGCTCTTTTGCGGGCGAATGATGGGTGTCTTGCGCGGAAACTGATAGCGGCCCTGCGCCTGTGCCTGCAGCATCAGCGCGGGGATGGTCTCCCAGGCCTTGCCGGCGCGCGCGGGGTCGATGCCGTTGAGCCGGAACATGGTCGATGGGTAGAGCATGTTGCCCTGGCCGTCGCCCTTTTCATAGGGCGCACCGGCCCAGGCGGCCAGATCGCCATCGCCCGAGCAGTCAATGAAGCACTGCCCCATCACCGCGCGCCGACCCGATTTGGTCTCCAGCAACAGTGCCTTCACCCGGCCGGGCGAGTGCATGAGAGCGCCCGCAGCCAGCGCATGGAACAAGACCTTGACGCCGCACGACAGCATGAGCTCATCGGCTGCGATCTTGTACGCGGCGGTGTCGTAGGCCTGCGCCACGGTTTTGCCAAACAGTGCGTGGGGTGTGTTCAGTCCGCCCAGGCGATCGATGCGCGAGAGCAGGTCATCGGCCACGCCATGCACCACCTGTCGGATGTCGCCATGCACATTGGCATGCAGGCCGCAGAAGTTGGTCACGCCCGCCGCGGTGCCCATGCCGCCCAGGAAGCCGTAACGCTCAACCAGCAAAGTGGAGCGCCCGCTGCGCGCCGCAGCCGCGGCTGCCGCGATGCCGGCCGGGCCGCCGCCCAGGACGACGACTTCATATTCGCCGAAGATGGGTGTCTGCCGAATGGGCTCTGTGAGTGTGGTTTGCAAGGTGTCCTCAGTGGAACAGATTGTCGGGGTCTATGCCCTGGTACATCCACTTCAAGCCGGCGAATCCGGCTGACTCCTGGCCGCCCTGGAACATCTGGTTGCGAAGCTCTCGCTGTACGCCGCTGGCATGGTAGATGTCGCCATAGAAACGGGCCGTCAATTGAACCCTGCCGGTGCGCAGGTAACGCTCCTGCTGGTACTGCTGGAAAGCCTGTTGCACATCGTCGTGCGTGTGCCGCAGAGCTTGCCCCAGCACCACTGCGTCTTCAATTGCCTGGCCCGCGCCCTGGGCCAGGTACTGCAGCATCGGATGCGCCGCATCGCCCAGCAGCGTGACGCGGCGGTCGCTCCAGTTGCGCACCGGCTCGCGGTCGCACAGCACCCACATTTTCCAGGTCTCGATGCGGCTGAGCAGTTCGCGCACCTGCGGTACTGCGTTGGCAAAGCGCTCGTTCAGTTCGGCAGAGTCGCCAAAGGTGTTCCAGCCTTCATCGTATTTGTCGCTGTGAAAAACTGCGACCAGGTTGAACAGTTCACCACGGCGCAGCGGGTAATGCACCAGATGGGTTCTCTCGCCGCCCCACAGCAGCACTTCGTCGTTCCACAGGTGGGCGGGCACGTCTTGCCGCTTGAGCACCGCGCGGTAGGCGATGTGGCCCGACACCCGGGGCTTGCCATCGCCCACCACCGCCTCGCGCACCCGGCTCCACAGGCCATCTGCGCCAATCAGCGCGTCGCCCTGCAGCACCTCGCCGCTCGCAAGCTGAACCCGCACGCTGTGCGCATCTTGTTCAAAGGACGCTAGCTTGCTCGCGGTGCGCAGCCTGACCTGTGGCTGAGCCCGGCACGCATCGAGAAACACCTGGTGCAGATCAGCCCGATAGATCAGGCCATAGGGGTAGCCATAGGCGGCGCGGGCGGTCTCGCCCAGCGGCACGCGTATCACCTGCTCGCCAGTGCGCACATCGTTCATACCCAGGCCGGGCGGAAAATAGGCCACCTGATTCACCGCCTCGGTCAGGCCCAGGTAGTCGAACATCTTGAAGATGTTGGGCCCCAGTTGTATGCCTGCGCCGATCTCGCCAAAGGCGGCCGATTGCTCCAGCACGGTGACCGTATGGCCCTTGCCTGCCAACACAAAGGCCGCAGCCAGGCCGCCAATGCCGCCACCGGCCACGATCAGGTGCAGCGGTTTTGTCATGGGTGCGCTGCGCTACTGGCCCTGCTTGCACGCATGCCAATGAGCTCTCAATCCGATTTGAGCAGCAAGTCGAAGTGTTCGACATGCGGTGGGCCGGCAAAGAAAGGCCCGACGATGGCGCGCCACTGTGTGAACAGCGGGCCCTCGCGAAATGCGACGGTGTGGTCTTCGAGCTTGTCCCAGAAGATCTGAAGCAGATAGCGCTCGGGCGACTCGATGCATTTGTTGACTTTGTAGCCCCGCATGCCGCTGGCCTTGGCGACCACGGTGGCCAGGCCCCTCTGTATGGCTTCTTCGAACTGCGCCTGCTTGCCCGGGGCGATCCGGATATCCGCGACTTCAAGAATCATTTTCTACTCCTGCGTGCTGGGTTCGGCTGGTCCAGTTGCAAGTCTAACGCCCCGCACGGGCAAGCTATTCAAGAGGGCTGCTGGCATATATCCTCGGGCCTCATGAAGCGCCACAACTTCTTCCAACCCAGCGCCGCACTGCGCGGCCCGACCGCGCACGCGCACTGGATCACGCCCGACTGGCCTATCCCGGATGCTGTGCGGGCGGTGTGCACCAGCCGCGCCGGCGGTGTGTCGCTGCCGCCATTCGATAGCTTGAACCTGGGCGACCATGTGGGCGATCAACTGCAGGCCGTGACGCGTAACCGGCAGATCTTGCGCGAAGCGATGGATGCGAGGCCGGTGTTCTTGAAGCAGGTGCACGGCAGCCACAGCATCTTGCTTGACGCGTCCACCACCGATGGCACGCAGGCCGACGGCTGCGTTGCACTGGAGCGGGGCCTGGCGTGCACCATGATGGTTGCCGATTGCCTGCCGATACTTTTCTGCGCTGCCGATGGAGCCGCGGTGGCAGCGGCACACGCTGGCTGGCGCGGCCTGGCAGGGCAGGGCGGGCGAGGCGTTGTCGAATCCACCTGGGACTGCTTGCAGCGTCATTGTGGCGCGCGGGCGGCTGACACACTGGTCTGGCTCGGTCCATGCATAGGCCCTGACGCATTTGAGGTCGGCACTGAAGTCAAAGCCGCTTTCGAGGCGCAGTCAAGTCAGGCGGGCGACATGTTCCGGCCGCATCATGGCGGCAAGTGGCTGGCCGACTTGCAAGGCCTGGCCAGGCAGCGACTGCGGGCATTGGGGTTCGAGAAGATCTACGGCAATGATGGCAGCCAGGACTGGTGCACGGTAGCCCAGGCAGAGCTATTCTTTTCGCATCGGCGTGATCGGGTCAGTGGCCGCATCGCTGCTGCGGTCTGGCGGGTCTGACAGGGCGGCGCGGGCGCGCGCATCTTCAGCCAGTTCACGGGCCTTGATCGCCCTGCGGCGCGACGGCGTGCCAAGTATGTACATCAACAGACAGACAGGAGCCACGCCGTAGAGTAGAAGGGTGATGAGCGCGCCCAGCACCGTGCCGGTGGTGTTGGTGGCTTCCGCAATCGCCATCATGAGCGCAACATACAGCCAGGCGATGGGAATTAGGTACATGCTACGAAAATTGCAATGTGAATGTTGCGGCGCAACATGTTTGATGGGATACTCCGGGTTAACCCGCGCAACAGGGTAACAGTTACAGGAGACAAGACAAGATGAATTCTCAGCCAGACTGGGCCGCGCAAGCGCAAGCTTTTCAAAAAAATATCAGCGAAAACTGGCAGCGTGCGCTGTCGTCCATTCAGGGGACGGGCCAGCCAGCCGCCGAAATCCCCAAGCTGAATTTCCCTGCAGCAAAACTGCAGGCACTTCAGCAAGCCTACCTCAAGGAAGCTTCTGATCTCTGGAATCAGGGCCTGAACGTGCGCCCGCCCGTCGCTGACAAGCGATTTGCCGGCGACGCATGGGCATCCAATCCCATGGCTGCCCACTCTGCTGCCTTGTACCTGCTCAATGGCCGCACCATGCTGGGCTTGGCCGAGGCGGCCGAAACCGACGCCAAGACAAAGGGCCGCCTGCGCTTCGCGGTCGAGCAATTCATGGCAGCCTCTGCCCCAAGCAACTTTCTGGCATTCAACGCCGAGGCCCAGAAGAAAGCCATAGAGACCAAGGGTGAGAGCATCGCCCGCGGTATGCAGAACCTGCTCAAGGACATCGAGCAAGGCCATGTCTCCATGACCGACGAAAGCGTGTTCGAAGTCGGCCGCAACGTCGCATCCACCGAGGGCGCGGTGGTGTTTGAAAACGAGTTGTTCCAGCTCATCGAATACAAGCCCCTCACCGCCAAGGTCTACGAGCGGCCCTTCCTCGTTATTCCGCCTTGCATCAACAAGTTCTATATCCTCGATCTGCAGCCGGACAACTCCCTGGTGCGCTACCTGACCGAGCAAGGCCATCGCACCTTCGTGGTGAGCTGGCGCAACCCCGACGAATCGCAGAAGGACAAGACCTGGGACGACTACATCGCTGACGGCGCACTCAAGGCCATCGACGTCACCCGCGAGATCGGTGGTGCAAGCCAGATCAATGCGCTGGGCTTTTGCGTGGGCGGAACCATCCTGGGCACGGCGCTCGCGGTGCTGGCTGCCCGAGGCGAAAAGCCAGTGGCCAGCGCCACCTTGCTCACCAGCTTCCTGGACTTTTCTGACACCGGCGTTCTGGACTTGTTCATCGACGAGGCCTTCGTCAAGTTTCGGGAGATGGAGCTTGGCAAAGGCGGCTTGCTCAAGGGGCAAGAGCTGGCTTCAACCTTCAGCTTCCTGCGGCCTAACGATCTGGTGTGGAACTATGTGGTGGGCAACTACCTAAAGGGCGAGACCCCGCCCCCCTTTGACTTGCTCTACTGGAACAGCGACTCCACCAATCTGCCCGGGCCCATGTACACCTGGTACCTGCGCAACACCTACTTTGAGAACAATCTGGTCAAGCCCGGCAAGTGCACCGTGTGCGGCGAGAAGATCGACCTGGGCAAGGTGGACTTGCCCGTCTACATCTACGGCTCGCGCGAGGACCACATCGTCCCAATTGCCGGCGCCTACGCCTCCACCTGGTATCTGCCGGGCAAGAAGCGCTTTGTCATGGGTGCATCAGGCCACATCGCTGGCGTGATCAACCCACCTTCGAAAAACAAGCGCTCTTACTGGATCAACGACAAGCTGCCCAAGAGCCAGGAAGAGTGGCTCAAAGGTGCCAAGGAGTTGCCCGGAAGCTGGTGGACTGATTGGTCCATCTGGCTCAAACCGTATGCGGGCAAGCAAATTGCTGCACCCAAGTCGTACGGCAGAGGCAAATACAAACAAATCGAGCCCGCCCCTGGCCGATACGTCAAGGTCAAGGCCTGAAACCAAGTAGCAAAGGAGTCATTGCATGGAAGACATCGTCATTGTTTCAGCGGTCCGCACCGCGGTTGGAAAATTCGGCGGCTCGCTGGCCAAGATCCCGGCGACTGAGCTTGGCTCGATCGTCATCAAGGAAGCTTTGGCCCGCGCGGGTGTGAAGCCCGAGCTGGTCAGCGAAGTCATCATGGGCCAGGTGCTGGCTGCCGGCGCGGGCCAGAACCCGGCCCGCCAGGCCTTGCTCAAGGCCGGGTTGCCCAAGGAAGTGCCGGGCCTGACCATCAATGCGGTCTGTGGCTCTGGTCTCAAAGCCGTGATGTTGGCTGCGCAGGCAGTGGCCTGGGGCGACGCACAGATCGTGGTGGCCGGCGGCCAGGAAAACATGAGCGCCGCACCGCACGTGCTGCCCAATTCCCGCGATGGCCAGCGCATGGGCGACTGGAAGCTGGTCGACACCATGATCGTGGACGGCCTGTGGGACGTCTACAACCAGTACCACATGGGCATCACCGCCGAAAACGTCGCCAAGCTGCATGGCATCAGCCGCGAAGCACAGGACGCACTGGCCTTGGCCAGCCAGCAAAAGGCCACGGCCGCACAGGAAGCCGGCCGCTTCAAGGGCGAGATCGTCGGCGTGTCCATACCTCAGCGCAAGGGCGAGCCGGTGGTGTTCGACGCCGACGAATACATCAACAAGACCACCAGTGCGCAGGCCCTGGCAGGTTTGCGTCCGGCCTTCGACAAGGCAGGCTCGGTGACAGCGGGCAATGCCTCTGGCATCAACGACGGCGCGGCCGCGGTGGTGGTCATGAGCGCGAAGATGGCGGCGCAGCTGGGCCTCAAGCCGCTGGCGCGCATCGCCGCTTTCGGCACCAGCGGGCTGGACCCGGCGATCATGGGCATGGGCCCCGTGTCCGCTACACGCAAGGCGCTTGAGCGTGCCGGCTGGAGCGCCGACCAGGTCGATCTGTTCGAGCTGAACGAGGCGTTTGCAGCCCAGGCTTGCGCAGTCAACAAAGAACTTGGCATCGACGCGGCCAAAGTCAACGTCAATGGCGGCGCCATTGCCATCGGCCACCCGATCGGCGCGTCCGGCTGCCGTGTGCTGGTCACTTTGCTGCATGAGATGCAGCGGCGCGAGGCGCGCAAGGGTGTGGCGGCATTGTGCATTGGCGGAGGCATGGGCGTGTCTCTTGCCGTGGAGCGCAGTTAGAGCAAAACAACGGCGCCATGAGACCGCGTGAGCGACCGCGCCAAGAGCAGATCAATCAATTCAACTTTAAGGAAAAATCATGAGCAAGAAAGTCGCATACATCACCGGCGGCATGGGTGGCATCGGAACCTCCATCTGCCAGCGCATGCACAAGGAAGGATTCACAGTCATCGCTGGCTGTGGTCCCACACGTGACCATGCCAAATGGCTGGGTGAGCAAAAGGCGCT
This sequence comes from Comamonadaceae bacterium, assembly GCA_947476285.1. Taxonomy (GTDB): domain Bacteria; phylum Pseudomonadota; class Gammaproteobacteria; order Burkholderiales; family Burkholderiaceae_C; genus Ramlibacter. The sequence continues at coordinate 27,218 of CANJPU010000038.1, read as the reverse complement.
GGGCTACACCTTCTACGCGTCCGTGGGTAACGTAGGCGCATGGGAGTCCACCGTCGAAGCCTTTACCAAGGCCAAGGCCGAGCACGGTCACATCGACGTGCTGGTCAACAATGCCGGCATTACCCGTGATCGCATGTTCCTGAAAATGACCCGCGAAGACTGGGACGCGGTCATCGAGACCAACCTCAACTCCATGTTCAACGTCACCAAGCAAGTGGTGGGCGACATGGTCGAGCGCGGCTGGGGCCGCATCATCAACATCAGCTCGGTCAACGGCGAAAAAGGCCAAGCCGGCCAGACCAACTACTCCGCCGCCAAGGCCGGCATGCACGGCTTCACCATGGCCCTGGCGCAAGAGCTGGCCAACAAGGGTGTGACTGTCAACACCGTGAGCCCAGGCTACATCGGCACCGACATGGTCAAGGCCATCCGCCCCGACGTGCTGGACAAGATCGTCTCCACCATTCCGGTCAAGCGCCTGGGCCGCCCCGAAGAGATCGCCTCCATCATCGCCTGGCTGGCCTCGGAAGAAGGCGGCTACTCCACTGGCGCTGACTTCTCGGTCAACGGCGGTCTGCACATGGGCTGATGCCTTCATTGTGCGGGTGAGGCCCGCATGTGTTTTCTTCAAAGGCCCGCCTCGTTGCGGGCTTTTTTAATCCTGCGTGACACAATTGGCCGAGAAGTTCTCGATCGATTCGCACATGAATACCTCCAATGCGCCCCATGCGGCGGGCCGACTCGCCGGCAAAATCGCCCTCATCACCGGTGCTGGATCGGTCGGGCCCGGCTGGGGCAATGGCCGTGCGATGGCGGTGCGGTTTGCACAGGAGGGCGCGAAAGTGTTCGGCGTGGACAGCCAGGCCCAGCGGATGCAGGAGACAGCCCAACTGATTCAGGAAGCCGGCGGCATCTTTGCCAGCGCAAGTTGCGACGTTACCGACAGCGCGGCCGTGGCGCGCATGGTGGCGCAATGCATCGCGCAGTTCGGCCGCATCGACGTGCTGGTCAACAACGTTGGCGGATCGGCCAAGGGCGGCCCGGTGGAGATGAGCGAAGAAGTCTGGGACGAGCAGGTGGACCACAACCTCAAGAGCGTGTTTCTCACCTGCAAGCACGTGCTGCCGCAGATGTTGGTGCAGGGGGCCGGCGCGATCGTGAATATTTCATCCACCTCAGGTATCCGATGGACCGGCTCGGCGCAAGTAGCCTACGCGGCCACCAAGGCCGGCGTGATCCAGCTCTCGCGCGTGCTGGCGGTGCAGTATGCCAAGCAGGGCATCCGTGTGAACACAGTTGTGCCCGGTCAGCTTCACACGCCCATGGTGGAGGCAAGGCTGGCCGGCCAGCGCGTTGGCGGCGACGTGCAGGCGCTGCTTGCGCAACGGCAGTCGCGCATTCCGCTGCCATTCATGGGCGATGGGCGCGACACCGCGAATGCCGCCCTGTTCCTGGCCAGCGACGAGGCACGCTTTGTCACCGGCACCGAGATCGTGGTTGATGGCGGCATGTCGGCGCGTTGCGACTGAAGCTCAAACAACCGAGGGCATATTCATGAACCCAGACAGCGCCATGCGCATCGCACCCATCGCACCCGGCACGCACCCCGCACTGGCCGAACAGGAAGCGCGCATCATTGCCGAGCGCGGCCGCATCTCGGTGCTCTATCAGGTCTTGCTCAACAGCCCGCCCATCGCGCACGGCTGGGAGCAGATGCTGTCTGCCGTGCGCAACCGCAGCAGCCTTCCGGCCGATCTGCGTGAACTCGCAATCTTGCGGGTGGCTGTGCTCAACCGTGCCAACTACGAGTTCGAAGCCCATGCGCCCATTGCCTTGGCCGCCGGCATGACGCAGCCGGCCATTGATGCGACCCGCCAGGTGCCACTGCCGCAGGATGCCCCCTTGTCGCATGTGCAACGCATGGTGATCCGTCTGTCCGATGCAATGACCCGCGACATCGATGTGCCCGACGCCTTGTACGAGGAAGTGCGCCAGCGGCTCGATGCCCAGGGGCAGATCGATCTGGTGGCAACCATAGCCGCCTACAACATGGTCTCGCGCTTTCTCGTGGCGCTGAAGATCGGGCACTGAGCCAAGCATCATGGATCGACTCGCGGACTTCATCCTGGTGCGATGCACGCTGACGGATTCGACGGCTCTGGCTCAGGCCGCCAGCGATTTCTGCGCGCAGAGCCCCATCCCAATGAGGCGGCACCGCGCGGCCTGGTCGGACCAGACGCAGGTGGCTTACGTGTATGGCCATCTGGCCGCCAGCACCATGGTGACGGATGAACAGCTCGCGTCTGTGTCGCAGCAGTGGCAGCAAGTGTGTCCCCAGGCCAAGTCAGCGGAAGTTTCGCGACTGGCCTTGGCTTTTGATGCACCGGGTCAATCGCTGGGGCAGGGCGCCAACTACCACTACGTGGTTGAGACCGATCCAGAGCCAGGCTGGGCCGATGAGATTGCCCGCTGGTACGACATGGAGCACATGCCCGGTCTTGCGGCCGTGCCAGGCTGTATCCACGCACGCCGCCTGCTCAATCACGACAACGGGCCCTTGTCGTTCGCCTGCTACGACCTGGTGAGCGACGAGACCTTGGCCTCGCCGGCGTGGCTGGCGGTGCGCGCCACCGCTTGGAGCGACAAGGCGCGACCGCATTTCACCAACACGCGGCGAACCATGATGCGGGTGATGGGCTGAGTGAGGGGCAAGGCACAGCCCTCACCGACCTCGGCTGTGGTGACTGTGACTGTGGTTTAAAAAAGCTATAAAATAGCACATCTTTTAAACTCACCCAGGAGGCATCATGATCGGGGACCGCATTCGGCAAGCCCGTCTGGCCGCAGGGCTGACGCTGGCTGCTTTGGGTGAGGCGCTGGGGGTCACGCACACGTCGATCCAGAAGTACGAGAAGGGCATCATGACGCCGTCGTCTTCTCAGCTGCTCAAGCTGGCGCGCGCGTGCGCAGTGCGCGTGGAGTACTTCTTCCGGGTGCACCAGGTGGAGCTGATCGACGCGGAATTTCGCAGGCTCGCCACCTTCGGCAAGACCGCTCAGGATGCGTTGAAGATCAAGGCGGTCGAACAGATCGAAAAGCGAGTCCAGCTGCTGGGCTTCTTCCCTCAATCGCCCGTTCTGCGATTCGGGCGTCCCGAGGGGCTGCCCGAGCGTGTGCGTGCGCTTGACGAACTGGAGACATTCGCCAATCGGGTGCGAGCGGGCTGGAAGCTGGGCCTCGATCCAATCGGTGACCTGACGGACACCCTGGAGACCCTGGGTCTTCTGGTGATCGTCGTCGACGAGGCGCATCCGGGCTTCTCCGGCCTGACTGCAACCGCGCGCACCAGCGACGGCAGAAGCTACCCTATCGTCGCCGTTTCATCCCAATGGCCGGGGGACCGACAGCGATTCACGCTCGCCCATGAACTCGGTCACCTGCTGCTGGCAGATCGGCTCGCCGCTGGCATCAACGAAGAGAAGGCGTGCGATCGCTTTGCCGGCGCATTCCTGGCTCCGAATTCCGCAGTTGTGCAGCTGCTGGGACCGGTGCGACGCGGCATTGAGTGGCAGGAGCTGTCGGCGTTGAAGCACGAGTTCGGGCTGAGTATGGCCGGCTGGCTCCAGCGGGCCAGGCAATGCGGCGTCATCTCCGATGCAGTGCATCTGGCGCTGTGGAAGCGCTTTTCCTCCAAGGGTTGGCGCAAGGCCGAACCCGGCCACCCGGTCCCACGCGAGCATCCGCGACTGTTCGAACAGTTGGTTTATCGCGCCTTGGGAGAGCAATACATCTCCGAATCCAAGGCCGCTGAACTGCTCGGAATTCCCATGATGCGCTTTCATAGAGAACGTCAGCTGGAGTCGGTGGATGCTGCTGCTTATCAGTGATGCCAACATACTGATCGACATGGAATCTGGTGAACTGATGGGGCGGCTCTTTCGACTGCCAATGCAGTTCGCGATACCCGATGTTCTGTATTGGGAGGAAATCGAGCTAGGGACGCCAGGTCTGCAAGCCCAGGGGCTGCAGATTCTTGAAGTCACGAGCGAGTATGTCCAATATGCGTTTGCCTTGCAGCAAAAGTATGGATCGGCCCTCAGTTTGAACGACCATCTTGCCTTGGCACTCGCCAAGCAGGAGGGTTGTCCGTTGCTGACCGGCGATCATCAATTGAAAGTTGTGGCCCAAGCCGAGAACGTGTCCGTCATGGGTACCGTGTGGTTGCTGCGCCGGATGATCGAGCACCGCCTTCTCAAGGTAGACGAATCCTTGGCCGCGCTCGCGCTGATGAAGGCGGGCAAGCGTCGACTGCCATGGGCTGATGCTGAACGCATTCTCAACGCCATGCGACTGGGGTTTGAGTGAAGCACCGCAGTTTCGCCGGATGAATGCATCGTAGTAAAATGCATGCATCGAAGGCATTATCGGGAGTCACCGCCATGGCCATGCTGACAGTTCGTAACCTCTCCGACGAGTTGCACCGTGGGCTGCGCGTTCGTGCGGCCCAGCACGGCCAAAGCATGGAGGCTGAGGTGCGCCAGATTCTGGAGTCAGTGATCAGCCCCAAGGGGCGGGTGAAGCTGGGCTCGCTCTTGGCCGACATGGGCCGCCAGGCCAAATTGAGCGACGAAGAGTTCGACGTATTCAAGCAGGTGCGCGACAAAACCCCATCTCGCCCGGTGAGCTTCAAATGATCCTGCTCGACACCAATGTCGTGTCGGAGCCGCTTCGCCTGGCGCCCGAAGTTCGCGTGATCGAGTGGATCGACGCCCAGCCGATGGAGACCTTGTTTCTCACTGCCATCACGGTGGCGGAGCTGCGTGCAGGCGTGGCGCTGCTCCCCGCAGGCAAGCGGCGATCCGGGCTGCACGACAACCTGGAAAAGCGCGTCCTGCCCCTGTTTGCTGGCCGTGTGTTGCCCTTTGATCTGGCCTGCACGCAGGCCTATGCGACGCTGATGGGCAAGACCCGTGCTGGCGGCCTGTCCATTGCCACGGCCGATGGCTACATCGCAGCCATCGCAGCCGCAAACGGGTTTACTGTGGCGACGCGGGACACCCGCCCATTCGAAGCGGCGCGTGTGGCTGTCATCAACCCATGGTTGGTCTGATTGTGCGCGACCCAGGCAGCATCTCAGAACCATCGCCGTGGCGCCTGTCCGTCGCCCCCATGATGGACTGGACCGACCGCCACTGCCGCTACTTCCATCGCCTGCTCAGCCGCCACGCCTTGCTCTACACCGAGATGATGACCACGGGCGCGCTCATTCATGGCGATGTGCCTCGGCATCTGGATTTCAATGGCGAAGAAAACCCCGTCGCGCTGCAACTGGGTGGCAGCGAGCCGGCCGAGCTGGCGCATTGCGCGAAGTTGGGCCAGCAGTGGGGCTATGACGAGATCAACCTCAATTGCGGTTGCCCCAGCGAGCGGGTGCAGCGTGGCTCTTTTGGCGCCTGCCTGATGGCAGAGCCGCAACTGGTGGCCGATTGTGTCAAGGCCATGGTTGATGTGGTGAGCATTCCAGTCACGGTCAAGCACCGCATCGGCATCGACAAATCTGAGAGCTATGAATTCGTGCGCGACTTTGTGGGCGCGGTGAGCGATGCCGGCTGCAAGGTGTTTGCGGTGCATGCGCGCAATGCCTGGCTCAAGGGCTTGTCACCCAAAGAGAACCGCGAAGTGCCGCCATTGCGCTATGAATTGGTGCATCGGCTCAAGCGGGATTTTCCGCATCTGGTCATTGCGGTAAATGGCGGCATCACCACCGGTGATCAAGTGACGCAGCAACTCACCCATGTCGATGGCGTGATGATTGGCCGAGAGGCTTATCACAACCCCTGGTGGTTGGCGCAATGGGATGCCGATTTCTTTGGCGATGCGCAGCGCGAAATCAGCCGAGAATCAGTGGAGGAGGAAATGACGCATTACATGGTGCGCGAGGCCGCCACCCACGGCACGCCCTGGAGTGCCATTGCCCGTCATATGCTGGGTCTGCGCAATGGATTGCCCGGCGCAAGGCGCTGGCGCCAAGTCTGGAGCGACCATAAACTCAAGGCCTTGCATCCGAGCGCGGTGATGGCACTGGCCCATGAGTCCGTGGTGGCAGTGATCAGTTGAGGATGACTCTCTGGCGATGACCCTATGAAGATACTGTTTCGAGATTGCCCTCTTGAGGCCGACGACTTGAACCGCCTGCGGGCGATGTTCCCTCACATTCAATTCGAGGCGCCGACCGACCCCGTGGCTTCGCGCCGCGCGATCGCCGATGCGGATGCCGTGATCGGAGGGCCCTGGAATGACGAGTTGCTCAACGAAGCCCGGGCGCTGCGCTGGGTGCAGTCAACGCTGGCTGGTGTCGATGACATGCCGCTGACCAGCTTCGAGAAGCGGCACATCGCCCTGACCACATTTCGCGGTGTCTCCGCCCCCAATCTGTCGGAGCATGTGCTGGCGCTGATGCTTTCTTTCGCGCGTGGCATTCCCGAGTTTGTGCGCCGGCAGGACAAGGCCTTGTGGCTGCCTGGAGCCCAGCGGCCGGACATCTTTGAGCTGGGCGGCCAAACCGTGGGGATACTCGGCTTTGGCGCCCTGGGCACCGCGATCGGGCAGAAGTGCCACGCGCTGGGCATGCGGGTGTGCGTGGCCTGCCGAAGCGAGCGGGCTATGCCGGCTTTCGTGTCCAAGGCCTATCGGATGGACGAGCTGGGCCAAATGCTTGGCACAATCGATCACCTGGTGCTTGCTCTGCCTTCGACGCCGCAAACCAGGGGACTCATGGGCCAGGAGAATCTGGCGGCGCTCCAACGCGGGGCTTATATCTACAACATTGGCCGTGGCGACTGCATTGATTCACAAGCGCTCATCGGCGCGCTGCAGTCGGGTCATTTGCGCGGCGCCGGGCTGGATGTGACTTCGCCCGAGCCTCTGCCTGCCGATTCGCCGCTATGGGCCATGCCCAACGTTATCATCACTGGGCACACCTCGGGTAGTTCGCCGAAGAGGTGGCATCGTGGCATGGAAATCATTGTGGAGAACATCGCCCGCTTTGCTCGGGGAGAGAGCCTCGTGAATCGGGTGAATCTTGCGGGTAGCGAGTGAGTCTTGCCGACATTGCCAGCCGCCGCCACCATGAAGCCACCGCAGCGCCTCATTTTTTGATCGATCGGAGAATTCATGGCTATCGCCAAAGCAAGTTTTCAGTGGGCAGACCCGCTGATGCTGGACCAGCAGATCAGCGACGAAGAGCGCATGGTGCGCGACTCGGCTGCTGCCTATTGCCAGGAGAAGCTCGCACCCCGCGTGCTCGATGGCTTTCGCAACGAGGTGACCGACATTTCCATCTTCCGTGAAATGGGCAGCCTGGGCTTGCTGGGTGCGACCATTCCCGAAGCCTATGGCGGTGCGGGCCTGAACTATGTCTGCTACGGCCTGGTGGCGCGTGAAGTCGAGCGTGTTGACTCAGGCTACCGCTCGATGATGAGCGTGCAGTCCTCCCTGGTCATGGTGCCCATTCATGAGTTTGGCAACGAGGCAACCCGGCAGAAGTATTTGCCCAGGCTGGCCACCGGTGAGTGGATCGGTTGCTTCGGCCTGACGGAGCCAAATCATGGTTCCGACCCCGGCAGCATGATCACCCGCGCCCGCAAGGTGGAAGGTGGCTATAAGCTGAGCGGCGCCAAGATGTGGATCACCAACAGCCCCATCGCCGATGTGTTCGTGGTCTGGGCCAAGGACGACGAAGGCGCCATCCGAGGTTTTGTGCTGGAGAAAGGCTGGAAGGGCCTCACCGCTCCCAAGATCCTGGGAAAAGTTGGCCTGCGCGCATCCATCACCGGCGAGATCGTGATGGACGAGGTGTTCTGCCCTGAAGAAAACGCCTTCCCCGACGTGCGTGGCTTGAAGGGCCCCTTCACTTGCCTCAACAGCGCGCGCTACGGCATTGCCTGGGGAGCGCTGGGCGCCGCGGAAGACTGCTGGTTTCGTGCCCGGCAGTATGTGCTGGACCGCAAGCAATTTGGCAAGCCGCTTGCGGCCAATCAACTCATTCAGAAGAAACTGGCCGACATGCAGACCGAGATCACGCTGGGCCTGCAAGGCTGTCTGCGCCTGGGCCGCATGAAGGACGAAGGCACAGCCTCGGTGGAGATTACCTCCATCATGAAGCGAAACTCCTGCGGCAAGGCGCTGGACATCGCCCGCACCGCGCGCGACATGCTGGGCGGCAATGGCATCAGCGACGAATACGGCGTGGCGCGGCACCTGGTGAACCTGGAAGTGGTCAACACCTACGAAGGCACACATGATGTGCATGCGCTGATACTGGGGCGGGCGCAGACGGGGATTGCGGCGTTCTGAAACACTACACTAGGTACGCTGTGCGGCACCTAAGCTACGTTGCCGCCTCCAGCCCATTGCGAAAATGCTCCTGCATCTTCATGACCGTGGCGCTCACATCGCGCTTCTCCAGCGCCTTCATCACTGCCCGGTGTTCGCGCAGTGATTGTTCCAACCGCCCCGATTTGAGCAAAGAATTGTGGCGGTTGAGTTTCATCACCTTGCGCAGATCTGCCACCATCTGATCGCGCCAGCGGTTGTCAGCGATTTCAAGCAGGCGCATGTGAAAGCGTTCGTTGAACTCAAAGAACTTGTCGCGCTGGCCGGCCGCTGCCTCCAGCTCTTTGTGCAGGGCCTTGAGCTCGCGAATCTGACCGTCGGTGGCGGTCTGGGCCACCACGCCAGCTGCATCGCTCTCCAGCAAAGAGAGCAGGTGGTACACATCGCTCAAGTCTTTTTCCGACACCTCGGTCACATAGGCGCCTCGCCGAACCTTCATGGTGACCAAGCCTTCGGCGGCCAACACCTTCAGCGCCTCACGCAGGGGCGTGCGGCTGATGCCGTATTCCTGCGCTAGCTTCATCTCGTCGATCCAACTGCCGGGCTCTAGCTCGCGGGCGAAAATGCGCTGGCGCAGGCGCTCGGCTACCTCTTGATAGAGGGCGCGAGGGGCAAGAGAGGCATGGACCATGGGCCGGATTCTAGGTGAATTGCAATTCTTTATCAATAATTATGAATGATGTATCATTGCCAACTCGCCCTGCCGCCTGAGTAAAGTGCAGTGATCTGAACGGAAGCAACCCATGAGCCAGCCTGATTCAACTCTCCCGCCCTCATCGCTTGATGCGTGGGCCAAAGCAGCAGCCAAGTCCGCGCCAGGTGGCGACATTCACAGCCTGAACTGGGTCACACCCGATGGCATTGTGGTCAAGCCGCTGTACACCGCACAAGATCTTCAGGGTCTGCAATACACCGACACGCTGCCCGGTCTGGCGCCCTATGTGCGTGGCCCGCAAGCCACCATGTATGCAGCCCGGCCCTGGACCATCCGCCAATACGCCGGTTTCTCCACCGCCGAAGAGTCCAACGCCTTTTACCGCCAGGGGCTGGCAGCAGGCGGGCAGGGCGTGTCGGTTGCCTTCGATCTGGCCACCCATCGCGGCTACGACAGCGACCATCCGCGCGTGACCGGTGACGTGGGCAAGGCAGGCGTCGCCATCGATTCGGTGGAGGACATGAAGATCTTGTTCGACGGCATTGCGCTGGACAATGTCAGCGTATCCATGACCATGAACGGCGCGGTGCTGCCGGTGCTGGCCGGCTACATCGTGGCGGCGCAGGAGCAGGGTGTTTCGCTGGACAAGCTGTCCGGGACCATACAGAACGACATCCTCAAGGAGTTCATGGTCCGCAACACCTACATCTACCCGCCCAAGCCGAGCATGCGCATCGTGGGCGACATCATCGAGTACACGGCCAGGAACATGCCGAAGTTCAACTCGATCTCCATCTCGGGCTATCACATGCAGGAAGCCGGCGCCAACCAGGCGCTGGAGCTGGCCTTCACCCTGGCCGACGGCAAAGAGTACGTGAAGACCGCGCTGGCCAAGGGCCTGGATGTGGACGACTTCGCTGGTCGCTTGTCCTTCTTCTGGGCGATTGGCATGAACTTCTATCTTGAAGTGGCCAAAATGCGTGCGGCCCGCCTCTTGTGGTGGCGCATCATGAGCGGCTTCAAGGCCAAGAGCCCCAAGAGCCTGATGCTGCGAACGCACTGCCAGACCTCCGGCTGGTCGCTGACCGAGCAAGACCCCTACAACAACGTCGTGCGCACCACCATCGAGGCCATGGCTGCGGTCTTTGGCGGCACGCAGTCGCTGCACACCAATGCCTTCGACGAAGCCATCGCGTTGCCCACCGAGTTCTCCGCACGGGTGGCGCGCAACACCCAGCTGATCATCCAGGAAGAGACCCACATCGCCAACGTGATCGACCCCTGGGCCGGCAGCTACATGATGGAAAAGCTCACCCAGGACATGGCCGACGCTGCCTGGAAAATCATCGAGGAAGTCGAGGCCATGGGCGGCATGACCCGCGCGGTCGATTCCGGCTGGGCTAAGCTCAAGATCGAAGCCGCCGCCGCTCAGAAGCAGGCGCGCATCGACTCTGGCAAGGACGTCATCGTTGGCGTCAACAAGTACAAGCTGGGCAAAGAAGACGCAGTCGATGCCCGCGAGGTGGACAATGTGATGGTGCGAGAGCAGCAGATCGCTCGCCTGAAGGCCATCCGCGCCAAGCGCGACAGCGCTGCGGTGCAAGCAGCGCTTGATGCGCTCACCGCAGCGGCACAGCAAGGCGACGGCAATCTGCTGGCGCTCAGCGTCGAAGCCATGCGCCTGCGCGCCACGGTGGGCGAGGTCTCCGACGCATTGGAGAAAGTGTTCGGGCGCCATCGCGCCGATACGCAAAAGGTGACCGGTGTGTACGCTGCAGCATATGACTCGGCCGAAGGCTGGGACAAACTCAAGACCGAGATTGATGCCTTCGCCAAAGAGCAGGGCCGCCGCCCGCGGGTGATGGTCTCCAAGCTCGGCCAGGATGGCCACGACCGTGGCGCCAAGGTGGTGGCCACTGCCTTTGCCGATCTGGGCTTTGATGTGGACATGGGCCCTTTGTTTCAGACCCCTGAGGAATGCGCGCGCCAGGCGATTGAGAACGATGTGCACGCGGTGGGCGTCTCCACACTGGCTGCCGGCCACAAGACCCTGGTGCCGGCGATCATCAATGAGCTACACAAGCAAGGCGCGGACGACATCGTTGTGTTCGTGGGTGGCGTTGTGCCGCAGCAAGATTACGATTTTCTCTACCAGGCCGGCGTCAAGGGAATTTACGGGCCGGGTACGCCGATTCTGGTGAGTGCAAAAGATGTGCTGGAGCAGATTCGCAAGGCCTTGGCAGGACGCTGAGCGCATACAGATGACGGCCGTTCGAATCGAGTTGCCTGCACGGCCATGAAGCTTCATGAACAGATTCTCGGCCCGGTGGGCGCAGCCCAGCGGCGCGCCATCGCCAAAGCCATCACCTTGCTGGAATCCACCCGCGCCGATCATCGCGCGCAGGCCGATGAAATGCTCACGGGCCTGTTGCCACACACAGGCAGCTCATTTCGACTGGGCATCAGCGGCGTGCCCGGGGTGGGCAAGAGCACCTTCATCGAGGCACTGGGCCTGTACCTCATCACGCAAGGCCACCGGGTGGCGGTGCTGACCATCGATCCATCCAGCACGGTTTCGGGCGGCTCCATCCTGGGCGACAAGACGCGCATGGAGCAGCTCTCGGTCAACGAGCGCGCCTACATTCGGCCCAGCCCCTCCAGCGGCACGCTGGGCGGCGTGGCTGAGAAAACACGCGAGTCCATGCTGGTGTGTGAGGCCGCCGGCTACGACATCGTCATTGTCGAGACCGTGGGCGTTGGCCAGAGCGAAACCGCCGTGGCTGGCATGACCGACATGTTCGTGCTGATGCAGTTGCCCAACGCGGGCGACGATCTGCAGGCCATCAAGAAGGGCGTGATGGAGCTGGCCGATCTGGTGATGATCAACAAGGCCGATCTGGATGGGGACGCCGCCACCCGCGCCCAGGCGCAGATCACCAGCGCGCTACGGCTGTTCACCCAGCACGGCAGGCCCGATGCAGGCGACGCAGCCGCGCAGCAGGGCCAGACCTGGCGTGCGCGTGTCATGCAACTGAGCGCGCTCCATGCGCAGGGCATTGACACGTTCTGGCGCGAAGTCGAAGAATTCAGACGCATCCGCCAAGCAGGCGGACAATTGGCAGCCCGAAGGCGCCAGCAAGCACTGGCCTGGATGTGGGAGCGGATCGAGGCGGGCCTGCGGCATGCCTTCCGCGAAAATCCGCAAGTCAAGGCGATGCTGCCTGTGCTGTCCACGGATGTGGACCAGGGGCGTTTGCCAGCGTCCACTGCTGCCCGGCGCCTATTGGATGCCTATGCAAATGTGACAGATCAACCGCACCGCCCAGCGGCGCCGGGCTGACAGCCCCTTTGGAGAAGAAGACCATGCACAACATACTTGAACAACTTGAAAAGAAGCGCGAAGCCGCTCGCCAGGGCGGTGGTCAGAAGCGTATCGACGCACAGCACGCCAAGGGCAAACTCACTGCGCGCGAGCGGCTTGAGCTCTTGCTCGACGAAGGCACCTTCGAAGAGTGGGACATGTTCGTCGAACACCGCTGCACTGACTTTGGCATGGAAAACAACAAGATCCCCGGTGACGGTGTGGTCACCGGCTACGGCATGATCAATGGCCGCCTGGTCTTCGTCTTCAGCCAGGACTTCACCGTGTTTGGCGGTGCACTGTCCGAGGCGCATGCCGAGAAAATCTGCAAGGTGATGGACCAGGCCATGAAGGTGGGCGCACCGGTGATCGGCCTGAACGATTCCGGCGGCGCGCGCATTCAGGAAGGCGTGGCCTCGCTGGGCGGCTATGCCGATGTGTTCCAGCGCAATGTGATGGCCTCGGGCGTCATACCGCAGATCAGTATGATCATGGGCCCTTGCGCGGGTGGCGCGGTGTATTCGCCGGCCATGACCGACTTCATCTTCATGGTCAAGGACAGCTCCTACATGTTCGTCACCGGCCCCGAAGTGGTCAAGACAGTGACGCATGAGGAAGTGACAGCCGAAGAGCTCGGCGGAGCGATCTCCCACACCACCCGCAGCGGTGTGGCCGACCTGGCCTACGACAACGATGTCGAGGCGCTTCTGATGCTGCGCAGGCTCTACAACTACCTGCCGCTGAACAACCGAGAGAAGGCGCCCTCGCGCCCCAGCAACGACCCGGCTGACCGCATGGACAAGTCGCTCGATACGCTGGTGCCGGACAACCCCAACAAGCCCTACGACATGAAGGAGCTGATCAACAAGACGGTGGACGATGGCGACTTCTTTGAAATCCAGCCCGAGTACGCCAAGAACATCGTGGTCGGTTTTGGCCGCATGGAAGGCCAGACCGTGGGCATCGTGGCCAACCAGCCGCTGGTGTTGGCCGGCTGCCTGGACATCAAGAGCTCCATCAAGGCTGCGCGCTTCGTGCGGTTTTGTGATGCGTTCAACATTCCGGTGATCACCTTCGTGGATGTGCCCGGCTTCATGCCTGGCACCACGCAGGAGTACGGCGGCATCATCAAGCACGGCGCCAAACTGCTCTATGCCTACGCCGAGTGCACTGTGCCCAAGGTTACTGTGATCACCCGCAAGGCCTATGGCGGCGCCTATGACGTGATGAGCTCCAAGCATTTGCGCGGCGACGTCAACTTTGCCTGGCCCAATGCCGAGATCGCGGTGATGGGTGCCAAGGGCGCGGTGGAAATCATCTTCCGCGAGGACAAAGGCGATGCGGAAAAGCTGGCCGCCCGCGAAGCCGAATACAAGGCCCGCTTTGCGAACCCCTTCGTGGCCGGTGCGCGCGGCTTCATCGACGATGTGATTCTTCCGCACGAGACGCGCAAGCGCATCTGTAGATCGCTCATCATGCTGCGCGACAAGAAACTCGAAAACCCGTGGCGCAAGCATGGGAACATTCCGCTGTGACCCGCACTGACAACGCCATCGCAGCACTGGAGACTCACACATGTTCGACAAAATACTGATCGCCAACCGAGGCGAAATCGCCTGCCGCGTTATCAAGACCGCGCGCAAAATGGGCATCAAGACCGTGGCCGTTTACTCAGACGCGGACCGTGACGCGCGCCACGTCACGCTGGCCGACGAAGCCGTGCACATCGGCGCAGCGCCCAGCCGCGAAAGTTACCTGCAGGCCGATCGCATCATTGCCGCCTGCAAGCAGACCGGCGCGCAGGCTGTGCACCCCGGCTACGGCTTTCTAAGCGAAAACGAAGCCTTCGCGCGACGTGTGGAAGAAGAGGGCATCGCCTTCATCGGGCCCAAGCACTATTCCATCGCAGCCATGGGCGACAAGATCGCGTCCAAGCGCTTGGCCAATGATGCTCGGGTCAACACCATTCCGGGTTGGAACGAGGCCATCGAATCGGCCGAGCGGGCGGTGGCAATCGCCAAAGACGTCGGCTATCCGGTGATGATCAAGGCATCGGCCGGTGGCGGCGGCAAAGGCCTGCGCGTGGCATTCAACGACAAGGAAGCGTTTGAGGGCTTCACCTCTTGCCGTAACGAGGCGCGCAACAGCTTTGGCGACGATCGCGTGTTCATTGAGAAGTTCGTAGAAGAGCCGCGCCACATCGAGATTCAAGTGCTCGGCGACAACCACGGCAATGTGATCTACCTGAACGAGCGTGAATGCTCCATTCAACGCCGGCATCAGAAAGTGATCGAAGAGGCGCCTTCGCCTTTCATCAGCGACGCCACCCGCAAGGCCATGGGCGAACAAGCCGTGGCCCTGGCCAAAGCCGTCAAGTACCAAAGCGCCGGCACGGTGGAGTTCGTGGTCGGCAAGGACCAGAGCTTTTATTTTCTTGAGATGAACACTCGCCTGCAGGTGGAGCACCCGGTCACCGAGTGCATCACCGGGCTGGACCTTGTGGAGCTGATGATCCGCGTGGCTGCGGGCGAGAAGCTGCCATTGACTCAAGCCCAGGTGCAGCGCAAGGGCTGGGCCATGGAGTGCCGCATCAACGCCGAAGACCCCTTCCGAAATTTTCTGCCCAGCACCGGGCGACTGGTGCGTTTTGCGCCACCCACCGAGACCATGTGGGCTTCGGACACGCAGCACCTGCAAGGGGTGAGGGTGGATACCGGCGTGCAAGATGGCGGCGAGATCCCCATGTACTACGACTCGATGATCGCCAAGCTCATCGTCCACGGTACCGACCGCATGGACGCCATCGCCAAGATGCGCGAGGCGCTCAATGGTTTTGTCATTCGCGGCGTCTCCAGCAACATCCCGTTTCAAGCGGCCTTGCTCGCACACCCGAAGTTCCAGTCTGGCGATTTCAACACCGGCTTTATCACCGAACACTACGGCAAGGGCTTCCACGCGCAAGACGTGCCGCATGATGACCCTGATTTTCTGGTGGCACTGGCCGCGTATGTGTACCGGCGCGCCTTGCAGCGTGCTGCGGGCATCAGCGGACAAATGCCGGGGCATGAATTCGCCGTGGGCGAAGACTTTGTCGTGGTGCTGCTGGGTGAGGGCGGGCACCACGGCAGCCAGCCCGCCAGCGTGCGCGACTTCGAGGTGCGCTCGGGCTCCAGCGCGGTGGAAATCGGCGGCAAACGCTACGAGATCTGCAGCAAGTGGCACATGGGCGGCGCACGCATTCGTGGCACGGTCAATGGCAAGGCCTTCGCGGCGCAGGTCGAGCGTGGCGTGGGCAAGAACCCGCTGGCCATTCGCATATCGCACAACGGCACGCGGCTTGATGCCATGGTGCTCACCGCGCGTGCGGCGCAACTGCATGCGCTCATGCCCTACAAGGCGCCGCCTGACATGAGCCGCTATGTGCTCTCACCCATGCCGGGCCTGCTGGTGGAGGTGGCCGTGCAGCCCGGTCAAAAAGTACAGGCTGGCGAGCGTGTGGCGGTGATCGAGGCGATGAAGATGGAGAACGTGCTCTTCGCTGCGGCTGACGGCGTGGTGGGCAAGGTGCTGGCCAACAAGGGCGAGAGCCTTGTGGTGGACCAGCCGATCATCGAGTTCGCGTGAAGGCCTTGCACATGCATCGCAGACAGCTTCTTTCATTCGCGGCGGCGAGCCTTGCCGGTTGTGCGGTGCAGGCGCCCACGCCAACGCCACTGGCACCGCCGGCCCCTTTGCTCACCGGCCAAGTGCTGGGGCGCATTGCATTTGGCGCCTGCATCAACCAGAAACTAGCTCAGCCGATCTGGGACACCGTGTTGGCCGACAGGCCCGACCTGTTCATCTTTGGTGGCGACAACGTCTATGCCAGCCAACAGCCTTGGTCGCGTGATCGCTTGCTGGAGGCCTATGCCACCGAGGCAGCGGTTCCGGGCTTTGCACGCCTGCGCGAGCGCATCCCGCACATGGCGATCTGGGACGATCATGACTATGGCCTGAACGACGGTGGCGCCGAGTTTGCGTTCAAGCACGAATCCAAATCGGCCTTCCTCGATTTCTGGCGCATTCCCGCTGCTGACCCGCGCCGCTCGCGTGATGGCCTGTATCACGCCCAGATCTTCGGACCGCCAGGCCGGCAGGTGCAGGTCATCTTGCTCGATGCCCGCTGGTTTCGCTCACCCCTCAAGCGCACCGACGAGCGCGACAAGCCGGGCAAGGAGCGCTACCTGCCAGACACCGACCCAGCCAAGACCATGTTGGGCCAGGCGCAGTGGCAATGGCTGGAGGCCCAGTTGCGCCAGCCTGCGCAGTTGCGTCTGATCGTCTCGGGCGTGCAGGTCATAACGCGGGGACACGGTTGGGAGTGCTGGGGCAATTTTCCGCTAGAGCAGCAGCGGCTCTACCGCCTGATAGCGTCCACCCGCGCACAAGGGCTTGTTTTCCTTTCGGGCGATCGGCATTTTGGTGCGCTGTACCGGCAAGCGGGCGACACGCCCTATCCGTTCTACGAGCTCACCTCCAGCGGCATCACCCACCCCTGGACGGATGCGGCAGAAGCCGG
Organism: Comamonadaceae bacterium; assembly: GCA_947476285.1. Classification (GTDB taxonomy): domain Bacteria; phylum Pseudomonadota; class Gammaproteobacteria; order Burkholderiales; family Burkholderiaceae_C; genus Ramlibacter. Next base: position 10,250 of record CANJPU010000038.1, on the reverse strand, counting down.
CCCCAACCGGCTGGGCGAGCTTTTCACCAAACACCATTACGGCGTGGTGGACATCGACTGGAACGCCCCCTCGCTCTTGCTGGCGATCAAGGACATTGCGGGTCAGGTGCAGCGCAGCCGCCGCATCCCATTGAGTGAACTGGAGATAAAGACATGACACAGGCTTCCACGCATGCAAGCCGGCCCTTCAAAGTACTGGGCATTCAACAGATCGCCATCGGCGGCCCGGACAAGCAGCGCCTGAAGAAACTCTGGGTCGACATGTTCGGCCTGGAGGTAACCGGCACCTTCGTCAGTGACAGTGAAAACGTTGACGAGGACATCTGCGCCCTGGGCACCGGTCCGTTCAAGGTCGAGGTCGATTTGATGCAACCATTGAACCCCGACAAGAAGCCGGCGGTGCATCAGACCCCGCTGAACCATGTGGGCTTATGGATCGATGACCTGCCCCGTGCGGTGCAGTGGTTGGGCGAGCAAGGCGTACGCTTCGCACCAGGCGGCATCCGGCACGGGGCGGCGGGTTTCGACATTTGCTTCATTCACCCCAAGGGCAATGAGAAAAGCCCTGTGGGGGGTGAGGGTGTTCTCATCGAGTTGGTTCAAGCGCCCCCGGAAGTCGTGAGCGCATTCGCTCGGCTGGCGTCCAGCGCCAGTTGATACAGGGCCAGGGTCAATTGCCTCACTGGGGAATCCCCCGAGAGGCAATTGACCGATCGCAAGCGTAGACTGCCTTTTGGGGTACACAATGGACCCCGAAACCGTCCGCCCCGGCCCGGGGCCAAGCGGAACAAAGCCAGGAGACCGCTTTGCAGCGAACTGATATTGCCAACCCGACTTATTTTCACAAGGTCGTCGATTGCCAATGGGCGTGCCCCGCCCACACACCCGTACCCGAATACATCCGCCTGATCGCGCAGGGTCGCTACAGCGACGCCTACATGATCAATTGGACTTCCAACGTCTTCCCCGGCGTATTGGGGCGCACCTGCGATCGGCCCTGCGAGCCAGCCTGCCGGCGCGGGCGGGTCGAGGAAAACAACTCGCCGTCGGCTGATGCGGGGGCAGGTGCGGCGCCGTTCAATCCCGAGCCAGTCGCCATCTGCCGCTTGAAGCGCGTGGCCGCCGACATGAAGGACGACGTGACAGCGCGCATGCCAACGATCGCTCCCAAGAACGGCAAGCGCATCGCCTGCATAGGCGCCGGGCCCGCATCGCTCACCGTCGCGCGCGACCTGGCACCGTTGGGCTATGACGTCACGGTATTCGATGGCGAAGTCAAGGCGGGCGGATTCATACGCACGCAGATACCGCGCTTTCGTTTGCCCGAATCAGTGATAGACGAAGAGACCGGCTACATCCTGTCCATGGGCGTGAATTTCAAGAGCGGCCAACGGGTTGACTCCATGAAGGCGCTGATGCGGGAAGGCTATGACGCGATCTTCGTCGGCTGCGGCGCACCGCGAGGGCGCAATCTTGAAATTCCGGGCCGCGAAGAAGCAGCAGCCAGCATTCACATTGGCATCGACTGGTTGGCCTCGGTGTCCTTCGGCCACATCACCAAGGTCGGCAAGCGCGTCATCGTGCTGGGCGGTGGCAACACCGCCATGGACTGCTGCCGTTCGGCCCGCCGCTTGGGAGGCGAGGACGTGAAGGTCATCGTGCGCAGCGGCTTCGAGGAAATGAAAGCCTCGCCCTGGGAAAAAGAAGACGCCATGCATGAAGGCATCCCCATCGTCAACTTCCATGTGCCCAAGGCCTTCGTCCATGAAGGCGGCCAATTGAAGGGCATGACATTCGAGATCGTCAGCGCCGTTTATGACGACAAAGGCCGGCGCAAGCTGGTGCCCACCGGGCAGCCCGACGCCTTCTTCGAATGCGACGAGGTGCTGGTGGCTGTGGGCCAGGAAAACGCTTTCCCCTGGATCGAGCGCGATTGCGGCATCGCTTTCGACGAATGGGGCCTGCCGGTTCTGGACAAAGACAACTTCCAGTCCAGCGTGCCCAATGTCTTCTTCGGCGGCGACTCGGCTTTCGGCCCCAAGAACATCATCACTGCGGTGGCGCACGGCCATGAGGCAGCGGTGTCCATCGACAAGCTGCTGCACGCCGAGCCGGTGTACAAGCGGCCCGCGCCCTTCACCAACCTGATGTCCCAGAAAATGGGCATCCACGAATGGAGCTACGACAACGACACCAGCAACGACCTGCGCTTCAAGGTGCCATGGGCCAATGCACAAAAGGCGCTGGCCAGCATCAAGGTGGAAGTCGAGCTGGGCTTTGATGTGGCCACGGCGGTGAAGGAAGCAGGGCGCTGCCTGAACTGCGATGTGCAGACGGTGTTTGTCGAAAGCGCCTGCATCGAATGCGATGCCTGCGTCGATATCTGCCCCATGGACAGCATCACCTTCACGAACAACGGCGAAGAGCCCGATCTGCGCACGCGCCTGAAGGCGCCGGCCATGAACCTGGCGCAGTCTCTCTATGTGTCTGGCGGCTTGAAGACCGGCCGGGTCATGGTCAAGGACGAAGACGTTTGCCTGCACTGCGGGCTGTGCGCCGAGCGCTGTCCCACCGGGGCATGGGACATGCAGAAGTTTCTTTTGAAAACAACACAGGCGGGTCCGGAATGCCGCGACAGCCGCACGCCGCAAAAGGAGCTGGCATGAAGCGCATCGAAGCCATCAACGACTTCGTCATCAAGTTCGCCAACGTCAACGGTTCGGGCTCGGCATCGGCCAACGAGTTGTTCGCCAAGGCCGTGTTGCGCATGGGCGTGCCGGTCAGCCCGCGCAATATTTTCCCCAGCAACATCCAGGGTCTGCCCACCTGGTACGAGGCGCGAGTTTGCGAGAAGGGCTACCACGGCCGGCGCGGTGGCGTGGACATGATGGTGGCGATGAACCCGCAGACATGGGATGCCGATGTGGCTGAGATCGAGCCGGGCGGCTATCTTTTCTACGACAGCACCCGGCCGATGCCGCAGTCGAAGTTTCGCGAAGACATCAACGTCATCGGCATGCCGCTGACCGAGATCACCAACGCGGTGTATTCCGATCCGCGCCAGCGCCAACTGTTCAAGAACATCATCTATGTGGGAGCCTTGTCGGTGCTGCTGGAGATGGACGCCAGTGTGTTCCAGAAGCTCTTCGCCGAACAGTACAAGGGCAAAGAGCGGCTGCTCGATTCAAACGTGCAGGCGCTGCAGCTTGGCCGCGAGTTTGTGCAGGAAAATTTGCAGTATCCGCTGGGGATTCGCGTGCGCCAGTCCGACAAAGTGGGTGACCAGATTTTCGTGGATGGCAACACCGCCGCCGCGCTGGGCTGCATCTACGGCGGCGCCACGGTGGCTGCGTGGTACCCCATCACGCCGTCATCATCAGTACCCGAGGCCTTCCAGAAATACTGCGACAAATACAGAGTCGATCCAGTGACGGGCCGGCACAATTACGCCATCGTGCAGGCCGAAGACGAGCTCGCCTCCATCGGCATGGTGGTGGGCGCGGGTTGGAACGGCGCGCGCGCCTTCACCGCCACGTCGGGCCCAGGCATCTCGCTCATGACAGAGTTCATCGGCTTGGCTTACTTCGCCGAGATACCGGTCACCATCATCGATGTGCAGCGCGGCGGGCCTTCCACCGGCATGCCCACGCGCACCCAGCAGTCTGATCTGCTTAGCTGCGCCTACGCGTCGCACGGCGACACCAAGCATGTGCTGCTGCTGCCGCAGGATCCGCATGAGTGCTTTGAGCATGCGGCAGCCGCCCTCGATCTTGCCGACCGCCTGCAAACACCGATCTTCCTCATGACCGATCTGGACATCGGCATGAACCAGCGCCTGTCCAAGCCCTTTGAGTGGGACGACGCGCGCGAGTTCGACCGTGGCAAAGTCATGACCGCAGAAGAGCTGGAGGCCGGCAAAGACTTCGGCCGCTATAAAGACGTGGACGGCGACGGCATTCCCTGGCGTACCTTGCCGGGCACGCACCCGACCAAAGGTGCCTTCTTCACCCGTGGCACCACGCGCGATCCCTACGCCCGTTACTCCGAGCGCGGGCCCGACTACACCTACAACATGGAACGCCTGCTGCGCAAGTTCAAGACCGCGGCCGCACTGGTGCCACAGCCTTTGGTGCGAGAGGCCAAGGAGAAAACCTCGCTTGGCGTCATCTACTTTGGCTCTACCAGCCCAGCCATGCGCGAAGCGCTCGATGTGCTGGAAGAAGAAGGCTTGCACTTGGATGCGCTGCGCCTGCGCGCATTTCCCTTTCCCGAGTCGGTGCGTGAATTCATCGCCGCGCACGACAAGGTTTTTGTGGTGGAGCAAAACCGAGACGCGCAGATGCGCTCGCTGCTGATCAACGAGATGGACATCGACCCAGCCCGGCTGGTGCGCGTGCTTCACTACGACGGCACGCCCATCACCGCCCGCTTCATCGCCCGCGCCATACGCGACAGTGTCAAACCCGCGGCCGCTTCCGCATCTGGCCAGCCCCGCCGCAAGGAGTTCGTGTGACCTTTATCGTCAAGCCCAGGCTGCATCACCCCACGCTGACCAAAAACAAAGTCGGCTACACACGGCGCGACTACGAAGGCCGCATCTCCACGCTGTGTGCCGGCTGCGGGCACGATTCGATCTCGGCGGCCATCATCGAAGCCTGCTGGGAACTCGACATCGAGCCGCATCGGGTGGCCAAGCTCTCTGGCATCGGCTGCAGCTCCAAGACACCGGATTATTTTCTGGGTGCCTCGCATGGCTTCAACACCGTGCATGGGCGCATGCCCTCGGTGCTCACGGGCGCCAATCTGGCCAACCGCGATTTGCTCTACCTCGGCGTTTCGGGCGACGGCGATTCCGCATCCATAGGTCTGGGCCAGTTTGCCAACGCCATGCGGCGCGGCGTGTGCATGGCCTACATCGTCGAGAACAATGGCGTCTACGGCCTGACCAAAGGGCAGTTTTCCGCTACCGCGGACCGCGGCTCCAAGAGCAAGAAGGGCGTGGTCAACAGCGACAGCCCGGTGGATCTGGTGGCCTTGGCCCTGCAGCTTGGCGCCACCTATGTGGCCCGCAGCTTCTCGGGCGACAAGGAGCAGCTTGTGCCACTGATCAAAGGTGCCATGGCCCATGGTGGCGCGGCTTTCATTGACGTGATCAGCCCCTGCGTGACCTTTAACAACCATGGTGGCAGCACCAAGAGCTACGACTATATTCGCCAGCACAACGACGCCGTCAGCCGCATCGATTTCATCACCTCGCGCAGCGAAATCACCACGCAGTACCAGCCGGGCGAACTGGTCGAAGTGCGCCAGCATGATGGCTCGCTGCTGCGCCTGCGCAAGCTCCACCCCGACTACGACCCCACCGACCGCAATTCGGCCATGAGCTACATGCAGACCCACCAGGCGCGCGGCGAAGTCGTCACCGGCCTGCTGTATGTGGACCCGATGGCCACTGACTTGCACACTGCATTGAACACCAGCGAAATCCCCTTGCACTCGCTGGATCGGGCGCAGTTGTGCCCAGGGGTCAAGGCGCTGGACAAGTTGAACGCATCGCTCCGTTAGCACGCTCTCGAAAGGAGTCGCATCATGGCAGAACGCAACGTCTTCCAATCCATGTCGCAAAAACATGTGGTGAGCTTGGGCCCCAAAGCCAGTGTCTGGGAGGCGGCTTGCGTCATGACGGCGGCCAACTGCGGCAGTGTGCTCATCATGGAGCCACCCGCCACCGTGCTGGGCATCGTTACCGAGCGCGACCTGATGACCCGCGTGCTGGCCAAGGCGCGCAACCCCGAAACCACGCGCGTGAGCGAGGTCATGACACCCAACCCGATGTGCGTGAAGCCCGAGACACTGGTGTCAGACGCGGTGCTCATCATGATTGAGCGGGGCTTTCGGCACCTGCCCATCGTGGCGCCGGGTGACAAGATACTGGGCGTGTTCTCGGTGCGCGACGCATTGCCACGCGAGATCAGCAGTGCGCTGAGCTTGGCCGAGTTCAACGAGCAGGTGAACGACGCGTTGGGGTGATCCCCTCCCGGGCTGGCACGATTCAGCACGGCGGCAGGCGGCAGGTCAGGGGCAGGAGAATCTTGCCAAATTTTGCCAAAAAGCGTACGCTCGCCGCATGAGCACTATGAATATCTCTCTGCCCGACGCGCTCAAATCGTTCGTGGATGAACAGGTGAGCCAGCGCGGCTATGGCACGAGCAGCGAGTTCGTGCGCGAGTTGATTCGCAAAGAGCAAGATCGCACGCAACTGCGCGGCCTGCTACTGGCGGGTGCGGCCTCGGCGCCGTCAGCACCAGCCGACGCCCGCTACTTCGCAGGGCTGCGCGAGCGGGTCCGCAAGAGTGCCCAGCCCGCAAAGGGCGGCGTCCAAGGGTGAAGGCCAAGCCGGTCGTCCCACGTGCCCAGGCCAACCGAGATGTTCAAGACATCATCGCCCACTACCTGAACGAAGCCACCGAGGCAGCAGCCGTGGGCTTCATCGATGCGCTGGAACAGGCCTACGCGCACATTGGCCGCCACCCGGCCACCGGCTCCCCTGGCTATGCCCACGCGCAGAACCTGACCGGCCTGCGCGCGTGGCAGCTCAGGCGCTACCCGCACATCGTGTTCTACGTCGAGTGCCCGCAGCACATCGACGTTTGGCGAGTGCTGCACGGCCGCCGAGATATTCCCGCGTGGATGCACAAACCCGACGACGAGCCGGCCAGCGGGGATGAGCCTGAAAACAGCAGTTGACCGAACATTTTCAGCAGAAAGCGCTTGTGAACGTTGAGATTTTTGGCGCTGAAAGTCGTGCCTGCGGTCGCCCAACTCACGCTGCGTTCTTGCGCGCCCGTGCCCGTGCCAGCGCCGCTTCAATCACCGCGCGTTTTCGTTCAGCCTCCGCGCCCTGCGCGCCATGCGTGTGCGCGGGCAAGTCCGCCAGCTTGGCGAGAGCCTTCTGCTCCAGCCGGTCTTGATGCTCGATCTCATGCCGCGCTAGCCGCTGCCCGCGTGCCTGGTAGCGTGCCAGCGCTTCGTCAGCCTGGGCTGGGCTCCAGGCGTCCCAGCCAGTGCGCTCCCCAGTCACCGGCAGCATGGCGATGCAATCCACAGGGCACACCGGCAAGCACAGCTCGCAACCCGTGCAGTAGGGCTCGATCACAGTGTGCATGAGCTTGTTGCTACCCAGGATGGCGTCGGTGGGGCAGGCGGCGATGCACAGGGTGCAGCCTATGCACCAGGCTTCGTCGATCACCGCCATGGCGCGTGGTGTCTCGGTGCCATGGATCGGATTCAGTGGCAGCGGCGGGTGACCGGTGAGGGCGGTCAGGCGGGCGATGCCTTGCGCGCCTCCGGGGGGGCATTGGTTGATGGGGGCTTCTTCACAGGCGATCGCCTGCGCATAGGCCGCGCAGTCAGGAAAGCCGCAGCGCGTGCACTGCGTCTGCGGCAGAGCGGCATGAATCCGCGCGGCCTGCGGGTTCACATCAGGCAGTGGCTTTGGCGCGGCGGGACTTCTTGGCCGGCACGGGTTTGGATGCGGCCACTTTCTTGGCAGGGGCGGCATGAAGGCTGGGCCCTTTGTTGAACTGCAAAATGAAATCGCGCACCTGCGGATAGACCGAATCGCGCCAGCGCCGGCCACTGAAAATGCCGTAGTGGCCAGCGCCCGTGACTTCCAGGTGCTTCTGGCGAGCCTTGGGAACGCCAGTGCACAGCGCATGGGCCGCTTCGGTCTGGCCAGAGCCAGAGATATCGTCCAACTCGCCCTCAACGGTGAAGTGGGCGGTGGTGGTGATGTCCTGCGGCCGCACCCGCTCAAGCTGGCCGTCTTCGCTGATCACGTCCCAGGTGCCGTTCACCAGGGCAAAGTCCTGGAACACCACGCGAATGGTCTCCAGGTAATAGTCGGCGTCCATGTCCAGCACCGCGTTGTATTCGTCGTAGAACTTGCGGTGCGCATCGGTGCTGGCGTCGTCGCCGCGGATCAGGTTTTTGAAGTAATCGTAGTGGCTGGTCATGTGGCGGTCGGGGTTCATTGCCACAAAGCCCGTGTGCTGCAAAAAGCCCGGGTACACCCTGCGGCCAGAGCCCGGGAAATTGGTGGGCACGCGGTAGATCACGTTGTGCTCGAACCATTCGTAGCTCTTGTTCATGGCCAGGTTATTCACCGCCGTGGGTGACTTGCGCGCATCGATGGGCCCACCCATCATGGTCATGGTCAGTGGCGTGACTTCGCCGCGCGAGGCCATCAGCGACACAGCGCCCAGCACCGGCACCGTGGGCTGGCACACGCTGATCACATGGCAGTTGCCATAGATGCCCTGCAGGTGGCGGATGAACTCCTGCACATAGTTGACATAGTCATCCAGGTGAAACTCGCCCTGCTCAAGCGGCACCAGACGGGCGTTCTTCCAGTCGGTGATGTAGACCTTGTGGTCCTTGAGCATGGTGCGCACGGTGTCGCGCAGCAAGGTGGCGTAGTGGCCAGAAAGCGGCGCCACGATCAGCACCGCAGGCTGACCCTTCAGGCGGGTGAGGGTGGCTGAGTCGTCGGTGAGCCGCTTGAAGCGCCGCAATTCGCAGAAGGGCTTGTCGAGCTCGATCCGCTCATGAATCGCGACGCTTACCCCTTCGACATTGACCGTGGGAATGCCGAACTGCGGCTTCTCATAGTCCTTCCACAGCCGGTACATCAGGTCATAGCTGGCCGATAGGCGCTGGGCGAAAGGGTTATGGCCGAAAGGCGAGAGCGGGTTGCTATAGAGCTTGGAAGCCGCCTGCGCGAAATCGGCGAAGGGCTCCATCATGTTTCGCTGTGTTTCGTAGATCTGGTAGAGCATGGCAGAGGTCCAGTTGTTGCAGTGCAATATAGCAGTTCAGTGGGGGGCTGTGTGGGTAGGCACGCCAAATTCTGATTGACCTGGGTCATGTGGGCGCTGCTGTTCGACAGGCGCAAGCTGAGTGCCAGGAATTTTGCTCTCCGACGGTGCGGCGCGACAGGTCCTGAACCTGCAAATAAGCAGCTAGCATCAAGTGAGTTTAGTAATTTGGTAGCTATTTTCTGTTGATTCGTGACTATGGAGGACTGTTTCGTGGAATTTTCTGTTTTCGCTCGATGTTTGGGTCAGATTCGAGAAACGCCTTGATTCGCCGAGGCAGTGGCTTGGCTTCTTGCAACGATTCACAAGGGGAAAACGAATGCCGCGATCTGTGCCGGATTCATTTGTCACGAGAGAAACTGAAGAGCCGGAACCGGGAGAAAAATCTGGGCCGGATGTGCCCCTGAGCGACGAGCAACGCACGGCGATGCTCCGTGAGCTCCAGCGGATGAGGGAGAGTCGGTTGCCGCGACAGGAGTCGCGCCCTGAAGCCGCTCCATTCGCGGCTTCAAGCGGGGGCCCAGCGGGTTCGGGATCGAGTGACGAAAGCCTGGAACTGATTGGAACCCCGAGGCCCACGGACCGCTCACACAGAGCAGCATCCGGAAGTAGCGGCTCGGGTTTCACCATGTCAGAAGGGTCCGGTTCGCCCGGCGGCTCAGCAGGTGGCGCCCCTGTCCCAGTGCAGCCTGAGGAGAGTGGCTTCCAGACGGCGATCACAGACTCGCACATGCATCCCACGGGGTATAGCCCGGCGCAGGTGATCGACCTTAGAAACCGGAATCTTCTTGCCCCGTTAATCCCTCTAATGGATAAGGCAGGCATCCACCGGACCGTGGTTATGGCCCTGCCAACATTTGTCGCCAGTCAGGGATGTGCACACCATCCGCTCCCAGAAGGTGCGGGCGGACTGATTCACGGACAGCACTATTACTTGTCCCAAGGCCTTCGCACCGGCGGCGAACCCATGACGCCGGCGGCGTTGGGACAAGCCGTTCAACTGCGCCAATATGCCGCCACTCATATGGACGACGCCGTCGCACATGATTATCAGCTTTTGCCACCGGAGCATCAGGCTCGTATTGACCCGATGATGACGGGCTTCGACCTTGGCGACCACAATAGCTACTTGATTGCGCTGCTGCGGCTAAGGGCATACCCCAATGTATTCAGAGGCATAGGTGAGATCACCTGGAAGAAAGAGGCGGTTGATCTTCAAGTGCCTTGACCTTGCCCCCGAAAAACGTACTGCTTAGCTGATGGTTAAAAATCAGTTCAAGGAGAACGAAATGAGTGAGACGAGAAAACGGGCCAAGTACACGCTGGAATTCAAGATGGAGGCGGTCAGGCTGGTCAAAGGTGGGCAGGCGGTGT
>CANJPU010000037.1 GCA_947476285.1 Comamonadaceae bacterium | reverse complement strand
ATAAAAACGGAATTGAAGTGAACTTCACTTCTATTCTCATGAGCGTTTAAAGTCTTGCGACTTAGTTCCGAAGAACTTGGCAATCACCTTCAAACGCCCACGCTTATCGGCTGTATATTTTTAACGAACCTTCTTGACATCCACTCGACTTTCGTCTTGTTTTTGTCGCTCTTGCTACGATCAGCAGAGCCTTGAATTATGACAGATTTTTTTAACTTCCGTCAACCCCGAGGGGGTTTTTTTCTGCTCGCCTTGTTGTTGTCTTCTTTCGAAACCAACTACCTAGCGTTTTCAGCAGAGCCTCGAATTCTATACCAAGTTACTCATCCTGGTCAACTCGAAGCATTTATTTTTTTCTGCCTTACCTTGCGTCGCTTAGCTTTTTGCTAAAGGCGCCGCCGTGTTCAGCAGAGCCATCGACTATAGCATGGTATTTCCGTTGCTCCCAGGCTGTCACTCAAAAATATCCGAAGGCGCTCATGCCTACGGATGCTGCTTGTCCTCTCGAAATGGCCAGCCACACTTCGCGTCGGATAATTGCCGACTTCATGGCACTTATTACCTTACTGAATGCGCACCTGGCTTTTGGCCACGTCGCCTTACTCGATCACACCGACTTCTCTCTGGAGGCAGGCGAGCGTGTGGGACTAATCGGGCGAAACGGCACAGGCAAATCGTCGCTTCTCAGAATCTTGGCCAAACTCGAAAAGCCAGACGATGGCGAGCTTCAGTTCCAGCAAGGCGTTCGCATCGCATTTGTCGCGCAAGAGCCGCAGCTCGACCCAGCGTCCACCGTATTCGAGTCAGTCCAGCAAAGCGTTGCGGATGTGATTGCGTTGATTGACCAGTACAGCCACGGGCAGGGCGATCTGGACAAATTGCAAGGCGCGATCGAGGCACAGGACGGCTGGAATTGGGAGCGCCGGGTGGAGGAAACCTTGCAGCGACTTCACCTGGACAATGACGCAACCATATCAAGCCTGTCGGGGGGAACAAAAAAACGCGTGGCGCTAGCCCAGGCTCTGGTGCGCCGGCCCGATGTGCTGCTGCTGGACGAGCCAACGAACCACCTTGACCTGGACTCGATCGAGTGGCTTGAGACCTTGCTGATCGACTTCAAGGGGAGTGTGGTTTTCATCACCCATGATCGGACCTTTCTCGATCGAGTCGCCACTCGCATCCTCGAGCTTGACCGAGGTCACCTGGGCTCATACCCCGGCAACTTCACTCGCTACCTGGCACAAAAGGAAGAGCAACTCGCCCAAGAAGCTGTCATTACCGCCAAGGCCGACAAGTTGCTTGCGCAGGAAGAGGTTTGGATTCGCAAAGGAGTGGAGGCCCGCCGCACCCGAGCTCAGGGGCGCATCACTCGGCTGGAGAGGCTGCGCCTTCGCCGCGCAGCGCGTCGCGACGCCCTGGGCAGCGTCAAGCTGGGTGTGGCCGCAGGACTGCCGAGCGGCAAGATCGTGGCCGAGCTCACCCGCGTGAGCAAGTCCTATGGCGACAAGGCCATCGTCCGCGACTTCACCGCTACCATCTTGCGGGGAGACAAAGTCGGGCTGATTGGCCCCAATGGCGCGGGCAAGACGACGCTGCTCAAGCTCATTTTGGGTGAGCTGGCGCCCGACTCCGGCAACGTGCGCCTGGGTGCGAACCTGCAGGTCGCTTATTTCGACCAGATGCGTGAGGCACTGAATCTCGATGCGACGCTGGAGGACTTCATCAGCCCCGGCAGCGAGTGGATCGAAATCGGGAACCAGCGCAAGCACGTGAAAAGCTATCTGAGTGATTTCTTGTTTTCGCCCGCGCGTTCGGGCTCTCCGGTACGCTCACTGTCGGGTGGCGAGCGAAGCCGGCTGTTGCTGGCGCGCCTGTTTGCCAGGCCGGCCAACGTGCTGGTGCTGGACGAGCCGACCAATGACCTGGATATCGACACACTGGAGCTTTTGGAAGATCTGCTCCAGAACTACGACGGCACCGTATTCCTGGTCAGCCACGATCGAACATTTTTGGACAACGTGGTGACCAGCACCATCGTCTTCGAAGGCAATGGCCAGTGGCGGGAATACGAGGGAGACGTACAAGACTGGCTGACTCAGTCGCGGCGAGCCCAGTCGCTGGCACAGCCGCCCGCGACTGACCCTCGTCCTACGCCGCCCGCCGCCCCCGAAACATCCGCCCCACCGGCCCCAGCCCGCAAGAAGCTGAGTTACAAGGAACAACGAGAGTTGATCGCGCTACCCGGACTGATTGACCAGCTGGAGGCTGAGCAAAAGGAGCTTCACCTGGCACTGGCCGACGCGGGTCTGTACAGCCGCGAGCCCACTCGCGCCGCGCAATTTGCAGAGCGCAGCGCACAGATCGATGATGCACTGATGTCTGCCCTGGAGCGCTGGGAAGCGCTGAGCGGCGCGGCGTAGCCTTCTTGCGACACACGCCTGCGTACTGTCGCGCAATGCCCGAGAATCGCTCTATTGACGCACCATCAGGCAACATGAAATTGAACGACCTACCGCCCATGTCCTGGGTCCTGGCGCGCCGTGCCGAGAAGATGAATCCATCCGTTATCAGGGAAATCCTGAAGGTGACTGAGCGGCCTGGCATCATCAGCTTTGCAGGCGGCCTGCCTTCGCCGAGCACTTTCCCGATTGGCGCGTTCCAGGCTGCTTGCGAGAAGGTACTGCGCGATGATGGCCGCGCCGCCTTGCAGTACGCGGCCAGCGAGGGGTATGGGCCGCTGCGCGAACAGGTCGCTGCAATGCTGCCGTGGCCGGTTGATCCAGCGCAGGTTCTGATTACAACCGGCTCCCAACAGGGTCTGGATCTGGTGGCCAAGGTTCTCATCGATGCCGGATCTCGCATTCTGGTGGAGACGCCCACTTACCTCGGCGCGTTGCAGGCGTTCAGCCCAATGGAGCCGGATGTTCAAAGCGTGGCCAACGATGATCAGGGCATAGACCTTGCCGACCTCGCCAGCAAGGCGGCCGGCGCGCGCTTTCTTTACGTGCTGCCCAATTTCCAGAATCCGACCGGACGCACCTTGAGCGAGGCGAGCCGCAGGGCCCTTTCACTTCTCGCTGTTCAGCTAAACCTGCCCATCGTCGAGGACAACCCCTATGGTGACCTGTGGTTTGATGCTCCGCCACCGGCTCCGCTGTCCGCGCGCAATCCTCAGGGTTGCATCTACCTGGGCTCTTTCTCCAAGGTGCTGGCGCCGGGCCTGCGCCTGGGCTTCATGATTGCGCCCGAATCGCTGTATCCGAAATTCCTTCAGGCCAAACAGGCTGCTGACCTGCATAGCCCCAGCTTCAATCAACGCATGATTTCCGAGGTGATGAAAGATGGATTTCTAAACGCCCATGTACCCACCATCCGCGCGCTGTACAAGGCGCAGCGCGATGTCATGCTGACCGCGCTGGAGCGCGAAATGTCCGACCTGGACGTTCGATGGAACAAGCCAGATGGCGGCATGTTCTTGTGGGTCCGGCTGCCCCAGGGTGTCGACGCCATCGAGTTGCTGCCCAAGGCAGTGGACATGGGTGTGGCCTTTGTCCCTGGGGCGGCCTTTCACGCCCAAGACCCGGATCATCGCAGCATGCGGCTTTCCTTTGTGACCGCCAGCGAAGACCAAATCTACACCGGCATCCGCGCTCTGGCCTGTGCGATCCGCGAGCAACTGGGGACGAGACAGTCCATATGACCAAGGCCGGCGTTTTCAGGTTCATCGCCTAAACTGCGCGCATGGAGCCCGAAAAGCCTGCACCTCAGTGGTGGGTAATCTGCCTGTGCGCACAGTGGTGCGGCGTTTGCGGTCAATGGCGTGAAGCGTTCGATCAGGTGGCCGCCAAACGTACTCGCATCCATTTTGCATGGGTGGACATTGAAGACGAAGCCGACGCCTTGGGCGACGTGGATGTCGAGACCTTTCCCACGATCCTCATCGCGCGAGATAGCCAGGCTGTTTTTTTCGGCCCCATCCAGCCATCAGTCGCTCACTTGGGCAGGCTGATCGACAACCTAGTTGAACACGCCACAAGTAGCACCGGCGTCGGCCAGGAGGCAAATGCGCTCCTGGGCCGATTGAAGGCCGACGTGCTACCTAAAATGTAGCAAGCTAATCAATATCCGCAAGGCTCGGCCTACCACTCGCCCACCAAGCGCACTCGCTGATCGAGATCAGCAGGCAGCTCTTCCCTTCGCAGGGGGGCAGCGGTGGGTTGCGGGCGTATCGAAGCTTGCCCAGAAACAAGACGGCGAACCCACTCTGCGGCCGATGTGCGGGGCGACAGCTTAGTGCGTCTGATTGCGGCGAATCGCATGGCGGCTCCTTTCATGGCGCCAGTCTAAAACTGCCGAACGTCTGAGTTGTGACACGGCGCACATTAGCGACGCATTTTCTTCATTCGCCTGCGTGTCGTTGATTTTTTGCAACAACCCAGGCCCCGGCCGCAGCTCAGCCGCCGGGTTGATCAACCAACGTAGACAGTGGCAGGTCGGACAACTCCTGCAGCAACAGTGCAAGTTCGCGGGCAGCGGCCTCCAGCACCTTGGCGCCCTTTGCTGCCGAGGCGGCGGCCGCATTGCCCACGGCGCCCTCGCTGTTGTAGTCCTGCATATGCCAACCGAATTTGGCGCTGCTGCCATTTCCTAGAATTCGATACCGCTGTGCACGATGTTGCGCGCTGGACTCGAAGTCACGCGCCTGCTCCATACGCACATGTTGCTCAGCCAATGCCAGCATCAATGAAGTCTCGATCTCGCCTGCATGCACTCCGAAGCGGTGCTCCTGTGGACTGAAAAGGCCTGTCACCTCATCGCCGAGTGGCAAATTCCACCAGCTGCAACCATGAACAATCATCTTGGCGCGCCCACGCAGTTCGCGCGCGACAATATCCATCAGGCTGACCTGCCCGCCATGTGAGTTGAGCAACAAAAGCTTCTTGATGCCGGCGGCTGCGACGCACTGACCGAGCTCGATCCAGGTCGAGGTCAAAGTGGCGGCCGACAGCGTCAGGGTGCCGGCAAAGCCCGCATGCTCGGGGCTGTAGCCCACTTGCTGGGTGGGAAGAAACAAGACCGGAAGCGAAGCAGGCAAATTCGGGAGCGCCGCCCCGATCAACCCATCCACCAATGTCAAGTCCACCGACAAAGGTAGATGCGGGCCATGCTGCTCAACAGCAGCCACAGGAAGCACCGCGACCGTGCAATCCGGATCAAGCCGACCGAAGTCGCTGCTGACCAAATCGGCCCAGAAACGCGAGCGGGGAACGTAAGGGGTCGTCATCCCTGCATCTTAGGCCCACGCGCGCGGGAAGTCAGCGGCCCAGAGCGTGGATCGCGGCCCGCACGACATGCGCTGCGTCCACCCCAAAGAACTCTCTGAGCGCCGCACGCGTATCGCTGCGCCCAAAACCATCGGTGCCCAGCGTCAGATAGCGACGGCCATGCGGAAGGAAGGCGCGTACGCTTTCAGGCACCGCCCGGACATAGTCTGTGGCAGCGATGATAGGGCCTTGCGAATGGGCAAGTTGCTGCGAAACGAACGGGACATCGTTTGCCTGCGCGGACAAGGCTTTCTGCTCGCAAGCCTGCCCGTCTCGTGCCAATTCGCTCCAACTGGTCACGCTGAATACGTCGCTGCCGATGCCTTGCGCCGAGAGTTGCTCAGCAGCCTTGATCACCTCGGTCAGGATGGCGCCCGAGCCCATCAAACTCACCCGCGCGTCCGCTCCCGGATAGCTTGCGAACTTGTAGCAGCCGCGCATGACCTGCCCCTCAACGCCAGAGGGCAAGTCGGGCTGCGCATAGTTTTCGTTCATCAAGGTGACGTAATAGAACACGTCCTTTTGCTCGATCAGCATCTCGCGCATGCCATGGTCAACAATGACTGCCATCTCGCCTGCGAACGCAGGGTCGAATGCCCGACAGTTCGGGATGGTGGCGGCCACCAGATGACTGGAGCCGTCTTGATGCTGCAGCCCTTCGCCGCCCAGTGTGGTTCGCCCAGAGGTGGCTCCCAACAAGAAGCCGCGAGCCCGCTGATCCGCAGCCGCCCAGATCGCGTCGCCCACCCTTTGGAAGCCGAACATGGAGTAATAGATGTAGAAGGGCAGCATCGGAAAACCATGCACGCTGTAGCTGGTGGCGGCGGCGGTCCAGCTAGCGATGGCGCCCGCCTCGCTGATGCCTTCCTCCAATATCTGCCCGTCCAGCGCCTCCCGGTAAGACAGAACCGAGCCGATGTCTTCTGGCTCATAACGCTGGCCCACGCTGGAATAGATGCCCACCTGCTTGAAGAGATTGGCCATGCCGAAGGTGCGCGCCTCATCAGCCACGATGGGTACGATGCGCGGGCCCAATTCCTTGTCCTTGAGCAGATTGCCAAGCAGCCTGACAAATGCCATGGTGGTGGACATTTCCTTGCCCGCCGCTGCTGTGGCGAATGCCGCGTATGAAGCCAATTGCGGCACCGCAAGCACTGGTGACACGGACAGCCTTTGAGGCAGATAGCCGCCCAGCCTGGCGCGCTGTTGATGCAGGTAGTGCATCTCCGCGCTCTCGGGCGCCGGCTTGAAGAATTCCAGATTCCGCGCCTGATCGTCTGAAAGAGGCAGATTGAACCGGTTGCGAAATTCGATCAGCGCGGTGTCGTCCAGCTTCTTCTGGCTGTGGGTGGTCATCTTGCCCTGTCCCGCGCTACCCATGCCATAGCCCTTCTTGGTGTGGGCCAGGATCACCGTGGGGCCCGCGCCATGATTGGCAGCGGCAGCGTATGCCGCGTGAATCTTCACCAAGTCATGCCCTCCCCGCTTGAGCCGGTCGATCTGCTCATCGGTCATGCCTTGCGCGAGCCGCGTCAGCTCTTCGTTCTGGCCAAAGAAATTGTCGCGGTTGAAGCGCCCATCCTTTGCGGCGAATGTCTGCATCTGGCCGTCGACCGTGTGAGCGAACGCCCGCGCCAAGGCGCCGGTCACGTCGCGAGCAAACAGGCCATCCCAATCGCTACCCCACACGAGTTTGATCACCTTCCAACCTGCACCACGAAACAGTTGCTCCAGTTCGTCGATGATGCGGCCATTGCCGCGCACGGGGCCATCCAGACGCTGCAGGTTGCAGTTAACCACCCACACCAGGTTGTCCAGCTTTTCGCGCGAGGCCAGCGTCAGCGCGCTCATGCTTTCGGGCTCGTCCATCTCGCCATCACCGAACACGCCCCACACCTTGCGCCCCTCGCAATTGAGCAAGCCACGGTGCGTGAGATAACGCATGAAGCGCGCGTGATAGATCGAGCTGATAGGCCCTATGCCCATCGAGCCGGTTGGAAACTGCCAAAAATCGGGCATCAGGTAGGGATGCGGATAGCTTGAGAGGCCGCGGGCACCGTGCGCTGGCGCAGTGATTTCCTGCCGGTAATGGGCCAGGTCTTCTTGGCTCAATCGCCCTTCAAGGAAGGCCCTTGCGTAAACGCCCGGCGCACTGTGAGGCTGGAAGAACACAAGGTCTCCGCCGTGAGCCTCATTGCGCGCGCGGAAGAAATGATTGAACCCCACCTCGAAAAGATCGGCGGCGCTGGCGTAACTCGCAATGTGGCCTCCGAGCTCGCCATACGCCGAATTGGCCCGCGCAACCATGGCCAGCGCATTCCACCGCATCAACGACGCAAGCTTCTCCTCCATCGCCAGATCGCCTGGGAAGGCAGACTGCTGATCCACTGCAATTGAATTTACATAGGGCGTCACCAAGTCCGGCGTCCAGGCAATCTGCGGCGCGCTCGCAAGCTCAGCAAGATGGTCCAACACATAGCGAGCCCGGGCGGGGCCGTGTGTGGCCACCAAGGCCTTGAATGCGTCGCGCCATTCGGCGGTCTCCACGGGGTCGACATCGGTGACATCCGAGCTCAGAAATCGGGAAATGCTGTGATCAGTCATAAGCGCACACTGTAAAAAGATCACCGCGAAATAGGATTGCGAATATTGCCAAATATTCGAACTTAACGGCATAAAATGCCGTTAATCGAAGTAATTTAAACGTTTAATGCAACTAGATTCGATTGATCTGAAGATTTTGGCTGAGCTGCAGCAGGATGGCGCCTTGACCAACGTGGAGTTGGCGCGACGGGTTCACCTGTCGCCTTCGCCTTGCTTGATGCGCGTCAAGGCGCTGGAAAGCTCTGGCGTGATCCAGCGCTATGTCGCCCTGGCCAACCCCAAGGCACTGGGCCTCGGTCTGAATGTCTTCATTTCGATCAGCCTGAAAGAGCAGACCAAAGACTCTCTGGCCGAATTCGAACGCCGCATTGCGGAACACGACGAAGTCATGGAGTGCTACCTGATGACAGGTGACAGCGACTACCTGATCCGCGTGGCCGTGGCCGACATTGGCCAGTTGGAGCGCTTCATCCTTGAGCAACTCACCCCGATACCCGGCATTGAAAAGATCCGCTCGAGTTTCGCTCTGAAACAAGTGCGTTACAAAACGGCACTGCCATTGCCGGGCTAGTGCCTGATTGAAAAGCGCGAAAATCCTCGGATGGGACACAAACACCTTCACGAGAATGCGCGCCAGTGCGTTGACGCAAACCCGCCTCGCGACCTGGCGGAACTATTGCGCGGCCATTCGGCTCCGACCAGCTCATGATACCCGTGCGCCACCTGCTGTCCTGCCTCGCCATGATCGGCGCATGGGCACTGCCTATGCAGATCGGTGCCCAGGCCCTGGCCAAGAACACGGTGAGCACGGAGCGAGTGCGCGCCGAACTGATGGCGCACTCCCCACAAGGCGTCTCCCCCGGCAAGACTGTGTGGGTCGGGCTGCAGCTCACACATGCCCCCGAGTGGCACACCTACTGGAAGAATTCAGGTGATTCAGGGTTGCCCACGCAACTGCAGTGGACACTGCCTGCAGGCGTCTCCGCCGGCGAGATCGGCTGGCCAGTACCGAGAAAGATCCGAATAGGCCCGCTGGCCAATTACGGCTACGAAGGCACGGTACTGCTGCCAGTGCCCCTGACGATCACCACTGAATTCAAACCCTCGCTACTGGATGCCCAGATGCAGGTCAAGCTCAAGGCAAGCTGGCTGGTTTGCAAGCAAGAGTGCATTCCCGAAGACGGCGAGTTCACTTTGAAAGTGCCGACACAAAGCACCACCGCCTTGAACGCAGCCGCCTTTGAAGCCGCCTTTGCGGCGCAGCCGCGTGCATTGCAAGCTGCTGCAGGGCAAGCCAACCCCGAGAGCGTCGCGCGAATCGAAGGCAACGCGATCCATTTGTCTGTGCAGGGTCTGCCGTCTTCATTGCAAGGCAGGACGCTCGAATTCTTCCCCGAGACGCCCGAGGTGATCGAGACCGCTGGCGCCTGGAGTCAAGCATGGAACGGCGCGCTATGGACAGCCAAGATACCGCTATCGGCTCATCGCGCAGCCAGTCCGCAGCTCATGCCGGTGGTCTTGGCCAGCGGCAGCCAGGGCTATCGAGCAGAACTGCCGGTGCAGGGACAATGGCCCGCAATCGCGGCGCCGGCTGGTGTGTCGCCCGCGCTGGAAGCAGCCTTGCGCTCCAGCGCAGCGGCGAATGCACCTGCAGCGCCATCCCTCACGCTGGTTGCGGCATTGCTTGGCGCACTGCTGGGCGGACTCATCCTCAACCTGATGCCCTGCGTCTTTCCCATTTTGGCGATCAAGGTGGTGGGCTTCACCCACCATGCGGACGACGTGCGCGGCCACAGGTTGGCCGGCCTGGCTTACACCGCCGGCGTGATGCTCAGCTTTGCAGCACTCGGCGCATTGATGCTGGGCCTGCGCGCAGCGGGCGAACAATTAGGCTGGGGCTTCCAATTGCAGTCGCCTGCCGTGGTGGCTGTCTTGGCCGCTCTGTTCACGGTGATCGGCCTTAACCTGGCTGGTGTGTTCGAGTTTCGACACGTCCTGCCGTCTCGGCTGGCTACAGCGCAGGCGCGCCACCCCGTGGCCAATTCATTCGTCTCTGGCATGCTGGCCGTGGCCGTGGCCTCGCCCTGCACTGCGCCTTTCATGGGCGCATCGCTGGGATTGGCGGTCGCGCTTCCGGCCGCGCAGGCACTGCTGGTTTTCTTGGCTATCGGCCTGGGCATGGCGCTGCCCTACTTAGCGGCGAGCTGGGTTCCGGCAATCGGCCGCATGCTGCCGCGCCCTGGTGCCTGGATGGACACCTTCCGCAAGTTCATGGCCTTCCCCATGTTCGCCACCGTGGTTTGGTTGGTCTGGGTACTGGGCCAGCAAAGCGGCATCGACGGAGCGGGCGCCCTGTTGGCCCTGCTGGTTGCCATGAGCATGGTGATTTGGGCCTTCACTTTGCGCGGGAGTTCGCGCCGCCTCGTGGCCTCGATCTCCTTGGCGCTGTTCGTCTTGCTGGCCTGGGCCACGGCCGCGAACATCACGCATTCATCGCCGCAGCAGACCGCGCAGCGCGATGGCGAGGTCTGGCAAAACTGGAGCTCAGCGCGTACCGAGCAGTTGGTCGCTGCCGGTCAGCCCGTGTTCGTCGACTTCACCGCCGCCTGGTGCGTCACCTGCCAATACAACAAGAAGACCACGCTATCGGATCGGGCAGTGCTTAATGACCTGAAAGCGAAAAATGTGGCCCTGCTGCGCGCCGACTGGACGCGTCGCGATCCGGCGATTACCGCCGCACTGGCGCAGCTCGGGCGCAACGGTGTACCGGTCTATGTGCTTTACAAGAGTGGCCGCACGCCGGTCGTGATGTCTGAAATCCTGGGCACCCAGGAGCTGCGCTCTGCAATAGCCCGACTCTAGTGACTATGCGCCTGGTGGCCCATCTTGCTTGACCAGCCAGCACAGCAGCCCGTCGATAGGCCGGCCCTGATCCTCGCGAATCGCATGCTCGCGAGTCGCAAGGATTCGAAAACCGAATTGCCCCGACAGCCTCTCGATGTATTGAGCGCTGTGCGCATAGCGCAAACTGGGCCTTAGTGCGAAATCGCCTTGCCCCGCTTCGGCTGACTCGACCGAGAAAGTAAATAGGCCGCCGGGGTCAATCACACGCGCCACACCGCTGAACACGGGCTCCAAGGCGCCCAGGTAAACAAACACGTCAGCAGCAATCACCAACCCATACGAACGCTGGCAAGCCGCAAGAAAGTCCACCAGATCGGCCTGCACCACTTGGTCATACACGCCTTGCTGCCGGGCGCGCTCCACCATGTTGCCCGAAAGGTCAACCCCGACAAGTTGCTGCGTGAGCGGGCGCAGCAGCGGTCCGCACAGGCCCGTGCCGCAGCCCAGATCCAAGGCACTGTCAAAACGGGACCGAAAGCGCTGCGACCCTTCGACCAGCTGAGCTGGCACGCGGTATTTCAGCACCTGCACCAAGTGCTCCTCGAAGCCGCCCGCATAGCCGTCGAACAACGTCTCGACATAAGGACGGGGCGCCGTGGATGGCACTTGTCGCCCGGTGAGCGCGGCAAGGTTGTAACGATTGAGTTCATTGTCCGCGCCGTGCGCGATTGCCTGCTCAAACGCCGCCGCGGCTTCGTCGATTCGGCCCATATCCTTGAGCAGATTGCCGCGCAGACTCCAGGCCTGGCCCAAGCCCGGGCCCAAAGCCAACAGGCGCTCCACGCACGAGAGGGCTCGCCCATGCTGGCCCAGTTCAGCCAGTGCGGTCGCGCAGTGCCCCAGCGCTTCAGTGTTGTCCGGCTCTTGGGCTAGCGCTTCTTGCAGCAGATCCACGGCCTGTTCGAACTTGCCCAGCTTGAGCCTGACCACGCCCAGATTGGTCAAGGTCGACGCACGGCCTGGTACCAGAGACAAGGACGCGCTGAAGTCGGTGTCGGCCTGCGTGAAGCGGCCCGCCTGATAATGCGCTAGACCTTGCAGAAAGAAAGTCTTGGCTTGTTCGATGAGGTCGCTCATGCCTGTACGGGTTGAAAGTTGAGCCGATCATAAGGTGTACCCGCCAGCTCTACCGCGCAAGCCCTGCGACAATGGGCGCATGAGATTCCAGCCCTTGCAAAACGACAGCTTCCTGCGCGCCTGCCAAGGCCTGGCCACGCCGCATACCCCCATCTGGCTGATGCGCCAGGCCGGCCGTTACCTGCCCGAGTACCGCGACACGCGTGCGCGTGCCGGCAGCTTCATGGGATTGGCGACCAATGTGGACTACGCCACGCAGGTCACCCTGCAGCCTCTTGAGCGCTACAAGCTCGATGCCGCCATTTTGTTCTCCGATATTCTCACGGTGCCTGATGCAATGGGCCTGGGTCTGAGCTTCGCACTGGGCGAGGGCCCGCGCTTTGCCACGCCGGTGCGCGACGAAGCTGCCGTCCATGCGCTGCGCGTGCCCGACATGGAAAAACTTCGCTATGTGTTTGATGCGGTCAGCTCGATCCGCAAGGCCCTGAATGGCCGGGTACCGCTGATCGGGTTTTCGGGCAGCCCCTGGACGCTGGCCTGCTACATGGTGGAAGGTGCCGGCTCGGATGACTACCGATTGGTCAAGACCATGCTCTACAGCCGGCCGGACCTCATGCATCGCATGCTGGAGATCAATGCCGACTCGGTCGCAGCCTACCTGAATGCCCAGATCGATGCGGGTGCCCAGGCGGTGATGATCTTCGATAGCTGGGGCGGTGTTCTGGCCGACGGTGCGTTCCAGCAATTCAGTCTGGCCTACACCGCACGCGTGCTACGTCAGCTCAAACGTGACCACGATGGCGTGAACATTCCTCGCATCGTCTTCACTAAGGGAGGTGGCTTGTGGCTGCAAGAGATGGCCGCACTGGATTGCGAGGTGCTGGGCATGGACTGGACGGTGAACCTGGGTCGCGCCCGCGAACTGGTTGGCGCCAGCAAGGCATTGCAAGGCAACCTCGATCCCAACATCTTGTTTGCGCCGCCCGCTCAGATTGACGCTGAAGCACGCAAGGTGCTGGACAGTTTTGGGACACCGCATGCAGGTCCAGGCAGGGGCTCAACCCACATTTTCAACCTGGGACATGGCATCAGCCAGCACACACCGCCTGAGCATGTCAGTGTGCTGGTCGACGCGGTTCATGCGCACTCGCGGCGCCTTCGTGCACACCAAGCACCCTGATCCAGGCACTCGTCATCAGGGTGTTCCCTAGGCTGCTCGTCAGCAAAATATTTACCAGAAGCTTGACTTATACACAAAAAATGGGAAGCACTCAGCCATTTGGTGACTTGCTTGCTACAAAACCCATAGCGATCGTAAGTTGTTGATTTATAAAGGGTTCGTGGAATGCCATTTTTCTGCGAAAAGTGGCCAAGTCCTTGATTTTGCACGCCTGTCCAGCCATCGCGCGCCATCTATCAACAAAGTTATCCACACATTTTGCCAATCTCGGATAAATTTCTTTCAAATCATGGACTTAAGAGATGTTTGCGAAATTGGCATCAAGAATATTGCCTAAGCGAGGCTGCTTGTGACACATCGGGTAGCCGTGCTGGTGCCCACTCCGGCTCACAGCAAACTCGGTGGGCCCCTGACCTATCTGAGTGAACAACCACTCGCGCCTGGCACGCTTGTGCGCGTGCCTCTTGGAAAACGAGAAGTCCTGGGGCTGGTCTGGGATCAGGCGGACACCGCGCTGGCGAGCGATGAAATGATTGCCGCCAAGTTGATCGCCGAAGTGCTGCAGGACATACCGCCCATGTCCAAGCATTGGCGACAACTTGTTACCTTTTCGGCCAGCTACTACCAGCGCAGTCTGGGGGAGGTGGCGCTGGCAGGATTGCCCCCGCAGCTGCGTGACCTGAGCGCCACTCAACTCGCACGCCGACTCAAGCGTGCGGATGGCATGCAGGAGCAGTCCGATACCTGCGCCCAAGGGCTGCCGCTGACCATGCAGCAGCAAGAGGCTTTGGCGGCATACGAATCAAATCCTGGGCCTTTCCTGTTGTTTGGCACGACCGGCAGCGGCAAGACCGAGATCTACCTGCAGGCGGTGCAAGCCCTGCTCGCGCGCGATGCACGCGCACAAGCACTGGTCATGGTGCCCGAGATCAACCTCACGCCGCAGTTGCAGGACCGTTTCATCGCACGCTTCGGGCAGGACAAGGTCACCACCATGAACAGCGCGATGACACCTGCGCAGCGACTCAAGGGCTGGTTGGCCGCGCACACCGGGCAAGCACGCATCGTGCTGGGTACCCGCATGGCGGTGTTCGCGTCGCTGCCGCACCTCAAACTCATCGTAGTGGACGAAGAGCACGACCCCAGCTACAAGCAGCAAGAGGGCGCCCGCTACTCGGCGCGCGACCTGGCCGTGCTGCGGGGGAAACTCGAAGGTGCCAAGGTCCTTCTGGGATCGGCCACGCCTTCTCTGGAGAGCTGGCAAGCCAGCGAGAAAGGCCGCTATCAGCGACTCCACATGGCTGCGCGGGTGGGCCAAGGCAAGCTGCCTGCGGTCCGATTGGTGGACATGAACCTGCAGCCTCGGCAGACCGTCTTTTCACCGCAGTTGCTGCAAGCCATCGGGCAGCGCATCGAGCGTGGGGAGCAGTCGCTGATTTTTCTGAACCGGCGTGGCTATGCGCCTGTGCTGGCCTGCACCGCATGTGACTGGAAAAGCGAATGCCCCCACTGCAGCGCTTTCCGGGTCTTCCACAAGATCGACCGTACCCTGCGCTGCCATCACTGCGGCTACACCGAGCGTGTGCCCAGGGCCTGCCCCACTTGCGGCAATGTGGATATTGCACCCGTGGGGCGCGGAACCGAACGCCTGGAGGAACATTTGAGCGAATTGCTCGCCGATGTGAAACAGGCCAACGGCGAACCGGTGCGCATCGCGCGCATGGATGCCGACAGCACTCGGTTCAAGGGCGCCCTGCAAGAGCAGCTTGCACGCATGCATGCCGGGGAAGTTGACGTGCTGGTGGGTACGCAAATGGTCACCAAGGGCCATGATTTCCGCCGCATCACATTGGTAGCCGCGATCAACGCCGACTCAGCCCTCTTCTCCAGCGACTTTCGCGCACCTGAGCGGCTGTTCGGCCTACTGATGCAGGCTGCGGGGCGGGCCGGGCGAGACTCGGCCCAGGCCGATGCGAGCGAGATGTGGGTGCAGACATGGCATCCGCGGCATCCGCTCTTTGACGCGCTGCGCCGGCATGACTACCCTGCCTTCGCGCAGCAGCAACTCGTTCAGCGCGAGCAAGCCGGCATGCCTCCCTTTGGTTTCCAGGCACTGTTACGGGCCGAAGCCAGGACGCAGGAAGCAGCGCAGTCTTTCCTGCGCGCGGCGGCTCAGGCAGCCAGCCAATTGCCCGATGCCGCACACGTTACTGTTTATTCAGCGGTGCCCATGGGCATTCAACGGGTGGCCAATGTCGAGCGGGCGCAGATGCTGATTGAAAGCCCATCGCGCACGGCGCTGCAGCGCTTTCTCTCCCAGTGGCAGCCGGTGCTACGGGCCACCCAGGAAAAAGGCCTGATCCGATGGGCCGTGGATGTCGACCCCCTGGTGATTTAACCTGACCCCGCTCAGCGCTCACCCTTGATCTTCAGCGCCGCCTCGTACAACACATTGCGACCTTCCCCGCTGATCTCGGCAGCCAGCCGCACGGCGCTCTTGAGCGGCAACTCCTCCAACAGCAAGGCCAGCACCTTCATGCCCTCGCCACTCTTGCGCGCCTGCGGCGCTCCGTGCAACAACAATGCAAACTCACCACGCGTGCGCTGGCCTGGCTCGGCCAACCATGCCGGCAGCTGCGCGCACGGCAAGGTGTGCAACTCTTCGAACTGCTTGGTCAGCTCGCGCCCGACAGTGACCCGTCGCTCTTCAAGGACCGCCAGCGACTGTGCCAGGGCTTGGATACGGTGAGGCGCCTCCAACAGCAAGACCGCTCGCGCCTCCTGGGCCAACAGACCGATGGCTGCGTCGCGCTCTGTCGACTTGGCTGGCAGAAAGCCCGCGAACACGAATGCCCCATCGTCACCGAGCGCGCCGGCCACGCTCAACAGCGCGGTGACACTGCTGGCGCCCGGAATGGGGACCACCCGCAAGCCCGCCACCGTTGTGGCGGCCACCAGGCGAGCACCCGGATCGCTCACCGCGGGCGTGCCCGCATCGCTGGCGTAGGCCACACGCTGCCCCTGGTGCAAGCGATCGATCACCGCCTGCGCAGCCTGCGCCTCGTTGTGCTGATGCACAGCCAGCAATTGAGATGACGATTTGTCGATGCCATAGGCGCGCAGCATCGACTGGGTATGCCGCGTGTCCTCGCAAGCAATGGTGTCGGCCAGCTGCAGAACATGCAAGGCCCGCAAACTGACATCGGCCAGATTGCCAATCGGCGTGGCCACAATGTAAAGCGCGCCTTGCGGATAATGCTGCGGCCCCGCCGCCTCACGCGCGGCGGCCAGAGCCAAGGAGAAAGATGCGTTCAATGAAATTCCCTCGCAAGACAAGCACCACCAGCGTCACCCCGGGCGTCAGCACCAAGCAGGCTGGCGACGATGCGGAGGACAAGGCCATCGCCCACTTGACCGACCACGGCCTGAAGCTGGTGACGCGCAATTATCGAACGCCCGGACGTGGCGGTGGAGAAATTGATCTGATCATGCGCGAACCTGGCGGCACACTGGTCTTTGTCGAGGTTCGCCAGCGCAGCAGCCGCGCATATGGCGGCGCGGCCGCCAGCGTCAGCCCCACCAAGCAGCGCCGCATCATCTTCGCAGCGCGCCACTACCTGATGCGCCTGGTGCGCCAACCGCCCTGCCGGTTCGACGTGGTCAGCGTAGAGTCCGAGCGCATTGAGTGGCTGCGTGCGGCTTTCGACGCTTCCTGACACCCGGCAACAAACACCCGCCCCGCGTATGGCCGCGAGCCTCGCAGCCAAGTTATCATCGCCAGTCATGCTTGAACAACGCATCCAACAACATTTCATTGACAGCGCCGACCTCAAGTACCAGGCGGCCCAATCCCTGAGCAAGCCGATCGCGGCTGCGGTCCAGGCGGTGCTCGCCTGTGTCACCAGCGGCGGCAAAGTCCTGGCCTGCGGCAATGGCGGCTCCGCCGCTGACGCCCAGCATTTTTCAGCCGAGTTCGTCGGCCGCTTTGAACGCGAGCGCCCCGAGCTAGGTGCCATCGCCCTCACCACCGACAGCTCCATCCTCACGGCCATTGCAAATGATTACGACTTTGAACGCATCTTTTCAAAGCAAGTGCGCGCTCTGGGCCAGTCCGGCGACGTGCTGCTGGCATTGACCACCAGCGGCAACTCAGCCAATGTGCTGGCCGCAGTGGCAGCCGCACATGAGCGCGAGATGACCGTGGTGGCCCTGACCGGCCGCGGCGGCGGCAAAATGACACAGGCCCTGCGCGAGACCGATGTGCACATCTGCGTGCCACATGAGCGCACCGCTCGAATCCAGGAAGTTCACATACTGGCACTGCATTGCATCTGCGACGGTGTGGACGCCCAACTTCTCGGAGAACAGGAAACCCCTCCATGAACAAGACAAGACTCTCTGCCCATATCCTGCACGCCCTGGCCGCCGCCGCGATGGCATCGGCCTTATCGGGGTGCGCGCCACTGGTCCTTGGCGGGGCTGCCATGGGTGCCATGGTCACGCTGGATCGGCGCACCTCGGGCGCCCAGGTTGAAGACGAAGGCATCGAACTGCGTGGCGCGAGCGCACTGCGGCAAGTGCTGGGCGACCGCGGGCATGTCAACATCACCAGCTACAACCGCCAGGTACTGATGACCGGCGAAGTGCCCGACGAGCGCGCAAAGCAAGCCGCCCTGCAAGCCATCTCCCGGGTAGAGAACGTAAAAGGCGTCGTCAATGAGCTGTCCGTCATGGGCAACACCAGCCTGTCGCAGCGCTCCTCCGACACCTTGGTGACCGGCAAGGTGCGCGCGTCCCTGGTCGATGCCCGCGACCTGTCGGCCAACGCCTTCAAGGTGGTGACCGAGCGGGGCACGGTTTACCTGATGGGCCGGGTGACGCAACGCGAGGCCGACAGGGCCACCCAGATGACGCGCACAATTTCCGGCGTGCAGCGTGTGGTGCGAATATTCGAAATCATCAGTGAAGAAGAGCTGCGCAGCCAAACTTCCGCACCGCGCTCCTGAGTACGTGCCTAAGGACTAGGCACAACCAAATTCAGGTGCCTACTTCAGCCGCTTGATCAGGCTCGAAGTATCCCAGCGCCGCCCACCCATGGCCTGCACGTCCGCATAAAACTGGTCCACCAGTGCCGCGACTGGTAGGCGCGCGCCATTGCGCCTTGCTTCATCCAGGACCAGCCCCAGATCCTTGCGCATCCAGTCCACCGCGAAACCGAATTCGAACTTGCCCTCGATCATGGTCTTGCCACGGTTGTCCAATTGCCAGCTTTGCGCCGCGCCCTTGCCAATGACGTCGAGCACTTGCGCCATGTCCAGGCCGGCCTTCTGGCCGAATGCAATCGCCTCGGACAGCCCCTGGACCAAGCCCGCAATCGCGATCTGATTGACCATCTTGGCCAACTGTCCCGCACCGCTGTCACCCAGCAAGGTGAAGGCGCGCGAGAAGGCCATGGCGACAGGCCGGGCCGCCTCGAAGGCCGCCGCATCGCCGCCGCACATGACAGTCAGCAAACCATTTTGCGCGCCCGCTTGTCCGCCTGACATGGGTGCATCAACAAAATGCAGCCCCATGGCACGGGCCTTCGCATGCAGCTCACGCGCCACGTTGGCTGAAGCCGTGGTGTGATCGACGAACACCGCGTTGGGCTTCATGCTGGAGAATGCGCCGCTCGCACCATCGGCCCCCAACGCAACCGATCGCAGATCATCGTCATTGCCAACGCAGCAGAACACAAGATCGCAGCCTTGCACCGCCTCGCGCGGGCTGGCGGCCGTGCGCCCCTTGAACTCGCTCTTCCACTGCGCTGCCTTGGCGGGGCTGCGGTTATACACCGTCACCTCATGGCCGGCGAGAGCCAGATGACCGGCCATGGGCAAGCCCATCACACCCAGGCCCAGAAAAGCCACAGTGCGGGCCTGCGATGGCTCGTAGGTTTTGGCGGAAACACTGCTCATGAAGACTCTCTAGACAATAGCGAAATGCTCGGTGCCCTCAGACAAATCGGAGCTCTTGGCCCGCTGGCTGTTGAGCTTGATTTGCAAGCGCAGATCATTGACGGAGTCGGCGTTGCGCAGCGCATCTTCGTAGGTGATGGCGTTGTTCTCGAACATATCAAACAGCGCCTGGTCGAAGGTCTGCATGCCCATGTTGCGACTCTTCTTCATGATCTCCTTGATCTCCGAGACTTCGCCCTTGAAGATCATGTCGGACACCAGGGGCGAGTTCAGCATGATCTCCACTGCAGCCGCGCGGCCCTTGCCGTCCTGTTTGGGCACCAGGCGCTGCGAAATAAAGGCTTTCAGATTGAGCGACAAGTCCATCAAAAGCTGCGCCCGCCGCTCTTCGGGGAAGAAGTTGATCACCCGGTCCAGCGCCTGGTTTGCACTGTTGGCATGCAAAGTGGCCATACACAAGTGGCCCGTCTCGGCGAATGCGATGGCATGCTCCATGGTCTCGCGGTCGCGAATCTCGCCCATCAAGATCACGTCGGGCGCCTGGCGCAGCGTGTTCTTCAACGCGGCTTCCCAGCTATCGGTGTCAAGGCCCACCTCACGCTGAGTCACCACGCAATTCTTGTGTGGGTGCACGAACTCCACCGGATCCTCGATGGTGATGATGTGTCCGTAGGAATTTTCGTTACGCCAGTCGACCATCGCCGCCAGGGTGGTGGACTTGCCCGAGCCCGTCGAACCCACCAGCACAGTCAGGCCGCGCTTTGACATCACGACATCTTTGAGAACCTGCGGCACACCCAGCCCGTCGATCGTGGGCAGCACTTGCGGTATGACCCGCAGCACCATGCCCACCTTACCTTGCTGAACGAAGGCATTGACACGAAAGCGGCCGACCCCAGGCGGGGAAATGGCGAAGTTGCACTCTTTGGTGCGCTCGAACTCGGCAGCCTGCTTGTCGTTCATGATCGAGCGCGCCAGTGCCAGCGTGTGGCCGGAATTGAGCGCCTGAGGTGAAACCTTGGTGACCTTGCCGTCCACCTTGATCGCGGGCGGAAAATCACCCGTGATGAACAAGTCGCTGCCATTGCGACTGACCATCAGCTTGAGCAGATCGTTGATGAATTTAGTTGCCTGATCGCGTTCCATGGCGGTCCTTCATTTGCGTTGGATGCTGGGCTGCCGGGCACAGCCGGCCGGGTGTCTGGTGCCGCGCACTAACCGGGGAAATTATCTGGAATCTTGGCTTTGCCGCGCGCCTCGGCCGGACTGATCATGTTGCGCTTGACCAGATCGGAGAGATTCTGATCCAGTGTCTGCATGCCAAAGCTATTGCCCGTCTGGATAGCCGAGTACATTTGCGCCACCTTCGCTTCGCGAATCAGGTTGCGAATGGCCGAAGTGGCAATCATGATCTCGTGCGCTGCCACCCGGCTGGTGCCGTCCTTGGTCTTGCACAAGGTCTGCGAGATCACCGCCTGCAATGACTCTGACAGCATGGCTCGCACCATTTCCTTTTCCTCCGCGGGAAACACGTCAATGATCCGATCGACTGTCTTGGCCGCGCTGGAAGTGTGCAGCGTGCCGAACACCAGGTGGCCGGTCTCGGCTGCAGTCATGGCCAGTCGAATCGTCTCCAGATCGCGCATCTCGCCCACCAGGATGGCATCGGGGTCTTCGCGCAAGGCCGACTTCAACGCCGCCGCGAAAGACAGAGTCATTGGCCCGACCTCCCGCTGGTTGATCAGGCACTTCTTGGATTCGTGCACAAACTCGATCGGGTCTTCCACTGTGAGGATGTGGCCATACTCGGTTTCATTCAGGAAGTTCACCATGGCCGCCAGTGTGGTGGACTTGCCCGAGCCCGTGGGGCCTGTCACCAGCACCATGCCGCGCGGCTTGAGCGCCAGCTCGCCAAAGATCTTGGGCGCATTGAGCTGCTCCAGCGACAGTATCTTGGAGGGAATGGTCCGGAACACCGCGCCCGCGCCGCGGTTCTGGTTGAAGGCATTGACGCGGAACCGCGCCAAGCCTTCGATTTCGAACGAAAAGTCAACTTCCAGGAATTCCTCGTAGGCTTTTCGCTGGCCGTCGTTCATGATGTCATACACCATGGCATGGACCTGCTTGTGATCGAGGGCATCCACATTGATACGGCGAACGTCGCCGTGAACCCGGATCATGGGAGGCAGTCCGGCTGACAGATGCAGGTCGGATGCCTTGTTCTTGACGCTGAATGCAAGTAGCTGGGTAATATCCACAAATCCCTCTATTCTGGTAAAAGCGTGCAGGTCGGCGGTATATCCGGCTTCATTATGACGACGATTCACGACAATCTCCAGAGTGTTCACCAGCGGATTGCCTCTGCATGCGCAGCCTCGCGCCGCAAAGTCAGCGAAGTCACGCTCCTTGCGGTATCCAAGACCTTTGGCCCGGATGCCGTGCGCGAGGCCTCCCAGTGCAAGCAGCTTGCCTTTGGCGAGAACTACATCCAGGAAGCCGTGGAGAAGATTGCCCTGCTGTCTGAACTGCCTTTGCAATGGCATTGCATCGGCCCGATCCAGACCAACAAATCCCGGCTGGTAGCCACCCATTTCGATTGGGCGCACACCATTGATCGATTGAAACTGGCGCAGCGCCTGTCCGAGCAGCGCCCCTCGCACCTGAAGCCTTTGCAGGTATGCATCCAGGTCAACATTGACGGCAGCGCCACCAAGGCCGGTGTTGCCCCGGATGAAGTGCTGCCACTGGCACGAGAGCTGATGACGCTATCGGGCATCACGCTGCGCGGTTTGATGACGATCCCCGAACCCGCCCCAGGCTTGGCCGCGCAAAAGGCCGTGCATCTTCGCACCCGTGCGTTGTTCGATGAATTGCGCGCCGCCGGCCTGCCGCTGGACACCTTGTCCATGGGCATGACCGCCGATCTGGAAGCGGCCATCGCCGCAGGCAGCACCATGGTCCGCGTGGGAACTGCGATTTTCGGCAAGCGCGCGACTGCCAAGGCGCGCTAGTGCGAGCTGCAAGCTGCGAGCGCGCGGGGGGGCCGCCTCAGTCCTGCGTCGTCTGACGCACCGCGTGCTCCCACAGCGCCATCAGTTCCTGCGCCCGTTTGCCTTCTATTGAGGGCACAAATCGCCGCTCGGGCCGCCACAACGCCGACAGCTCGTCGGTGCTTGCATACACACCTTTGGTCAGGCCGGCAAGATAGGCCGCGCCCAGCGCGGTGGTCTCGGTGACGGCAGGGCGCACAACCGGTATACCCAGCAGATCGGCCTGGAATTGCATGAGCAAATCATTCACACAGGCTCCTCCGTCGACCCGCAGCTCACTGACCGGCGCGGCGCCTGCAGCCACCGCATCGCGGCTCATGGCCGCTAGCAAGGCCGCGCTTTGATAGGCGATGCTTTCCAGCGCCGCCCGAGCGATATGGGCCATCGTGCTGCCGCGGGTCAGCCCGGTGATGGTGCCGCGCGCGTTCGGCTTCCAGTAAGGCGCGCCCAGGCCGGTGAAGGCGGGCACCATCATCACGCCGCCACAGTCGGGCACGCTTTCGGCCAGCGCCTGCACCTGGTCGCTGGCCTCGATGGTGCGCAGTCCGTCGCGCAGCCACTGCACCACCGCCCCGCCAACGAACACGCTGCCTTCGGTCGCGAACTGCGCGCGCGTGCTCGTTTGTGCCGCGCTGGTGGTGAGCAAGCCGTTGGTCGATGTCTCGAAAGTCGCGCCCGTGTGCATCAGCATGAAGCAGCCGGTTCCATACGTGTTCTTGGCCATGCCTTCCTGGAAGCAGGCCTGGCCGAACAAGGCACTTTGCTGGTCACCAGCAACGCCGCCAATCATCACCTCACCGCCCAGCAGCGAGGCGCGACTGCGGCCGTAATCTGCGCTGGACGGCAACACTTTGGGCATCAATGCTGGCGGAATGCCAAACAGATCCAGCAATTGCGCATCCCACTGGTTCTTGTGAATATCAAACAGCATGGTGCGCGAAGCATTGGTCACATCGGTGGCATGCACGCCGCCTTCGGTCAACTGCCACAGCAACCAGCTATCGACCGTGCCGAAAGCCAACTCTCCACGCTCGGCCAGGGCACGCGCGCCGGGTACATGGCTCAACAACCAGCTGAGCTTGGTCGCTGAAAAATACGAGTCGATCAATAGCCCTGTGCGCGACTGGATCAAACCCGCGTGCCCTTCTTCGCGCAGCTTGACGCAAAGCGGCTCGCCACGCCGGTCCTGCCAGACGATGGCATTGTGAATTGGCAGACCGGTCTTGCGGTTCCACACCACCGTGGTCTCGCGCTGATTGGTGATGCCCAGCGCGCCAAGCTCTGATGCGCGCAAGCCGGCGCGGGCCAGCGCATGGCGCGCTGTGGCCAATTGCCCCTGCCAGATTTGCATCGGGTCGTGCTCGACCCAGCCGGGTTGCGGGTATATCTGGGGCAACTCCTGCTGCGCCATCGCCACGATGTGTCCGCCTGCGTCAAACACGATGCTGCGGGAGCTGGAGGTGCCCTGGTCAAGGGCGAGCAGATAGGTCATGGCATGCCGATGTATGGGTAACGGAAACAATGAACCGAAGCCGAACACACACAGTGTACAAAAGCCCGCCCTTGGGTCCGTTCTACTTCGGCACCGCCTCGCGCATGGTCACAAACTCCTCGGCCGCCGTGGGGTGAATGCCGATGGTGCTGTCGAACACGGCCTTGGTGGCACCAGCTTTCATTGCCACGGCAAAGCCCTGGACGATCTCGCCCGCATCGGCGCCCACCATGTGCAGGCCCACCACTTTGTCGCTTGCATCGTCCACTACCAGCTTCATCAGGGTGCGCTCGCTGCTGCCGCTCAAGGTGTGGCGCAGCGGCTTGAACTCGCTGCGAAACACACTGACACTGCCAAACTGCCTGCGCGCCTGGGCTTCGCTGTAGCCCACGGTGCCAACGTTGGGATGGGTGAATACTGCCGTGGGAATGAAGTCGTAACCCATCATCTTCTTACCCTGGCCAAAGAGCTTGTCCACCAGGGCCATCGCCTCTCCCAGCGCCACTGGTGTGAGCTGCAGCCGGGCCGTCACGTCACCCAGCGCATGAATCGAGGGCACCGAAGTCTGGTAATCCTTGTCCACCAGGATGGCGCCGTCCTTGCCTTGGGTAACGCCTGCGGCATGCAGCCCCAGCCCGGCGACGTTGGGTACGCGGCCTGTGGCATAGAGCACCGCATCGGCCTGCAAATGGCCGCCATCGGCCAAGGTGAGCACCAGACCTTCCGATGTCTTTTCGATGGCCGCCACATCCGTATGGGTGCGCAAGTCCACCCCGCGCTTGCGCATCTCCTGCGCAACGAAGCGGCGCACGTCCGCATCGAAGCCACGCAACACCTGATCGCCGCGATAGAGCTGAGTCACCTGCGATCCAAGTCCGTTGAAGATGGATGCGAACTCGCAGGCAATGTAGCCCCCGCCCACCACCACCAGGCGGCTGGGAAAGGGCTCCAGGTCGAACATGCCATCGGACGTCAGCACGTGTTCGCAGCCGGGAAACTGCGGCACAGCCGGCCTACCGCCAGTGGCCAGCAGAATGTGCGCGGCTGTGAAACGCTCCTGTCGCTCATCCGTTTGAACCTGCACCGTGTGGGCATCCACCAGACAGGCCCAGCCGGTGACAATGCGCGCGCCAGCGGACACCAAGAGCTTCTCGTACACCGTGTTGAGCCGGGTGATCTCACGTGATCGGTTGGCCCTGAGCGCATTCCAGTCAAAGCGCGTGCCATCCACTTGCCAGCCAAATCCCGCCGCGTCCCTGAAGTCGTCGGCAAAATGCGCCGCCAGACTGTAGAGCTTCTTGGGGATGCAGCCGACATTGACGCAGGTGCCACCAAGCGCGGCCGCCTCGGCCACCACCACGCGGGCGCCTCGCTGTGCCGCCATGCGCGCCGCGCGCACGCCACCGCTGCCAGCGCCTATGACGAAGAAATCGCAGTTGTGCTCGCGCATAGACCCGTCCATTCAAAAATTGCCAATCGGCCATTTTCACGAATACAGGGCGCTCGTGCTTGCACTGGCGTATCGCCCTTTCGTTTGCGTCACGTCAGAAATCGTCTCCGCGTTTGTCCTACACTCAACATCTGCATCGACAAATGCAAACAAACCGCACCGGCGCGGCTACCCGCCCTGCCAGTGCAAAACCTGAAAACACACGGCCGACAAAATCGGACGCGGAGTCAAAACAATGAGCGAAACCAGACAAGCGCTGCACTTGCACGTGCCCGAACCATCGGGTCGCCCCGGCTGCAAGACAGATTTCTCCTACCTTCATCTCTCGCCTGCGGGCGCGGTGCGCAGGCCCGCAGTGGACACCACTGCCGTCGAAACCACCGATCTGGCATTCAGCCTGGTGCGGGTACTGGATGAGCAAGGTCTGGCCGTGGGGCCATGGGCGCCCAGCATCGAACCGGCCCGGCTGCGCAAGGGCCTGCGCACCATGATGAAGACCCGCGCCTTCGACGCGCGCATGCTGATCGCACAGCGGCAAAAGAAGCTCTCCTTCTACATGCAATGCCTGGGCGAAGAGGCCATTGGCTCAGCCCATGCGCTGGCGCTGCAAGCCGGGGACATGTGCTTTCCCACCTACCGCCAGCAAAGCCTGCTGCTCTCGCGCGACGATGTCTCCATGACAGAGCTGATCTGCCAACTCATGAGCAACACCGGCGATTTGCTCAAGGGCCGGCAGTTACCCGTGATGTATTCGTACAAACGCGCCGGCTTTTTCTCCATCTCGGGCAATCTTGCCACCCAGTTCCCGCAAGCCGTGGGGTGGGCCATGGCCTCGGCTATCAAGGGCGACACCAAAATCGCCTCGGCCTGGATTGGTGACGGCGCCACGGCAGCGGCCGACTTCCACACCGCCCTGACCTTCGCGCATGTGTACCGCGCACCGGTCATCCTCAATGTGGTGAACAACCAGTGGGCCATCTCCACGTTTCAGGCCATTGCCGGTGGCGAACAAACCACTTTTGCGGCGCGCGGCGCCGGCTGCGGCATCGCCTCGCTGCGGGTCGATGGCAATGATTTTCTGGCCGTCTACGCCGCCTCAGTGTGGGCGGCAGAGCGGGCACGCGGCAACTTCGGCCCGACGCTGATCGAGTGGGTCACCTACCGCGCCGGGCCGCACTCCACATCGGACGACCCTTCAAAGTACCGGCCAAGCGACGACTGGCAGCGCTTCCCGCTGGGCGATCCGATCGCACGACTCAAGCAACACCTCATCGCCATTGGTGAATGGTCCGACTCGCAGCACCAGCAAGCTCAGAGCGAGCTCGAAGCCGAAGTACTGGCCGCACAAAAAGAAGCCGAGACCCACGGCACGCTGCTCGATGGCCATATTCCAAGCGCGGCCAGCATGTTCGAAGACGTCTACAAGGACATGCCCGAGCATCTGCGCCGCCAGCGGCAAGAACTGGGAGTGTGAGCATGTTGACCAAGACCAAGGAATCCGCCATGCAAGACATGCAAGAAGCAAGACAAGAGGCGCAAGCAGACCCTGCCGGCGCCGGCAAGACCAGGCCCATGACCATGATCGCCGCGCTGCGCTCGGCGATGGATGTGATGATGGCGCGCGACGACAACGTCATCGTCTATGGCCAAGACGTAGGCTACTTCGGCGGCGTCTTTCGCGTAACCGAGGGCCTGCAGGCCAAGTACGGCACCTCGCGCTGCTTTGATGCGCCCATCTCCGAGGGCGGCATTGTCGGCACGGCCGTGGGCATGGGCGCCTACGGACTGCGCCCGGTGGTCGAGATCCAGTTCGCCGATTATTTTTATCCGGCATCCGACCAGATCGTCTCCGAGGCGGCACGCCTGCGCTACCGCTCGGCCGGCGACTTCATCGCACCCATCACCATCCGCATGCCTTGCGGCGGCGGCATCTACGGCGGCCAGACCCACAGCCAAAGTCCCGAAGCCTTGTTCACCCACGTCTGCGGCCTGCGCACCGTGATGCCCAGCAATCCCTACGACGCCAAGGGCCTGCTGATCGCATCCATCGAGAACGACGACCCGGTCATCTTCCTGGAGCCCAAGCGCCTGTACAACGGCCCCTTCGACGGTCACCACGACCGACCGGTCACGCCCTGGTCGCAGCATGCCCTGGGTGAAGTGCCAGAGGGCTACTACACGGTGCCGCTGGAATCGGCGGCAGTGTTCCGCCCCGGCAAGGACCTCACCGTGCTGACCTACGGCACCATGGTCTGGGTGTCCGAGTGCGCCGCACGCGAAACCGGCATCGACGCCGAGATCATTGACCTGCGCTCGATCTGGCCGCTGGATCTGGAAACCATCGTCAACTCAGTCAAGAAGACCAGGCGCTGCGTGGTGGTGCATGAGGCCACCCGCACCAGCGGCTTTGGCGCCGAGCTGGTGTCTCTGGTGCAGGAGAACTGCTTCTATCACCTGGAAGCGCCCATCGAGCGCGTGGCCGGATGGGACACGCCTTATCCGCATGCCCAGGAATGGGCCTACTTCCCCGGCCCGACCAGAGTCGGCGCCGCGTTTAAGCGCACGATGGAGGCATGAACATGAACCCCCACGTTTGCGGCTACGCCGCTGCTCTGCCCCCCGAGGGGGCCCATGCCGCCCTTGGGGCGGCCCGGCGGGAGGCATGATGGGAACCCACACAATCAAAATGCCCGACATCGGCGAAGGTATTGCCCAGGTCGAACTGGTGGCCTGGCATGTGAAGGTGGGCGACACCGTCACCGAGGACCAGGTGCTGGCCGACGTGATGACCGACAAGGCCACGGTGGAGATTCCCTCCCCCGTCAAAGGCACAGTCACCTGGCTGAGTGGTCAGGTTGGCGAGCAGATCGCGGTGGGTGCGGAAATCATTCATCTCGAAGTCGAAGGTGCGGGCAATGCCAAGGCACAAACCGCAGCGCAGCAGCGCGCGGTCAGTGCACAGGCAACACAAACACCGACAGCCCCAGCCGCTCCTGCGGCCCAGACAGCAGAACCCGCACCGGTGCGCCAGCCCAACACGGCGCCACCGCGCGCACAGACACCCGCCACGCGTGAGCCGGGCGACAAGCCCATCGCGTCGCCGGCGGTGCGCAGGCGCGCCTGGGATCTGGGTATCGAGCTTCAATACGTCAACGGCAGCGGCCCCGCCGGACGCATCACACATGAAGACCTCGATGTCTACCTCGCTTCCCGCGGACAAGCCCTGCCGCGCAACGGCGCGAGCACCTATGCGCAGCGCAATGATGAAGAGGTACTGCCGGTCATTGGCCTGCGCCGCGTCATCGCGCAAAAGATGCAGGAGGCCAAGCGCCGCATACCGCACTTCACCTACGTCGAGGAAATCGATGTCACCGAAGTAGAGTCGCTGCGCTTGCAGCTCAACGCCAAACATGCGGCCACCCGCGGCAAGCTCACTCTGTTGCCGTTCCTGGCGCGTGCGGTGGTGCTGGCGGTGCGCGACTTCCCGCAGATGAACGCGCGCTACGACGACGACGCAGGCCACGTCACGCGCTACGGCGCGGTGCATCTGGGCATCGCCACGCAAACCGATCCGGGGCTGATGGTGCCCGTGCTGCGCCACGCCGAAACGCTCGACCTGTGGGCCTGCGCCACCGAGATCTCGCTGCTGGCGCAAGCCGCGCGCAAGGGCAAGGCCTCGCGTGAGCAGCTCTCGGGCTCAACCATCACCATCACCAGCCTGGGCGCGCTGGGCGGCATTGTCTCCACGCCCGTCATCAACCATCCAGAAGTCGCCATCATTGGCGTCAACCGCATGGTCGAGCGCCCGATGATCCGGGGCGGGGCGGTGGTCGCGCGGCAGATGATGAACCTATCCTCTTCATTCGATCATCGCGTGGTCGATGGCCTGCATGCGGCCGAGTTCATCCAGGCCATACGCGGTCTGCTTGAATCGCCAGCCCTGCTGTTCGTGGAGACGCCATGAATCAGCAGTCCACCACCTTGTTGGTGATAGGCGGTGGGCCGGGCGGCTATGTCGCGGCCATTCGCGCCGGGCAGTTGGGCATTCCCACCGTGCTGGTGGAAGCGCAGGCGCTGGGCGGCACCTGCCTGAACATCGGCTGCATTCCCTCC
Source organism: Comamonadaceae bacterium (assembly GCA_947476285.1). GTDB lineage: Bacteria > Pseudomonadota > Gammaproteobacteria > Burkholderiales > Burkholderiaceae_C > Ramlibacter. The sequence goes on along the minus strand of CANJPU010000037.1, from coordinate 21,006 downwards.
AAGGCGTTGATCCATGCGGCCGACGAATTCGAGAAGGCGCGCCATTGGTCATCCAATCAATCCCCTCTGGGAATCAGTGTGCAATCGCCCGAAATCGATCTGCAGCAGACCGTGCGCTGGAAAGACGGCATCGTCTCGCGCCTGACCACTGGCGTGGGTTCCTTGCTCAAGAAAAACGGCGTGCAGGTCATCCGGGGTTGGGCCAACGTGCTGGACGGCAAGACCGTGCAGGTGCAGATGCCTCAGGGTGAGACAGTGCGCGTGCAGTGCGAGCATCTATTGCTGGCAAGCGGCTCAACACCGGTGGAGCTGCCTTTCATGCCCTTCGGCGGCTCGGTCGTCTCATCGACCCAAGCGCTGGCACCTTCGGCGCTGCCGCGGCGCCTGGTGGTTGTGGGCGCGGGCTACATTGGCCTGGAACTGGGCGTGGCCTACCGCAAGCTCGGATCGGAAGTGACCGTGGTAGAGGCCACGGACCGCGTGCTGCCCAGCTACGACGACGAACTGACCCGCCCGGTCATGGCCAGCCTCAAGCGCCTGGGCGTGGTGCTGCACCTGGGCTGTAGCGTGCAAGGCCTCGATGCCCAGGGTGCGGTGCGGGTGCGCAGCGCCAATGCCGATGAATTCGCTCTGCCTGCCGATCAAGTGCTGGTGGCCGTGGGCCGCAGGCCGCGCACCGAAGGCTTCGGCCTGGAGTCGCTGCACCTGGACATGGCCGCGCGCGCTGTCCGCATCGACGACCAGTGCCGCACCTCCATGCGCAATGTTTGGGCCATAGGCGATCTGGCCGGCGAGCCCATGCTGGCACATCGGGCCATGGCGCAAGGCGAAACGGTGGCTGAGCTGATCGCCGGCCACAAGCGGCGCTTCGCGCCAGCTGCCATTCCTGCCGTGTGCTTCACCGACCCCGAAATTGTGGTGGTGGGCCAGTCGCCTCACGAAGCGCAACAAGCCGGCCATGACTGCATCAGCGCAATGTTCCCACTGGCTGCCAATGGCCGGGCCATGACATTGGAATCCACCGATGGTTTCGTGCGGGTGGTGGCGCGCCGCGACAACCACCTCATTGTGGGCTGGCAAGCGGTCGGACGCGCCGTGTCCGAGCTGTGCACCGCGTTCGGGCAATCCATCGAGATGGGTGCACGACTCGAAGATGTGGCGGGAACCATCCATGCCCATCCCACCCTGGGCGAAGCGGTACAAGAAGCAGCCTTGCGCGCGCTCGGGCAGGCCCTGCACGTGTAAGACATCCTGGGGGCTTCGGGGGTGCGGGATGCCCCGACTTTACTTTTGCATCACAAAACCGCATCCTTGCGGCAACAAATTTCCCCGTGAAGTGGCTTAGAGTCAACTCTCAGGGTCAATCGTTTGCCAAAGGAGCCCATGAGCATCAGCCGGCGCACCGCGATTTTCCAAAGCCTCGGCGCGCTCGGCGCAGCCGCTACGCCCTTGGCCGCGCGAGCGATTGTGCCGGCGCAGCCGCGCGCTTCTGCGCGGCCCGACCTACCGCCCCCGCGCGCCGCAGCCCATGTGCTCAACCGACTGGGTTTCGGGCCGCGGCCCGGCGACCTGACCGCGGTCGGCCGCGATCCGCTAGGCTGGATTGACGCACAGCTCGCGCCGGCTGCGCTGGCACTGCCGCGCAGCCTGATCATGCGGCTGCGCGAGTCGCAGATCACCGATGCCGACCCCATCGCAGTGCTGCGCGACTATGCACAGATCATCAACGAGACCCAGCGCGCCAGAGCCGAGGCTGCAAGCGCGGCCGGCGGTACGGCGGGCGCCCAAGTCGCTGCCGAGCCAACCGAGATGGCCCCGCGGCCGCCCGAGCGAATGCTCAGCTATCTGCGCCAGTATCAACTTCCGGCCCTTGAGTCGCGTATCTTTCGCGCACTGGAGAGCCCGCGCCAGCTCGAAGAAGTGATGGTCGATTTCTGGTTCAACCACTTCAATGTGTTCCAGGGCAAGAACCTGCTGCGCGTGATGATGGGCCACTACGAACATCACGCGATACGTCCCCACGCGATGGGGCGCTTTCGCGACCTGCTGGGTGCCACCGCCCACCATCCGGCCATGCTCTACTACCTGGACAACTGGACCAGCGTGGCCGAACGCAGCGCGGGGCCTGGACGCGGCCTGAACGAAAACTATGCGCGTGAGCTGATGGAGCTGCACACCCTGGGCGCCGACGCCGGCTACACCCAGGCTGACGTGACACAACTGGCCCGTATGCTCACTGGCTGGACCATGCTGCCGCTGCGCCCGCGCGGGCCCTATGCGCAAATGCAGACAAGCACGGCGCAGGCACAGGGGCGCGCCGGCGAGATGCCCGGCTTCTGGTTCAATGAACGTGTACACGACCGCGGCGACAAGACATGGCTGGGCCAACGCATCACCGCACAAGGCAAGGCCGAAGGCGATTTCGCACTGGACCTGCTGGCAGCCCACCCTGCCACCGCCCGCCGCATTGCGTACAAGCTGGCGCAATACTTCGTCAGCGACAAGCCCGAGCCAGCACTGGTGGCTCGGTTGGCTGAAGTATTCATCGCGCAGGACGGGCAGATCGTGCCGGTGCTGCGCGCGCTGTTCGCCAGCGAAGACTTCTGGTCGCCCCGCAACGTGGGCGTCAAGTTCAAGACGCCCTATCAATTCACGCTGTCGGTACTGCGCGCCACCGGCGAGTCGCCGGCCAATATTTTGCCCCTGGCAGGCCATCTGGCCGCGCAGGGCATGCCACTATTCGGCTGCCCCACACCCGATGGCTACAAGAACACCGAAGAGGCTTGGCTCAACCCCGACGGCATGACCAAGCGCATCAACTTTGCCAGCCAGATTGCCAACGGACGGTTGGGTAACGAATCCCTGCGGCGCCGACCCGATGCGGACCAACTGATGGCCAGGCTCGGGCCCCTGGTCCATGCCTCGACCCGAAGCGCGCTGGAACAATACCGGCATGAGCCAAGCCTGGCCGCAGCCCTGGTGCTGGCAGGCCCTGGCATGATGCGACGCTGAGCCGGCACCGACCATGCGCAGTCAATCCACTCGACGCGACATGTTGCGGCTTGGCGCTGCCGCGCTGACAAGCGGCCTGGGCGGGCTGCGCATTGCACAAGCCCAGGCAGTGCCATTGGCCGGCAACCGCCGCCAGCCACGGCTGGTCGTCATCTTGTTGCGCGGCGCCATGGACGGATAGGCTCTATTGGTACATGATGGCGATACCGCCTACCACCAGCTACGCGGCAGCATCGCGCTGGCGCGGCCGGGCGAGCCCGACGGCGTGATCCCCATCGACTCGCTGTTCGGACTGAACCCGGCCTTCGCGCCGCTGCTGCCCTATTGGGAGAGCAAGCAATTGGCGTTTATTCATGCCAGCGGCTCGCATGACCCCACGCGCTCGCATTTCGACGCGCAGGACTACATGGAGTCGGGCACACCCGGTCGCAAGTCCACACCCGATGGCTGGCTCAACCGACTGGCTGCGGTATTGGTCAGCCCTGGTGCCACCCAGGCAGCGCAGCGTCTGCAGGCTGTGAACCTGGGCCCCACCATGCCGCGCATCTTCAGCGGCAATGCAGCCGTGGCCTCGCTGGCGGCCGGCCGCAGCGCCACCACCCGAGGCCTGACCGACCAGCCGCAGGTGGCCGCCGCATTCGCCCAGATCTACGCTGGCAACGACCGCCTAAGTCAAACCGTGCGTGAGGCCACCGCCACCCGGCGCGAGATCATGGACATGCTGTCCAGCGACGATGCTGCCGCGGATCAAGGCGCTCTTTCTTTGCAGGGCCTGGCGACGGACACTGCTCGCCTGGGCGCGCTGATGGCCCGCGACGCCAGAATCAGGCTGGCCTTTGTGCCAGTGGGCGGATGGGACACGCATGCCAACCAAGGCGGCGGTCGTGGTCAGTTAAGCAACCGTTTCGCGCTATTGGCCCGCGCCCTCGCAGCCCTGGCCCAGGGGCTGGGCGATCGCTTGCAGGACACGCACATCCTGGTGCTGTCCGAGTTCGGCCGCACAGTGAAGCAAAACGGCACCAATGGCACCGACCATGGCCATGGCAATGTGGCTTTTCTGCTGGGCGGTGGCGTGAAAGGCGGACGTGTGCATGGGCAGTGGCCAGGGCTTGACAGCGCCGCCTTGTACGAAGGCCGTGATCTGGCCATCACCACCGACTTTCGCGACATCATCGCCGAGCTGCTTGAGCAGCGCTTTCGCCTGACCGACACTCAGTTGGCCGCGGTGCTGCCGGACATGCCTCGGCGCAAGACCATCGGGCTGGTGACGAGTTGAACGTTCAGGTCAAGATCACTGAAGCGAAGCGCCCGAACGCTTGACCAGTTGGGTGTGCTTGTCCAGCTCCACCTGGAAGAAATGCGCAGCCGCGTCAGGGCTGCTTGGCGTGACGGTCACATCCAGTTTGGTGAACGCCGCGCGCACTTCCGGTGTAGCCAGTGCTGCATTGAGTTCAGTGCTGAGGCGGTCCACGATGGGCTTGGGCACGCCGGCAGGCGCGGCCATGGCAATCCAGCCGCGGATGTTGTAATTGGGCAGGCCCGCCTCGGCCAGGGTAGGCACATCGGGCAGTGCGGCCGAGCGCTCCTGAGAGGTCACGCCAATGGCGCGCAACTTGCCGCTCTGAATTTGCGCAGCCGCCGTCAGAGCCGCGGGAAGGGCCATGTCGATATGCCCTGCGATCAGGTCGGTGAACATCTGGCCGGCCGCCTTGTAGGGGATGTGCTTGATGTTGATGTCAGCCTCGCTGCTGAGCAGCACACCTGCCAGGTGCAATATCGCGCCATTACCCGACGAGCCGTAGGTCAGCACACCCGGCTTGGACTTGGCCAGCGCAATCAGCTCGCGCAAGTCCTTGGCCGGCACGGCCGGATTGACCAGCAGAATCAGCGGCGTGTGGCCCACGTTGCCTATCGGGGAGATGTCCTTGAGCACGTCAAAGGGCATGTCCTTGTAGATGCTTGGGTTGATCACATGCGAGTTGTTGACCAGCGCAATGGTGTAACCGTCCTTGGGCGCGCGTACCAGTTGCGTGGTGCCGGTCAGCCCTCCCGCTCCGGCGATGTTCTCCACCACCACGGCTTGTCCCAGGGCCTTGCCAAGGGGGCCGCTCAATGCCCTGGCCACCGCATCCATCACGCTGGTGCCAAAGGGCACGATCAAGCGAATCGGCTTGTTCGGATAGGCTTGGGCGAAACTGCTCCCGGTGCACAGCGCCATTGCGCCACACACGAGCCAGCCGAGCCACGATCGACGGCCAAGCGCACCACCATGAGCGCCCGCGCGCTGCACCGCGAGAAGATCCATCGCTTTCATGTTTGTCTCCGGTTGATTTGCCATTCGGGTCGGCATGGCGCAGGTGAAGTGGTCACGTGCCTTAGGCCAATGCGCCTGCTGCACGCAATGCTTTGACGTCGGCGTCATTGAGGCCCCATTCGGCCAGCGCACCCACATCGTATTGCCCCTCGGACGGCGAACCTCTGCGCAACTCCGGTTTCGTGCGGCTAAAGCGCGGCGCCGGCGCTGGCTGAACGATGCCATCCATCTCAACAAACGTGTTGCGCGCTTTCAAGTGCGGATGCTGCGGCGCCTCGGCCAGAGAGAGCACCGGCGCGAAGCAGGCGTCGGAGTCTTTCATGATCTCGCACCATTCGTCGCGCGTCTTCTGTTTGAACACCTCTGCAAACCGCTGGCGCAGACGTGGCCAGCCCGAAGGGTCGTCGCGATCGGGCAAGTCTTCTTTGTCCAGACCCATGGCCAGGATCATGTCCTTGTAGAAGCGCAATTCGTTAGACGCCACGGACACATACTTGCCGTCCAGCGTTTCGTACACCGCATACCAAGGCGTTCCCGAGTCCAGCCGGTTGCTTCCGCGCTCGTCGGACCAATGACCGCCGGCGCGCATGCCGTAGATCAGGCCCATCAGCGCGGCGCTGCCATCTACCATGGCGGCATCGACGACCTGCCCGCGGCCGCTGGAGCGGCTCTCAAGAATTGCACAGACCAGCCCGAAAGCCAGGAACATCGCGCCGCCACCGAAATCGCCCACCAGATTCAGAGGCGGCACCGGCGGACCATCTTTCAAGCCGATGGAATGCAGCGCACCCGTCAGCGCGATGTAGTTCAGGTCGTGCCCCGTCGCGTTCGCAAGGGGTCCATCTTGACCCCATCCAGTGATCCGGCCGTAGGCCAGCCGCGGGTTCACTGCCAGACAGTCCGCAGGGCCCAGGCCCAGCCGCTCGGCAACGCCGGGCCTGAAGCCTTCGACCAACGCATCGGCATTGACCAGCATGCGCTTGATTGCCTCCACGGCCTTGGGATTTTTCAAGTCCATCGCCACACTGGGCCGCCCTCTGTTAAGCAGATTGAAGCGGACGTCCATGCCCTTGACGCCACTGTCGGACGCGACGATGCGCTCAATGCGAATCACCTGCGCGCCCATGTCCGAAAGCAGCATGGAAGTGAAGGGCCCCGGCCCGATTCCTCCCAGTTCCAGCACCTTGATGCCTTTGAGCGGTCCCATTGTTTTAAGTGTCCTTGATGAATTTGAACTGGCGAGTGCACGCTCGGGCCTCTTGCAGGCGTTGTACGTACAAGCAACCAAGCCATTGTAGGTAGGCTTGTTGGGCCAAGTCAAATCCGCCCGCTCGAAAAATTGGGCAAAGGACCGGCGGAAAGTGGGTAAACACCGATGGTCTCGCAAGCGTGCGAAGCGTAGAGTATGCAGCTTGTCCGTACAAGCCTTCCGTACACCGTGAACCCTCACAGCACCCAGGATCCGCCCCGTGCTCTACCGCAGCAGCAGGGCCCGCTGCACGGCATTCGCATCGTCGACCTGAGCACCACCTTCATGGGTCCGGTTGCCACCATGCAACTCGCGCGCATGGGGGCCGATGTGATCAAGGTCGAAGCGCCCGAGGGCGACCCACCGCGCTACATCGGCAAGGCCCGCTCGCCGGGCATGGGGCCGATCTTCATCAATGGCAACCTGGGCAAGCGCAGCATCGTGCTCGACCTGAAGTCGCCCGCCGCGCACGAAGCGCTGATGCGCATTCTCGAAACCGCAGATGTGTTCGTGCACAACATGCGTCCCAAAGCAGCAGCCCGTCTGGGCGTCGATGCAGCCACCGTCATGGCGCGGCTACCGCGACTGATTCACTGCACGATGCGCGGCTACGGCGACGGACCGTACGAAGATGAGCCCGCCTACGACGACGTGGTGCAAGGCGTCACCGGCATCGCGGCGGTGCAGGGTGGCACCGGTGCGCCGGCCTATGTCACCACACCCATGGTGGACAAGACCATGGGGCTGGCTGGGGCCATGGCCATTCTCGCCGCCATCGTGCGGCGTACATCCACCGGGTGCGGCGAGGTGGTGGTGGTCCCCATGTTCGAGTTCATGGCCTCTTGGCTGCTGCTGGAGCAGCAGGGAGGCTGGGTCTTTGATCCGCCGCTGGGGCCAACCGGTTACGCGCGCACTGCATCGCCCGATCGCAAGCCCTACCGCACCAGCGACGGCTATATCGCCATCCTGCTCTACACCGATCGGCAATGGCAGAAGTTCTACACCATCACCGAGCGCCCTGACCTGGCGGCTGACATCCGCTTCTCGGACATCGGCGGGCGAGTGGTGCATTCGAATTTCCTGCTGGCCTTCGTGGCTGAAGAAATCGCCAAGCGCACCACCAGTCAATGGCTTGAGCTATTCAAGCGCGAGTCCATCCCGGCGATGCCGGTCAACACAGTGGAGAGCCTGTTCGATGACAGGCACATGCGCGCGATCGATTTCTTCGAGGAAGTGGCGCACCCCACCGAGGGCAAACTCAAGCTGACTCGCCAGCCGCTTCAATTCAGTGCCGGCATGGGCCCGGTGCGCCCTGCGCCGCGACTGGGCGAGCACACACGAGACATTCTCATTGAAGCAGGTTACACGCCGCAGCAAATTGACGAGCTGGGCCTCGCCGCTCCTACGGCGCCAGGCCCCAGCAAGTGAACGCGAAAGGACATGCGCCATGAAGTTTATCCGCTCCTACCTTGCTCTTGCCTTGCTCGCAGGGCTGGCCTTGGTCGTACCCGGCCTGTCCGGCGCGCAAGACTTTCCCAACCGGCCGATTCGCCTGATTGTGCCCACGGCCCCCGGTGGCGGCACGGACGCGGTGGCCCGCTCGCTGGCCAAGATACTGCAAAGCCAGGGCGTGGCCACCTTCATCGAGAACAAGGGCGGCGCGGGCGGCGCGATCGGCCTGGCGGCGGTGGCCAATGCAGCACCTGACGGCTACACCATCGGCGTGACCGGCCCCGATGCACTCACAGTCATGCCCCAGCTCATGTTGCCATCTGAGCTGGGCTACCGGGCCGACAAAGATTTTCTCCCGATCGCGCAGATCGGCGACACGCATTACGCGTTTGCAGTCAGCTCCACAGTGCCGGTCAATTCGATGGCCGAGCTGATCGCGCTGGCCAAAGCGCGGCCCGGCCAGTTGGCCTATGCCTCGCAAGGACGCGGCACGGCCGGCCATTTGATCTCAAAACTGCTGGAGTCACGCACCGGCACGCAGCTTCTGGACGTACCCTACAAGGGAGCAGGGCCAGCCATGGCCGCACTGATGTCCGGCGAAGCGCAGGTGATCGCCACCTCGCCCGCATCGCTCAAGGCAGCGCTGCCCACCGGCAAACTCAAGGCCATCGCCAGCGCCAGCGAGAGCCGCTCAGCCATGCTGCCCGATGTGCCAACCACTGGCGAAGCCGGTTACCCAGGCTTCATCGTGTCGGCCTACTGGGGTGTGATCGCACCAGCGAACCTTCCTGAGGCGGTAGCCAATAAACTGACCGAACTGGTCATGGCGGCAGCACGGTCCCAGGAAATGGGTGAGCGCTTGAGCGCCATGGGCGGCGAGATTCGACCGCGCGGTCGGGCAGCATTCTCGGAGTTCCTCAGGGCAGACGCACAAATGTGGAAGAAAGCCGTGGTCGACGGCAAAATCAGTTTGAAGGATTGAGTCCATCTCCATCGATTCAACACAACAGTAGGAGTCCAGGTGAGTGAAGATCTAACAGTTTCCGCGATTGACGCGCGCGACGACGAAGACGGCGTGCGCTGGATCACCTTCAATCGGCCGCAGGCCAGCAATGCGATCACGCTGGCTGACCTTGACCACATCGTGAGGCTGGTCACCTCGCCCGACAAACCGCGAGCCCTGGTGTTCACCGGTGCGGGCACACGCTGCTTTTCTGCCGGCCTGCATCTGCGCGCAGTGGCCGCGCTGGACCCAGGCTTGGCGCGCGAGATCATCACCATCAACCGCACTGTGCTGGCCGAGATACGCATGGCCCCCTTCCCCACCATTTGCGCCATCAACGGCCATTGTCTGGCCGCAGGTTTTGGCATCGCACTGGTGTCGGACATTCGCATCGTCGCCGATCACGCGAACTTCGGGCTGCCCGAGGTGAAGGTAGGCGTGCCCTCGGTGTGCGACATCGCGCTCTTGCAGCAGTTCGTCGGTCTGGGCAAGGCCAAGGAGATGATCCTCACGGGCGACAGCTACCCGGCGCGCGATCTGCCAGGGCTGGTCAATGTACTGGTGCCTTCAGATCAGCTAATGGCGCAGACCAAGAGCATGGTCGCCCGCGTGGCCGGTCACACCCGCACGGTGATGGCCGCGCAAAAGCGTCTGTTCGAAACCTGGCAGAACACCGGCCATGCCGCCGGCATCGAGATGAGCATCGAAGTCTTCGCCAATGTGTTCAGCGCGCCAGAGACTACCGAACAAGCGCGCCGGCACAAGGAAAGCATCAGCCGGCGCGAGAAATGAATTCATCACACAGCAACATACACTGCGAGGAATCAGCGTGAGCCAGGATATGAATGTCTCCGCGGTGAAAGTCCGCGATGACGCACAAGGCGTGCGGTGGATCACCTTCAACCGGCCCGAGGCCAGCAATGCCTTTGCGCTGGCCGATCTGGAACACGTCGCGCAATTGGTGTGCGACACGACCCAGCCGCCCAAAGCGATGGTGTTCACAGGTGCCGGGCCGCGCTGCTTTTCCGCAGGCATGCACCTGCGTGCAATCGCGACACTGGACCCAACACTCGCGCGCAAGTTCATCACCATCAACCGCGACTTGCTTGCCGCCATACGCAAGGCGCCCTATCCGACGATCTGCGCGATCAACGGCCACTGCCTGGGCACCGGAATCGGCATCGCCCTGGTGTCGGACATCCGCATCGTCGCCGACCACGCGACATTCGGCCTGCCCGAGATCAAGACCGGTGTGCCCTCGGTGTGCGACATCGCGCTCTTGCAACAATTTGTCGGCCTGGGAAAAGCCAAAGAGATGATTCTCACGGGCGACAACTACCCGGCACGTGACCTGCCCGGCTTGGTCAACCTACTGGTTCCCGCCGATCAACTGATGGCCGAGACGGAAAAAATGGTCGCCCGTGTGGCGGGCCACACCCAGACCGTGATGGCTGCGCAAAAGCGCTTGTTTGAAACCTGGCAGAACACCGGTCACGCGGCCGGCATCGAGATGAGCATCGAGGTTTTCTCCAACGTCTTTTGCGCTGAGGAAACCACCGAGCAAGCCCGTCGCCACAAAGAAAGCATCAGCCGCCGGGCGGCCTGAGCGCCGCCTCCTTGAAGCGCTGCGCGCCATCGGCCAGAAAGGCGTTGGCATGCTCATAGATGAAGCGAAAGCCCTGCGCCACATAGTCGGCGGCATTGTCCCGCTTGACCAGGGTGCCAGCGATCTTGCCTGCCGCCACGATCTGCTGGCCGGCTTTGACCACTTGCTCGCGCACTTGCGGATGAAATCGCTGTCCCGGCAGGCCCATGGTGTTGGACAAATCGCCCGGTCCGACAAAAAACACATCGATGCCTTCGACCTTCAGTATCTCCGGTAACTGCTCGATTGCCTGGCGCGACTCGACCATCGCGATCACCAGCTTGGCCGCAAAATCCATCGGCCGTGCGTAACGCACCGCTGCCACCAACTCTCGCGCTGCGTCGGCGTTGTCGATGTGCGGCACCATCAGTCCGGCAGCGCCGGCGTCGAGGTAGCGTGTGATCAGCCACGATTCGTTGGCATCCGGGCGCACGATGGGTGTTGCGCCGGATGCCCGCGCTGCGCGGCACATCTCCTGCACCCGCTCAATGCCAGCCATGCCGTGCTCGCAATCGACGAAAATCGCGTCAAACCCCAGGCCGGCGATGAAATCAACCAGCGAGGGCGACGGATGATCCGGGTTGATCATGGTCACGACTTGACCGCTTGCGAGCTTTTGCTTGATGGACATGCGTGCCTCTGTTGAATTGATGAGTGTCATTCAGCGGTGATCTTCCCGGCCCTGGCGACCTGGGTCCACTTGGTGATCTCGGCCTGGGTGAAAGCACCGAACTCGCGCGGCCCTAGGCCAAGCGGCATGAAGCCCAGTTGATCAAAGCGCTGCACAACCGCCGGGTCTTTTAGGATGGCCTGGATTTCCCGGTTGAGCGCTTCGACGAAGGCAGGCGGTGTACCGGCCGGCGCATAGATGCCGCCCCACACCGCCATCTCGAATCCGGGCAAGGTCTCGGCCACCGCAGGCACATCGGGCAGAGCATCCAGGCGCTTGGCCGAAGTCACCGCCAGCGCCCGCAGCGTGCCCGCCTTCACATGCGGCAATGCAGAGGGCATGGTGTCGAACAGCATCGATATCTGACCAGCGATCAACGCCTGCACGGCGGGTGCGGTGCCTTTGTATGGCACATGCAGAATGTCGATGCCGGCGGCTTGCCGCATCATCTCGGCGCACAGATGCGATGAAGCCCCTGCGCCACCCGATCCGTAGGTGATCGCGCCGGGCTGCTTCCTGGCGGCCTCGATCAGGCCCGAGAGGCTGCGGATGGGCGATGCGGCGGGCACCACCAGCACCGTGTAGCCCATGGCCACCCGCGTGACCGGGGCGAAGTCTTTCATCACGTCGTAGGGCAGGGACTTGTACATGCCCACGTTGGTCGCCTGAGATTGGATCGACCCCATGAGCAAAGTGGCGCCATCGGGCGCGGAGCGCGCCACCGCCTCCGCACCGATGATGCCAGAGGCGCCGGCCCGGTTGTCCACCACCACGGGCTGGCCGATGCGGCTGCTCAGGCGCTCAGCCAAGAGCCGCGCGGCGATGTCGGTGAAGCCGCCCGGCGATGCCGGCACGATCAGGCGCACTGGAAGCCGGAAGTTCGGGTCGGCCGCCAAGGCCTTGCCCTGGAGTGCGGCGACCGCGCCACTGGTGAGCAAAAACTGTCTGCGTTGCATGCCTGTCTCCTGAGTGCGTGTGTCGGCGTGTCGGCTTACTGGTCAGAGGCGGTCCACGGGCCGTCCAGCACCCGCGCGCCCACTTTCTCAAGTTGCTTGGCCCCGGAGAGCCCCTCGAACAGCGTAGAGCCAGCGGCAATGGCCGCCTGCATCACGGCGTCGCGCGCGATGCGCGCGCGCGCCGCTTTCACCAGCCGCTCCACATCCGCCGGGTCGATGACGATCACGCCGTCCTCATCGCCCACGATGATATCGCCGGGCCTGACCCTCACACCCGCGCAGTTCACCGGCATATTCACCGTGCCGGGCGCCTCCTTGCCGGGTTTGGTAACACTGACCGAGGTGGACCAGACGCCCAGATTGCACTCGCGCACCCCCGCGGTGTCGCGCACCGGCCCGTCCACCACCACAGCGGCCACGCCTTTGTGGTTAGCCTGAATGGAGGCATTGCCACCCCAGAGCGCACCGTGCACCACACCACCGTTGGAGATCACCAGCACGTCACCGCGTTGTGCATAGAACAGCGAGGTGTGCATCATCAGGTTGTCGCCGGGCGTGCAATAGGCAGTGACTGCCGGTCCGACGAAGCTCTTTCGCGGCAGCAAGGGCCTGAGCGCGGTGCTCATCAGACGTTGGCGCCGGTCGATCGGGTCCATCTCGTCATGCAGGTCGGCCACCGGAATGCCGCGCAGCATTTCAATCAGCGCGGGAGCAGGGCGGGGAATTTGTCGATACACAATGCTTTCAGACATGGTTTGCCTTTAGGTTGATGAAGGGAGAAAACTCAATTGCGTCAGACGCGGTTGCCCAGCGCAGCCACTGCACGGTCGCGCGCCCACTCGCGCGCCTGGTAACCAGCAACGATCCATGATTGTTCGAAGACCGGATCCACCTGGTCGCGCACGCGCCGATTGGTCCACATGCGCAGCAGCAAGCGCTTGTGCCCGCCGCCGTCCTCGAACGGCGTGCGATAGTGGATCACCGCGTAGTTGTTCACAAGCTGGATGTCACCGGGCTGCATGTCGTGCTCCAGCACCAGCTCGGGGTCGTGTGCGGCATCCGCGACGAAGTCCAGCGCCTCGCGCTGCAAGGGTGTCAGTGTGATGCCGGCCTTTGCCGCGCCGCCCAGAATCAAGCGGCGGTGGAACCATCCGCGCACCCGGCCCTGGTGGCTGCTGAATACCGGCACCGGTTCGCTGGTTTCATCCAGGCTGCCGGTCACGCCCTCGCCGCGAAGGTCATAGCGATAGCCCTGGTAGAGCGCTTCGAGCAAGTCGGCTCGTTGCGCGAGAAGCTTGTTGTGAATGGCGCCCATGCTGGCGATCATGCTGACGCCGCCAATGCGCGCCCGGTCCACGCACAGCAGGCCAACCGTGTCGCAGTTGTCGCAATGCGCATCCAGCCCCTTGGCCGTGACGTAGCCGCGCAGATTCGGGTCGTTCAGATTGGAAACCTGCAAGTCCTCAATGTGTTCGAGCATCGTGCCCTTGACGTTCTGCGGCCTGACCTGCCCCAGATGGCAGCCGATGCCCCAGTAAATCGTTTTGACGTCATCCAGACTGTAGCGGGCCACAGGCAGCCCGCGCATGAGGATGAACCCCCGGCCCTCGCTCAGCTCTGCGTCCATGCGCTGCAGCCGCGCGGCCATCACAGTCAGTGGAAAGTCTTGCTTGTCGAAAGCTCCCCAGCGCAGGCCCTTGTGCTTGACTGCCGCCAGCGCACGCTCAAGGTCCGAGATGTCTTCCTCGCCCAATTGATCGAGCCAGTGCCGACTCTGGCGCAAAGCCGCGCCAGTCCAGGCGTAGGCCTCGCCAATTGGCGTGCTTCTGATCTGCGGCATGCGCTTGTCTCCTCGGTGCTTCGGATACGGATGTATTTTTATTCGTGCCGTCGTCCATTAGACAGGGTTTGACTGTGGCAAGTCAAACGCGATGCGGTGCTTCTTTATCGATTCTCCTGCGCCAGTTCGTCCAGTATGGGGCAGTCGGGTCGTTCATCTGCATTGCAGCAATGAATCAAATGCACCAGCGTCTTTCGCATGGCCGACATCTCGGCCAACTTCGCATCCAGTGCCGCCACATGGGCCGACGCGATTCGACTGACACTGGCACTGGAGCGTCGGCGGCTCTGCCAAAGCTTGAGCAACTGCGCAATCTCGGCCATGCCAAAACCCAGATCGCGCGCGCGACGGATGAAGCGCAAAGTGTGCACCTCCTTGTCGGTGTACTGCCGGTAACCGGCGTCTGTGCGCGACACGGTGGGCAAGAGCCCCAGCGATTCATAGTGGCGAACCATCTTGGCCGACACATTGGACATTCGCGCTGCCTGACCCACGTTGTAGGGGCCGCCTGACTGAGTGCTTGTCTGGGTGCTGCGTGGCGTGTTCATTTCGCGCGTCCCTTCCAGTGGCGCAGCATCAGCGCATTGGTGACCACACTGACGCTGCTCAAGGCCATGGCGGCACCGGCGATCACCGGGCTGAGCAGGCCGAAGGCCGCCAGCGGCACGCCCACTGCGTTGTAGACAAAAGCCCAGAACAGGTTCTGCCGGATTTTGACGTAAGTGCGGCGCGAGATGTCGATGGCATCGGCCACCAGCGCCGGGTCGCCACGCATCAGCGTGATGCCGGCTGCATGCATGGCCACATCAGTGCCGGTGGACATCGCAATGCCGACATCGGCCGCGGCCAGCGCCGGCGCGTCGTTGATGCCGTCGCCCACCATGGCCACCGAAGCCCCATCGGCCTTGAGCTCGCCGATGATGCCGGCCTTGTCCTCGGGGAGAACCTCTGAGCGCACTTCGTCTATGCCAACTTGCGCCGCCACCGCCTGCGCGCTGCCTCGGTTGTCTCCGGTGACCAGAACCGAACGCACACCTTGTTCACGCAGCGCAGCGATGGCTGCGGCAGCACTCGGCTTGACGGTGTCGCCAAAGGCGAGCAGGCCCATCAGCAGCGGCGCGTCCGTGAGATCGGCCACCCACGAGACGGTGCGGCCCTCGGACTGCAACTGCGCAGCGCGCACAGACAGCGAGGACAGATCGACCTTGAGCTCTTCCATCCATCGGCTACTACCCAGACGCAGATCACGCCCGTTCACTTCTGCGGCCATGCCGCGTCCCGCAATGGCGCGCACTCCACCCGCGCGTACGATGGTCACGCCCGCTTGCGCCGCAGCGTCGAGCACCGCGCGGGCCAGGGGATGCTCACTGCCCGCTTGTATTGCCGCGCTGGCGGCGATCAGCGCGGCGCGCTCGCCTTGCGCCGGCTCCGCCGCAATCAGCTTGGGCTTGCCCTCGGTCAAGGTGCCAGTCTTGTCAAACGCGACCACCGTCAGCTTGTGCGCCACTTCCAGCGCCTCTGCGTCTTTGATCAGGATGCCACGCTGCGCGGCAACACCGGTGCCTGCCATGATGGCCGTGGGTGTGGCCAGGCCCAATGCACAGGGGCAGGCAATCACCAGCACAGCCACCGCATTGAGAATGGCTTTCTCCCAGTCGCCCGTACCCAGGCCCCAACTCAGCAGCGTGATCAACGCAGCCACCACCACCACGGGCACGAACACCTCGCTCACTTGATCGACCAGGCGCTGAATGGGCGCCTTCTTGGCCTGCGCCGACTCGACCAGCCGCACAATGCGCGCAAGTGTCGACTCCGCGCCAACGGCGGTGGTGCGCACCAGCAGCAGCCCCTCTGCATTGACGGCGCCCCCCGTCACTTTGTCGCCTTCATGCTTGGCCACTGGCAGGCTCTCGCCGGTGATGAGCGATTCATCGACCTGGCTCGCACCTTCGATCACAACACCGTCCACCGGCATCCGCTCGCCCGGTCGCACGACAACGAGGTCGTCCTTGCGCACCTGGCTCATTGGCACTTCCACCTCTTGCCCGTCACGGCGTACACGGGCGGTCTCGGGCCGCAGCGCATTGAGCGCGCGGATCGCTTCGGTGGTCTGACGCTTGGCGCGCGTCTCCAACCATTTGCCCAGCAACACCAGAGTGATCACAACTGCCGATGCCTCGAAATACAGATGAGTCATGCCATGCGCGCCGTGCACCAGCAACATGTACACGCTCAGGCCATAACCGGCCGACGTGCCCAGCGCCACCAGCAGATCCATGTTGCCGGCGCGCGCCTTCAGGGCGCTCCAGCCAGCGCGGTAAAAGCGCGCGCCCAGCCAAAATTGCACCGGCGTGGCCAGCGCCAACTGCAGCCACCCATTCAGTGCCCAGTCAGCGCCCAGCAGCATGCCAAACATGGGCACCACCAGCGGCAATGACAAGACCGCTGCCAGCGCCACCGGCCACCATTCGTTGACCGCCACGGCAGGGGCCACACCTTCGTCAGCCGTGGTGATCGCGCGCGCGTGGTAGCCCGCCTTTTCCACCGCTGCGGTCAGTGCGCTGACATCGGCTTTGCCACCGCTGAGTTGAACCTCGGCCATCTCGGTAGCGAGGTTGACCTCGGCCGAGCTCACGCCCGGAACTTTCTTTAGCGCTTTCTCAACCCGCGCCACACAGGAAGCGCAGGTCATGCCCTCGATGGCCAGATGCACCACGGCTTCGTGCGGTCGGTCGGATGTGTTGTCGAGCATGGGCGGGTGGATGCTTGCTGCGGTGTTCATGATGGTCCTGCCTATTGGGCGTCCAAGGGACGCCGAAAGATCGATGATGCAACGAGTGTCAAGCTTCCCATCATGGCAAGGTCAAGGACTTGGGTTCCAATCCCGACTGGGTGGTGGGGCTACTGCACATCTCGCTTGACCTTACCACGGTGGAAAGGTTCAGAGTTGGCTATCTCGACATCAAGGAAACCATCATGATTGAATTCACCGTCAAAGACATGAGCTGCGGCCACTGCGTCGGCGCCGTCACCAAGACCCTGCAAAGCGTGGACCCTCAGGCCAAGGTCGAGGTGGACTTGGCGAGCAAGAAGGTCAAGGTTGAGTCAACTCAAGACCGCGCGAAACTGGCGGATGCGCTGACTGAGGCGGGCTATCCGCCGGCTTGAAGTGCTGTTGGCTGGGGTGGCGCGGATTGCGGATCAAGTCCGCAATGACAAACATGTGTCATCCCGCACTGGTGCCGGGATCCACTTCACTTGGCCAGCACGATCTCAGTCACGATGTACTTCCCGCCTTCAAGCACAACCCGAAAGCGCACCTGGTCGCCCACCTTGAGCTTGTCGACCATGGCGGGGGTTCGCAGGTCGTAGCCCATGGTCATGGGCGCCATGTTCAGGTTCTTGATCTCGCCATGCTTTAGCGTGACTTTCTTGGCGCTCTTGTCGATCTTCTGCACTTCGCCTGTGCTCATCTCGGTGGCCGCCACGGCGGGCTTGGGCTGCGCCTGTGTGGCCACCGGCAAAAGCACAGCGCCCGCCAAGGCCATGCGGATCAATAGATGTGCGACTGCTCTCATGTGAGGGCTCCTCTCAAAATCCAGAGAGACTCAGCATACTCTCACCGCACCAGCGTCGAGGCCCCGAACAGGCTGGCGACAAACTCCACCGCCAGCTCTGCCGTGCGGTTGCGCACATCCAGTGCAGGGTTGATTTCCACCACGTCCAGCGATCCCAGTCGACCGGTATCGGCAATCATCTCCATGCACAACTGCATCTCGCGGTAAGTGGGGCCGCCACGCACACCGGTGCCCACGCCAGGTGCTTCCAGCGGATCCAGGCAATCCAGATCGAAGCTCACATGCAGGTGGGTGTTCTGATCGATGTCATGCAGCGCCTCGGTCATGGTGTCGCGCATGCCGTGCTCGTCGATGTGTCGCATGTCGAAGACCTGCAGACCCAGTTTGTGGATGGCCTCCTTCTCGTCGGCGTCCACGCTGCGGATGCCGATGAAGGTGAGGTCGCCCGGCGCGAGCGCCGCGCGCTCGCCGCTCCAGCCCACCAGCTCGGTGGGGCCATCGCCCAGCAGGCAAGCCACCGGCATGCCATGCAGATTGCCCGAGGGGCTGGTGGCCTGGGTGTTGACGTCGGTGTGGGCGTCCAGCCAGATCACGCGCAGGTGTTTGCGCTGCTGGCGGCAATGGCGCGCCACCGCGCTGATGGAACCTATCGCCAGACAATGGTCGCCACCCATCAGCAAAGGCGTCTGGCCGGCGGCCAGGGCTTGCGTCACCGCGCCAAAGACAGCGCGGTTCCACGCGACCACTTCATCCAGATGCCGCAGGCCTTTGATGGGTGCCTGCCAGGGGTTGGGCGGGCCGGCCAAGTTGCCTTGATCCACCAGGCCCAAGCGGTGCGAACGCAGCGCCTCCACCAGCCCCGCCACCCGCAGCGCATCAGGCCCCATGCCGGCGCCACGCACGCTGGCGCCAACGTCAGTGGGGGCGCCGATCAGCGCGACGGCGGGAGTGCCGGTCATTGGTAGATTTGCGGCCTTGGTTAGCAATGAAGCCAGTGAAACTGCCTCACATGCTACCGGAAGCACACCCGCCTGCACACCCTCGCGCGCACCCTGCGGCCCGACCTCCCCACGGCAGCTCGTTCCAACAAGGCTGTGTTTCGTTGCGCGAATCAGCGTCTTTGGCACACGGTCGCACGGGCTGTGATCGGTTCAGGTGAGATGAGGTCCTCGCATTACCAACCTGGAGCAATTCATCATGGAAATCAGGAAGAACACCTTCAAGGAACTCAACGCTGCCTTCTGGGGCACGGCCAAGCAGTCGGGCACAAACCCGGCGCGGTCGCCGATCCGCTGTAGGGCCAGCGCGCCCAAGCGCACGACGGAGCGGCAGGCTGAGGCGGGGCATGCGCCTGCTGGTGCGGTTTGGTTTAACTGAGCGCTGGAGCACAACCATGCTAAAACCCAAAGGACCTCAGAGACCCGGGCTGGTCCAACGTGCTGTTGAATCTGCTGGGGCATTGATCCAAAGCCTGCGCCCCGGCCCTGGCCGCACAGTGCCCCTGGCCCATGGCGGACCCCCGCTGGTACCGCACTTTGGTTCGGCTCCCATTCCACCCCCTACACGTGTCGCCTCAATTCCTGGCATACCGGCGCCGCGCCACGTCGGACCAGTTACGTCCGCGTCAGGGAAGCCCCGAACCGGCCCGCCAGGTGTTCCCGTATTCAGGGCCCCTTCGGTCAGAGGTGAAGGGAAAGTGCCTTTGGCCGCAGGCGGCGTCGACCCCCTGCGCCCACATGCAGAAAATGGGCCACGCCCACCTACCGGGACTGGGTCAACCGCTGCAGGCACAAAGACCGAGGTACGACGACCACGCCAGCCCGGCCCGGGTTGACGCTCCCGCCCCTCACCCTATCCATAGCACCGCCCCTGAAAACGTAAAAAACGCCAGCGCCGTCGTCAGCATGATGATGCGCGCAATGCGTCCGGTGTCGGCACCGAAGCGCTCGGCCAGGATGGCGACGTTGCTGGCGCTGGGCAGGGCGGCCACCAACACCAGGATGTGAAGCGTGCTGCGCGCCATCGGCGCGCCCAGCGCGATGGCGGCGCTGCCCACAGCCAGCACCAGTAAAGGGTGGCCAAACAGCTTGAACAGCACCACAGGCAGATAGTCACGCAGGCGCAAGGGCTGATGCTGCTCTTGCGCGGCCACCTGCTGCGAGCGGGCCAGCACCGCGCCGATGGTGAACAGCGCCACCGGTGAAGCGGCATCGGCCAGCAAGCCCATGGTCTGAGCCAGCGGCCGGATCGGCTCGATCTGCAAAAACGATGAGGCACCGCCCAACAAGATGGCCCAGGGCATGGGGTTGAGGGCCACACCTTGCAGCGCGCGGCGCGCGGCCCTGGCGGCACTGTGCTGGCCTGCATCATCCAGATCACCCAGCCGCGACAAGGCGATGCACAGCGAGGTGGTGACCACCATATCCACCAGCATGGTCAGTATGGCCGGGCCGGCCGCCTGCGCGCCAAGCAACGCCACCAGCAGCGGCACGCCCATGAAGCCGGTGTTGGGAAAGGCCGCCACCAGCGCGCCAAACGCTGCGTCGCTCCAGCCAATGCGCGCATTCAGACTCAGGCGCACCACCAGGGCCACCGTGATCAGCGCGCACAAGAGATACACACCGAGCGCGCCGGCATCGAGCAACTGGGCGATGGGCGTGTTCGCGCCAAAGCGGTACAGCATGCACGGCAGCGCGAAGTACAGCACGAAGGTGTTGAGCCCGGCAATCGCATCAAAAGGCAGCAGCCGCAGCCGCGCCGCGACATAGCCGCACAGCACCAGCGCGAAGAAGGGGAAGGTGACCAGAAGAATGGGCAGCACGGCCAGCATTCTCGCTGCACCGACCAGCGCCGGCTTGCGGCGTGCTGAACGGCGTGTGCCATCGGGCGGTGGGTTCGAGGTCAGCGCCGGTGCAAGCGGCAACGCGGATGTGCGCTTCCTGGCCGGTGTGTGCCAGGCCCTTGTTTGCCACGAACACGCATCTGGTGGCACCGTGCAGGCGATTGGCTCCCCAGCAGCACGGTGAGTCTGAAGAAGTGTCAGCATAGCGTCCTATGCCGCCCCCTGCCCCCAACCGCACTCCGCACGACACACACCTTAACTCTAACGGTATACGCCTCTGGCTGGACGAACTCGTCCCTGACCTTGCCCCTGTTTACCGCACTCCATAGGCTGCCCATTATGCGGACTTCCTGTCTTGCTGCTGGGCCGCGATCCAGCGTTGCTCGAACGTCATCGGGCTGACGTAGCCCAGCGTCGAGTGCAATCTTGTATGGTTGTAGAAATT
>CANJPU010000036.1 GCA_947476285.1 Comamonadaceae bacterium | reverse complement strand
TGCCTGGCGACAACGTGTCCATCACGGTCAAGCTGATCAACCCCATTGCCATGCAAGAGGGCCTGCGCTTTGCCATCCGCGAAGGCGGCAAGACCGTGGGTTCGGGCGTCGTCGCAAAGATTCTGGAGTAATCGATCATGGCCACAAAACAGAAAATCCGCATTCGCCTCAAGGCATTCGATTACAAGCTGATCGACCAGTCCGCCGCCGAGATCGTTGACACTGCCAAGCGCACCGGCGCCATTGTCAAGGGCCCCGTGCCCCTGCCGACGCGGATGAAGCGCTTTGACATCCTGCGCTCGCCGCACGTCAACAAAACTTCACGCGACCAGTTCGAAATCCGCACGCATCAGCGCCTGATGGACATTGTCGACCCTACCGACAAGACCGTTGATGCCCTGATGAAGCTGGACCTTCCGGCCGGCGTGGACGTCGAGATCAAGCTGCAATAAAGGTCACGCAACAAGGCCCAAGTTTCACGCGCGGCTTGCGGAAAGCTGCAAGAGCGCGTTATAATTTGCGGCTTCGCCTTAATTGGCGAGGTTTGGCTGCCTGAAATATGCGGGCGCCAATTTAGTTTTTATCAACCTTCTTTCGCAATCCAAACGCGCTTGCCAATTGCAGCGGGCGCGGCGGAAGTTACGGAGTAACAATATGAGTCTAAGCAACTCCCTCGGGTTGCTGGGCCGCAAGGTGGGCATGATGCGCCTGTTCACCGATGATGGGGACGCTGTTCCTGTCACGGTGGTGGATGTGTCCAACAACCGTGTGACCCAGGTTAAAACCCAAGAGAACGACGGCTATGTGGCCCTTCAGGTCACGTTTGGTTCGCGCAAAGCTTCGAGGGTGACCAAGCCGCAAGCCGGCCACCTTGCCAGGGCAGGTGTCGAGGCCGGTGAAATATTCCAGGAATTCCGCGTCGCCGCAGACACTGCGGCCAAGTACGCCGCCGGCGCCACGGTGCCTGCCACTGACGTGTTCTCCGTAGGCCAGAAGGTCGACGTGCAGGGCACGACAATCGGCAAGGGCTTCGCCGGCACCATCAAGCGCCACCACATGAAGTCGCAGCGTGCCTCGCACGGCAATAGCCGTTCGCACAACGTGCCAGGCTCCATTGGTATGGCTCAGGACCCGGGCCGTGTGTTTCCTGGCAAGCGCATGACGGGCCACCTCGGCGATGACACCGTGACCACCCAGAACCTCGATGTGTTCCGCATCGATGAAGCTCGCCAGTTGCTCCTGATCAGGGGCGCGGTGCCTGGCTCCAAGTGCGGCTTCGTGACTGTGCGTCCGGCCGTCAAGGCCAAGCCGGTTGCCGCGAAGGGAGACAAGTAATGCAACTCGAACTCCTGAACGAACAGGGCCAGGCCGCGTCCAAGTACGACGCGCCCGAGACCGTGTTCGGCCGTGAATACAACGAAGATCTGGTTCATCAGGTCGTCGTAGCCTTCCAGGCCAATGCCCGCCAGGGTACGCGTGCCCAGAAGGACCGCCAGCAGGTCAAGCACTCGACCAAGAAGCCGTTCAAGCAAAAGGGAACGGGCCGCGCCCGTGCTGGTATGACTTCCTCGCCGCTGTGGCGCGGAGGCGGCCGGATTTTCCCGAACAGCCCGGAAGAGAATTTCACCCACAAGATCAACAAGAAGATGTACCGCGCCGGCATGGCGTCCATCTTCTCGCAGCTCGCTCGCGAAGGGCGTTTGGCTGTGGTCGAGTCCATGAAGGTGGACTCGCCCAAGACCAAGCAGCTGGCTGCCCGTTTCAAGGCCATGAACCTTGAGTCGGTCTTGGTCATTGCCGAAGAAGTCGACGAAAACCTCTACCTGGCTTCGCGCAACCTGGTCAACGTGCTCATCGTCGAGCCGCGTTATGCCGATCCGCTGTCGCTGGTGCACTACAAGAAGGTGCTGGTCACCAAGGGTGCCCTCGACAAGCTCAAGGAGATGTTCGCATGAGCCGCGTCAATCCCACACCCGCCCAGCGCAACTTCGACGAAGGTCGGTTGATGCAGGTCTTGGTTGCCCCGATCGTCTCTGAAAAGGCGACTCAGATTGCCGACAAGACCAATTCAGTCACCTTCAAAGTGCTGCAGGACGCCACCAAACCCGAAATCAAGGCCGCCGTTGAACTGATGTTCAAGGTCGAGGTCAAGGGCGTGTCGGTGGTCAATACCAAAGGCAAGACCAAGCGCTTTGGCCGCTCGGTGGGCCGTCGCGACAATGTGCGCAAGGCCTACGTGACGCTCAAGCCAGGTCAAGAGCTGAACCTTTCAGGGGAGGCCGCGTAAATCATGGCAGTCATCAAGAAGAAGCCGACATCACCAGGCCAGCGCGGCATGGTGACGATCTCGCGTGACCACCTGCATAAGGGTGAAGGTTACGCCCCGCTGCTGGAGCCGCAAATCCAGAAGGCCGGTCGTAACAACAACGGTCACATCACTACCCGCCACAAGGGTGGCGGCCACAAGCACCACTACCGTGTTGTCGATTTCGTTCGCAACAAGGACGGCATTCCAGCCAAGGTCGAGCGTATCGAGTACGACCCGAACCGTACGGCACACATCGCTCTGGTGTGCTATGCCGACGGCGAGCGCCGCTACATCATCGCTCCGCGCGGTCTGGAGGTCGGCGCGTCGCTGCAGTCCGGTGCCGAGGCCCCGATCCGTGCCGGCAACACCTTGCCAGTGCGCAATATTCCGGTGGGCTCCACGATCCACTGCATCGAGCTCAAGCCGGGCAAGGGCGCGCAGATCGCTCGCTCGGCTGGCACCTCCGCGACGCTGTTGGCGCGCGAAGGCACCTACGCCCAGGTCCGCATGCGCTCTGGTGAGGTTCGCAAGATCCACATCGAGTGCCGCGCCACCATCGGTGAAGTCGCCAACGAAGAGCACAGCCTGCGCCAACTCGGCAAGGCCGGCGTCAAGCGCCACATGGGTATTCGCCCGACCGTTCGCGGTGTGGTGATGAACCCGGTTGACCACCCGCACGGTGGCGGCGAGGGCAAGACCGGCGAAGGCCGTCACCCAGTCGATCCGTGGGGCAACCTGACCAAGGGTTACCGTACCCGCAACAACAAGCGCACCCAGGTCATGGTCGTGTCGCGTCGCAAGAAGTAAGGGGTAGCAAATGACTCGCTCTCTCAAAAAGGGTCCGTTTGTTGACCACCACCTGGTGGCCAAGGCTGACAAGGCCGTGACGACCAAGGACAAAAAGCCGATCAAGACTTGGTCGCGCCGCTCCATGATCCTGCCCGAGTTCATCGGGCTGACGATCGCCGTTCACAACGGCAAGCAGCACGTGCCGGTCTACATCACCGACCAGATGGTGGGCCACAAGCTGGGCGAATTCGCCCTGACGCGCACCTTCAAGGGTCACCCGGCGGACAAAAAAGTCCAGAAGAAGTAAGGAAAGACCATGGAAACACGTGCAGTCCTCAGGGGCGTCCGTCTGTCGGTCGACAAAGGCCGTCTGGTGGCCGATCTGATTCGCGGCAAGAAGGTAGATCAGGCGCTCAACATTCTGGAGTTCACCCAGAAGAAAGCCGCCGGGATCGTCAAGAAGGTGCTGGAGTCCGCCATCGCGAACGCCGAGCACAACGACGGCGCCGACATCGACGAACTGAAGGTCAAGACCATCTACGTCGAGCAAGGCGCTTCGCTCAAGCGTTTCACCGCGCGCGCCAAAGGCCGCGGCAACCGTATCGTCAAGCCCACGTGCCATGTGTACGTGACAGTTGGCAACTAACAGGCTCAGGACACTATGGGACAAAAAATCCATCCTACCGGCTTCCGCCTGTCGGTTAGCCGTAACTGGGCTAGCCGCTGGTATGCCAACAACCGTGACTTCGCCGGCATGCTGGCTGAAGACATCAAGGTGCGCGAGTACCTTAAGACCAAGCTCAAGAACGCCGCAGTTTCGCGCATTCTGATCGAGCGTCCCGCCAAGAACGCTCGCATCACCATCTATTCGGCTCGTCCGGGCGTGGTGATCGGCAAGAAGGGCGAAGACATCGAAGCGCTCAAGAAAGAGTTGGCCATTCGTTTGGGTGTGCCGGTCGCAGTCAACATCGAAGAAGTGCGCAAGCCAGAAATCGATGCGCAATTGATTGCAGACAGCATCACCCAGCAGCTTGAGAAGCGCATCATGTTCCGCCGTGCGATGAAGCGTGCCATGCAGAACGCGATGCGCCTGGGCGCCCAGGGCATCAAGATCATGTCGGCTGGCCGTCTGAACGGCATCGAGATCGCGCGCACCGAGTGGTACCGCGAAGGCCGCGTGCCGCTTCATACACTGCGCGCAGACATCGACTACGGTTTCTCCGAAGCCAAGACCACTTATGGCGTGATCGGCGTCAAGGTCTGGGTCTACAAGGGTGACACGCTGGGCCGCAATGATTTGCCGGCCATTGTCGAACCTCGTACCGAAGAAGAGCGTCGTCCGCGTGGTCCTCGCCGCGATGGCCGCCCGGGCGACCGTCCTGGCGGTGACCGCCGTGGTCCCGCTCCACGCCGTCCCGCAGCTAGTGCGGGCAATGTTGCGCCGGTTGATGGCAGCGACAAGCCCGCAGAAGCAACGACAGGTGCCGATGCACCGAAATCTACCGTTAAGCGCGTCCGCAAGGCAGGCGCGCCGACAAGCACCACGCCTGTCGACGGTAAAGGAGAGTAAACATGCTTCAACCAGCTCGCCGCAAATACCGCAAAGAGCAAAAGGGCCGCAACACCGGCATAGCTACCCGGGGCAACTCGGTGGCGTTCGGTGACTTCGGCCTCAAGTGCACCGACCGCGGTCGCCTGACGGCCCGTCAAATCGAAGCCGCGCGCCGCGCGATTTCCCGCCACGTCAAGCGTGGTGGTCGCATCTGGATTCGTGTGTTTCCCGACAAGCCGATTTCCCACAAGCCCGCAGAAGTGCGTATGGGTAACGGTAAGGGCAACCCCGAGTACTACGTGGCCGAAATCCAGCCGGGCAAAGTTGTGTTCGAGATCGTCGGTGTGCCCGAAGAGCTCGCTCGCGAAGCCTTCCGCCTTGCGGCAGCCAAGCTGCCGCTGCGTACCACCTTCGTCAGCCGCATGATCGGCTCGTAATTCAGGAGTGATGAAAAATGAAAACTACTGAACTGCGCAATAAAGACATTGCCGGCCTCAAGGACGAAGTCAAGGCTTTGCAAAAGGCTCATTTCGGTCTGCGCATGCAAAAAGCCACGCAACAACTCACCAACACCGGCACGCTGCGCGTCACGCGTCGTGACATTGCTCGGGCCAAGACAATCCTGGTCCAGAAGCAGACTCAAGAGCGGGCTGAAAAGCCTGCCGCCAAGTAAGGAGCACCCATGACGGAAGCCAAAACATCCCTCAAGCGCACCTTGGTTGGCAAGGTTGTTAGCGACAAGCGTACCAAGACTGTGACGGTATTGGTCGAGCGGCGCGTCAAGCACGAGCTCTACGGCAAGATCGTTGCCAAGTCGAGCAAGTACCATGCGCACGACGAGAAAGACGAGTACCACACTGGCGACGTGATCGAGATCACTGAAAGTCGTCCTATCTCCAAGACAAAGAACTGGGTTGCAACCCGTCTGGTCGAGAAGGCTGCCGAAGTCTGATCAAGCCCACTTATCAAGCCCACCTATCAAGCCCACTGGTGCAAGC
The DNA here is from genome assembly GCA_947476285.1 of Comamonadaceae bacterium. Classification (GTDB taxonomy): domain Bacteria; phylum Pseudomonadota; class Gammaproteobacteria; order Burkholderiales; family Burkholderiaceae_C; genus Ramlibacter. The sequence goes on along the minus strand of CANJPU010000036.1, from coordinate 44,724 downwards.
TTAATCAAAACGACCCACAATGTGGGTCGTTTTTCTTTTTGGAGATATTGATGATCAAAGTTGGAGACAGTCTGCCTGCAGTGACTCTGCAAGAGTATTCCGATGTCGAAGGAAATGGCTGCAGCATCGGCCCTAACCCAGTCAAGGTGGCTGAAGCCACGGCAGGCAAGACGATCGCCCTGTTTGCACTGCCCGGCGCGTACACACCTACCTGTTCGGCCCAGCATGTGCCCAGCTACCTGGCCAAGGCCGAGGAACTCAAGAAGGCCGGTGTGGACGAAATCTGGTGTGTCAGCGTCAATGATGCCTTCGTGATGGGTGCGTGGGCCCGCGATCAGAAGGCGGTTGGCAAGATTCGCATGCTGGCCGATGGCAGTGCCGAATTTGCCAAGGCAGTTGGTCTCACACTCGACCTCACAGCCCGTGGCATGGGTGTTCGCAGCAACCGCTATTCCATGCTGATCAAGAATGGCAAGGTTGCGTCGGTGAACGTCGAGGCCCCCGGCAAGTTCGAAGTCACTGACGGATCAACTATGCTGGCGCAAGCAAAGGGCTGACCGCTTCGGATTTTGCGGCGTGTCTGAGCCCGTGAGTTCCCTTCCGCCTTGCGGGGGGGGCTCTCGGGTTTTTTCTTTGCTCGTCTTCTCGGTTGACATCAATGGAGCGGCAAAGCATGCTTACCGACTGGCCGTGCGCTTGTGTCGCGGTTCGTGCAGGAGACTCGAAATCATGAATATTGCCAAGCCGGCGTGCAGATTTGTTCTGGGAATGGTCGCGTGGTGGTGCCTGGTGCCGATTTGCAGCGCAGCGTTTCCGGACAAGCCGATTCGGCTGGTGGTTCCGCTGGCGGCAGGGGGCGGAACCGACGTGCTGGCCCGCTTGCTTGGTCAGAAGCTTTCAGAGCGCCTCGGACAGCCGGTCATCATCGACAACAAACCGGGTGCCAATCAGTTGATTGGCGGCGATTTTGTCGCCAAGGCACAGCCAGACGGATACACCTTGCTCATGGGCGGCTCCTCCATGACTTTGCTTGCGCTGAGCAAGCAGCCGCGCCTGGACATGCGACGCGATTTGCTTCCCATCACCATTTTCGCGGAGACACCCTATGTGGTGTTGGCAAATCGGGATGCGCCATTCAAGACCTTGCCCGAACTCATCGCCTACGGTCGGGCTAACCCCGGCAAAGTGGCTTACGGCACCAGCGGAACAGGGGGTTCCACCCATTTGCTGGGTGAATACCTGGCCAAGATGGCTGGCATCAAGATGGTCGCGGTCGCCTATAAGGGCAGCGGACCACAGACGGTGGGCCTTATGGCCGGCGAAACACAGCTCTCTATCGATGGCATCGGCGCCAGCAACCAGTTGATCCGCGAGGGCCGCATTGTCTTGCTGGCAACTTCCGGCTCCACGCGCACTTCCGTATTTCCAAACGTGCCCACGGTTGCCGAAACCCTGCCGGGCTTTGTCGCCAAAGGCTGGTACGGCGTGCAAGCACCGCTTGGAACGCCCAAGGATGTCATCGACAAGCTGCATTTGGCGATTGCAGCCATTGCGGCCATGCCCGATGTGCAGGAAAAACTGAGCGGCATGTCGCTCGACCCCGGCAAGAGCACGCCGCAAGACTATGCACGTCTCATCGCAGGCGACGTCGATCGTTGGGGCGGCATCCTGCGCGACGCCGGCATCGTGCTCGACTAAGCCTAGAAACGGCAGTTGACCGCTTGTTTTCAGCAGGATGCGCCCGTGAGCGCTGAGTTTTTTGGCCTTGAAGTTTCTCACCCATTGGGTGAGAGCGCTACGCACTCGATTGGGTGTCTGGCAAACCCGCTGGCGGCGTTGCTCCTCCTTGCAGGCATTAGCCTGCGGCGTCGTCACGCCTTGCCATCGGGCTTGCCAGACGCCCAATCGAGCGCGTCCAACTGCCGTTTCTAGGCTAAGTTAGGTGGTGGTCAGGCCGCTATCGACTGCCAGAATGTGGCCGGTGGTTCGGCATGATTCATCGGATGCAAGGTATAGAGCGGCCATCGCGACGTCAATGGGTTGCGCCTCACCCAGAAGATTGCGGTTCTCACTGCCCACAGTGCGGCCCTTGCGCAGATCCACCACCCGAGGCGTCATGGTGGCAGTCGGGGCAATCGCATTGACCCTGACTTTGTCAGGCGCAAACTCAGCCGCCATCGAACGTGTCAGTGCGACCAGTCCGCCTTTGGATGCAGTGTAGGCATCGACATTACGCAAACCGATCAGAGCCGCCACCGAGGTCGTGTTGATCACTGACCCGCCGCCTGCTTTGACCAGCTCCGGTATGCCGTGCCGGCAGCACAGCCAGGTTCCAAAAAGGTTGAGCTTGATGGCGCGCCAGAATTCATCCGCCGGGGCCATGGTGACTGGCCCGTCGGCGCGGGTGGATGCGCCCGCATTGTTGTACAGGACGTTGATGCGACCGAAAGCCTTGACCGCAGCCGACAGGGCCTGGCGTACGCTTTCCTCTTCAGTCACATCGGTTTCGATGAACATGCATTGCCCTCCCGCAGCCCGGATCTCGCGTTCGATCTCCTCACCCGCTTCGCGCGCAATATCGGCGATGACCACTGCCGAGCCTTCTTGCGCAAAGAGCGCCGCTGCACAGCGCCCGATGCCATTGGCACCCCCGGTGATGAATGACACTTTGCCTGCCAGTCGGTTCATTTGCCTGTCTCCTGCTTTTGACTGCGGGTACGTAAATCAGCTGCTTCGGGCCATCAGGTCAGTTCGGCTTTGAGGTAATGCGCCCCAGCGATCGGATTGTGATAGTAAGGTGGAATCTCTTTGAAGCCGAGGTCTTCATAAAGCGCTCTGGCCGCTTCCATGTCGTCGAGCGTGTCCAGCAGCACGCGGTCGTAGCCCGCCTGGCGCGCGGCAACCAGGGACGCCTCAGCCAACTGCCGCCCCAGCCCGAAATTACGAAATGATCTGCGCACATACAGGCGCTTCATCTCGGCAGCGTTCGGATAGTCAGTCGAATCCAGGGGGCGAAGCGCGCAGCACCCGGCGGCCTGTCCATCCACAATGGCCAGAAACAGGGCCCCTTGTGGATGGGCGTACTCGCCCGGCAGCGTCGCGAGCTCGTGATCGAAATTCTGAAAGCACAAGTCAACGCCCAAACCCTTCGCGTATTCGAGAAACAATTCGCGCACCAAGTCGAATTCTTCGGATGTGAGGGGTGTCAGCAGAACAAGCGAAGGTGTCTGTGAAGATTCCAAACTGGGCGCCGTTTGTGGGGAGGCGGTCAGTTTAACGCTCTGGGCTGATCAGGACTGTGCCAACAGCTTTTCAATGAGTTGGTGCAGCTGTGCAAAGTCGGGCTCGCCAACGTAGCGCTTGACGATCTCGCCGCGCTTGTTCACCAGGTAACTCGTAGGAGTCAGCTCAACGTCGCCCCAGGCTCTGGCCACTGCGCCGGTGTTGTCAATCGCCACTTTGAACGGCAGCTTGCGGGTTTGCGTGTAGTTCACCACAGAGCTGGGCGGGTCGTAGCTCATTGCAACGGCCAGTGTGTCATAACCCCGAGACTGGTATTTATTGAACGTGCTGACGATTTTTGGCATCTCTGCCACGCAGACGGTGCAACTGGTCGCCCAGAAATTCACCAGGGTGACTCGCCCTTTCAGGTCTGCCGCAGACCTGCTCGAACCGTCCAGCAGCACGAAGGTTGAAGACGGTGCTTGGGTGACCGCGGTTGCGAGGTAAAGTGCGATACCCACCGCGAGCGCAGCTGCCGCCGCAACGCCAAAGCGAACTCGTTTCATTTGAAGGATATTTCCCATGGATCGTCGCAAGTTTAGTTCTTCTGCCGTTGCCTGGCTGGCCCTGGTGACAATCATCGTGCGCCAGCAAGCCCATGCACTCACGCTGAGCGATCTGAGCAACAAGGAGGCCTCCCAGGGCTCAAAAACGGCTTTGGAGCGAGGCGCTCTTACGGCCGTGGGCCAACTGGGCAAGGCCGATGGATTCCTGGGCAACCCGAAAGTTCGAATTCCTTTGCCTGGCTATCTGGCCGATGCTGCCAAATTCCTGCGCACGCTGGGCCGCGGCAAGCAGATCGAAGAGCTGGAGCTGGCCATGAACCGGGCGGCAGAAGCGGCGGTGCCGCTGGCCAAGGATATGCTGGTCAATGCGGTCAAATCGATGAGCTTCGCCGATGCCAAGAAAATTCTGACCGGCGGCGACACTTCGGTCACCAGTTTCTTCGAGGAAAAAACCCGCACACCCTTGAGCGAGCGCTTTCTTCCCGTCGTCACCCGCGCGACCGAGAAAGTCGATCTGGCTGAAAAATACAATCGGATCGCGAGCAAGGCCACAGGCCTGGGCCTGGTCAAGAAGGAGGACGCCACCATCCAACAGTACGTCACCCGCAAAACACTGGATGGTCTCTACATCATGATCGGTGAAGAGGAAAAGAAGATTCGCCAAGATCCGATTGGCACCGGCAGCGCGATACTGGGCAAGGTCTTCGGCGCCTTGAAGTAAAGCCGACACGACATCTGAGCGCCAGCTGAGCGGCGTGAGCCGAGAAACGCCGGTAGCTAAAAAGCATAATCGCCCGATGCTCCGCGCCTGCGCCATAATTTTCGTCCCGTGGATTCTTGCCGCCTGCAGCCCCACGTTCAACTGGCGTGAGGTGCGCGTAGAAGGTGTTAGCCTCATGGCCATGCTGCCCTGCAAGCCGGACAAAGGCGTCCGCACTGTGCCACTGGCTGGACAGGAAGTCAGCATGCGGGTGGTGGGCTGCGAAGCGGGTGGGGCGACCTTCGCCATCCTGCATGCGCAGCTGCCTGATCCGTCTCAGTCCGATCGGGCATTGGCGCAGTGGAAGGCGGCATCCCTGGCCGGCATGAAGAACTCTGAGGCTCTGGCGCGGCCGTTCACCCCCGCAGGCGCGCTGGGACTGCCCGCATCCGTGTGGGTCAGCGCAAGCGGCCTGGACCAGGGAGGCAGCGCGCTGCAGACACAAGCCGCCTATTTCGCCCACGGCCGGCAAGTCTTTCAGGCCATCATCCTGGCCGCGCAGATCAAGCCCGATGCAGCAGAAACCTTTTTCTCCGGACTGCGATTCGAATGAGCCTGCTATCGCGTCGCGGCGCCATCACCGTCTTCCTGGTCTTCGCCATCGCCTACTTTCTGTCGGCGTTGGTGCGCGCCATCACCGCCACCTTAGCGCCTACCCTGACGCGCGAGTTCGATCTGAGCGCGCAGCAACTCGGCCTGCTAGCGGGAGGGTACTTCCTGGGCTTTGCCGCCATGCAGCTGCCACTGGGCACCTGGCTTGACCGTCATGGGCCGCGCAAGGTCATCCTGGGCTTTCTTTTCGTTGCTGTGGCCGGATGCCTTGCGTTCTCGATGGCCAACAGTTTCTCCGGGTTGCTGGCCGCTCGCGTGCTGTGCGGCGTGGGTGTCAGTGCCTGTCTGATGGCGCCGCTCACCGCTTACAGGCGATGGTTGAGTGCGCACGCTCAGTTGCGAGCCAATTCCTGGATGCTGATGACGGGCTCATTTGGCATGGTCGCATCCACTTTGCCCGTTCAGTGGCTGATGCCGCTTGTGGGGTGGCGGCCCCTGTTCTGGGCGTTGGCCGCAGCGATTGCCCTGTCCATGCTGGTGATTGCCTGGAAGGTTCCGATGTGGGAGACCGCACAGGGACAAGAGAAAGAAGATGCGCCCACCCGCGGTTACCGCGAAGTCTGGGGCCACCCGTACTTTCGCCGTACCGCGCCCATGGCCTTCTTCATCTATGGTGGCATGGTGGCCGTCCAGACCTTGTGGGCGGGGCCGTGGTTGGTTCGGGTGTCTGGTTACGCTGCGCTGCAAGCTGCCACCGGGCTGTTCTTCATCAATCTTTCCATGCTTGGCACCTTCTGGACGTGGGGCCTGCTCAGTCCCTGGCTGACCCGGCGGGGTCTGGACGCGGACACCCTCATGACCTGGGGCTTGCCGCTTAGCTTCCTGGTGCTGATCGCCATCATCATTGCCGGGCCTGCGGCTGGGGCAGGCGCATGGGCGCTTTACTGCATGACTTGCACTTTCGTGGCGCTGTCCCAGCCGGCGGTCGGCATGGCCTTCACCTCCGATCTGGCAGGGCGGGCCTTGTCCGCCTTCAACCTTGCCATCTTCGCAGGCGTGTTTGCGATCCAGTGGGGCGTCGGCCTGATGGTGGATGGTTTTATGGCGCTCGGGCTCGATGAAGTGTCTTCTTTTCGCGGCGCAATGGCCGTGTTGCTGGTCTGCTGCGTTATCTCTTACGGGCACTTTGTGCTTGCGAAGGATAATTCTCATCAATGAACGCCATTCTGGTAATTGCCCATGCCCCGCTGGCCCACGCCTTGCGGCAATGCGCCCTGCATGTTTTCCCCGATTGTGGCGAACACGTGTCCGCCATCGACGTGCAGCCCAATATGCCTCCGGAGGAGACCTTGGCGACTGCCCGCATCGCACTGGACCAATTCGCCCGCTCTGAAGCTTTCACGGGCGTGCTGGTGCTGACCGATATTTTCGGTGCCACCCCCTGCAACGTGGCGCAGAAGCTGGTCGATGGTGTCAAGACGCGTCTGATCACCGGCGTGAACCTTCCCATGTTGCTGCGCAGTGTGAGCTACCGCCACGAGCCTCTGGAGGCACTGGTGTCGCGCGCCGTCACCGGTGGCACTCAGGGCGTGATGCAGGTGGCCATCACCGCGCCGCAGAACCAGGCACGAAGACACAATGACCAAGACAAGCACGACCATCAACAATAAACTGGGCCTGCATGCCCGCGCCTCGGCCAAGCTGACCAAGCTGGCCGGCAGCTTTCCCTGCGAAGTGTGGATCAGCAAGGGCGAACGGCGGGTCAATGCCAAGAGCATCATGGGCGTGATGATGCTGGCTGCAGGCCTGGGTGCCGAAGTCACGCTAGAGACTGTAGGCGAGCGCGAGCAAGAAGCCATGGATGCGCTGCTGACGCTCATTGCCGACAAGTTCGGAGAGGGTGAATGAAAGGCCGGCGTGTGAAGAGAAGCTTCAGATCAGGCGCGGGGACTGCATGACATTTGCCGTGCACGGCCTGCCGGTAGCTCGGGGCATTGCCATCGGCCGGGCCGTGCTCATGGCGTCCAGTCGAGTGGACGTGGCCCACTATTTCATACAGCCCGAGCAGGTTGAATCCGAAATCCAGCGCGTGCGCACCAGCCGCAATGCAGTTGTCGAAGAGATTCACAGGCTGCAGCACACCATTTCCCAGATGGGCCCCAAGGAGGTGCCGCAGGAGTTGACCGCTTTGCTGGACGTGCACCTGATGCTGCTGCAGGATGAAGACCTCATCAGCGGCGTCAAGCATTGGGTCATCGATCGCCTCTACAACGCCGAATGGGCGCTGACCACGCAACTTGAAATACTGTCGCGCCAGTTCGACGACATGGAAGACGAATACCTGCGCGGGCGCAAAGCCGATCTTGAGCAGGTGGCCGAGCGAATCCTGCGTCACATGCAGGGCGTGGCCTCACCCATCGTGCAAACTGGCGCACCGCGGCGCAAGCCCCAGCAAGACTTGCTGCTGGACGACAGCATGGATGTGCCGCTGGTCATGATCGCGCACGACCTCTCGCCGGCCGACATGCTTCATTTCAAGCAAAGCGTGTTCGCCGGCTTCGTGACCGATGTGGGCGGGCGCAACTCGCACACCGCCATCGTCGCGCGCAGCATGGACATCCCGGCGGTGGTGGGCGCGCGCGGTGCGAGCAACCTGGTGCGCCAGGACGACTGGATCATCATCGACGGTGATGCCGGCGTCATGATCGTCGATCCATCGCCCATCATCCTGGCCGAATACGGATTCAAGCAGCGCCAGGGCGAGCTCGATCGCGGCCGGCTCTCGCGCCTTCGCCACACGCCTGCGATCACGCTCGATGGGCACAAGATCGAACTGCTGGCCAACATCGAAATGCCCGACGACGCGCCAGCCGCCCTGATCGCTGGTGCGGTGGGCGTGGGCCTGTTTCGCAGCGAGTTTCTGTTCATGGGGCGGCGCGGCCACCTTCCCGACGAGGAAGAGCAATACCAGGCTTATCGGCGCGCCGTCGACGGCATGGAGGGGCTGCCGGTGACCATCCGTACCATCGACGTGGGGGCGGACAAGCCGCTGGATGATACGGTGCGCGATATCGCCCATCTGAATCCGGCGCTGGGCCTGCGCGCCATCCGTTGGAGTCTGGCAGACCCCGCGATGTTTCTGACGCAGCTTCGTGCCATCCTGCGCGCGGCTGCGCATGGCCAGGTCAACATGCTCATTCCCATGCTCGCCCATGCGAGCGAGATTCGCCAGACCTTGTCCTTGATCGACTTCGCCCGCGCCGAACTAGACAACCGTGGCATCGCCTACGGGCCGATCAAGTTGGGCGCCATGATCGAGATTCCCGCAGCAGCGCTCACTCTGAAAATCTTTCTGAAGTATTTTGATTTTCTCTCGATAGGCACCAACGACCTGATCCAGTACACACTGGCCATCGACCGCTCAGACGAATCCGTGGCCCACCTGTACGACCCGCTGCATCCGGCGGTGCTGCATCTGGTGGCCCGCACCATCGACGAATGCAACGCGCAGGGCAAGGGCGTGAGCGTATGCGGCGAGATGGCGGGCGACGTTTCGTTGACGCGTTTGCTGCTGGGCCTGGGTCTGCGCAGCTTCTCCATGCATCCCGCGCAGATTCTCGCTGTCAAGCAGGAAGTGCTGCGCGCCGATTCGTCGCGGCTGGCGGCCTGGGCCAGGCAAGTCGTGGAGTCGGACGACCCAGCCTCTTTGATGCCCGGCGCTTAGGTCGTACGCGCGCCCACCACTGCCGCGCCAATGATCAGTGCCGCTGCCAGGCCAATGCTCCAACTCAATGGACGACCGGTTGCCCACATGAGCAACACGGTGGATGCGAGCGGTGTGAGGTAGCTCAGGATGCCAACCTGACGCGGGTCACCTGTCTTGAGCGCCTTGTCCCACAGGAAGAACGCGGCACCCAGAGGGCCCAGACCCATCACCACAAGCCACCCCAGATCGCTCCAGCCCAGGCGCACTGCAGGCTCCAGCCACCAATGACACAGCAGCGACAGAAGGCCTGACACCAGGCCAAACAATCCGATTGCCGCAGTGGGGAAGGGCGCGACACGACGCGTCAGCAACGAATAGCTGGCCCAGATGAAGGCCGAGCCCAGCGCCGCCAGATAGCCCCAGGACGCGCCGCCCGCTTGGCTCGCTCCGCCGGCCAGAATGGCGACGGCGGCGCCTGCAAATCCGGCAACTGCTGCCACCGCATGGCCGGGCCGCAGCCGCATGCCTGGCAGCAGCACGGGCGAGAGCACCACGATCAGCAGCGGCCAGAGGTAGTTGACAAGGTTGGCTTGTACCGCAGGCGCATTGCGCAGGGCGATGAACAACAGGAAGTGAAAGCCGAACAGGCCATAGACGCCCAGTGCCAGCGTCGCCGGCGCCACCTTCCAGACACTTGTGTCGCGCGCAACGAATGGCCATGCCAGAGTGCTGCCAATCATCAGCGCCGTGCCCGTCAGAAGCAGCGGTGGCACATGGCTCAGCATCATCCCGAGCGAAGCCAGACTGGCCCACAGCGCAATTGCACCCAGCGCGTAGAAGTTGATTGTCATGGGTGTATGCGATCGAACTGGCGCGCTCATGTACCCAGGGGCTTGAGCAGTTCGCTCAGGTCTTCCTCAGTGAACAAGGGTTGTTTGCGTGCTGCCGCCTGGCTATACATGCTGTTAGCCAATGCGGCCTTGCGCTCTTGCAGGGCCAGGATGCGCTCTTCAATTGTGCCCTGGGCCACCAGCTTGTAGACGAACACATGCTGAGTCTGGCCGATGCGGTGGGCGCGATCGGTGGCCTGCGTTTCGACGGCAGGATTCCACCATGGGTCATAGTGGATGACCGTGTCGGCCTGTGTCAGATTCAAACCCACGCCGCCAGCTTTGAGGCTGATGAGAAACAGCGGGACCTCGCCCGAAGTAAATCGTTCGATGAGCGCGTCGCGCTTCTGAGATTGCCCGGTCAGCTTGACCCAGGGTATGTCCCGCTTGAGGAGCTCCGCCTCGATCAACTCCAACATGCTGGTGAACTGCGAGAACAACAGCACCCGGCGGCCTTCTGCAAGCATCTCGGGTAAGAGCTCCATCAGTAGTTCCAGCTTGGCCGACTGTTTGATTTTCTTGGCGGCTGGCAGCGGCACCAGCCGCGGGTCGCAGCACACCTGCCGCAGTTTGAGTAGCGCGTCCAGTATCTGAATCTGTGATTTGGCCAGGCCTTTGCGGTCCAGTGCGTCGCGCACGGCTTTCTCGGTGGTCAGCCGTATGGTTTCGTAGAGATTGGCTTGTTTGTCCCCTAGCTCCACGCTGGAGATCGCCTCCTGCTTTTCTGGTAGGTCGGTGGCCACTTCGCTCTTGGCACGGCGCAGCATGAAAGGCGTGATGCGCCGGCGAAGTTGATCCAGTCGTTCGGTGTCGCCGTGCTTCTCAATGGGCGTTCGAAACTGCGTCTTGAAGCGCGCCAGACTTCCCAGAAATCCTGGCATGAGAAAGTGAAACAGGCTCCACAACTCACCCAGGTGATTTTCCATTGGTGTGCCAGACAGACACAAGCGGTGGCGCGAGTTCAATTCAGTGACGATTCGCGCTGCATGGGTGTTGGCATTCTTGATGTTCTGCGCTTCGTCAAGCACGACCAGATGCCAGGCCTGTTCAAGCCAGCGCTCACGATCGCGCTGCAGTAGAGAATAAGGCGCGATCACCAGGTCGTGGTCGGCGATGCTCGTGGCCGCTTCGTGGCGCTGCGCTCCGTGCAGCACCAGGCATTTGAGCTGCGGGGTAAAGCGCGCGGCTTCTCGGTGCCAGTTGCCCATCACGCTGACCGGCGCGATGATGAGTGCGGGCCGGTCCAGGCGCCCAGCCTGCTTCTCGACCAGCAGATGAGCCAGCGTCTGCACTGTCTTGCCCAGGCCCATGTCGTCGGCCAGGATGCCGTCCAGCCCGCTGGCTCGCAGAAACTGCAGCCAGTTCAATCCTTGCTGCTGGTAGGGCCGCAGTTGGGCCTTCAAGCCGTCGGGCGCTGCGATCTCTGGCAGTGCGTCGCGGCCTGAGAGCTGCTCGATCATGTGGCGCAACTTGTCGCAGCCGTTCCAACGGGCGCCTTCTCCCAGGGCCGTGCCCATGCGCATGGCTTCAAGCCGAGACAGTCGCAAGGCACCGGCGTCGAAGTCTCGTCCGCGCTCACCCACCAGGTCAAGCAGTGCCTGCAGCCAGGGCCGAAGCGGCAGGGTGGGCAAGCGCAGGTAAGTACCGTCTTCTTGCTTGAGGTAAACCTGCTGGGGCCATTGCGGCGCATCGATCGACCCAGGCTCAGCGGTGTTCGCACCCAGGTGCGACAGCAGCTGCGGCAGCAAAGGAAGAATGTTGTGGCGCTGGCCGTTGATGTCTATGCCAAGCGACAGGTCGAACCAGGGCGACTGGCCATCATTGTCAGTCGTGCTGTCCTTACTGCCTGCGCTGCCACCCTTGGGCGTCAGTTGCACCTCCAGTTCGTCGGCGCGGGAGATCCAGTTTGCTAGGCGAGGGTCAAGCTCCAGCCGGAAGCCGGCGTCGCGCAGCACCTGGAACTGTGCGTCCGCCCATTGCAGCCACAGTTGCTGCCGGTTGGCGACAGACTCGGGAAGGTGAAACTGGCCGGCGGCGGTGCCAGCCAAGCCCAGTGCATGCAAGGCGCTTTGCGCGCTCTGCTCCGTGGCCAGGTCGCGATGCAGCAGCACATGCCCGCTTGCTTGAACTGCCTGCGTTTGCAACGGCGGGCGGTTTTGCTGTTCAATCAATTTTGGGTTGGTGCAATCCGCGAAGTAGTGGCGCTGACCGGCATAGTCAAACCGCAGTGTCGCGCGCAGCAGTCCGAGACTTTCCACCTGCGGCTCAGGCACAGGCTCGATCAGCAGATGTGCGCTGGGCTTGATGTTGCGCAGTACCTCCGGCTGCTTGAGCACGGGCGGCAGCGGCAGGTGCACCAGCCGGCGCAGCAATGCAGTGCCGTGTTCCGAGAAGCTGGACTGAGGGATGGGCGGGGCCTTGAAAAAAAGCGCCAGGTCAGCGGTAGACACGCCGGGCGTTTCGAGCTCACCGCACAGACCGGCTTGCACATCCAGGTAAAGCGGCGGCGAGTTGCCGAACCATTCGGTGGCGCCGTTTGCGTCGGACAGTTGGGGCCGAAGCGACCATCGCGGCTCGCTCGCGTGGGGTGCCTGTGACTCGGTCCACTGCCAGCCCAGCGAACGCGGGGGTCCCCAGGCGATCGGCTTATTCAGTGTGCGCTCACCAGAGGTCGAGAACAGGCGACCGGTTGCCGCTGCCATCTGCAAGGCCAGCACGCCGGCCCGGCCCGTGAGAATCCCCTGGTAAGCCATGTAGCCGTAACTCGATTGGTTGTCTCGCAGGGCGCAGACCAGTCGGATGATCTCCATGTCGGCCCCTGCAGCGCCGTGAGCTTCGAGGTATCTTAGGACTTGAACCTTGCCCCATTGGCCGTTGCGAAGTCGCCGTGATCGACCGACGCTCAACTGGAGCACTGGCAGAGTTCCTTGCCGAGCCAGCACCAGCATGTAGACCAGTGGGTCGGGTTCGCGCCCGCCGCTGCCGGGGGACGCGGCCGGTGCCACGGATTGCCGGGGCGAGTCGTCCTTGAATGACTCAAGCCAATTCGTGACGTTCAGTTGGGATTTCCGGTGTTCGAGGTCGCGGGCGGCTTGCTCCTGGGCTTGCTGGCGCGCTTGCGCCTGCGCCGCGCTCAGAGCGGGGATGGCAGCGGTGATGGACGCACGAACAGCCCCGGATTTGTACGCCGCCTTCAAGACCAGCGCGACGCAGTGCTTGCAATTGTTGCTCATGGGGCAGCTGCACACGCCACTAAAGTGCATGAGATGGCCTTGGCCGGATACCTCGACCACCACCGAGGCCTCATGGAGTTCGTGCCCGCTGCCCTTTACGTCGGCTTCGATGCGCCACTTCGACCCACCGAGGTCGAAGAGTTCGAAATCAAGAACCTGCTGATTGCGATAGACGGCCAGACCCCGCTCCAAGGTGGTCCAGGCCACCGCTGAGGGAATCGATTCTGGCCTCAGCAGAAATCGACTGATGCTCACGGGATGCTTAAGGGTTCAGGACCAAGCGGGCTTGTTCGTCGGCGTGGTAGCTGGACCGCACCATCGCGCCCACGGCGGCATGCGAGAAGCCCATTTCATAGGCCCGGGCCTCGAACATCTTGAACGTATCTGGGTGCACATAACGGCGCACCGGCAAATGTGAGGTCGAAGGCGCGAGGTACTGGCCAATGGTGAGCATGTCGATCTGGTGCTCACGCATGTCGCGCATGCTCTGCAGAATTTCTTCATCGGTCTCGCCCAGGCCGACCATCAGGCCGCTCTTGGTTGGCACACCGGGATGCAGGGCTTTGAATTTCTTGAGCAGATTCAGACTGAAGGCATAGTCGGAACCAGGACGGGCCTCTCTGTACAGGCGTGGGATGGTTTCCAGGTTGTGGTTCATCACATCGGGCGGCGCGGCCTTCAGGATTTCCAGAGCGCGGTCGTCGCGGCCGCGGAAGTCAGGCACCAGTACCTCGATGGTGGTGCCCGGCGAGAGTTCGCGCGTTTTGCGTATGCATTCGACAAAATGCCCGGCGCCGCCATCGCGCAGATCGTCTCGGTCCACCGAGGTGATCACCACATATTTGAGCTTGAGGCGCGCGATGGTGCGGGCCAGGCTCTCGGGTTCGTTCGCATCCAGCGGATCGGGCCGGCCATGGCCTACGTCGCAGAAGGGGCAACGACGGGTGCATTTGTCGCCCATGATCATGAAGGTGGCCGTGCCCTTGCCGAAGCATTCGCCGATGTTGGGGCAGGAGGCTTCTTCGCACACCGTGTGCAAATTGCTCTCACGCAGGATCTGCTTGATCTCGTAGAAGCGAGTGCTGGGCGAGCCGGCGCGCACGCGGATCCAGTCAGGCTTCTTCAATACCTCGGCTGGCTCTACCTTGACGGGAATGCGCGAAAGCTTGGCCGCAGCCTTTTGCTTGGCGCCGGCCTTGTAGTTTTCGACGGATTGCGCTTCGCGCACGGTTTCACTTGAGCTCATGGGTTTTCTTGGTGCGACAGCAGGAGGTTCAGCTTCTGGCCGAGCACCTGCGCCGCTTCGTTCCAGGTGGCAGATACCCCGATTGTAGAAAGGTCCACCGTTTTCAATCCGGCATAGCCGCAAGGGTTGATACGCTCGAAGGGTTCGAGGTCCATGGCCACGTTCAAGGCCACCCCGTGATAGGTGCAGTTGCGACTGACCTTCAGGCCCAAGGCGGCGATTTTGCCAAGGCCGGTGAAAGCTTCCCTGCCCGCTTGGTTCGCGCTGCGTGCGTCACCGATCGGATCTGAGGTGACAGATCTGTTCTTAAGCAGACCGTGCGCAAACGGATCATCCAGTCGCACATAAATGCCGGGGGCCCCGGCTACCCTGTGGCCGGTCACTCCGAAATGCGCCAGTGTACGGACCACCGCTTCTTCGATGCGATAAACATATTCCTTGATGAAATAGCCGGCACGTTTCAGATCGAGCAGCGGGTAGGCCACCACTTGGCCTGGCCCGTGGTAGGTGACTTGCCCGCCTCGGTTGGTGGCCACGACGGGAATGTCGCCCGCGTTGAGCAAATGCTCGGCGCGGCCGGCCAGGCCCTGCGTGAACACCGGCGGGTGCTCGCACAGCCACAGCTCATCCGGTGTGGCTGCAGTGCGCGCAGCGGTGAAGTCCTGCATGGCCTCATAGGTGGGCAGATAGGCCACGCTCCCACGCACGACAGGGTCCATGACTACAGGGCCACCTTGACCATCGGGTGGGTCGACAAGGTGCGATAGAGCTCGTCCAGTTGTTCGCGGCTGGTCACCGTGACAGTGAGGGTGATGCCCAGGTAGTTGCCGGCCCGGCTGTCGCGCAGCTCAATACTTGCGTCGTCGAAGGCAGGGTCGAACTGGCGCGCAATCTGCGTCATCGCCGACACGAAGCCCTCCACTTTTGCGCCCATCACCTTGATTGGAAAACGCGAGGGGTATTCGATGAGCGACTCAGTTTGGGCGATGGGCGGTGGGGATGGGGGCATGGGATGCGGCATGGTCAAGAGGCTTGTTTGGCACGCTGGTAGCCAGCGTAGAGCTTCTCGTAGATGGGGCCGGGTTTGCCGCTTCCAATGGCTTGGTCGTCCAGCCGCGTCACGGCCAGCACCTCCTTGGTGGCGCTGGACAGCAGCAGCTCATCGGCCGCGAAGACTTCGCCCTGCGAGATGCGCTTGAGCTCAAAGCCGATGCCGGCCTCGCGGCACAGCTCCTCGATCAGGCCATAGCGGATGCCTTCCAGCACCAAGTTGTCCCGAGGCACGCCAAGCACGGTGCCCTGGCGGACTACCCACACGTTGGAGGCGGCGGCTTCGCTCAAGAAGCCGTCGCGGAACATCACGGTCTCGATCGCGCCAACGTCCGCACTCATCTGGCGCGAGAGCACCGCACCGGCCAAGCTGACGCTCTTGATGTGTGCCTTCTTCCAGCGAAAGTCGTCCGCGCTGACGCAGGCGACCCCCGCCGCTCGATCTGCGGCCGAGAGCGGGTTGAGGCGGTTGCTGGTGACGAACACGGTCGGCGTGATGTTCGCAGGCATCACATGGTCGCGCATGGCCACACCGCGCGTGATCTGGATGTAGATCATCTGATCGGTCTGCGCGGCGTTCTGGCCCAGCGTTTGGGCATACGCGGCGACCAATTTCGTGACCAGCGCCAGCCATTCGTCATGGCCCATCGGATTGGCTATGCGCATCTCAGCCAGACTGCGGTCCAGACGCGCCATGTGGTGAGCGAAGCGAAAGGGCTTACCGGCGTACACCGGCACCACTTCATACACGCCGTCACCAAAAATGAAGCCACGGTCCAGCACGCTGACCTTGGCATCGCGCAAGGTACTGAACTCGCCGTTGAGGTAGCAGGGAAGGGTGGGGAGTTGATTGGTTGTCATGGCCGTATTGTCCCTGCTTGAGGGCGTGCCGGCGCGCGCGGTTCACCCAGATTGACGTGGCGCCGCTTCGCCGCCGCTGCGGTCTTGCAGGCATCAGCCTGCGGCGTCCTTGCGCCTTGCCGTCGGGCTTGGCGGGCGCCCACTCGAGCGCGTTGAACTGGCGTGTTCAGGATGAAAACCATGACTTGTGGCCTTGACGGGATAACCCAAAACGGTCTGCGCGCTGTGAGGTGGCTGGGAATGGTCCTTTGGCATTGTGCTGCCGATGTCAAAGCACCTTCGACATCCGTCAAAGCCCGGCGCCGTGGTCGGATACGCGGCACGATCAGGGTTTCTGCATATAATCCAGGGCTTTGTGAAAGTTTTTAGGCCGAGAACGTGGGGCTGTAGTCCGATGAAGATAATTGCCCCACTGCCTGAAACAGATGAAGAAGAGCCCACATTCAAGCCGCTGAGCGCTCAAGAGGCGCAGCGGCTGCGTGAACAAAACCCCTCGGTTTCCCCCTGGTGGGTGGTGGCGGGGCAGGCTGTGGTGGGGTTGGTGGTGGGGTTGGCTGTCTGGGCGCTCACCGGGATGTTGAGCGTTGGGTGGTCTGCCGCATATGGCGCATTGGCCGTGGTGGTTCCCGCGGCCATTTTTGCGTGGGGTCTCACCGGGCGCTTTGCTTCCCTCAACGCGGGCAACGCGGCCGCAGCGTTCATGTTGTGGGAAATGGTCAAGTTGGCCCTGACGATCGCCATTTTGGCGGCGGCGCCAAGGCTGGTAGCGGCGCTGAGTTGGCCGGCATTGCTGGTCGGATTGGTGCTGACGATGAAGGTGTATTGGATTGCGCTGGCCTGGGTGCCGCGCAAACGCAAACCCAGAATTGAGTGAGTAAAAGATGGCTGCTGAAGAACACGGACTGACGGCGAACGACTACATCGTTCACCACCTGACGCACCTGCAAAACCACAAGGCAGGCAACGTCGTCGATTTTTCCGTTGTCAATTTCGATTCCCTGTTCTGGTCAATCAGCCTTGGCGTCCTAGGGTGCTGGCTGTTGTGGCTGGCTGCGCGCAAGGCCACCTCGGGCGTGCCTGGGCGCTTCCAGGCTGCCGTCGAGATCCTGGTAGAAATGGTCGACTCCCAGGCCAAGGGCATCGTGCAGAACGCCCAGAGCCGCAAGTTCGTGGCGCCGCTGGCTCTGACCATCTTCGTCTGGATCATCCTGCTCAACACGATGGACTTGTTGCCGGTCGACGCCCTGCCGGCATTGTGGCAATGGCTGTTTGGTGTGACGGGCCACGACCCGCGCCACGCCTATCTGCGTGTCGTGCCCACCGCCGATCTGTCAATCACCATGGGCCTGTCGCTGGCCGTGTTGCTGATCTGCCTTTATTACAACGTCAAGATCAAGGGTCTGGGCGGCTGGGCGCATGAGCTGGTGACGGCTCCGTTTGGTACCAGCAAGAACCCCGTGCTTGCGTTGATCCTGGGCGTGCTGAACTTCGGCATGCAGATGATAGAGTTCGTCGCCAAGACCGTGTCGCACGGCATGCGGCTGTTCGGGAACATGTACGCGGGGGAATTGCTGTTCCTGCTGATCGCCTTGATGGGCGGCGCCTGGTCGCTGTCGGCAACCGGCATCAGCCTGGCGCTCGCGCACATCTTCGCCGGTTTTGTGTGGTCGGTCTTCCACATCCTGATCATCGTGCTGCAGGCCTTCGTCTTCATGATGTTGGCGTTGGTCTATCTTGGCCAGGCACACGACCACCACTGAGCCATCCGTTTCCAGTTTTCGTTTCTTTTCTTTTCAACCAAAGACCTTTAGGAGTCATCATGGAAGTTATCAGCTTTGTCGCATTGGCCGCCGGCCTCATCATTGGCCTGGGCGCGCTGGGCGCTTGCGTGGGCATTGGCATCATGGGCAGCAAGTTTCTCGAGTCAGCCGCCCGCCAGCCCGAGCTGATGGGTGAACTGCAGACCAAGATGTTCCTGCTGGTTGGCCTGATCGATGCCTCGTTCATCATCGGCACCGGTATCGCGCTGTGGTTCACCACTGCCAACCCGTTCCTGGCCCAGATCGCCAATCTGCCGAAGTAACGGCTGGCATTCTCGTACCCAAGTCATTCCCTGGCGCGCTTCGTGCCGGGGTGAAGGATGAAAAAGTGAGCATTACCAGTACCCTCATCGTTCAGATGATCGTTTTCCTGGCCCTGGTCGGGTTCACGATGAAATTTATCTGGCCGCCGATCACCTCCGCGCTGGACGAACGTGCCAGAAAGATCGCCGACGGTCTGGCCGCCGCAGAGAAGGCCAAGTTCGAACTCGCCGCCGCCGACAAGCGCGTGGAGGCCGAACTGACGAAGTCGCGCAACGAGATGGCCGCCTTGCTGGCCGATGCCGAGCGCCGAGGACAGGTCATCATCGAAACGGCCAAAGGCCGTTCGATCGAAGAGGGCAACAAGATCATTGCTGCGGCCCGCGTCGAGGCCGAGCAGCAGATCATTCGCGCTCGCGAAATGCTGCGCGAGCAGGTGGCCGTGCTTGCCGTCAAAGGTGCTGAGCAGATCCTGCGCAGAGAAGTCAACGCCGGTGTCCACGCCGAGCTGTTGAGTCGCCTGCAGGCCGAGTTGCAGGGCTGAGCATGGCTGAGCTCGCAACCATCGCACGCCCCTACGCTGAAGCGCTGTTCAAGGCCTGCAGCACCGCGGATGCGGCCTCAGGCTCTGACGTCATTGCCGCTACCGCGGCGTGGCTGGACGCCTTGGCTGCCATCGCCGCCGATCGGCAGCTACTGCAGTTCGCTGACAATCCCAAGGCGCAAAGCGTCCAGGTTTTCGATGTGATCTCTAGCGTCGTCAAAGCGCCCCTGCCCAAACACGGCAACAACTTCCTGCGCACGATAATCGAAAACAGCCGGCTGATCGCGCTACCCGCCATCGCCGAGCAGTTTCGAGCCCTCGTGAACGCCAGATCAGGCAGTTCGGACGCCGTGGTCTACAGTGCCTTCCCGATCGACGCTCAGGCCTTGACCGGCGTGTCGGCCATACTCGAAAAGCGCTTCGGTCGAAAGCTGAACCTGACTGTGCAGCCGCAGCCAGATCTGATCGGCGGCATCCGCGTGGTGGTCGGGGACGAGGTGTTGGACACGTCGGTCAAGGCCCGTCTTGAACAAATGAAGGTCGCCCTGAGCGACTGATACACGCGGCCTGGCCGCTGCCTCGTTAACCAAAGAAGGAAGGAAAGAGTCATGCAACTCAATCCCGCAGAAATTTCCGAACTGATCAAGAGCCGCATTGAAGGGCTGTCCGCCAGCGCCGACATTCGCAACCAGGGCACTGTCGTCTCGGTGGCCGACGGCATCTGTCGCATTCACGGCCTGTCGGACGTGATGGCCGGCGAAATGCTGGAATTCCCGCCCACCGCCGATGGCACCCCCACCTTCGGGCTGGCCCTGAACCTTGAGCGCGACTCTGTCGGCTCAGTGATTCTGGGCGAGTACGAGCACATCTCCGAAGGCGACACCGTCAAATGCACGGGGCGCATTTTGGAAGTGCCGGTCGGCCCTGAGCTGATCGGCCGCGTGGTCAATGCCCTGGGTCAGCCGATCGACGGCAAGGGCCCGGTCAATGCCAAGATGACCGACGTGATCGAAAAGGTTGCGCCGGGCGTGATCGCCCGCCAATCGGTCAGCCAGCCCATGCAAACCGGCTTGAAGTCCATCGACTCCATGGTACCGATTGGCCGGGGCCAGCGCGAGCTGATCATCGGCGACCGCCAGACCGGCAAATCCGCCGTGGCGATCGACGCGATCATCAACCAGAAGGGTCAGAACATGACCTGCGTGTATGTCGCGATCGGTCAGAAGGCATCCACCATCAAGAACATGGTGCGCGCGTTGGAACAAGCCGGCGCGATGGACTACACCATTGTGGTCGCCGCATCGGCCTCTGAATCCGCCGCCATGCAGTATGTGTCGGCCTACTCAGGCTGCACCATGGGCGAGTACTTCCGCGATCGCGGCCAAGACGCGCTGATTGTCTATGACGACCTCTCCAAGCAGGCAGTGGCTTACCGTCAGGTGTCCTTGCTGCTGCGTCGCCCGCCAGGCCGCGAAGCCTATCCTGGCGATGTGTTCTACCTCCACAGCCGTCTGCTCGAGCGCGCCGCGCGCGTCAACGCCGACTATGTCGAAGCATTCACCAAAGGCGCAGTCAAAGGTCAAACCGGCTCGCTTACCGCGCTGCCCATCATCGAGACACAGGCCGGCGACGTATCGGCTTTCGTTCCGACCAACGTGATCTCGATCACCGATGGCCAGATTTTCCTGGAGACCAGCCTGTTCAACGCTGGCGTGCGCCCCGCCATCAACGCCGGCATCTCGGTGTCGCGGGTCGGTGGTGCCGCTCAGACCAAGCTGATCAAGAATCTTTCGGGCGGTATCCGTACCGACTTGGCCCAGTACCGTGAGCTCGCTGCGTTCGCGCAGTTCGCCTCCGACCTGGACGAGGCCACCCGCAAGCAGCTTGACCGCGGCGCCCGTGTGACTGAGTTGCTCAAGCAGGCCCAGTACAGCCCGCTGCCTATCAGCTTGATGGGCGCATCACTGTTCGCCGTCAACAAGGGCTTTCTGGACGACATCGAAATCAAGAAGGTGTTGCCCTTCGAGCATGGCCTGCATGCATTCCTGCGGGACAAGCACGCCGCGCTGCTGGCCAAGCTGGAAGCTGACAAGGCCATGGACAAGGATGCTGAAGCCGAATTGAACGCCGCCATTGGCGCGTTCAAGAAATCCTTCGCTTAAGTCTCTGACCTTATAGGAGTCCAACGTGGCTGCAGGCAAAGAGATACGGGGCAAGATCAAATCGGTGGAAAACACCAGGAAGATCACCAAGGCCATGGAAATGGTGGCTGCCTCCAAGATGCGCAAGGCGCAGGAGCGCATGCGCCACGCCCGGCCGTACAGCGACAAGGTGCGCAACATTGCGGCCAACCTCGGCAAGGCCAATCCGGAGTACACGCACCCGTTCATGAAAGTGAACGATGCCAAAGTCGCCGGCTTCATCGTGGTCACAACCGACAAGGGCTTGTGCGGCGGCATGAACACCAACGTCCTGCGCATGGTCACGACCAAGCTGCGTGAGATGCAGGGTTCTGGCATGGATGCACATGCGGTGGCCATTGGCAACAAGGGCCTGGGTTTCCTCAACCGCATTGGCGCCAAGGTGGTGTCGCATGTCACGCAACTGGGTGACACGCCTCACCTGGAGAAGCTGATCGGCCCGGTGAAGGTGCTGCTCGACGCGTATGCGCAGGGCAAAGTGAGCGCGGTGTACCTTTCGTATACCAAGTTCATCAACACCATGCGCCAGGAACCGGTGGTCGAGCGACTGCTGCCGCTGAGCGCTGACAACCTGAAGGCCGATGAAGGCCAGCGCGGCTGGGACTACATCTATGAGCCCGATGCGCAATCCGTCATCGACGAGTTGCTGGTTCGTTATGTGGAAGCACTGGTCTACCAGGCCGTTGCCGAGAACATGGCATCGGAGCAATCAGCGCGCATGGTGGCCATGAAGGCGGCCACCGACAACGCGGGCAATGTGATTGCCGAGCTCAAGCTGGTCTACAACAAGACGCGTCAGGCGGCGATCACGAAAGAGCTTTCGGAGATCGTGGCCGGAGCAGCGGCAGTGTGACCCAGCCGGTCACATGCAACGGTTTGAATTGACAGATTAATTTATTGGAGCAAACGATGGCTCAGGCAGAAACCCAAACGAACGCACGTGTTCAGGGCAAGATTGTTCAATGTATCGGCGCCGTGGTGGACGTCGAGTTCCCGCGCAACCATATGCCGAAGATCTATGACGCGCTGAAGATGGAGGGCACGGCCCTCACGCTGGAAGTGCAGCAGCAGCTTGGCGACGGCATCGTCCGCACCATTGCCCTGGGCTCATCTGATGGTCTGCGCCGCGGCAACATGGTCTATAACACCAATGCGCCGATCACGGTACCCGTGGGCAAGGCCACACTGGGCCGCATCATGGACGTGCTGGGCAACCCCATCGACGAGCGCGGCCCAGTCGACGCCACACTGACCGCTTCCATTCACCGCAAGGCGCCAGCTTATGACGAGCTCTCGCCGTCGCAAGAGCTGCTGGAAACCGGCATCAAGGTGATTGACCTGGTCTGCCCCTTTGCCAAGGGCGGCAAGGTGGGACTGTTCGGCGGCGCCGGCGTGGGCAAGACCGTGAACATGATGGAACTGATCAACAACATCGCCAAGGCCCACTCTGGCCTGTCGGTGTTTGCCGGCGTGGGTGAACGTACCCGGGAAGGCAATGACTTCTATCACGAGATGGCTGAGTCCAAGGTCGTTGACCTGGAGAACCTGCCCAACTCCAAGGTGTCCATGGTGTATGGCCAGATGAACGAACCCCCGGGCAACCGCCTGCGCGTGGCGCTCACTGGCCTGACCATCGCCGAGTCCTTCCGCGACGAAGGCCGCGACGTGCTGTTCTTCGTGGACAACATCTACCGCTACACCCTGGCCGGTACCGAAGTGTCCGCGCTGCTCGGGCGCATGCCTTCGGCCGTGGGCTACCAGCCGACGCTGGCCGAGGAAATGGGTCGTCTGCAAGAGCGCATCACATCCACCAAGGTGGGCTCCATCACCTCGATACAGGCCGTCTACGTGCCTGCCGATGACTTGACCGACCCGTCGCCAGCCACCACCTTCGCCCACCTGGACTCCACCGTGGTGCTATCGCGTGACATCGCCGCGCTGGGTATCTACCCTGCTGTGGATCCGCTGGACTCCACCAGCCGCCAGCTCGATCCGCTGGTCGTTGGCGAAGACCACTACAACACCGCGCGCTCGGTGCAGAACACGCTGCAGCGCTACAAGGAATTGCGCGACATCATCGCGATTCTGGGCATGGACGAGTTGGCACCTGAAGACAAGCTGGCCGTGGCACGCGCCCGCAAGATCCAGCGCTTCCTGTCGCAGCCCTTCCACGTGGCCGAGGTGTTCACCGGCTCGCCCGGCAAGTACGTCACCCTGGCAGAAACCATCCGTGGCTTCAAGATGATCACCGCCGGCGAATGCGACCACTTGCCCGAGCAAGCGTTCTACATGGTCGGCACCATTGACGAAGCCTTCGAGAAGGCCAAGAAAGTCTGATACTTCGCGGGACGGATCTTCAGATCCACCCCCAACCGGCTAGGAACATATGAATACCATTCACGTCGATGTGGTCAGCGCCGAAGAGTCCATCTTCTCAGGCGAAGCCCGCTTTGTGGCGCTACCGGGCGAAGCGGGTGAGTTGGGCATCTACCCGCGCCATACGCCCCTGATCACCCGCATCAAGCCCGGCTCGGTGCGCATTGAAAAGGCCGACGGCACCGAAGAGTTCGTCTTCGTGGCTGGCGGTGTGCTTGAAGTGCAACCTCACTGTGTCACCGTGCTGTCCGACACCGCCATCCGCGGCAAGGACCTCGATGAAGAGAAAGCCAATGCCGCAAGGCAGGCTGCAGAGGAAGCTCTGCGCAACGCCAAGGGCGAACTCGACATCGCCAAGGCTCAGTCCGAACTGGCCGTCATGGCCGCACAGATTGCCGCACTGCGAAAGTACCGGCAGAAGAAATAAGAAGCGCTAAAAACCGCGCCCTCGCAGCCCCGTCCGAAAGGTCGGGGCTGTTTTTACTTGTGCGCCCAGCATCGGCGCACACCAGCGGGTGCAGGTCCCGCCATGAGCGGGTTCAATGTAGGCGCTGAATCGCGATATGAAGCTGAAGTCGACCTGATGCAGTACATTGAGGTCTTCTACAATCGGAGTCGCCGCCACTCCA
Source organism: Comamonadaceae bacterium (assembly GCA_947476285.1). Taxonomy (GTDB): domain Bacteria; phylum Pseudomonadota; class Gammaproteobacteria; order Burkholderiales; family Burkholderiaceae_C; genus Ramlibacter. The sequence goes on along the minus strand of CANJPU010000036.1, from coordinate 20,807 downwards.
TCGACGCTGGGCTACAGCTCGCCGATTCGGCTCCTGCAAGAATGGATCGGCAAGCCTGAGAATCAGCAAGCATTGGCGGCATAGGAGCGGCCTGTTGGAAGGCGAAATTCGAGGGGTGCTTAAAGATGAACTCGCTGACAATTTCAAATGGATATCTCAATTTACAGCGAGAGCTTCATCAAGATTTCAACTACGGCGTTGCTTCCCTTTCATTTGCTCCAATCGTCGCTGACCTGATTCGACAAACCAAGGCTCAATCGGTTTCTGATTACGGGGCCGGAAAAAAGAGATTGCTTGAGGGGCTCACCAAAGCAGGAGTCGCTCCCAAGAGATACTTTCCATATGACCCTGTCTTCCCAGAGTACGGGTGTCCGCAAGAGGCTGATTTGGTTTGCTGCATCGATGTGCTGGAGCATATAGAGCCCGAAAGCCTCGACGCTGTTCTTAAGGAATTGGCTTCCATTACAGTTGGGTTGGGCTTTTTCTCCATCCATATGGGTCCGGCCGGTAAAACACTTTCGGACGGAAGAAACGCTCACTTAATCCAACAGCCAAGTTCTTGGTGGTTACCCAAGATTTGTCAATATTTCAATGTTCTTCAACTCACATCCCACAACACAATGGGCCAAGGAATTTGGCTGATTGTTCGGCGGATTTGACCCAGGTTTAACCTGCTGCTCGCCATACCCAAGGCCAGTTTATTGGTCGTGGCATACCTCAGCCCAGTACGGGCTCGTTTGGCAGTTCATCGACATTGGCTTGTCCAGGTGCAGGCGGAAAATGCGCAACCAGCAGGGCCGAGACTTCCTCCAGCGCCTGCGTCAATCCATCCTCGAACCGCCCCTGCGCAAACGCCTGGCTCATGGGCGCCACGATGGCCTTCCATTCGCCACTGCTGACACGGCTGTTGAGCCCACGGTCGGCGACGATCTCGATGGCGCGTTCGGCCAGCAGCAGGTAGATCAGCACACCGTTGTTGTGCTCGGTATCCCAGACGCGCAGCTTTCCGAACATCGCAACAGCGCGAACGCGCGCACTGGCATTGCGCCACAGATAACTCACTGGAAGGCTTGATTCCACATAGATACGAATCTCGCCGTTATGGCGGGCTTCGCTGGCGGCGACTCGGCGGGCCAAGCGCTGCATCAGCTCAGGTGGAATCGCCTTGCGCGTGTGGGTCTCATCAAGCCAGAGATGCCGCAGCAGGCGGCCAAGAGTGCGAGTCCAGTTTGTCGATTGCGCCATCACCAGTCTCCCGAGGCGCCGCCGCCGCCAAAATCGCCACCGCCGCCTGAGCCGCTCCAGCCCCCGCCACCCCCTCCGCCAGAGCCGCCAGAGCCGCCGGTCCAGGGGCCGCCACCCCAACCCCCGCGCCCCGCAGAACTTACGCCAGCCAGGCCGCCAGAGATCAGCGCAACAAACAGCGCCACCAGCCCTGCAAGGCCAGCGATGACCAGGCTGGATGTGAGGACCATTGCGATCACACCTGCCGCACCGCCGGTGACGACGGCGCCCAGATTGCGGCCCATCATGCCGCGCAATACGCGACCCATGATGGGCACGGCCACGAACAGAAACACCGCAAGATCGGTCCAGTTGAAGCCCGACGCGCCTTTGCGCGCATCGGCCTGTTTCGGCGGGGGCAGAGCCTCGCCGTTGACGCGCGCCACGAGCTGGTCGATGGCCGCGCTCAAGCCCGCAGCGAAATCACCCTTTCGGAAATTGGGAGTGATCGCTTCATCAATCACCTGCTTGGCTGCCAGATCAGGAATCGCACCCTCAAGTGCCTTGGCTACTTCGATGCGCACCTTGCGATCATTCTTGGCCACGACCACCAGCACCCCGTCGCCCACCTCTTTGCGGCCAATTTTCCAGGTGTTGCCCACGCGGTTGGCATAGCTTGCGATGTCTTCTGGCTGTGTGGTGCCCACCATCAGCACCGCGATCTGCGTGCCTTTGGCTTGCTCCAGCGCCATCAGCTTGTCTTCAAGGCTCTTGACTTGCGCAGCGTTCAGTGTGCCGGTCTGGTCGATCACATGCGCCGACAGAGGCGGCACCGCTTGCAGAGCCTGGGCCCATGACATGGCCGCCCAGATGAGTGCAAGCCAGAAGATCAGCGCGGCCTTCTTCATGGCCTTCATCCCAAGGGAGGGTGTCCTTGCCCCGGGGTCAAACCCTCAACGCAGGACATCACCGACGAAGCCGCAAGAGCAGTCACGCGGCCTACTTTTTCGTGCCGAAGTCCACCTGCGGCGGCGTGGAAATCTGCGCCTCGTTCTGCACCGCGAAGTTGGACTTGGGCTTGTAGCTGAACGCCATCGCGGTGAGATTGGTGGGGAAGCTGCGCGAGAGCACGTTGTATTCCTGCACCGCCTGGATGTAGCGATTGCGCGCCACGGTGATGCGGTTCTCCGTGCCTTCAAGCTGCACGCGCAGGTCGCGAAAGCCCTGGTTGGCTTTCAGATCTGGGTAGCGCTCCACCGTCACCATCAGCCGGCTGAGCGCGCCGGACAGTTCGCCTTGTGCCGCCTGGAATTTGGCAAAGGCCTCAGGGTTGTTCAGCGTCTCTGGGGTTACCTGGATGGAGGTCGCCTTGGCGCGTGCCTCGATCACCTTGGTGAGTGTCTCTTGTTCGAAATTGGCCTCGCCCTTGACGGTGGCCACGATGTTGGGCACCAGGTCGGCGCGTCTCTGGTACTGGTTGAGCACCTCGCTCCAGGCGGATTTGGTCTGTTCGTCCAGTCGCTGGAAATCGTTGTAGCCGCAGCCGCCAAGCGACATGGCGGCCAGGATGATGAGTAGCCAACGTTTCATATGAAGTGTCCTTTCGAGCCTGCGAGGCAAAGGTAACATACATGGGTTGCGAATGGCGCGGTTTCAAGTGTTTGGATTGCTCGCCTGATTTGGCGGCAGAATCGGCACCTCAGACATCACAGTTTCATGAGAAAAAGCAAACTACAGGCCGCGAATCTCCAAGGCAGCGCCGATGAGGTCGAAGCCGCGTTCTACCAAGCGATGCAACAGGCCGACATCGAAAAGCTCATGGCCTGCTGGGCTGATGAGGACGACATCGTCTGCGTGCATCCGGGCGGCCCGCGGGTGCTGGGTGCCATGGCCATCCGCGCCACCTTCGAGGCCATGTTCGCCAATGGCAGCATCAGCGCCTGGCCCGAGCGGGTTCACAAGACGCAGGCCCTGGCCAGTGCCGTGCACAACGTGCTTGAGCGCATCGATGTGCTGGGCCCTGAAGGCCCGCTGCAGGCATGGGTCATCGCCACCAACGTTTACCACAAGACCGCGCAGGGCTGGCGCATGGTCGCCCACCATGCCAGCCCAGGGACTGAGAGCGAAATTCAGGAAGTCTCTGGCCCGCCGCAGGTGTTGCACTGATGCCGATGGCCACGTGAACTACCGCGCACCCTGGTGGCTGCCCGGCGGCAATCTGCAGACCATCTGGCCGGCGCTGTATGCGCGCCGACACTTTGGCGAGCGGCCGCGCTACCGGCGTGAACGCTGGCTTACACCCGATGGTGACTTTGTTGACCTCGATTGGCTGCAGCCGTCGACCCACACCCACACCCAGCCAGTCGCAGGCTCCGAGCGACCTTTGCTCGTGCTCTTTCACGGCCTCGAAGGTTCATCGCGCAGCCACTACGCCGAAGCCTTCGCCGACTTCGCTGCGCAGCAAGGCCTGGCCTATGTGGTGCCGCATTTTCGCGGCTGCAGCGGCGAACTCAATCAGGGGCCGCGCGCCTATCATTCGGGCGACCACGAAGAGATCGGTTGGATCCTTGGGCGACTGCGCCAGCAGCATCGCGGGCCTATGTTGGTCGTGGGTGTCTCGCTCGGCGGCAATGCCTTGATGCGCTGGGCCGGCGAGATGGGCGCTCAGGCGAGCGCCATCGTCGGTGCGATTGCCGCTGTCTCCTCACCGCTCGATTTGGCTGCGGGCGCTGTTGCGATAGGGCAGGGCTTCAATCGTCTGGTCTACACCACCATGTTCCTGCGCAGCATGAAGCCCAAGGCCATGGAAAAGCTCGCTCAACACCCCGGCCTGTTCGACGGCGCCCGCCTCATGATCGCGCGCGACCTTTATCAGTTTGACGACGCGTTCACTGCACCCGTGCATGGCTTCAAGAATGCCGACGATTACTATGCGCGCGCTTCGGCCGGGCCGTATCTGCACCGCATTCGCATCCCCGCGCTGGTACTCAATGCATTGAATGACCCCTTCGTTCCCGCAGTCAGCCTGCCCGGGACCAACGATGTGGGGCCCTGCGTGACCCTGTGGCGGCCTGCCGAAGGGGGGCATGTGGGATTCCCGGATGGGAGCATGCCGGGGCATGTGCGCACCATGCCCGATCAGGTGGGCGGCTGGCTTCTTCGCGCTGCAGCAATCGGCTGACGCGGTTTCCCTTCGCGGCGCAGGCTCGGTGTGGCTCCCGCGACCGCGATTCATGACGCCCATTGTTTGCTTGGTTTCTCATTGGCCCTGTTTGGTGTCTTGTGGCTGCACGCACGCTTGCAACTGCGCACCATTGCGCAAGCTGCGATCAACCGATGACAGAAGGGAAGATGTAATGCATGCGATACGACCTGCCTCAGGTGCACTACCTCGGCGCATCAGTGCCACTTTGGCAATGCTGCTAGTGGCGGCATTCACCCAATGCGTGGCAGCAAACCCTTCTCGCGCTTCCTATTCGCCTACCCTTGCGCCAAGCTCGTCGACCACGCTGGACTGGGGGATGAAAGAGATCCGGCCATCGTGGAAGGATCTAGAGGAAGACCTGCACGCAATGATCGCCGGCAGAATCAGTCAAACTCAATTCAACGAGCGAAGCCGCATCACCCATACGCCGCGCATGTTGGGCATCCTTGCGGAACTGAGGGGCGCCAGGTTCGCGCTTGGTGATGCACGCGGGGCGATCGTTGCCGAATGTGCGCGTGTCGTCGAACTGACTCTGGACATGTTGTCCATCATTTCACAAATCGGCAATGGGACGCCCAGCAATGCCGATCTGGTCAGGCTCGAAGCGATGAAGGCCGAAATGGTTCAAATCAATAGCCGGATGACACGGTATGTCGAGCGAGTCAGGTCCGATCAAAGCAAGCGCTGATCCGCCGCATGGATCGAGTGGCCCACTTGCAGGTCCACATGTTTGTCAGCCTGCGCCGCACCATGCAGGAAGAGATCTAGATCGGGCACGCGCACCAGCTCCATTGCGTCTGCGCCCGTCCCATTGAGCCATTTGTCTTGTTCCGCGGAATCAATCGGAATCACCGCCCGCTTGTCCTGTTGGTCCATCGGCAGTGAGGGGTCAGGTTTGTGCATCAGCTTGAGCAGGGGATGCGCATCGCAATTTTGGGTGAGCATGGTGTAGCTCTGCACGATCTCACCGCTGCCAGGGTCGGTCCATGCCGACCAGAGCCCAGCCAGCATCCAGGCCTTGCCGTCACTGCGCGCAAAGCGCCACCAGATGTTCTTGCCGGTGCCCCAGTAGGGTTCGTCATAGTCCATCGCCGGAATCAGGCAACGCTGGCCGCGCGCCCACGGCGCCTTGAAGCTGGGTGCGGTGGCCACGGTCTCGATACGGCAGTTGTTGGTGCTGATGGGCCGCTCGGCCTTGCCGGTGGGTCGGCGTGTCTTGCTGAACCAGGGGATCAGGCCCCACTGGCCCACCACGAGGCCTCGCGATTGCACAAAGGGCCCCTGCTGGTAAGGGCCGATACCGTCAGTGGCGTACGGCGCGCAGTCCTCGACCAGGGTAAAGCCGAACACATCGCGTATGTGGGTGACACTGGCGGGGCGGTACCGGTTGCACATGGGGGGCATTTTCCCGCAAAGCGATCTGGATTGCCTTCGCTATCCAGCGCCGTGGCATTTCTTGTATTTTTTTCCGCTGCCGCAAGGGCAAGGGTCGTTGCGGCCTGGCCCGGCTGACTTGCGCACCGCTTCCACGCGCGGACCCAGGCTTTTCCATAGCTGACGCAGGTCGTACACGGCCCAGATTGCGGCGCCGTAATCGTCCAGGCGCCGCTGGCTGACACTGGGTGGGCCGTCCTCTGCGAACATCGAAAAAGAAGGAGGGTCGGGGTCGAAGTCGGTCAAGGTCACGATGGCGCCCAACGCGTCGTTCAGCATCGTGGCGGCTTCGCGGTCGCGCGGCGCGATCCAATCGTCTGGCCATGACTCCAGCGCATACATGAAGCCGACCGCCCACACCTGTGCATAGCTGGGCAGGGGCTTGTCGTCGTCCTGTTCTTGCTGATCTTCGGGCAGGGACAGTACGGCACCGCGCGTGTCCAGCACGTCCGGCATGTAGGTGAGTTCGTCTTCGAGTGTTTCCACCGGCGCGTCCAGCGCGGCCACCACCTCGGCCCAGCGCCTATGCCAGCGCCACACGAATTCCATGTGCTGCGCCGGGTTGAAGCTGTCGCCCAGCAGCACCGGCCAGTATTCCTCGGGGGCGATGGTGCGGCGCGTGCACGCCAGCGCGGCCAGAAAGCCTTCGCAAAATTCCCACGCCGGAATTTCGTCGTCGCGCTCGCGCAGCGCGTCCAGCACCGCGTCCTGGGCGTCAAAATCTTCGGGGCTCAATGGAGTCACTGTGGTGGGGGAGGTGATGGAAGTCAATGCACAACCTGTCGAAGCAATTGAAAGAGCACATGTTGGTGAAACAGTCTGCGCCCTTGGCTTGGCCGGCACAGTCGCTATACTGGACGCGGCGGCAGACAAGGCCGTACTCGCCGAGGACATGGCCGCAACGGCTGCGGCTGCCACCGCCGCAGCCGATCCGGCCGGCGGCCAGGCCGCTTCGGTCGCGTTGAGTGGTTTGCCAATGGGGGCGCCAGCAAGGCCTTTGCGCACCGCGGCCATGTCTTCTTCGTTGGGGTATAGGCCGAGCAACCAGTAATCGAACATGCGCCGAGTGATAGGCGCGGCCGATGCAGCGCCGAAGCCCGCATTCTCTACCACCGCTGCGATCACTATTTTCGGATCATCGGCTGGCGCGAATGCAATGTACAGCGCGTGGTCACGCTGATGCTCTTCGATCTTGGAGGCGTTGTACTTTTCCCTTTGACCGATGCCCACGGCCTGTGCCGTTCCGGTTTTGCCGCCCGACACATAGCCCGCGCCAGCGAACACCCGGGCTGAAGTACCTTCCTGCGTCACACTCACCATGGCCTTGCGCACCACCTCGACATTCTCAGGCTTGAAGCCCAGATCCTGGGGTGGTTCGAAGGAGATCGGTGTTTTCACATGGCTGATCGGGTCCTGCGTGGCCACAACAATGCGTGGCTTGTGCTTGATGCCCCCACTGGCCACGATGGCGGTGGCCTGTGCCAGTTGTAGCATGGTGAAGGTGTTGTAGCCCTGGCCAATCCCCAGCGAGATAGTCTCTCCGGCAAACCACTTCTTCTGCTCGGGGCGCTTGTAGTAGTTGCGCTTCCACTCCTGGCTGGGCAGCACGCCACGCACCTCACCCTGGATGTCGATGCCTGTGTATTGGCCAAAGCCAAGCGGCTTCATGAAGTCGTGCATCGTGTCCACGCCCAGGTCGTTGGCCAAGGAATAGAAGTACACATTGCTCGACAGCGCGATCGCACGGTGCATGTCCACCGGCCCCAGGCCATGGTCGCCGTGGCTGCGAAACACATGGCCGCCAAAACTCCATGATCCGTTGTCGTTAACGATATAACTGGCCGAGCGCTTGCCAGTTTGCAGCGCCGCCATCGCCATGAAGGGCTTGTAGGTCGATCCAGGAGGATAGGTGCCGCGCAGAGCCCGGTTCAACAAGGGCTTGTCGATTGATCCATTGAGCATCTGCCAGTTGTCGCTGTCGATGCCGTCGACGAACAGGTTGGGGTCGAAAGTGGGTTTGCTCACGAAGGCCAGCACCTCGCCGGTCTTCGGGTCAAGCGCAACCAATGCGCCGCGTCGGTCGCCGTACATATCCTCCACCAACTTTTGTAGCTTGATGTCGATGGATAGCATGACCGTGTTGCCGGGCGTCGACGCGCTGCCGGCAAGCCGACGCACCGCCCGCCCGCCGGCGGAGGTTTCCATCTGCTCCACCCCGGTGATGCCGTGCAACTGCTTTTCGAAGCTTTGCTCCACGCCCAGCTTGCCGATGTATTCGGTGCCGCGGTAGTTTCCCTGTTCATCATCGGTCCAATCTTCGATGGCTTTCTTCTCGCTTTGGTTGATGCGGCCGATGTACCCGATCACATGGCTGGCCAACTCACCCCAGGGGTAGTTGCGAAACAGCCGCGCCTGAATGTCCACACCCGGGAAGCGAAAGCGCTGCGCGGTAAAGCGGGCGACTTCCTCGTCGGTGAGCTTGGTGCGAATGGGCAGAGATTCGAAGTTCTTCGATTCCTCCATCAGCCGCTTGAAGCGCCGTCGGTCGCGCGGCTGGATGTCGATCACCTCTCCCAGTGCGTCGATGGTCTTGTCCAGGTTCGTCGTCAGGCGAGAAGGCGTGATCTCCAGCGTGTAGGCGGAATAATTCGTGGCCAGCACGATTCCATTGCGGTCCAGAATCAATCCGCGGTTGGGCACCACCGGCACGATGGCTGTGCGGTTGTTCTCGGCCTGCTCCTGAAGGTCGACATGCCGCACAACCTGCAGATAGACCAGCCGGCTGGTCAGCAGCGCGAAAGCCACGACCACCACCAGGCTGGCCACCAGAATGCGTTTGCGAAACACCGACAGGTCGGCTTGGACGTTCCTCAGTTCGGTCATACGAGATACACCAGACCTCAAAGTGGCCTATTTTGGTCCGGATCGGGCGCTCTGCGCTGAGGGGCAAGCAAAATCACGCTCACCACCGGCCACAGAAGCGACTCGATCAGCGGCGCCAGCAGTGCAGATGCGCCGGGGAACACCCCGCCGGCCAGCATGCGCACGGCCAATTCAATCGCGTGGGCCGCGACGAACAGCGGCAATACCTGCAGCGCCTGTGATGGAACCGAGAACCACAGCAGGCGGCGGTGGATCATGATTGCGCAGTAGGTCAGCACGGTATAGGACAGTGCGTGCTGGCCCAGCAGCGCAGTCTGGTGCACATCCATGATGATTCCGAAAACAAAGGCCGCGCCTATGCCCACCCGCAGAGGCTGATGCACGCTCCAGAACACCAGCACAAGGGCGACTGCGTCCGGCATCCAGGCCACACGGCCCAGCGGGAACATGTTGAACAGCAGCGCCAGAAGCAGGCTGCCCCAGATGAAGACAGGATTGGCTGGCAGCAGAAGCTGCTGGCCCGGACGCATGATCACTTGCGTCCCCCCTTTCTGGCCGGCAGAACCGATGGCTGTGCATCAGGCCGCGCGGCTACCTGGGCGGCAATGGGTGCCAGCACCATCACATGACGTGCACCCTCAACCAGCGCCACGGGTGCACAGGCGATTCGGGCAAAGGCCGTGTCCACCCGCCGCTCGATCTTTGCCACTCGCGCCACCGGCAGACCCGGCGGGTACACCGCATCCACACCGCTGGTGGTGAGGAGATCGCCCTCGCGCACATCGGCATTGGACGCCATGAAGCGCAGCTCCAGCGAGCCCGGCTGGCCCGAAGGGTCGCCATAGGCCACGGTGCGCGCGCCGGTGCGCGCATTGAGCACCGGGATGGCCTGATCGCGGTCGGTCACCAGCGTCACTTCGCTGATCAACGGCAGCACCCGAGTTACTTGACCCAGCACGCCCGATTCGTCGATCACCGGCGAGCCGGCTTCTATGCCATGGGCCATGCCTTTGTCGATGATGACCTTGCGCGAATAAGGATCGGCGGCGTCATACAGCACTTCGGCCGCCAGCGCCGGCGTGCCGATACGCTCGCGCAATTGCAGCAGCCTGCGCAGCCGCGTGTTCTCCAGAGAAAGCTGCTCGACTTGATTGGCTCGCTGCGACTGCTGCGCCAGCTTGCGCCTAGCGGATTCCTCTGCTGCTTGCGCGCTCTTGAGCGATTCGAAATATTCTGCCGCCAGCCGCGCGCCCATCACCGGCCGCATCGCCAACCACTGGATCGGGTAGAGCACCGTGGCGGCGGCCGCGCGCACCGGCTGCGTCACCTTGAAGCGGCTGTCTGCCACCATCAGAAAAAGCGCCAGTGCGCTGAACACCATGAGCTTGGACAGCGCCGAAGGCCCTTGTTTGAAGAAGGGCGGCGGAGAGCGATCGAGCGTACCGAGCGGCATGGCCTATTTTGCCCCCAGTGGTCGATCCTCCAGCCGCGCCAGCGCGCTCATTCGCTGGTGAAGATGCTTCCCAGCCGCTCCATGCGCTCCAGTGCGATGCCGCAGCCGCGCACCACGCAGGTCAGAGGGTCCTCTGCCACCAGCACCGGCAGGCCAGTTTCTTCGGCCAGCAGGCGATCGAGGTCGCGCAGTAGGGCGCCCCCGCCAGTGAGCATCATGCCGCGCTCGGCGATGTCCGCGCCCAACTCGGGCGGAGTGTGTTCCAACGCATTCTTCACCGCGCTCACGATGTTGTTGAGCGGATCGGTCAGCGCCTCAAGGATTTCATTGGAGGAAATCGTGAATGCACGCGGGACGCCTTCGGACAGATTGCGCCCGCGCACTTCCATTTCTTTGACTTCGCTGCCGGGGAAAGCCGAGCCGATGTTCTTCTTGATCGACTCCGCAGTTGGCTCGCCGATCAGCATGCCGTAGTTGCGGCGGATGTAGCTGATGATGGCCTCGTCGAACTTGTCGCCGCCCACCCGCACGCTGCCCTTGTAGACCATGCCGCCCAGGGAGATGACGCCCACTTCGGTGGTGCCACCGCCAATGTCCACAACCATCGAGCCGGAGGCTTCGGAGACCGGCAGCCCCGCGCCGATGGCCGCAGCCATGGGCTCCTCGATGAGATAGACCTCGCTGGCGCCGGCGCCCAGGGCCGACTCGCGAATGGCGCGCCGCTCCACCTGGGTGGAGCCGCAGGGCACGCAGATGATGATGCGCGGGCTGGGCCGAAAAATGCCGCGCGGATGCACCATCTTGATGAACTGCTTGAGCATCTGTTCGGTTACGGTGAAGTCGGCGATCACGCCGTCCTTCATCGGCCGGATGGCCTCGATATTGCCGGGCACTTTGCCCAGCATCGCCTTGGCCTCGCGACCCACTGCCTGTATGGTTTTCTTGCCTTGGGGCCCGCCTTCATGGCGGATCGCCACCACGGAGGGTTCGTCCAGGACGATGCCTTTGTCACGAACGAAAATCAGGGTGTTGGCAGTGCCCAGGTCAATCGCCAGGTCGGTCGAAAAATACCGACGGAAAGCTCCGAACATCTGGAAATCCTCTCGCAGGCAAGGCAGGCGGTGGCCGGCCCTTGCCAATCAAATCTGTTTATAGGTGCGGGAAACCCGCTTTTTCCCGCAATTGCCGGCGCTTTCGCAGGCGTTGCGCCAAAGGCGGGATAATACCCGATCCCCCGTGATAACCCGGACCTTTACGGCCTGAAATTCGCGGTTACATCTGATTTCGCAGCGCGTTTTCCCTCATGTCATTAAGCCCCCAAGACATCCACCGCATCGCCAACCTGGCCAGACTTGAATTGAGCAGCTCCGAGAGCGAGCGCATGCTGACCCAGATCAACGGCTTTTTCGACATCGTCGAGAAGATGCGCGCGGTTGACACCACCGGCATCGAGCCGCTCGCCCACCCTGTTGCCGTTATTGCGGACATCGCATTGCGTTTGCGCGAAGACGTCGCCACCGAACCCAATGCGCGTGAGGCCAATCAGCGCAGCGCTCCAGCGGTAGAGCGCGGCTTGTTTCTCGTGCCCAAGGTGATCGAATGAGCGAGAACCTCGATCTGCACGACCTCACTGTGGTGCAACTGGCAGCCAAGCTTGCCGCTGGGCAAGTATCGGCTGTGCAGGCGGCCACGCATTTCCTGGCGCGCGCGGCAGCCCATGAAGAACTGGGCGCCTATCTGTGCATCGACCGCGAGGCCACCCTGGCCCAGGCAGCGGCAGCCGATGCGCGAATCGCTGCGGGCGAGAAAGCGCCCTTGCTTGGCGTGCCCATTGCTCACAAGGACATCTTTGTCACCCGTGACTTTCCAAGCACGGCCGGCTCCCGGATGCTGCAAGACTATCGTTCACCCTTTGACGCCACGGTCGTGGCGCGGCTGGCGCAAGCCGGCGCGGTGACGCTGGGCAAGCTCAACTGCGACGAGTTCGCCATGGGTTCGTCCAACGAAAACTCAGCTTACAGGCCGGCCCGCAACCCCTGGGACACATCGCGTATTCCGGGTGGGTCTTCCGGGGGCAGCGCGGTGGCCGTCGCGGCGCGCCTTGCACCGGCGGTCACCGGCACCGACACCGGTGGCTCCATTCGCCAGCCAGCGTCGTTCTGCGGCATCACCGGCATCAAGCCTACCTATGGCCGTGCCTCGCGCTACGGCATGATTGCCTTTGCCTCCAGCCTGGATCAGGCCGGGCCGATGGCACGCGACGCACAAGACTGCGCGCTGCTGCTCTCAGCCATGTGTGGCCCCGACCCGGACCGCGACTCCACTTCGCTGGACGTGCCGGCCGAGGACTTCAGCCGCTCGCTCAATGACTCGCTGCAAGGGCTTCGCATCGGTGTGCCGCGCGAGTTCTTTGGCGAGGGCCTGGGCGCCGACGTGCGCGCCGCAGTGGACGCGGCACTGGCCCAATACCAGAAGCTGGGCGCCAGCCTGGTGCCTATCTCATTGCCCCGCACCGAGTTGTCCATCCCCGTTTACTACATCATCGCGCCGGCGGAAGCGTCTTCGAACCTCTCTCGCTTTGACGGCGTCAAGTTCGGGCATCGCGCAGCGCAGTATGGCGACCTGCAGGACATGTACAAGAAGACGCGCGCCGAAGGCTTTGGCGACGAGGTCAAGCGCCGCATCATGATTGGCGCCTATGTGCTGTCTCACGGGTACTACGATGCGTATTACCTTCAGGCGCAGAAAATTCGCCGCATGATCGCTGACGATTTTCAGCAGGCCTTTGGACAATGCGACGTGATTGCCGGCCCTGTGGCGCCTACCGTGGCCTGGAAGCTTGGCGAGAAATCCGACGACCCAGTGGCCAACTACCTGGCCGACATCTTCACCCTGCCTGCGTCACTTGCGGGGCTGCCCGGCATGAGCCTGCCCTGCGGATTCGGTGACGGCCACATGCCGGTGGGCCTGCAGCTTATAGGCAACTATTTCGCCGAGGCCAGGTTGCTCAATGCAGCGCACCGCTTTCAGCAGGCGACGGAGTTTCATCTTTGCAAACCTCAAGGGGCAGCAGCATGAGTGGGGGCAATGCCAAGAGCGCCAAGTTGATTCGGGGTTACGAGGTCGTCATCGGTTTCGAGACCCATGCTCAGTTGTCCACCCAGTCCAAGATCTTCAGCCGCGCGCCCACGGCCTTTGGCGCCGAGCCCAACACCCAGGCCTGCGCGGTCGATCTGGCCTTGCCCGGCACGCTGCCCGTGATGAACAAGGGCGCGGTCGAGCGTGCCATCGAGTTCGGCCTGGCGGTCAACGCACACATCGCGCCGCGCAGCATCTTTGCGCGCAAGAATTATTTTTATCCCGATCTTCCCAAGGGCTACCAGATCAGCCAGTTCGAGATACCGGTGGTGCAGGGCGGCGAAGTCGAGTTCTACCTGGCTCCTTCGACAGGCTCTGGGCCATCAGAGAAGCGGGCTGTGCGGCTGGTGCGCGCGCACCTCGAAGAAGACGCAGGCAAGTCACTGCACGAAGATTTCGTTGGCCAGTCGGGCATCGATCTCAATCGCGCCGGCACGCCTCTTCTGGAAATCGTCACCGAGCCCGACATGCGATCGTCCGACGAAGCCGTGGCCTATGCCAAGGAGCTGCACAAGATCGTCACCTGGATAGGCATCTGCGACGGCAACATGCAAGAGGGCTCGTTTCGCTGCGACGCCAACGTCTCGGTGCGCAAACCCGGCGAGCTGCTGGGCACCCGGCGCGAAATCAAGAACCTCAACAGCTTCAAGTTCATGCAGCAGGCGATCGACTACGAGGTCCGCTGGCAGATCGATGAGATCGAAGACGGCCGCGCGATCGTGCAGGCCACCGTGCTGTTCGACCCCGAGACCGGCGAGACCCGGTCCATGCGTACCAAGGAAGATGCGGCAGACTACCGCTACTTTCCCGACCCCGACCTGCCGCCGCTGGTGATCGCGCCAGAGTGGGTGGAGCGGGTGCGCGGCGAGATGGCCGAGCTGCCGCGCGTGATGGCCGCGCGCTTCGTGCGCGATTACGCCCTGCCGGAGTACGACGCCACCACACTCACTCAGAGCAAGGCCATGGCCGGCTACTTCGAGACCGTGGCCCAGGCCAGCGGCCAGCCCAAGCTGGCCAGCAACTGGATCATGGGCGAGCTTTCCCGGCGCATCAACGCGGGCGAAGCGCGCATTGAAGACGTGCCCGTCAGTGCCGCCGCGCTGGCATCATTGATTCGTCGCATTTCCGATGGCACCGTCTCCAACAACGCGGCGCGTCAAGTGTTTGATGCGCTGTGGAGCGGCGAAGGCGGCGAAGGCGGCGAAGTGGATGCAATCATCGAGGCCAAGGGGCTCAAGCAGATGAGCGATGTCGGCGCCCTGGAAAAACTCGTCGATGAGGTGATTGCCGCCAACCCGGACAACGTGGCGCAGTTCAAGGCCGGCAAAGACAAAGCCTTCAACGCGCTCGTGGGCCAGGTGATGAAGGCGAGCAAGGGCAAGGCCAACCCGGCGCAGGTCAATGAGCTGTTGCGGGGCAAGCTGGCGTCAGGCTGAGGCCTCACGTCTCGGCCGCCGCAGGCGTTTGCCTATTCAGCGGCTTGCGGATGGCGCCGATGCGGGGGGTCGAACCGGCGCTTCGCGCTGCGCCCAAAGCTGATTGAGCTTGATCAACTCCTGGTCATAACGCGTGTCTATGCGCTTGCGCTCGGCCTGCTTGTCCAGGATGAAGCGTTTTTGCGCCTCAATGTTGCGTGTGTTGTCATCGATCTGGCGCTTGAGTTTGACAGG
Organism: Comamonadaceae bacterium; assembly: GCA_947476285.1. Lineage (GTDB taxonomy): Bacteria > Pseudomonadota > Gammaproteobacteria > Burkholderiales > Burkholderiaceae_C > Ramlibacter. Next base: position 5,800 of record CANJPU010000036.1, on the reverse strand, counting down.
CGCCTTGGCGATGTCGCCTTGAAAAAACTCCAGTTCCACATCCAGGCGCTTGCGGTCTTCCTGCAAGGTGATCAGGCGTTTGTTGGCAGCCACGATGACGTTGTCGGCGGTTGCGGCGGCGGTGTCGCGCTCTTTGTCGTGGGCGGCCCGGTTGGGGTAGCGGTTTAGCAGCGCGCGGTTGATTCGCTTTTCCTCTGCCTGTCGGTTGCGTTCCTCGACCGCCTTTTGTGCCTTGAGTTCTGCGGCGGCCTGTTCCTCGGCGGTCAGCGTGGGGGCTAGCTTTCCCTTGACCAGGCCGCCGGAGCTCAGCACCCGTTGCTCCCTGTCGGTACATTCGGCAATGGGGCGGTCAGCAGTCAGGCGACGACCTTTCGCGTCCACACATGTGTAGATACTTTGGGCGCCAAGCTGCACCACCAGCCCGCCCCACATCAGTACTCCTAGAATTGCCCGCCGCATCAAAAACTCCACATCATCTCAATCGACGCCGTAACGCTGCCTGTAGGCAAGCACATGCTGATGATGCTCGCCCAGCCCTTCGCCGCTGTGCATCTGCAGATACTGAAGCAAATCGGCCAGCCGCGCAATCGCGCAAACCTGCAAACCGAGTTGGTCCCGCACATACTGTACCGCGCTGTGCTTGACGTCCACCCCATTTTCGGTGGCCATCTCCTGCCGGTCCAGCGCAATCGCAACAGCTTGAGGGCTTGCGCCCGTGGCCTGGATGATGGCGATGGCCTCGCGCGCGGCAGTGCCGGCGGACATCACGTCGTCGATGATCAGCACCCGGCCTTTCACCGGCGCACCCACCAGGCTGCCGCCCTCGCCGTGGTCCTTGGCCTCTTTGCGGTTGTAGGCGTAGGGCACATTGCGGCCCAGCCGGGCCAGCTCGATGGCCACAGCCGCTGCCAATGGAATGCCCTTGTAGGCCGGCCCGAAAATCATGTCGAACTCAATGCCCGACGCCATGATGCGCTGGGCGTAGAACTGCGCCAGCCGCCCCAGCTTGGCGCCATCGTCGAACAAACCGGCGTTGAAGAAATAAGGCGACATCCGACCCGCCTTGGTCTTGAATTGCCCAAAGCGCAGCACGCCCGCTTCCATCGAGAACTGCACAAAATCCTGGGCCAGCTTGTCGGGCCGGTTAACTGCCGCCATGGGGAATCCTTGATCAGACCGATTGCTGCGGTTTGCGAATGAAGTTAATTCTAAAGCGTCATCTCGTAGTCAATCGTCAGCGGCGCATGGTCGCTGAAGCGCTGGGTTTTGAAAATCGCCGCTGCACGCGCGTGCAGCGCGATTGCCGGGGTGGCGATCTGGTAGTCCAGCCGCCAGCCCACATTCTTGGCATAGGCCTGGCCCCTATTGCTCCACCAGGTGTAGCAATCGTGCGTGGTGTCCGGGTGTAGCCGCCGGTACACGTCGACCAGGCTGCCCTCGCCCAGCAGGCGCGACATCCAGTCGCGCTCTTCGGGCAGGAAGCCGCTGTTCTTCTGGTTGCTCTTGAAGTTGCGCAAGTCGATCTCGCGGTGGGCGATGTTCACATCGCCCATCAGGATGATTTCTCGCTTGCCTTTCATCGAGCGCAGCTTGGGATGCATCGCACCCAGAAACCTGAACTTCGCGGCTTGGCGGTCCTCGCCCGATGAGCCGCTGGGAAAGTAGCAACTGATCACACTGAGCTTGCGTCCGGGCTTGTCAAAGCGCAACTCGATCCAGCGGCCTTCGTCGTCGAACTCCGGCACGCCCATGCCCACACGCACATCGCTTGGCTCATGGCGCGCGTACAGGCCCACGCCCGAGTAGCCCTTCTTCTGAGCGTAATGAAAGCGTCCGCGCAGCGGCTCGGGGCTACAGAAAGTGCCCTCCACATCGGCGGCCTGGGCCTTGATTTCCTGCACACCCAGCACGTCGGCTTGCTGGCCGTTCAGCCAGTCAAAAAAACCCTTGCTGGCGGCTGAGCGGATGCCGTTGAGATTGGCGGTGATGACGCGGAACATATGCCCTGACAAAGTAAGTTGAAAAGCAAGGCTTCAGGCAAACTGCAGCTCGATCCTGCCGGCGCGTCGGCGCACGGGACCCACGACGATCTTCACATCGTGCCCCAACTTGGTCACCAGCTCCAGCAGCTTGGCTTCGCTGACGCCCCGGAACTGGCCGCGTGTGATGCGTGACACCTTGGATTGATCGATGCCCAAGAGCTCGGCGGCTTGCCCTTGCGTCAGCCGGCGTGCCTTGATGGCGCGTGCGATCTCGCCAGCCAGTTGGGATTTGCGCTGCATTTCCCCTGCTTGCGCGTAGCCCAGGTCGGCGTAAACGTTGGTGCTGCCTTCCTCGATCGGGGTGCTCGTCCGTGCAATCATGACCTTACTCCTTGTCGTGCCTGCCATGCGATGAAATCTTGCTTCGCGTCGTTCAAACGTGAATGAATCAGATCCATATCTCTCTTGGGGGTCTGGATGCCACTCTTGGATTTCTTTTGGAAGCAATGAAGTACATAGACCCACCCTGCGAACTTCACCGTGTACACCGCACGATAGGTGTCTCCCTGGTGATCCTCCACGACTTCCAAGACTCCCGCTGACCCAAACCCAGCCAACACCTTCGCATCGGGGTGCTTTCCGCCTGCTTGTGCCTGATCGATAGCGTAGCCAAACACGTCCTTGACGTCTGCGGGCATTTCGTTCAGATCTCGTTTGGCCGAGCCGACCCATTTGATGGGTTTGCGCGCTTGCTTCAGCATTGTCGAATATTATGCCAATAAAGTCATAATTCTAACCACGTCTGCTATCCGTGGGCGACTTCCATCTCCCCAACGCAGAGCCCTGCTTACGCTGATGATGCTGAGGCCAAGCTCAGCCCGAACGGAAGGGGCTTGTTCAGCGAAGCCCTAAGTCAATAAGTGGTCACGCACCACTTCAAGGCGCGTTCGCCGCCGCAACAGCCGCAGCGGTCTCCACTACCTTCTTGGCAAACTCCGCACGCAGTGCCTTGAGCTTCTCGCGCGGGTCTTCCTTGGTGGTGGTTTGCTCCAGCGCCATCTCGGCGATGAAGCGGCTGGGCTGGGCGGCGATCATCTCGCGGCCTTTTTTGCGCTTCTTGGTCCAGCTCACCGCCAGTGAACGCTGCGCCCGAGTGATGCCCACATACATCAGGCGCCTCTCTTCTTGCAGGCGCTGCAAGATACCCTCGCTCATCGGGCCGTCGGCGTGGCCGGCGGGCTTGTCGTCTTCGCCCAGCTTGAAGGGCAGCAGCCCCTCGGTCACGCCCACCAGCATGACATGCGGCCACTCCAGGCCCTTGGCCGCGTGCAAGGTGGACAGCGTCAGCACATTCTGGTCTTGCTCGCGTTCGCTGATGGTGGACAAGAGCGAGATGGTTTGTGCCACTTCGAGAAAAGTCTTGCGCTCGCTCACCGTGCTCACGCCAGCGGCATCGTCAATCTGTCCGCCGCAGCGCTTGGCCATCCAGTCGCAAAACTCCAGCACGTTGGTCCAGCGCGAGGCGGCGAGTTTTTCGCTCTCTTCGCCATCGTACAAGTGCTTTTCGTAGGCGATGTCCTTGAGCCAATCGAGCAGCAGCACGCGCGCGTCGTCCACGCCCGTGGTGTGCCGCGCGCGAAACTCAAAGTCGTTCGCATAGCGGCCAAACTCATGCAGGCCCGCCACCGCACGGCTGGACAAGGCCGAGCCCAGCGAAGGCGAAAACAATGACTCAAACAGACTCAGCTTGTACTTGCCCGCGAACACGCCCAGGCTTTGCAGAGTCTGGTGGCCGATGCCGCGCTTGGGCGTGGTCACAGCGCGCAAGAAGGCCGGGTCGTCATTGTTGTTGACGATCAGGCGCAGCCAGGCGCACAGGTCCTTGATCTCAGCGCGGTCAAAGAAACTTTGCCCACCCGAGACCTTGTAGGGAATCTGCGCCTTGCGCAAGGCCTGCTCGAACACCTTGGCCTGATGGTTGGCGCGGTAGAGCACAGCATAGTCTTTCCATTCAGGCCCCAGGCCACTGGCGCGCAGCGACTGCACGCGCGCCACCATTCGCTCGGCCTCATGCTCTTCGTTGTCCGCATCGACCACACGTACCGGCTCGCCCTCGCCCAACTCGGAGTAGAGCGTCTTGGGATACAGCTTTGGGTTGGGGCCGATCACATTGTTGGCAGCGCGCAAGATGGCGCCGGTAGAGCGGTAGTTTTGCTCCAGCTTGACCACCTTGAGCTTTGGGAAATCAAGCGGCAGGCGCTTCAAGTTGTCCAATGTGGCGCCGCGCCAGCCGTAGATGGATTGGTCGTCATCGCCCACTGCAGTGAAGCGCCCGCGCTCGCCAACCAGAAACTTCAGCACCTCGTACTGCGCGGCGTTGGTGTCCTGGTATTCGTCCACCAACACATGGCCAAGTTGGTCTTGCCACTTCTGGCGCACCTGCGGGTGCTGCTGCAGCAGCTTGAGCGGCAGGCCGATCAAGTCGTCAAAGTCAACGCTTTGGTAGGCGCTCAGGCGCTCTTCATAGCGCGCCATCACGCGGGCGGTGATTTGCTCGTTGTCGTCACGGGCCTGCGCCTGCGCCTGCTCGGCGTTCAGCCCGGTGTTCTTCCACAGGCTAATGGCCCACTGCCACTGGCGCGCCGTGGCCGCGTCGGTGGTGCCGCCGGCGTCTTTCAAGATGCTGGTGACATCGTCGCTGTCGAGAATGGAGAACTGTGGCTTGAGCCCCAGTGCCGCGCCGTCCTGACGCAGCATGCGCACGCCCAGCGCATGAAAGGTGCAGATCAGCACTTCCCTCGCATCACGCCCGATCAAACCCTTGGCCCGCTCGCGCATTTCGGCAGCGGCCTTGTTGGTGAAGGTAATGGCCGCGATGCGTTTGGCCGGCAGTCCGGCCTGAATCAAGCGCCCGATCTTGTGCGTGATCACCCGCGTCTTGCCCGAGCCTGCGCCCGCCAGCACCAGGCAAGGGCCGTGCATGTAGTTGACAGCTTCTTGCTGGGCGAGGTTCAGGCCGGGGGGCATTAGGGTGCAGACGGGGTGTGAAGAGGCGAGGGCGCCATCTTACCGGCCTGGCGCGGGGCCTTGACTTGTGCCGCGCTTAGGGGGCGTCGGACTCAGGGCAAGCTGGGCGCTCTCGTCTTGCCGAGGGTATTTGAGGGCTGCTTGGTTGATGCGCCTGGCGGGCCTGTTTTGGGGCGGCCAGGAAAGATCCATGCGTCAAAGTGACCTGGCTGGCGGGGGGGGTTCGGGTCACCGTCGCCACCTGGACGGGGTTTTCTTTTACTTTTATGCATTGGAAGGAATGAGAAGGTGATTGGAGCTCAAGGCTTGAGGGTAAGCGTTGAGTTTAGGAAGTGGTTTTGAGGGGTGCCGTGCACGGCGCGACCATGTTCAAGGCGTAGGCCCGCCGGGGGGAGGTGGCACAGCGCCGCGCCTAAGGCGAGGGAAAAGCATCTGGCAAATCGGCCCGGCCGGCCACTCCGGCCTGGCCAGAGGGGCCGGAGTGGCCAGAGGGGCCGGCATTGCGGTAGGAGCCTCGTGAGCACCCTCACAACGCGAAGGAGAGGGCGAATGCCGCGGCGTGCTGGATGGCTCACTCGGTTGCGAAGCGCGGCCTTCGGGGTTGGGCTCGGTGTCCACAGGAAGTTCATCTATAGCCGCAGGGTGATCTTGCCCCCGAAAAACGTACTCCATAGCTGATGTGAAAATTCAGCAATTGGAGATCGAAGATGAGCAAGAGAAAAGACGGACAGGCCCGGGGCAAATACACCCTGGAATTCAAGCTGGAGGCGGTTCGCCTGGTCAAAGGGGGG